>NZ_JASISZ010000100.1 GCF_030063355.1 Streptomyces sp. PH10-H1
ACGGCATCGCACCCTCCTCGATCAACAACAAGCCGTCCGCTGCCTGCCCCCACCCCTCCACGATCATGCCCCGCACACGAAGAAGCCCCCGCTCATCGAACAGGGACTCCCTTTGCCACAACGCACTTACCTGCTCGCCGGGCGCATCGAATTCTTCGACCTTCAGCAGCCCAGTCAATCCAGCGAGACCCTCCTACGCGCGCTGCAGGCAGCGGGCGAGGCGGATGATCAGCTGCTAGGTGCGGCGATCCTGGCGCACACCGCGTTCATCCCTGGATGGGCCGGTAACCGTGAGGAAGCGGTCGAGCGCATGGTGGCCGCGCGTACTTACGCTCGCCGCGGCCCCGCCTCCGTGGAGTTCTGGGCCTGGTTGGACGCCGTCGAAGCGGAATGCGAAACCCGCTGTGGCAACACCCGCACCGCCCTCCACCTCATCGGACACGGTGAGGACGTGCTCACGGCCGGCTCCGAGCACCCGACACCGTCGTGGATGGACTGGTTCAGCCCGGCGCGACTGGCTGCCTTCAAGGGCAACACCCAACTGAAGGCCGGCCACCTACCGCAGGCACGCGCAACCCTTCTATGTGTGCTGGACGACCTGCCTGTGGAGTCCGACAAACAGCGAACAGTCGTCCTCGGCGACCTCGCGGCCGTCGAAGCCGCTGACGGGCGCCCCGAGGAGGCATGCGGCTACGCCTTCCAGGCCCTCGATCAGCTCGCCATCACCTGGTACGCGACCGGCATGGACCGCGTACGTGAAGTCCGGCGCGCGCTCGCTCCGTGGCAGAACGAGCGGTGCGTCCGCGACCTGGACGACCGGCTGTACGACTGGGGTACGACGGTCAGCGCGCTGCAGCGTTGAACTTGGCGATCTTCTCTGGCAGTTCGGCGAGCGAGTCAATGCGCATCGTCGTAATCCTGTCGGCATCGGGATCGCGTTGCTGGATGGTGCCCCACGGGCCGCGCCGGATCAAAGCGGTGAGGAGACCGGCCTCGACGGCCGGGCGAATGTCGTTGTCGAGCCGGTCTCCCACGTAAAGGATCTCGCCCGCTTCGGCCGGGGCCGCGTCGATGACGTGCTCGAAGAACGTCACATCCGGCTTGGACGCGCCCCAGTCATCGCTGGTGGCGATCATGTCAGCAGGAAGGTCCAGGCCGCGCAGAAGGCCGCCGGCGCGGACAGTCTGATTCCCCGCGATCCCGACCCACAGCCCGACCTCACGCAGCGAGGCAAGCGCAGGCCGCACGTCGGCGTACAGATCGTCCTCGCCGAACCACTCCGGCTTTCCCGCCGCAGCGCGCCTTTCTCGCTCCTCAGTCAGGACGAAGCCTGGCCGGAACTCCTGGAACGTCTCGCGATAGTCCCGGCCCTGCGCGATGACAGCCCCGAACATCGCGGCGAACGTGTGGCGAGGGACCCCTAGCCAGTCAGCCCAGGTGCCGTACTCACGGGTCTCGTTAACCAGGCACTCACCAACGTCGAACACGACAGCATGAATCATGAACGGCAGCGTAGAGCATTTCGGCAACCCCGCAACGTGGTCCCGACGGCACCGAGCGGATGACTCCGATTCCAGCGATGTCGCCCTCATCAGGTCGTCCCGACAGGGGCTGTTGCTGAGAGCAAGGGGATGGAGTGCTTCACATCCCAGCAGTAGACCCGACTCTCGCGGTCTAGCTCGACCAGTTTGGCTCGGGCGGTTTGAGAGGGCCCCACTGGGGCTCCAAACTGGCCCCAGCGAAGGGGCGCACGATGGTACATGGGGGTTGTGGCGGGTTGAAGTGGCCCCGGGCTGGGTCTTGCGGTGAGACGCTCGACGTGAACTGCGGCGTTGGGGGGACTTCGTGTGTCCTTGACCAGGAGGAGATCTTTCTCCGGATCCGTCGTGACTCATGGCGGGAAGGGCTGTCAATCCGGGCATTGGCCCGCAAGTACGGGGTGCATCGTCGGCTCGTTCGGGAGGCGTTGGCCTCGCCAGCGCCGAAGCCGCGCCGTCCACCGGTACGCCGGTCGCCGCGGCTGGATCCGTACAAGAAGACCGTCGATGACTGGTTGCGGGCGGATCTGGAAGCGCCGAAGAGACAGCGGCACACGGTCAAGCGGATCGCGGCCCGGCTGCAGCAGGAACTTGACGCCGATGTGCCCTACACGACGCTTCGTGACTATGTGTCATTGCGGCGGCCACAGATCGCCGCAGCGGCGGGGGCTCCGCGGTGAGAAACCAGTAGTAGCGCCGGGTATCCGGCCCCAACCTGGCCGCTGCCAATGATTGCCCATTTCGAACAATATGGAGAAGGCGGCCCATTCATGCTCTGCGATCGCGTGTGGATCGGTCAGTGACGGAGGGCCCTCGGCGGGAAAGGTTGCAGATCAGGCCGAAGGCTGGGTTGGATGCACCGAACTCCTCAGTGACGTTCCATTTACGGGGAAGGGCGCTGGGTCGCAGATAACGTACGAGGCTGGCCAAGACCGCAATGTACGCAGCGCCTCTGCATACTCCAGGGCCTCCGGCGGACGCGGCTGCCAGCACAGCTGCGCCGCCTTCTCTGGGCGCCTCACGCAGTCAGCGCGGCCATGGCCGGCAGCAAATCGTCCAGGTCGCGTAAATCGGGAAAGGGCGATGTCTGCCCGGCCGCCAAGAGCCCCTCGCTCGTCGTCGTGCCGGATGCCACGCCGATGATGGGTACACCGTTTTGGGAGAGCCCCGCGTTCACGCCGCTTCCCATTGCGCCTCGTCGTCTTCGTTTCTGAGCGTCTCGATCCGGTAGGATAGTTGGTTCGCTGCGGCTTCGTCGCCCTTGTCAGCGCGGCGAATGTACGATCCCAGCGTGTGGAGGTCCCGGATTCTGCACAGGATTGGGAGGCCGGGCCACTGTCGGATGTCGTAGCCGTACCGCTGGCCGAAGTCGTCCAATTCCGCATCGGTTCGTCCGAAGCGAACGCCCTGGAAGGTGTTGGCCAGGTCGATCTCGCGGGGGCCCACTGCTGCCTCGTCCCAGTCACCGAGTCGGGGTCTGGAGCCGTCCCACAGAGCATTTCCTGGGTAGGCATCCCCGTGGAGGAGTCCGTGCCCGAGTGGGAAGTCGAGTTGACGGTATTCGTCGAGGAGTTCATGCATGCGTGCCATCAGCCAATCCCTCTGATCATGGCCTAGTCCGATACTGGATGCCACGGTCGTCTTGAGGGAGGACATCGGTTGGTATTCGGGCAACGCAACTGGCGGGGGCGGCAGGTCATGCAGTCTGCGCAGCAAATCGCCGAGATGGCCGGCCAGCGATGCACTGTGCTCTTGTTGCGGGTAGTGCACCCAGAAGGTGACCGCGTAGGGGCCGCAGACCATTGGCTGGGGCAGATCGACTGGCTCCGTGGCTGGATAGCGGTTCGAGACGAGCCAGCGTGTCAACGCCACTGCCGAGCTGAGTCGTGGCGTCTGGTCTGCGGAGCTGACGCGCACCACTATGTCTTCGGCGGGGAGGAGATAGACGGACGTCGCATGCAGGTGAAGCTGGGTGAGGGATCTGTCGGAGAGCCCGGATTCGCGACAAGCTGTGCGGGCAGCGGATTCCGGAGACACCGTTACTGTCATTGCATTGGGACTTTCGGTGTGATGTCGAGCGTCTGGTAGCTGCGAGCGGCGTCCGCCAGCGCGCGAGCTGTACGGTTCCCCGCGAGTCGGGGCTGCTGTAGGAGGGTGCCGACCTTCTGCACGGCGCTGCCAATCTGCCTGATGCGCAAGTTCTCGGGCAACTGAAGGATCTCCTCGAACTGCTCGCCGGCGGCTTCGACCTCACCGGTGGCGAGACGGGCCGTGACAATGTCTAACCGCGCGAGCGCCTCGTCTCCGTATGAGCGGTCTTCCTTGGTCCCAAGCTCGTAGAGCGAGATGGCCCGTGTCGCATGCCGTTCCGCCTGCGTATGTTCACCGAGCAGGGCGTATGTCCCCCCGATGTAATACTCCTGCTTGGCCTCAGGGAACGTGAGGAGTCCCCCAAAATCCATGAGCCCGCCAGGCGCTGCCTGCTGTTCGCGAGCCTGTTGTAATGCGGCGAGCGCGCCCACAGCCCTGACTCTGTCACCCATGCGGGCAGCAGCGCGGGCCTCGATGGCCGCGATCCGGATGCGTGACTCTCCAGCAGGGGCAAAAGGCGCGGCCTGCGTAGTGTGTCTCAGAGCCAGGTGCTGGTGGGCGGACCACTCGGCGATGAGTGCGGCTGTGCCCTTCGCCCATGCCTGAAGGCCAGTGTGGTCGGCCTGCTCGGCACAGGTCCAGGCGGTGCGTATCTGGGCCATCGCGGAGCGTTCATCGCCCAGGTTCTGCGAAGCGTGGGCGAGGAGGAGACAGCTCGTTCCTGCGAGGACGAACAATTCCCTTGTCTGCCGTGGGTGCTGGCGGCCGCCGAGGAGGGCGAATAGGCGGTCTCTCGTGGAGAGGAGATCGTCGAACAGGGATTGGAGCGGGGCGTGGACGTAACCAGTGGCGATTCTCGCGAGCTCGAAGGTCAGCCCTTCCATGACGTCGTCCGTGACGTTGCTGGGGGCGACGAGCTCGGCGAACTGGAGGGATTGAGCTGCTGCCTGGGCTGCCAGACTTCGTAGGTCAGTGACGTTCGGATGGACACCTGCTGCGCCGCCGATGGCCCCTGCCAACCCGGTCGGGGCCGACAACGCCGGCGACGACGACGCCTGCTCCTGGGAGAAGGGCGGGAGCAGCTCCGTGGGGGCTCCTGCCCCTTGGAGGAATCGCGTCACCTTATCGATGTTCGTCAGGCGCCGCGCGCCGGACTCCAGCATGGACAGGAAGCCTTGGCTCAACCCGGTGAGACCGGCCATGTCGTCTTGACGCAGCCCAGCCAATTCCCGGATCAGTCTGCTTGCTCGTCCGAAGTCCCAAGAGGTCAGTGCTGATTGGACGGCTGCGTCGCGCCACACCTCGTCGGGGACGCGCCGGATGGTGGTGAGCGCGGAGCGTGATGTGCGGGAGCAGGTGGCGCACCTGTCCTCGTCGTTGTACTGGCTCAACCGACAACCGCAATCGGCACATGAGCGAACATGATCCGACATCGGTCCCCCTAAGTCTCATCCGCGCGCCACTGTACGAGGGCTTCCACCGTAGGCGTATTACTCCAGTGATACGGCCGTCATCAGGTCGAGTCTCCGCACTGGACTGTTGCAGAGGGCCGAGGGGAGGCCGCGCTTGGTGAATGCCGCCTCGTCAGGCGTACTGGCTGATGTTCGTAGGTGCACGCCCCGACCTCCTCCACGAGGACCCATCGGCGAACTGGAGCAGCGTGCCCATCGTCAACATTGACATCGAATTCCGCCCTCACTCACGGGTGTTTAGTGCGTTGTGGCAAACCGGATCTCGTTCGAGACGGGCGGTGCGGGTGACCATATGGACGAAAGTGCGTGTGGGGCCGCGGGCATGAAAGAACGGGCCCCTTGGTAGTGACGCGGTTACGACACCCAGCACGACCAAGGAAGCCCGTTGCCCGATCAGTTCAGCAGTATCGATGCGCTCACGTCCACCACGGTCACCCCTGCGTGTGACTGCTACGTGCACCGGTTCGGTTCGATCGCTCCGGGACGGCGGGCGGGCTGCTATCCGAGTGATATGACGGATGCGGAGTGGACCGAGGTCCGCTCCGCGATGCCGGTGCCGGCCTGGCTCCTCAAGCAGGGCGGCCGCCCAGAGGCACATTGCCACCGCGAGATGCTCGACGCGGTGCGCTACCTCGTCGACAACGGCGTCAAGTGGATGGCCCTGCCGGTCGACTTCCCGTACTGGCGGGCGGTCTACGACTTCTTCCGCCGCTGGCGAACCTACGACTACGTGCGTGAACTGCACGAACGCCTGCGCCGCACGGCCAGGAAACGCGCAGGCCGCAACGCCGAGTCCAGTGCGGGGATCATCGACAGCCAGTCGGTGGACGCCTCCGAGACCGTCGGTCAGGACAGTCGCGGATACGACGGCGGCAAATCACGTGACGGGCGCAAGCGCCACATCCTGACCGACACCGAGGGCCTGCTCCTGGAGGTCACCGTGACGACAGCGGACGTCCACGACTCCAAGGCGGCGCCCGCGCTGCTGGAGACGTTCATGGACCAGCCGGGCCGGCTGCTGAAACTGGTATGGGTCGACAGCGCCTATCAGGGGCCGGCCCTGGCCAAGGCGTTCGCCCGCCACGGAGTCCGGATCGAGGTTGTGCGCCGATCCGACGGACAGCGCGGATTCGTCGTACTGGCCCGCAGGTGGGTGGTGGAGCGAACGCTGAGCTGGCTCTCCCGATCACGCCGCCTCAACCGCGACCACGAACGCCGCCCCGATCACCACCAGCAGATGGTGTGGTGGGCCGCCACGATCAGGCTGTCGCGCCGGATGGCCGGCGACGCCCCACGCTGGCCGGAGAAGCGCCCCGGCCGACTGCCCCGGGCGCGGGCATGAACCGCCCGTTCTTCTCCCGCACCAACCAACCCCGCTTCTCCAACGCGTAGGCACGGTGCCGGATCCTCTCCACCTCGTTCTTGATCTCAGCCTCCCGGCCCACCGCCCGAGCCAGCTCCACCCCGCTCACCGGCCCCGACGCGGCCACCACCGCGGCGAACACCTCCCGATACAAGCCACTGAGCACCTCCTCACCCATACCCAACCGCCACACCGGCAGCCGCTCGTCATAGCCGGAGCCGGAGCCGCTCGGTTCCACAGCGGCAGCCACCCCAACATCAGACGGCACATCCACCACGCTCTCCTCGGACAGCACCGAAACGAGCTCCTCACGCCCCACCCGAGCCCGATCAACACGCTCCCGCGCGGCATTCACCTCCGCCTGAGCCTGTTCCAGAACCTCCGTCCAGGACTCCAGATCCTGCCTCGCCCGCGCCTCACGCCGTTCCATCAACCCCAGCACCGACGGCATCGCAACCTCCTCGATCAACAACAAGCCGTCCGCTGCCTGCCCCTACCCCTCCGCGAACATGCCCCGCACACGAAGAAGCCCCTGCTCATCGAACAGGGACTCCCTTTGCCACAACGCACTTAATCAATGAATTCCCGGCGCAGGACACTAGAGCCACGGTTCGGAAACCCGCCGAAGCGACCACTTCAGCGGCATCGTCCGCGAGCCCGACAGAACTCCCGGACCTACAGGAGCAGGGTTCTCGACAGTCGCCCGCACCGAGAACGCCCATCTCGCGATAGAGGCTCCGTGCCACCACGCGGTGCTCACACGCGCTGTCTGAATCGCCAGCTGATTCTAGGGCGTCTGCGATGCCGTTGTGGGCCTGTGCTTGTACGGCGCGGGCACCGATGGGTTCGGCGATGGCGAGCGCCTGCCGATGGTGCTCCAGCGACTCGCTCAGCCGGCCGAGGCCGTACGCGATCCGGCCGTTGATGTTCAGGACGTCACTGACGGTGAGGGGGCTGTTGAGGTCGGCGACCTCTGCCAGTGCGCGGTTCGCGTAGTCGAGCGCGGCCCCGGTCTGTCCCATTTCCTGCAGGGCGAGTGCCATCTCGCCATGGGCGATAGCGATGCTGCCGAAGTCGCCGACGTCTTCCAAGGCGGTCAGCGATTGGTGGAACATGGCCATGGCGTCGTCGTGCCGGCCGAGGTCCCGGAGGGCGCAGCCGAGGTTGGTGGCGGCGACGCCTTCGACACGCCGGTTTCCCACCTCGCGAGCGAAAGCCAGCCCTCGCTGTGCCAGATCACGGACTTCGTCGAACCTGTTGAAGTACAGTTCGATCGCGGCCATGGCGACCAGTGCGATGGCCTGACCGTTGACGTCGTCGACCGTTTCGCCGATCGCGATCGCGTCCCGGTGGTAGCCCATGGCCTCGTGCAAGTCGCCGAGGTAGCAGTGAAGCGTCCCCAGGTTGATCAGCGCCCGTCCCTCGGAGCGGCGATCGCCGCTGTCTCGGGTGAGTTCCAGGTTGCGCCGAGCCAGCGGCAGCGCTTCCTCGATGCGTCCAGATTGCCAGAAGGCCGCGGCGAGATGGTTCACCGTCTTCTGTTCTGCGATGCGGTTCCCGGTGCGAACCGCGGCGGTCAGGGCAAGCCGGTGTGTGGCGATCCAGTCGTCGATCCGGTTGCCAAAGAAGAAGAACTCCCAGAGGGCGTGGGGAAGCCAGATCGTGTGGACGGCCAGACCGAGGTCGGCGGCGAGATGGATGGCGGCGATCAGGTTGGCGTATTCGGCGTCCAGCCAGGCCGACGCCGCAGCGAGGTCGTCCAGCCGAGGCACCGCGAGCGGTTCCGGGACGCTGCCGTTCTCGGAGTGGGCATCCGCCGGCGTGAACTGGGCGGCGGCGACGCGGGCGGTGTGCAGGTAGTAGTCGAGCAAGCGACTCACGGCCTGATGGCGCACGGACTGCGGCTCCTCGGTCCCGACGATGGTGCGGGCATACTCGCGGAGCAGGTCGTGGAAGGCGTAGTGGCCGGGAGCGCACTGGTGGAGGAGACGGGCATCGACCAGGTCGTCGAGTAGATCGCTCACGGTGTGCCGGGGCAGTCCGGCGATCGCGGCGGCCGCGTAGGGGTCCAGGTCGTGCCCCGGGTGCAGGCCGAGGAGGCGGAACATCCGCTGCTGTGCCGGGTCGAGGTCGCGATAGGACAGTGTGAACGCGGCCGCGACGTCGCGGTCGTCGACCGACAGCTCGGCCAACCTGCCGTGCTCGGCGCGGAGGCGGGTGGCCAGCTGCTCGACCGTCCATTGCCGGCGTTTCTGCAGACGCGCGGCGGCGATCCGGACCGCGAGCGGCAGTCCTCCGCACAGGGCCACCACCTCGGCCACCGCCATCGGTTCGCCCGCGCAGCGCTCGGGCCCGGCGATAGCGGTGAACAGGCCGATCGCCTCGGCGGACGGCATGAAGCCCAAGGAGACCGGCACCGTCCCGTCCAGGGTGGGCAGCCTGCGCCGGCTGGTGACGAACACCAGACATCCGGAAGCCGCGGGCAGCAACGGACGGACTTGGGCGGCATCGGCGGCGTTGTCCAACACGACCAGGGTGCGCGTGCCGGTCAGCACCGCGCGCCACATTCCGGCGCGCTGGTCGAGATCCTCAGGGATCTTCTCGGGCGGCACCCCCTTGGCGCGCAGTAACCCGTCCAGGGCGTCGGCCGGTGTGACCGGCGTCCGCCCGGGGGTGAATCCGTGCAGATCCATGAACAGCCGACCGTCGGGATAGCGTTCGGCCAGCCGGTGGGCCAGATGCACGGCCAGTGCGGTCTTGCCCACCCCGGCCATCCCGTCGATGGCGGCGATCACCATCGGTCCGGCGCCCGCGCCGATCGCACCGGCCAGCCGGTCTAGCTCGGCTTCGCGGCCGGTGAAGTCCGCCACGTCGTAAGGCAGGAAACTGCGACCCGCGGTCCGGGGCGCCTCCGGCTCCGGCGCCGGCGGAGCCAGGTCCGGGTCGTTCCGCAGGATCCGCTGGTGCAGTTCCTGCAACCCGGTGCCCGGGTCGGCGCCGAGGTCGGCAGCCACGCGGCGGCGAGTGTCCGCGTAGACCGTCAAGGCTTCGCCGGGCCGACCGGAACGGTGGAGCGCCAGCATCCACGATGCGACCAGCCGCTCATCAGCGGGATCCAGCGCGGCCATCTCGTCGACGACGGCGTCGTGCGCGCCTAGGGCCAGATCGGCCTCGACCCGGTCGGCCAGGGTGGTCAGCCGCTGCCCGTTCAGCCCGCTACGGGCGCGCTCGGCCCAATCACCGGACACCCCGGCCAGGGGCTCGCCGCTGAACTGCGTCAGGGCCTGCCTCAGCAGTTCGGCTCGCTCCCGGTGATCCGACGCGGTCCGGGCGCGGGCGACCAGGGCACGGAAGCGGTGTACGTCGACTGATTCAGGATCGACCCGCAACGCGTAGCCGGCCGGGCCTCGGTCCAGCGACACCGAGTCGTCGGCCTGCAGGACCCCTCGCAGCCGGCTGATGTAGGTGTAGAGCTGATCCCGGCTGTGCCGGGGCGGCTGTTCGCCCCACAGCCGGTCGACCAGATCCTCCACCGACACCGCCCGACCCCGTTGCAGTAGGAGTATCGCCAGCAGGCAGCGCTGTTGGGCCCATCCCATATCGACAGGCTGCCCGTCCATGCGGATCTGGACCGGGCCCAGCACCTGGAACTCCACGCCAAGCCTCCGTCACGTAGTGAACCCATCCCAAGTCGGCCTGACTCCACAGCCCTGCGGGCCGGATCCGTCCGGGTCGGCATCGTGTTGCAGCGGACGGCAAGGATCCCTAGGAGGTTACCGCAAGGCCCAGGCCCGAGGCTGACTGAAGTCATCTGGATCTGACGCTCTCACCACGATGAGGCGTCACTGAGATAGCGGGGAGGTGACCCGAATGAACGCCACTCACGCGCCGACGACGAAGGAAGTCGTCTGGAGCTGGACCATCATGCGCGCGGCCGGGGCGGTGCTCTCTCACCGCCCCGGCCGCGCGCCCCGAACAGGACGACAGGAAGTTGCGACAGTGAACATGCGCTCCGTCCGGAACGCGGTCGGCGTGGCGGCCCTGGCAGCCGCGTTCGCCGGCACGACGGCCGGCCTCGCACCGGCCGCGTCGGCGACTGCCACCTTACCCGCGAACCCACCTGCGGCTCCGTCAGCAGGTCCGTCAGTGCGAGACAAGGAGTGGTGGATCACCTCCTGGCGCCTCGACGAGGTCTGGCGCAACACCAAGGGAGCCGGGGTGGTCGTGGCGGTCATCGACAGCGGGGTGGACACCTCGGCCCCGGAACTCGCGGGCGCGGTGCTGCCCGGGGCCGATTTCACCGCTGCCGACTTCCACAACCCCCACCCCGACTCCGGGGGCGACGGCCACGTCGACTACGACACCGAGCAGGGCCACGGCACCGCGATGGCGCTGTTCATCGCCGCCCGGGGAACCGGCAGCGGCATGATCGGAGTGGCCCCGGAGGCCAAGATCCTCCCGGTGTCCATCGTCACCCACAACGACTCGGACGCCTCGATGGTTCTGGGCATCCGCTGGGCCGCCGACCACGGCGCCAAGGTGATCAGCATTTCGCAGGCGTCACAGAGCGTGGCCTACCCGCACGACTGCCAGCCCGATGTCGGCGCGGCGATCCGGTACGCGATCGACAAGGACGCGGTCGTGGTCGCCGGCGCGGGCAACCACGCCTCCGGCACCCCCTACTACCCGGCGTCCTGTCCCGGAGTCATCTCGGTGGGCGCGGTCGACATGCACCTCAAGACGTGGGAGAACTCCCACCGCGACGCCCACGTCGCCGTCGCGGCCCCCGGAGTGGACATGCACGAGGTCAGGGCGGACCGCCGGCTGTGGGTGAGCAGCGGCACGAGCGACGCGACCGCGCTCACCTCGGCGACGATCGCCCTGATCCGCTCGAAGTACCCGCAGCTCTCCGCCCGGGACGTGGTGACCAGGATGCTGGCGACAGTCCGGCCTTCGGGCGCGGCCGGCACCCGGAACGACGAGACCGGGTACGGCTTGGTGCGCCCGTTCCAGGCGCTGACTGAGGACGTCCCCGCGGACGCGAAGAACCCGGTCTTCGACGACCTCGCGGCGACCAAGCCGCAGCCCGCACCGGGCGCGACCGGCGCAGCAGGCCTGGACGGCGCGACGCAGGCGAAGTCCTCGACGCGGGGCCTGCCCCCCGGGCTGATCGTCTTCTTCGCGGCCTCAGGCTCGGTGCTGGTCACGATCGTCGTGGCGGTGTCTGTGGCGCTGCGTCGGCGCGGCCGCAGGCGTCGAGCGGCCCAGGCCGCGCGGACGTGGTCCGCGGGCGCGCCGCCGCCGCCGTTCGGCCAGGCCGCACCGAATTCCACCGCCCCATGGGTTCAAGACCGATGAGGAGGGGAGCGGGAGCATCACCGGCGAGCAGAACCGACAGCACGCACCGCACTGTCACAGCCGAGCGGCAGGCGACCTACCGCGAGGTGTTCGCGGCCGGCGAGTTCCGCTGGCTGTTCACGGCGAAGGTGCAGTCGGACTTCGGCGACTACCTGGCCCGGGTGGCGTTGACCTTCCTGGTGTTCGGCCGCAGCCACTCCCCGGCACTGGCCGCCGCGGCGTTCGGAGTCACCTACCTTCCATGGGCGTTCGGCCCGCTCCTGTCCGTGCTGGCCGACCGCCGGCCGCGCCGCACCGTGATGCTCGCCTGCGACCTGGCCCGCGCCATCCTGTACGGGATGCTGGCGATACCCGGGCTGCCGGCGCCGGCGATCCTGGGCCTGGCGCTCGCCGCCGGCACGTTCGCAGTCCCCTTCGACATCTCCCGGTCCGTGTTGCTGCCGGAGATCCTCGACGGCGACCGCTACATCCTGGCCAGCGGTCTGGGTGTCACCGCCTCGCAGGTGGCACAGCTCGCCGGGTTCGGCGCGGGCGGCGTGCTCGTCCTCCTGCTCCACCCGGCCGGGGCACTGCTCATCGACGCCGGCACCTTCCTGGTCTCCGCCCTGCTGATCCGGGCTGGAGTGAGCCAACGGACGAAAGCCGGCGAAGGGTCCGGCAAGGGCGTGTCCGCGGTCCTGGCCGACATGGCGTCGGGCGTCCGCTACGTGTTCGCCCGGCGCACCCTGGCGGTGTACCTGATCCTGATGTGGTCGACCAGCCTGTTCGTCTACGCCTTCGAGGGCCAGGTCGCGGTGCTGGCGCAAGAGCTGCACGGCGGGCCGCGCCTGGGCGGGCTGATCCTGTCCGCCGCTCCCGTCGGAGTGGCCGTGGGCGCGACACTGCTGACTCGTCTGATCCCTCCGGACCGGCGGCTGCGCCTCGTCCTGCCACTGGTATCACTGTCCTGCGGTGTGCAGACGCTGCTGTGGACCCACCCGGGTCCGGCGCTGAGCGTGGCGGTGTTCGCCGTCGTCGGCCTCACCTCGGTCTACTTCGCGATCCTGAACCCGTTGTTCGTCCGTGACGTCGACCCGGCCTTCCGAGGCCGGGCGATGGGTGTGGCCGTCGCCGGTATCAACCTCGCTCAGGGCACGGCCGCCGTGACCGCCGGTCTGGCCTCGAGGTTCTTCAGCGTCTCCACCGTCGTGGTCCCGGGTTGTCATGGCCGTGGTTCCTCCTCAGCCCCCGCCGCCTCAATCCGTGCATGCGGTTCTCCCGCACACGGCTTACCGACGCCGTTCACCGACGGTATTCGGTTTCCCCCTGCGCCAGGGCTCGTTGGCCCTGGGCGCGGCGACGATTCCATGCAGGCTCATCAGGCCGTACTGGTTCGGCGACAGCCGGTATACCAGCCGGGACCCGCGTCGACGGTCGCCCTTGTGGCGTCCGGCGATTTGGATCACCAAGCGCCGAAGCGCATAGTCCCTGATCTTGTCGAATCGGACGGTGGAGTGGCCGTACCGGAAGTACGCCGCCCATCCCGCGAGGAACCTGTTCAGGTCCTCCACGATGTATTCGATCGGCAGCAATTGCCGGCACCGGAGCGTGAGTTCCTTGATCCGGTCTCGTGCGTGCTGCCTCGCCTTGTCACTGGGCCAGCGGGCCAAGAAGACCGTGCCACGTCCCTTCTGGTGGCCCTTGGACCGCACGAGCCTGTGGTGGAAGCCGAGGAAGTCGAACCCTCCGCCGCCCACCTGAAGCTCCACGATCCGGGTCTTGGCCTCCTTCGGCTCAAGGCCGAGCTCGGCCAGCAGCACCCGAAGCCGCGCCAGGGCGTCTTCGGCCTGCTGCCGGGACCTGCACATCACCAGAAGGTCGTCGGCGTAGCGGACCAGAACCCCGTGCTCGCGCACGTCCCAGGCCGCATCGACCTGATGGAGGTACACATTGCACATCAAGGGGCTGACATTCCCCCCTTGTGGAGTGCCGGTCACCGCCTTGCGCACCGACCCTTCGGCCATCACCCCCGCGCCCAGGATCAGGCGCAGCAGCTTCAGAACCGACTGATCGACGACCCTCTTCTCGACCTCGCGCATCAACTGATCATGCGGAATCGCCGTGAAACAGTCGGCGATGTCCGTCTCGACCACCCAACGCCTCCCCCGCCAAGCCTCATCGATGACGACTTGGAGGGCGTCGTGCGCCGCGCGCTTCGGGCGGAACCCGAAGGAGCACGGCAGGAAGTCCGCCTCGAAGACCGACTCAAGCACGATCTTCACAGCGGCCTGCGCGACCCGGTCCTTGACCGACGCGATGGCCAACGGACGCAACGCCCCGGGCTGTCCCGGCTTCGGGATCAGCACCTCACGGGCGGGAAGCGGCCGGTATCGGCCCTCGCGCAACTCGGCCTGGATCTCATCGAGGAACCGGGAGACCCCGTACTCCTCGACATCGGCCAACGTGAGCTTGTCGATGCCCGGAGCGCCGTTGTTCGCGCCCACCGCGGCCCAAGCGAGCCCCAGGACGTCCCTGCGCAGGACCTTGTCCATCAGGGCGTGGAACCGTCGCCCGGGATCGGCCTTGGCCGCCCGGTAGAGCGTGTGTTGCAGGGCACGCACCTTGCCCAGCGGAGCACTTCCGCTGGCGGCGGGACTAGCCAAAACCTCGGCACTCACCGGGCACCTCCCAATACATCAGCACGCATCGACGAAGCAGGGGTCCTTCCCTCACCGGCGGTTGTGTTGTCCGCTCGGCTCAAGCAGTACTACGACCCCCTCCGACTCCCTTCCGGCCGGCTTCCACTTCCCGGGTTCACCGGTTATAGGTCGCCACGCTCCGGCAGGACACGCAGCCTGCCGGGCCGGGGAGGGTCTCTCCAGTTCCCGCTGTCACTATCCGAACATTCCGAGCCCCTTACGCCGGGGGATCCTTCGCGGCTGCACATTCAGGATCTTCACCGCTTCCATGGCCTTCACCCGCTCCATCTAGGCTCGGCATCCCCTCGTCCCGGCCGTTTCCGACCAGGTGATGTAACGACGCGGCAGGCTTCGCTTCACGCTACGGACTGCTCGGTTGCACGCCCACCAGGGGCGCTTGACGCTGGGCTTCGCCGCCGGGATCTCTCCCGACACCGCCAGCCTGCTACTGGGCCTCCTGACAGCTACCCGGACCGGACTTCCACCGGCAAGCGACAACGAGCTTGCGGGCAAGTCATCAACCAGACATTCGATCAAATCCTTTCCCTACTGGACGCACAAGGAACCCGACCATGGTCGCGTTGCACACCTACACTGCCGGCGAAGCCGGTCTGTTCGTCAACTCCTATCTGCTGGAAACCGAATCCGGCGTGGTCGTAGTCGACACGAACCTCTTGAACGCCGACATCGACGCACTGAAGGCGCGGGTCGCCGCGGTCGGCAAGCCGCTGGAGGCCGTGTTCGTCACCCACGCCCACCCCGACCACTTCAACGGTGTGTTCGAGCTGATACGCCAGGCCCCCGAGGTTCCGGTCTACGCCACCGTCGGGGTGGCGAAGACGATCCGCGAGATCGCCGACGCCAAGCGTGCCAAGTGGTCTCCCGTGTACGGGGACCAGTGGCCGGCCCAGACCGCCTACCCAACGGTCGAGCTGAGCGACGGCCAGACGGTCGTCCTCGACGGCCTGGTCATCACCGCCCGCGAGCTGGGAGCGGCCGAAAGCCACGCCGACAGCTACCTCCTGGCAGCGGCAGACGGCGCACGACCGGTGGCGTTCATCGGTGACGTGGCGTTCCACGGCACCCACCCTTACACCGCCGACGGCCATTCCGCGTCGTGGCTGTCCGCCCTGGACACCGTCACGAAGGAACTGGGCGACATCCCTCGGCTGTACGCCGGTCACGGCGCCCCGACCGGGCCGGAGATCTTCGCCGAGCAGCGCCGCTATCTCGTGTTCTACCGCGAGACGGTCCGCCGGCTGGCCGATGGGGCCCCCGAGCTGACAGAGGCGGCCAAGACCGAACTGGAACGCGAGCTCACGCGCTTCCTGCCCGAGACCCCGCTGACCTGGATGATCCAGCTCGGCGCGGACGCGGTGGCGGCGGAGCTCCACGGGGACGGCGGTGCCTGAGGCGGCATCGCTACGCCTAGCGAGCAGGGAAGGGAGGTGGACTCGATGAACGCCACTCACGTGACGACGACGAAGGAAATCGTCTGAGCCTGCTGCCGTCGTGACGTGCCGAGGTCATCGTCCGGCTCCTGGATCCATGCCGGGGAGAACGGTCTTGTAGCGATTCGATCACGAGCACGACAAGGCCCCCTCGAAGGTTCCCCGAGGTCGATGGACGGCCCTGGACCAGGGGCTGTCCATGAAGGGCATCCTGCAACAATCGAAAGTAAGGACTCATGCATGTCTAGAACACGGCTGACAGTGTTCCTCGCCGGAACGCTGATGGCAGTCTCGGCGCTCACCGCCGGCGTCTTCGCCGCGACCCCTGCGGCCGCGGTCCCGTCCGGCTACACGGTGGAAGGCGTCGACACCTCCAACAACGATGGTGTCATCGACTGGAGCACTTCGGTCTCCGCCGGCGTGAAGTTCGGCTGGGCCAAGGCCTCTGAGGGCGACTGGATCGACCCGAACTTCAGCGCCAACTACCAGTCCGCAAAGGCGAGCGGCATCTACCTTGGCGCGTACGCCTGGGGTCGCCCGGACAAGGGGCCGGACAGCGGAAAGGGGCAGGCGGACTTCCTGGTCGATCATGCCCAGAACACCAACGACGGCAAGACCCTGCCACCACAGCTCGACATCGAATGGCCCTGGTGGACGACCGGTTTCGACTGCTACGGACTGTCGTCGAGCCAGATGGTGACGTGGATCCACGACTTCGTCAACGAGGTCCAGGACCGCACCGGACGTCCGGGCGCCATCTACACGAACACCAGCTGGTGGAATCAGTGCACCGGCGGCGACGGCTCGTTCGGCGCCAACCCGCTTGAGATCGCCAACTACTCCGGCTCTCCCACACCTCTCCCGCCGGGCTGGTCGACCGCCACCGCATGGCAGTACGCGGACAATGGGAGGTCACGAGGCCTGCCCGGGTCGCCGACCACATTCAACGGCACCTTGAATGACCTGGCCTTCTTCGCCAACGGGCAGGGCAATAGGGTGACAGGTATCGGGGATGTGTTCGGGAACGGCAGACAGAGCTTCGTGTCGATCACCGGCGATAACGCGACCTTGTACTACGGCAACGGCACCGGCAGCTACGCCAGCACCGTCTCGCTGGGCGCCGGCTGGCGCACCACCATGCAGATCGCCGGGGTCGGTGACTTCGACGGTCGCCACGCCCGGGGCATGCTGGCTCTGCGTACCGACGGCAGCCTGTGGCTCTACGACATCGTCAACAACGCCGGCAACGCCGCCCTCGCCGGCCCCGGCACCTTGGTCACCCAGGGCTTCACCAGCGCCACAAAACTCGCCGGCGTCGGGGACGTCTTCATCGACGGCCACCAGAGCTTCGTCGCGATCACAGGTGACAACGCGACCCTCTACTACGGCAACGGCCACGGCAGCTACGCCAGCACCATCTCGCTGGGCGCAGGCTGGCGCACCACCACCATGATCACCGGTGTCGGCTACTTCGACAACGCCAACCTCGGCATTCTCGCCTACCGAACCGACGGCTCAGCCTGGCTCTACGACATCTACAACAACGGCGGCTACGCCGCTATCACCACCCCTGCCCTCGTCGACAACGGCTTCACCGGGGCCGCCGCCATCGCCGGTGTCGGCAACTTCGACGGTATCCGCGGCAACGACTTCATCTACGTCCAGGGCGCCGAACACGCCCTCTACCTCGTCAGCGGAAACAACGATGGCTCCTGGCGCGCACGCAGCACGATCACTGGCGGCTGGTACTGACCCACACGGTGGGGTGCCCCGGACGACACGACACTGCCCGTCCGGCGGCGCCCTGCTCTCCGTGGTGAACACCGGCGGCGGACCGGCCAGTCACCATCAGCATCTTTTCAACGGCACGATGCATAAACATCACTGTGCGACGAATAGGATGGCAAACACGGCGGATGGTACTGGCGCTGGCACTCAGTGCGATGGCCGTCTTCGCGCCTGCGGCATCAGCCTCGGCTGATCCTGTCCCCGGCGGCACCCACTGGGTCGGGGATGGCTCTTGGGCTGGACAGGAGGGCCCGAGCTGGTGGGCCTGACGCGCCCGAACCGCCCGGTCCGCACACCGCCACGATCTCCCCGCCACGCGCCGGCCCGCACCACGACGACAGCCGGATCCAGTCCCGGCCTGCGCCTTCATGCCCCAGCATGACGGCCAACCGGGGAACGGAGAACCGCAACACACGCTCGCCAGCGGCCGGCCAGCCCCGCGGCCCCGAAATCACCGTTACGGATCGGCGTTCTGATGACGCCGAGTGCAATGCCTCTCAACGATCTCCACCAGGATCAGGCCCCTGAACTGCGCAAAGACTTCAAAGACCGGTTCTAACATCCCAACCCTTGTAAGGACGCTTTCGCCATGAAGAACGCACCAATCCGCCGTGCCCTCACGGGCCTCCTCGCCGTTGCCGCTCTCAGCGGCAGCCTCCTCGGCGCGACCCTGCCCGCCCACGCCACCGCCGCAATCACCGCCACCTCCACCGCCACCGCGATCGGGGGATCGATCACCCGGGCAGAGGTCCTTCTTCGAGCAGAGACCTGGTTCAACAAGGGCATCGCCTACAACTGGAATACCACCTATCCGGACCCTGAGGGCAGGCAGTACCGGACGGACTGCTCCGGATACGCCTCCATGGCCCTGCATCTCCCCGCCCCCGGACCCGACACGGTCGGACTGGCCGACGGCAGCGTGACCACACAGATCGCCAAAGACCAGCTCCAGCCCGGCGACCTCGTCATCGCTCCGTATTCCGGAAACGCCGGTCACGCGATCATCTTCGATCACTGGACGACTGCGGATCACAGTCGATACGTCGCCTTCCAGTTCGGAGCAACCCCCGTGCGGCATGACGAAATCGCGTATCCGAACGGCAGCGACCAGCGGACTTTCTACGCCTACCGCTACAACAACATCAGCAGTGAGAACAGGCTGACCGGTGTCGGGGATGTGTTCGGCAACGGCCGCCAGAGCTTCGTGTCGATCAACGGTGACGCCGGGACCCTGTACTACGGCAACGGCACCGGCAGCTATGAAAGCACCGCCGGACTCGGCGCCGGATGGGCCAGCACCTCGCAGCTCGCCGGCGTCGGCAAATTCGACGGCGTGCACGCCAACGGCATGCTCGCCCTCCGTACCGACGGCAGCCTGTGGCGCTACTACATCGACAACACCGGCGGCAACGCCTCACTCGCCGGCGGCTACCCCGTCACCGGGGGCTTCGCTCCCAACACGAAGATCGCCGGCGTTGGGGACGTCTTCAACAACGGCCGTCAGAGCTTCGTCGCGGTCAGCGGCGGCACCGCGACCCTGTACTACGGCAACGGCACCGGCAGCTACGAAAGCACCATCCCGCTGAGCGGCGACTGGAGCACCACCACCATGATCACCGGCGTCGGCTACTTCGACGGCGAGAACCTCGGCCTGCTCGCCTACCGCGCTGACGGCTCGACCTGGCTCTACGACATCTACAACAACAGCGGCTACGCCGCCATCACCAGCCCGAGCCTCCTCGACGCCGGCTTCGCCGGGGCCACCGCGATCGCCGGCGTCGGCTACTTCGACAGCGTCAGCGGCGCCGACTTCCTCTACGTTCAGGGCGACGCGCACGTGCTCTATCGCGTCAGCGGCACCGGCACCGGCTCCTGGCGCTCCCGCACCGCCGTCACCGGCGGCTGGATCTAGGGCGTGTGTGGGGTTGTGATCTCGTGGGCCCCCGGGTAGTAGGGACGGGGGCTTTGGGGTAGAACGGTGGGGTGTCTCGACCTCAACTTTCGGATGCTGAGTGGGAGTTCGTCTCTCCGTTCCTGCCGGTCGGTGAGTACGGGCCGTACCCGGAGAACCTGCGGGCGCACTTCGAGGGCGTCGTGTGGCGGTTCAGGAACGGGGCGAAATGGCGGGAGTTGCCCGAACGGTTCGGGCACTGGTCCACCGTTTACGGCCGGTTTCGACAGTGGCGGGATGCCGGGGTGTTCACCGCGGTGTTCCAGGGTGCGATCGCCGAGGCGGCGAAGCGGGGCTTGGTGGACCTGTCGCTGGTCAGCGTGGACTCGACCACGGTCCGGGCCCATCACGATGCTGCCGGGATGATCGTGGAGCCCGAGATCCTGGACGCGTTGGAGAAGGCCGCCGCGGAAAAAGGGGCACCAGCGAGAAACAAGGAGGTTGTCAACTTGAGTGTGTGCGTTGGGGTATGGCCTCGTGTTGGTCGGGCTCCGGTGGGGGTTACTGTCGGTGATCTTCTTCGGGGCTGATCAGAGCGGCAGTCGGTTGGGGAAGGCGAGCATGAAGTGGTTCATGGCGCGGTTCCAGCCGAGGGTTCCGGTGCCGCGGACGCGTCCGGGCGCGATGGGCCCGTCGCCGTCGATGTGCCGGCCTTCGATGCGGCGGATGCCGAGGTAAAGGAGCTTGATCGCGGCGTCGTCGCTGGGGAAGTGTCCGCGGTTCTTCAGGACCTTCCGCAGCTGGAAGTTCATGCTCTCTATGGCATTCGTCGTGTAGATCACCCGGCGTATCTCACGGTCGAATGCGAGGAAAGGTATGAACTGTTCCCAGGCCCGTTCCCATGCGGAGATCACCCCGGGTGAGGTCTTGCCGAACTCGCTGCGCAGGTCGTCCAGGGCGGTGAGGGCCTCGGACTCGGTGGCGGCGGTGTAGATCGGCTTGAGCATCGAGGCGATCTTCTTGCGGTCGGTGTAGTTGACGTATTTCATCGAGGTTCTGATCAGATGTGTGACACAGGTTTGGACCAGGGCTTTCTCCCAGACTGTGGTGATCGCCTCGGGCAGCCCGGTCAGGCCGTCGCAGCAGACGATCAGAGTGTCCTTCAGGCCGCGGTTCTTGAGCTGGGTCAGGATGTTCAGCCAGAACTTGGCGCCCTCATTGTCCTGCAGCCAGATGCCGAGCACGTTCTTGATGCCGTCGACATCGACGCCGATGACCAGGTGGGCGGCCTTGTTGGTGACCATGCCGCCGTCGCGGACCTTCACAATCAGCGCGTCGATGTAGAGGATCGGGTAGACGTCGTCCAGCGGCCGGTTTTGCCAGCTGGTGATCTCGTCCGCGACCACGTCGGTGACCTTGGAGACCAGACCGGCCGAGACCTCGGAGCCGTAGACCTCCTTCAGGTGGGAGGAAATGTCACGGGTCGTCATGCCGCGTGCGTAGAGCGAGAGGATCATGTCGTCGACCTGGGCCAGACGCCGCTTGCGTTTGGGCACGATGACCGGCTCGAAGGCCGCCTCGCGATCCCGCGGCACCTCAACGGTAACGGGACCTGCCGTCGTCGTGATCGTCTTCGGATACGAGCCGTTGCGGTTGTTGCCGCTGCCACGACCGGCCGGATCCCCTGCCTCATAGCCCAGGTGGTCGGCCATCTCGACCTGCAAGGCCCGCTCCAGGACCGCCTTCATCATCTGCTGCAGCAGACCGCCGGCGCCGTCCAGACCGATCCCCGCGTCCGCGGCGTCCGCTATCAGACCGTCGATCGCCTGCGGTGAGAGCACACCCGCCAGCCGCCGCGCAGCCTCCTCCTGCCGCCCCTGATCCTGCATCAACTCGGACTTCTCGATACTCACTGTGCGTAGTGCCCTTCATGTCGAGCCGGGGCCCAACCAACACCCAGCAAGATCAACTCCTACACACTCGAGTGAACACCCTCGGAACAAGACGGACAACCGGACCCGGAGCGGGAGGAACGACGACGCGTGAGGCGTCGCCGCAAGGCCCGGCTCGCTGCCGCTGACCTGGGGCGTTCCCGCGGCGGACTGACCACCAAGACGCACCTGTCCTGCGTGCCGCAGTGCCTGCCCCTCTCCCTCAAGATCACCGCGGGGCAAGCCGGGGACAGTCCGCAGTTCATCCCCGTCCTGAACAAGATCCGCGTCCCCGGGCCGGTCGGCCGACCCCGCACCCGGCCCGACGCAGTCGCGGGCGACAAGGCGTACTCGTCCCGCCAGAACCGTTCCCACCTGCGTAAACGTGGGATCAAAGCGGTCATCCCCGAGAAGAAGGATCAGGCCGCCCACCGCAAGAACCGCGGCTCACGCGGCGGGCGGCCCGTCACCTGGGACAAGCAGCTGTACAAGCTCCGCAACAGCGTCGAACGCACCATCAACAAGATCAAGGATTGGCGCGGCCTCGCCGTCCGCTACGACAAAAAACCCGAAAGCTACCAGGCCGGACTCGAATTATGCGCCGGCCTCCTCTGGATCCGACACCTCGGATCACAGCCTTGATCACAACTCCACACACGCCCTAGGGCGTGTCCGGCGAATCAGGTCTTGAGCCAGAGGCGGATGGCTGCGACGGTGACGGTGCCGTGGAAGACGTAGACCCTCTTGTCGTATCTCGTGGCGACCGCGCGGAAGCCCTTGAGGCGATTGATCGTTCGCTCGACTTCGTTCCTTCGCTTGTAGGCCGCGCGGTCGAAGGCGGGTGGCCGTCCCCCGGCGGAGCCGCGCGCCAGGCGGTTCTTGATCTGGTCCTTCTTCTCCGGGATGGCGTGCGGGATCTGACGTCTGCGCAGGTAGACGCGTATGCGGCGGGCGCTGTATGCCTTGTCCGCGCTGAGCGTGTCGGGCCGGGTCCGTGGGTGGCCGCCGCCTTGGCGAGGTACCCGGATCCGCTCGACGACGGCCTCGAAGACGGTGCCGTCGTGGGTCTGCCCGGGGGTGATGAGCAGGGCCAGCGGGCGCCGTTCGCCCTCGCAGGCCAGGTGGATCTTGGTGGTCAGGCCGCCGCGGGAGCGGCCGAGCCCCTCGTCGTCGCGGTGCTGGGCCGGGACCCCTTTTTTGGCCCGTTGGCGGGGGCGGCCTTGCGGGCGCCGGCGGCGTGCTGGTGAGCGCGGCACGACGTCGAGTCCACGCCGGCCTGGCTCCAGTCCAGGCGGCCCTCCGCGTCCGCGTCGGCCTGGACGGCAGCCAGGATCCGGTCCCAGCTGCCGTCGGCCGACCATCTGCGGTGACGTTCGTAGACGGTCTTCCAATTCCCGAAACGCGCAGGCAGATCACGCCAGGGCACCCCCGTCCGCTCCCGGAAGTAGATGCCGTTGACGACCTTCCGGTGGCTCTTCCACTGCCCGCCCCGATGACCGTTCGTCGGCAGGTACGGCTTCAGCCGAGCCCATTCGTCCTTGCTGAGATCACCACGCCCCATGACCCACAAACGATCAAGAACGCGGCACAGTTCCAAGATCCACCGGACACGACCTAGTACTCCGGGTCTGTACGGTGATCGGTGTATCTCCTGATCAAGGAAGCACCTGATGAGCGACGTAATCGCCTCTGTTGAGGCGGCTGAGGATGTACGTCCGGTCGAGCGGCCGGCGGATCTGCTGGACGAGCAGTTGATCGGGCAGTTGGTGGACCGGGCCCGCGCGGGCGGGCTGCAGCTGACCGGCGAGGGCGGGCTCCTGCAGCAGCTGACCAAGCGGGTGCTGGAGTCCGCCCTGGAGGGCGAGATCACCGATCACCTCGGCTACGAGAAACACGATCCGGCCGGCGCCGGCAGCGGCAACTCCCGCAACGGGGTCTGGGTCAAGACCGTGCTGACCGATGTCGGGCCAGTCGAGATTGAGGTGCCCCGGGACCGGGAGGGTAGCTTCGAGCCGCAGATCGTCAAGAAGCGGCAGCGGAGGCTGACCGGCGTCGACGAAATGGTCCTGTCGCTGTCCGCGCGTGGCCTGACCCACGGTGACATTTCCGCGCACCTGGCCGAGGTCTACGGGGCCAGCGTGTCCAAGTCGACGATCTCGACCATTACCGACAAGGTCATGGACGGGATGGCCGAGTGGCAGAACCGCCCCCTCGACTCGGTCTACCCGGTCGTCTTCATCGACTGTATCCATGTGAAGGTGCGAGACGGGCAGGTCGCCAACCGTCCGATCTACGTCGCCCTCGCAGTTACCGTCGATGGCACCCGCGACATTCTCGGGCTGTGGGCCGGTGACGGCGGCGAGGGTGCCAAGTACTGGCTCCAGGTGCTGACCGAGATCCGCAACCGCGGTGTCGCGGATGTGTGCATGGTCGTCTGCGACGGACTGAAGGGCCTGCCCGACGCGATCGGGACGGTCTGGCCGCAGGCGATCACGCAGACTTGCGTCGTTCACCTGATGCGGGCGTCGTTCCGTTACGCGGCCAGGCAGGACTGGGCCAAGATCTCCCGCGCGCTCAAGCCGATCTACACCGCACCGACCGCCGATGCGGCCGAGGAGCGGTTCCTGGAATTCCAGGAGGAATGGGGCGGCAAGTACCCGGCGATCGTGCGGTTGTGGGAAGTCGGGTTCATACTGCCTGTCCTGTTTCGTAGTTGGGGTTTGTGCGCTTGAGGTGGGAGGACGTGGCGACGCGGTTGTGCCAGTAGTCCTCGGTCTGGGGGTTCCAGGTGATGCACCAG
>NZ_JASISZ010000101.1 GCF_030063355.1 Streptomyces sp. PH10-H1
CGTTCGGCAGCGGGGCGGGGCCGGAGCGCTCCTGCCACCAGGCGTCGAGCCGGCGGTGGACGGCGGCATCGACGGAGCCGCCCGTACCCGCGCCCGTACTCGTACCCGCGCCCGTGCCCGCGCCCGTACCGGAGTTCAGTACATGCTCCGCGAAGCTCAGCGCGTCACGGCGGTAGCCGCCCTCCAGCGGATGCGTGGCCGCGTACCGCAGGAAGGCGGGCCGGTAGTGGTCGCCGAGGATCTCCGGAAGCTCCGGGGCCACCTTGGCGGTCACATCGGCGCGCTTGGCTGCGAGTGCCCGCGACTGGACGCGGATCCGGCCGCGGTCGAAGCCCTCGGGGACGGGGGTGCCCGCCACGAGCGCGGACAGCAGCGCCGTCTGCGCGAGCGCGAGGCGCTGCCGGGCGGCGGCGGCAGCGGCGTCGGTTCCGCCCTTCGTCCCGGTGCCGGAGTCAGACACAGTGAGCCTCCTTGGCGTCCGCGGCGGCCACCATGCCGCGTATCGCCGCGAGTTCGGCGGCCAGCTCGCCCACGGACGGGAAGTTCTCATCCCGCTCCAGCAGGACGCCCGGCGGCCGGGTCCCCTCGCACAGCGCCGCGAGCACGTCCAGCACCGGCTGCGTCACGGAATGGGCGTGGGTGTCGTGCCACACGCCGTCCTTCTCGGTCCCGCCCGCCACATGGACGTACGCGATGGCCTCCAGCGGCAGCGCGTCGAGCACTGTGACCGGGTCCTCGCCCCGGTTGACGTGGTTGGTGTGCAGATTGGCCACGTCGATCAGCAGCCGTACGCCGGTCCGCTCCACCAGCTCGTACAGGAACTCGCCCTCACCGAACTCCTCGTCCGGCCAGCCGATCAGCGGTGCGATGTTCTCCAGGGCGAGCGGCACGGGCAGCGCGTCCTGCGCGATGCGCACATTCGAGCAGAGCACGTCGAGCGCGTCCCGGGTCCGGGGAACGGGCAGCAGGTGCCCGGCCTCCAGGCGCGGCGAACCGGTCATCGGCCCCCCGGCCCGGACGAACGCGATGTGCTCGCTGACCAGTGGCGCTCCCAGCAGCAGCACCCGCTCGGCGAGCGCCGACAGCCGCCCGGGATCCGGCCGTTCCGCACCCCCGAGGCCCAGCGAGACCCCGTGCGGGATCACGGTCGTGCCGCGCTCCCGCAGCCGCCGCAGCGGTTCCGGGAGATGGTCGGCGCAGAGGTTCTCCGAGACGACCTCCACCCAGTCGACACCGGGCAGCTCCTCGATCGCCGCCGCGATCTCCGGCCGCCAGCCGATACCCGTACCCAAGTCCTTCATGTCGTCCCCCTCCGCGTCCTTTACACGCCGTGCCGGGGTGATGGCCCCGGCAGCACCGGGCGAACCCTGTGGAGGGCCGGTTCAGAGCTCGATTTGAGGTTCCCGCTCCCGGGGCCTGCCCGGCCCCGGGGGTCTGTCCTGCCCTACGCGCCGAGGCCGCGGCGCAGCGGCAGGTAGTCGGAGACGACGGTGCAGGAGCCGGGGACGACCTCGGTGAATCCGGCGTCCTGCACCACGGGGAGGCCGGAGGCGGTGAGGGCGGACCAGCGGGCGGGGGAGGGAGTGCGGACGGCGAGCGGGAAGCCGGCGGCGCGCCAGGCGGCGCGTTCGGCGTCGGACAGTTCCCACCAGGCGAGCTGGGCGCCGTGGCCCGCCTGGGCCATGGCCTTACCCGCGGACATGTCGAGGCGGGGATTCATCCAGAGCACCGGCTGTTCGTCCGCGGCCGGCGGCGGGGGTTCCGGATCGTCCAGGTCGGTGCCCGATACCTGGAGCTTCGCCAGGTCCTTCGGCCAGCCGTCCAGCGGGACGGGCGGAAAGACCCGTACCTCGGCGGCGTTGCCGGTCACGGTGATGCCGGGCAGCGCTTCCGCCCGGCGCCACTCCGAGCCGCGTGCGCGGCGCACCACCTTGCGGATCCGGGCGTCCTGCCAGTTCCGTACCGCCTCGGCCCATTCGCCCTCGTCCTCGTCCTCGCCCGCGCCTGCCGCGCGTTCGTCGGACAGCAGGGTGAGCACGGCGCGTGCCGCCGTCTCCAGGGCGTCGGTGCGCGCCGGCGGGTCGTCCTTCTCGATATGGACGACGAGCGGGAGGACGAACTGGGGCGCGGCGTCGCGGTCGGTGCTGGTCACGGGCTCAGTTTGGCACTGCGCCGGAGCCGGGACGCGCCCGGTGCCCGGCCGCCCGTCATCGCGTCTCCCGCACGCGGAACGGCTGACGATCTACCATGGGCCGGTGGATACGGCCGCGATACGCATTCCCAGCGAGCTCAGCCCCGAAGCGCCGGTCGGGCGGCTGGGGCTTCCCGCCCCGGGCGATCCGCCCCGGCTGTGGCTGGTGAACGCGGCCCGGCATGCCGACTTCGCGGCCCGGCTGGCGCCCGCGGTGCTCGATCCCCTGGAGCTGCGGAGCGCGGCGGCCTTCCGGGCCGATGCCGACCGGGACTGCTACCGCGCCGCGCATGTCGGGCTGCGGCTGCTGCTCGGTGGCTATCTCGGTACCGCACCGGAAGAGGTGCGGCTGATCCGGGAGAAGTGCCCGTCGTGCGGCGGTCCGCACGGCCGTCCGGCCGTGGCGGGCGGCGCTGTGCACTTCTCGCTGTCGCACAGCGGGAGTTTCGCCCTGCTGGCGTTCGCCGCCACACCGGTGGGGGTGGACGTGGAGACCGTTCCGTCCGCCGACGCGGTGGCGGATGTCGCCTCCGTCATGCACCGGGTGGAGATCGCCGAGCTCGGGGCCTTGGCGCCGGCCGAGCGGCCGGCGGCCTTCGCACGGGCGTGGGTGCGCAAGGAGGCCTACCTCAAGGGACTGGGGATCGGCCTGGGCCGCGACCCCTCGGAGGACTACGTGGGGACCGGCGACGTCCCCGCGGCCGGCCTGGCGGGCTGGTCCATCGCCGATGTCGCCGTGGGACCGGACCGCGCCGCCGCGGTCGCGGTCGCCGACGTCAGGGACGCGGCTGCCGGCGCCGTGTGACGTATCCGGGCCGGGCCGGGCCGGGCCGGGAGCACCTCACCCACCCCCCTGACCCCTCCCTGTCTCCGCCGCCGGGGCGCCGCCGCGCACCGGACCGCTGCGAGGCTGAACGCGGGGGCCGCAGTCCGGCCGCCCCGCGACCGCCACGGTCCCCAGCCTCGGCCCACCAAGGAGAGCCATGGACAGCACCATGGACAGCAGCACGGACAGCACCAGGACCGGTAACCCCGAGATCACCGGTACGACCAGGCTGTTCGCGGTCATCGGCGACCCGGTCGCACAGGTCCAGGCCCCGTCGATGGTCAACCCGCTCTTCGTCGAACTGGGCACCGACGCCGTCCTCGTACCGGTGCACGCCCGTCCGGAGAACCTTCGGCAGGTCATCACGGGGCTGCAGCGCACCGAGAACGTCGACGGTCTGCTGATCACCGTCCCGCACAAGGCGGCCGCGCTGCGGTTCGCCGATCTGGTCAGCCCCGCCGCCGAGTTGAGCGGCGGCACGAACGCGATACGGCGGGCCGCCGACGGAAGCTGGCAGGCGGACAACTTCGACGGTGAGGGATTCGTCCGCGGACTGCTGGCCGCGGGGCACAACCCGTACCGCAAGCGGATCGCGCTGGCGGGCGCGGGCGGGGCGGGACGCGCCATCGCCGTCGCGCTGCTGCTGGCGGGAGCCGAACTCGACGTCTGGGACCGGGACATGGCACGGGTGG
This sequence comes from Streptomyces sp. PH10-H1, assembly GCF_030063355.1. Taxonomy (GTDB): domain Bacteria; phylum Actinomycetota; class Actinomycetes; order Streptomycetales; family Streptomycetaceae; genus Actinacidiphila. The sequence goes on from NZ_JASISZ010000101.1 coordinate 3,710, forward strand.
GCGCGCTCGTGTCCCAGCTGGAGGAGCGCTGGCCGGGCCGGGTGACGGGCTCGGCGCGGCCGCGGCTGGCGGCGGCGGACATCGCGGTGAACGCCACGCCGGCGGGTCTCGGCCCGCAGGATCCGCTTCCCTTCGACCCGGCGGAGCTGCCGGACGGCGCGGTTGTGGCGGACATCATCATGAAGCCGCGGACGACCCCGCTGCTGCGCGCCGCGCAGGACCGCGGACTGCGGATCCAGTACGGCGCCCCGATGCTGTCGGAACAGCTCGCCCTGTACCGGGAGTTCTTCGGGATGGAGCGGCCGGCGGGCCGGGAGCGGCTCAGTGGCCGGGCGGTTACTGCGCGATAGGCGGCCAGTGTGCGGCATCTTCCTACGCTGCTCAGTATGTCACCAGCTATCGCGACCCAGCCTCAACCGCCGCCTGTCGAGGACCCGTTGCCGCCGCGTCTGCGGGCACTGGCGGATGACGCGTTCGCCCTTCCCGCGGCCCAGCAGCCCGAGTACCAGGACCCCGGGGGGGGTCCGTGAAGCACGCGGTGTGCTGGAGCGGATGCCGCCGCTCGTGGTGCCCGGCGAGGTCGACCGGCTGCAGAGCCGGCTGGCGGAGGTTGCCCAGGGCCGGGCCTTCCTGCTCCAGGGCGGCGACTGCGCCGAGACCTTCGCCGGCAACACCGAGGCCCATGTGCGCTCCAATCTGCGCACTCTGCTGCAGATGGCCGTGGTCCTGACCTACGCGGCCAGCCTGCCGGTGGTGAAGGTGGGGCGGACCGCCGGCCAGTACGCCAAGCCGCGATCGAACAGCAGCGACACCCTCGGACTGCCCGTCTACCGGGGGGACATCGTCAATTCCGCCACCCCCACCCCGATCGCCAGGATCCCCGACCCGAACCGGATGCTCCAGGCGTACGCCCACTCCAGCGCCACGCTCAATCTGATCCGGGCCATGGCCTCGGCGGGCATGGCCGACCTGCACCGCGTGCACGACTGGAACCGCGATTTCGTGCGCACCTCCCCGGCCGGTGAGCGCTATCAGGCACTCGCCTCCGAGATCGACAACGGCCTGCGCTTCATGTCGGCGTGCAACGTCGACCACGGCGCGCTGCACACCACGGAGATCTATGCCAGTCACGAGGCGCTGCTGCTGGACTACGAACGCGGGCTGCTCAGGGCCGCGGGTCCCGAGGGCGACGAGCGGCTGTACAGCCTCTCCTCGCACTTCCTGTGGATCGGGGAGCGCAGCCGGCAGCTGGACGGCGCGCACATCGCGCTCGCCGCGCTGCTGGCGAATCCCATCGGGCTCAAGATAGGTCCGGGTACCACCCCCGAGCAGGCGGCCGAGTACGTCGAGCGCCTGGACCCCGACGGGGTGCCGGGCCGGCTCACGCTGATCAGCCGGATGGGGTACGGGAAGATCCGCGACGTGCTGCCGGCGATCGTGGAGAAGGTGACCGCCGGCGGTCACCAGGTGATCTGGCAGTGCGACCCGATGCACGGCAACACCCATGAGACGGCCAGCGGTTACAAGTCCCGGCACTTCGACCACATCCTCGACGAGGTCAAGGGCTTCTTCCAGGTGCACCGCGAACTGGGTACCCACCCCGGCGGCCTGCACATCGAGCTCACCGGTGACCATGTCACCGAGTGCCTGGGCGGTGCGCAGCAGATCGACGACACCGCGCTCGCCGGGCGCTACGAGACCAGCTGCGATCCGAGGCTCAATCCGCAGCAGTCCGTGGAACTCGCCTTCCTGGTGGCCGAACTGGTGCGGGGGTGACCGGCGCGGCACCGCCCGCGCCGGGCTCGATCGGAGCCCGGCGCGGGCGGTGGTCCGCGTGGTGCCCCCGGCTATCCGGCGGAGGCGTGCTCCACTTCCCGGGGTGCGGCAGGGTCGCGCCGCGGCGGGGTCCTGCGGGCCTTGCTCCACCGGCGCATGGCGGGCTTCTCCACCAGGGTGTGGAGGAGCCAGCCGGCGAGCAGCGTCGCCAGGAAGAAGCCGAGCGCCACGAGGACGGCGACCGGGGTGCTGTAGGTGGCCGTGCCCAGCAGCGCGGGCCGGCCCCAGAAGACCACGATTCCCTGGCACATGTAGAAACCGAAGGAGACATTCCCCAGCCAGACCATGAAGCGGCCGTCGAGGTAGGTGCGGGCCCCCCGGATATCGGCCGACGCCACCGCGGCGATCGCCACACCGAACGGAATGATCGTGGCGGAGACGAAGTTGAACGGCGCCGGTACGTAGAGCGCGGCGGCATATCCGGCCACCAGCAGCGACAGGACCGGCACTGCGCCGATCCGCGGCCACCGGCCCGACATGACGATACGTGCCAGCAGCATTCCCAGAATGAACTCGAACAGCCGCATCGGCGGGAATGTGTAGTTGAACCACATCTGCGTCATCGAGAGCGGGATGATCGGGTTCTTCGGGGTGTCGGTGATGAGATATGTGGTGACCAGGCCGACGCCCACGGTGCATCCGACCATGGCTCCGGCCCACAGCCACAGCCGCTTCACCGGGATACGGCTCACCGCGAACAGCGCCAGCGGGAAGAGCATGTAGAACAGCAATTCTGAACACAGCGACCAGGCGGGCGGATTGACACCCATCTGGAGAGCGGCGTCCGTGCTGTAGGAGTTCACCAGGAACAGGCTGGAGAGCCAAGCGCTCACCGGAGCGTAGGCGCCGGCGAACAGGACCAGCGCCACCCCCCAGGTGACCAGGTGGTTGGGGAAGATCTTGACCAGGCGGCGGCGCAGATAGTGGGTCACCCGGTCCCCGGGACGCAGTGACCAGGTCAGGATGAAGCCGCTCAGCAGAAAGAAGAACGACACCCCCATGTAGCCCGCCGGGGCGAAGAAGTCCTGGAGACCCTTGGCGACGTCCTGGTCGCCGAAGGGGTTGATCGGTCCTGTCGGCTTGATCGGGTCGAAGGGCTGCAATATGTGAATGAAGAAGACGAGGAGTGCGGCAAAGGGCCGCATTCCCGTCAGGGATTTTAGATTGGTGCGTTCCGGTATTCGTGGATCGAAATCCACGGCCGGCATGGTTGCGGGCACTTCCGGGCTCCTTTCGCTGCCAAGGCGGCGCAATCCATCGGCAGAGAGGAGTGGACGATCTTTCCCAACGTGCCGGCGATCCGCAGCCATTCCAGGCGAGTGTAGATAGCCCGTCCGTTCGAACAGTCCCGTATCACCCCCCTCTTTTTTCCGCGAGTGAAGTCCTTGGGAATTTAGGGGAGTTCCGGCTCCGGTCGTCCGGGTTAGTCTCGCCGTTGAATACACGGGACGCTCTCGTGATGTCCATACTCACTATTCAGCGGAGGAACGATGATCAACAGAAGGTCTCTGCTTCGTACCGGAGGAGCGCTCGCCCTGGGGGCCTCAGTCGTCGGGAACGCCACTTCGGCCTCGGCGGCGGGCGGCGGTGCCGCCGGACCCGGCTGGGACAAACTGCGCAGCATCATCCAGGGCGATGTGGTGCTCCCGTCGGACGCCGCCTATGAGACGGCCAAACAGGGGAAGATAGCGGAGTACGACTCGATCACCCCGGAGGGCATCGTCTACGGGGAGTCCGTCGCGGACGCCACCGCGGCGATCCGCTTCGCCCGGGACAACGGCCTGCAGCTGCGCACCCGCAGCGGCGGCCACAACTTCGCGGGCTGGTCGACCGGTGAGGGTCTGGTCCTCGACGTTTCCCGGATCAACCACATCAAGGGCGGCGGCAACCCCACCGTGCACCTGGGCCCCGGCGCCCACAGCATCGACGCGGTCACCGCCCTCAAGCCCTACAACCAGCAGCTCGTCACCGGCACCTGCCCGACGGTGTGCCCCGGCGGCTTCTTCTCCGGCGGCGGCATCGGTTACCAGAGCCGGGCGTACGGCATCGGCAGCGACCGCGTGGTCTCCGCGCTGGTGGCGCTGGCCGACGGCACCGTCGTCCGCGCCTCCGAGACACAGCACGCGGACCTGCTCTGGGGCCTGCGCGGCGGCGGTGGCGGCAACTTCGGCGTCGTGCTCGACTTCGAGGTTCGTCCCATCGCGGCCCCGCGCATGGTCTTCTACGAGCAGATCTGGAACTGGGACGACGCCCAGGAATTTCTCCCCGCCTGGCAGGCGTGGTACGCCGAATCGCCCCGCAACAGCAGCGCCCAGGTCATCATCGTGGTGCCCGACGCGGCACCGGGCAACGCCCCGTTCATCCTGCAGCAGGGCTGCTTCTACGGGCCGAAGTCCCAGGCCGACACGGCACTGGCCGAGCTGACCTCGCAGATCGGGCGCACCCCCGTCAGCAGCACCGTTCTCGACCTGCCGTTCGACGAGGGCATGCACCACGTCTACGGGCTCGCCAACGAGGCGAGCGTCGAGGCCGTGCTGGCCCGTACCCCCTGGCAGCGGATGCGCACCCGCATGGTCGAGCAGCCCTTCGACGCCGCGGGAGCGGCCGCGGCCCTGGCCGCGTTCGACGCCGACCGGCGGCCGGGACAGACCCGGTATCTGAGCTTCATGGGCCTGGGCGGCGCGGCCGGCGACCCCAGCCCCACGGCGACCGCCTATGTGCACCGCGACACGCTCTTCCACGTCGGCTACGGCATCGCCCTGCAGAGCCCCACGCCGGCCCCCGAGGACGCCGCGGCCGCCATCGCCTGGACCACCAAGGGCTTCAACACCATCGCCCCGCTGTCCAACGGCCAGTCCTACATCAACTTCCCCGACCCGCTGCTGCCCGACTGGCAGGCCGCCTACTACGGCCAGAACTACCCCCGCCTGCTCCAGGTCAACAAGCGGTACGACCCGGACAACTTCTTCACGCACCCGCGCGCCATCGGTGCCTGACGCGGCGTCACCGCGCAGAGCGGACAACGGACCAGCTACGTCACGCATACAAAGGAAGGTTGACGTCTGATGACGGTTACCGACAGCGAAGTAGTGAACTACCCCTTCGCGCCGGCCGAGGCTGTTGATGTGCACCCCAAGTACGCCGAGCTGCGCGCGGAGCAGGCGCTGACCCGCGTCAACATGCAGTACGGCGGCGAAGCCTGGCTCGCCACCCGGTACGAGGACATCAAGGTCGTTCTCGCCGACTCCCGGTTCAGCCGCGCGGAGACAGTGGGCAAGGACGTACCCCGGGTGCGCAAGGCCTACGAGGAGAAGAACATCGTCAGCATGGACGACCCGGAGCACGGTCGGCTGCGCAAGCTGGTCGCGAAGGCGTTCACCGTCCGGCGGGTCGAGCAGATGCGGCCCAGGACGCAGCAGATCGCCGACGACCTGCTCGACAAGCTCACCGCGGAGGGCAGGACCAACGGTGACCTGGCCGGCCAGTTCGCCTGGATGCTGCCCATCACCGTGATCTGCGAAATGCTCGGTGTGCCGCTGGAGGACCACTACAAGTTCCGCGGCTGGATCGACACCTGGCTGACGGTGGGCGAGACGTACACGCTCGAGGAGATGAACGAGGCGCGCTTCGAGCGGCTGCCGGAGTACCTGGCGACCCTGATCGCCAAGCGCCGCGCCGAGCCCACCGACGATCTGCTCTCCGCGCTGGTCTCGGCCCGCGACGACGAGGACCGGCTCAGTGAGGAGGAGCTGATCACCATGGGCATCGCCCTGCTGGCGACCGGCCACCACACCACGGCCAACCAGCTGGCGAACTACCTCTACACGCTGCTCTCCCGCCCCGGTTACTGGCAGCAGCTGCTGGCCGACCCGGAGCTGGTTCCCACCGCCGTGGAGGAGCTGCTGCGCTACACCCCGCTGAGCCCGTACTCCGAGAACACCCGGATCGCGACCGCGGACATCGAGCTGGGCGGCCAGTTGGTCAAGGCCGGCGAAGCGGTCATGATCTTCCCCGCGGTCGGCAACCGGGACGAGCGGATCTTCGAGCGTCCCGAGGAGCTCGACCTGACCCGCAAGCACAACCCGCACATGGCCTTCGGCCACGGCATCCACCACTGCCTGGGCGCCCCGCTGGCCCGGATCGAGCTGCAGATCGCCCTGTCGACCCTGATCCGCCGGCTGCCGACGCTGGAACTGGCCGTACCCGCCGAGGAGGTCCCCTGGAAGGTCGACAACGTCGTCCGCGGGGTGAGCGGCCTGCCGGTCCGGTGGTGAGCACGATGAGCGGCTGGCACATCGAGGTCGACCAGCGCGTGTGCATGGGGGCCGGACTGTGCAACGGCAACCTGCCCGACCGGTTCCGGCTGGAGAACGCCAAGTCCATTCCGGTCGACGCGTGGATCGAGCCCGACGAGGACGTACTCGACGCCGCGGACTACTGCCCGTACCGGGCGATCCGCATCACAGACAAGGCCACCGGCGAGACCCTGTCGGCCGGCGACTGAGCCGAAAGGCAGGAGAACGGTCGTGACAACCACAACAACCGAGCCGGATCTGATATCCGGTGAACCGATACCACCGGACGAGTGGAAGCCCCGCGCCACGCAGTGGTGGCGGCGCCCCTGGGTCGGCCCGCTGGCGACCGTGTGCGCCGTCTTCATCCTGCACTCGGTGCCGCGGTATCTGACCTTCGACCCCGCGCAGTCCAAGATTCCCGCGAATCCGGACTTCCCGCCGCACTACCCGCTGCTGGTGGCTCACATCATCTTCGGCACGGTGGCGCTGACCTGCTGCTGTCTGCAGGTGTGGCCCTCGCTGCGCCGGCACTACCCCGTAGTGCACCGCACCAGCGGACGGCTGTACGTGTTCGCCGGGGTTCTCCCGGCGGGCGTCACCGCCATCATCGTCGGATACGTCAGCCCGTCCGGGCTGTCCATGCAGCTGAGCACGATGACGACCTCGGTACTGTGGATCGCCTGCACCGTCGTCGGCTTCCGGATGGCACGGCAGCGCCGGTACACCGATCACCGCAGGTGGATGATCCGCAGCTTCGCGCTGACGCTGTCGATCATCGTCAGCCGGATACTCGGGGTGATCTACGACCACACCATCCTGCCGCCGCCCGTCACCCAGAACATCCCCGAACTGATCCAGTGGGGCCAGACCCGCGCGGGCATGGCCTCATGGCCGGGGTGGATCATTCCGCTGCTCATCGCGGAGTGGTGGATCGTGGAACGCGGTTCCGGTGCCCGGAACCGGGCCCGCCTCGCGCGCCGCCGCGCGGCCGTCCCGTCCACCACCTCTTCCTCCTGATCACCCGCTGAGGACGACACAGTTGGGGCCGCCTCCCTTGTGGAGGCGGCCCCAACATGCGTCTGCTCGGGCTCTCAGGACAGGTGCTGGCGTTCGCCGGTCGCCGCGGAGAGCTTGATGGCGTCCAGCACCCGGTGCATCCGGGCCGCGGTGCCGAAGTCGGGCTCGGCGGGCTCGCCGGTTCTGATCGCGCGCGCCAGGTCCGTGTAGACCTGGTAGACGTTGCGCACCGGCGGGGAGGCGTCCGCCAGGAGCGGGCGGTAGAAGTCGGGTACGGGCAGCGGCGTCGGTCCGTTCTGCCCGTCGGTGAGGACGAGCGTGAACTCGGGACCGACCAGGTTGTCGTCCGTGGACCGCATGACCAGCCGGCCGGCCCGCCCATGGACCTCGAAGCGGAAGCCCGCGCCCCGCGGCCCGCCCGTCATGATGTGCACCGACGCGGCCGCGCCGGACTCCAGCAGGCCGCCCACCACGATCTGGTCCGGTGAGGTGACCTCGATCTCCTCGCCCGTCTCCTCCATGGTGACCCGGGTGATGCGCGTCGCCAGCGTGGCCGACAGCTCGGTGAAGTCGCCCAGTGCGTAACGGAACATGTCCATCGAGTGCCCGCCGACGACCGCCAGGTGGTTGACCCCTTTCGTCCGGTCGAACAGGGCCGCGTACCGCTGGGACCAGACCTCCGGCGAGCCGATCGAGTAGGTCAGCGAAGTGGACAGCACTTCGCCCACCCGCCCTTCGGCCACCAGGTCGCGCAGATAGCGGACCGCCGGATGGTGCCTGCTCTGCAGGCCGACCGCGTGCCGTACCCCGGCGAGGTCGGCGAGTTCGCGGAAGCGGTCCGCGGTGTCCGCGGACAGGGCCAGCGGCCATTCGCTGTACACGTGCTTGCCGGCCGCGATCGCCCCCTCGACGAGCCCGTCGCGCCGCGGCAGCTGGACCGCGATCGTGACCAGGTCGACGTCCGGGTGCGCCATCAGCTCGTAGGGGTCGTCGAAGGCGTGCTCGGCGCCCCAGGCGCCGGCCGCGGCCCGCGCGGACTCCAGGCTCGTACCGGCGACCGCGGTGACCTCGTAGTCCGGGTGCGCGGCCAGTGCCGGCAGATGGACCGCCCGCCCCCAACCCCGGCCCGCGTGCGCTCCGACCACTCCGACTCGGATCTTGTCAGCCACGTCCGCATCCTTCTCTGTCGTGTGCCTCGTTGTGTGCTTGGCTGTGTGCTTCGCTGTGTGCTTCCGGATCACTGCGTTACCACCCTGCACAGCCGGTACCGGCTGCCTCGTACAACGCGACCGACCGGGGCGTGGCAGGCGGGTGCCAGGCCACGCCCCGGTCGGTCGCGAGGTGTCCGTTACTTCGCGGCCACGGCCTCACCGGAGACCCGGGTGGGGTGCCCGGTGCTCTCCCCGGCGTCCTGCTGGTCCTGCGAGGGGCTCACCTCGGGGTCCGGCTTCGGGGCGTCCTTGAGGATGAAGTACGTCGCCAGGAAGCCCAGGGCCACGAACCCGGCGGAGAACAGGAAGGCCAGGCTGTAGCCGTCACGCAGGGCCGAGACGTTCTCGGCGCCCTTGCTGAGCAGGGAGTTGCTGCGCGTGGTGGCCACGGTCGCCAGGACGGCGAGACCGACGGCGGCACCGGACTGCTGGGCGGTGCTGTTCAGACCGGAGGCGAGACCCGCGTCGCTGGGAGCAGCGCCGGACATCGCCCGCATGATCACTGCCGGGACCGCGAGGCCCATACCGAAGCCCTGGATGACGAGGGTCGGCATGACGTGCTGCCAGTAGTTGCCGTCGACCGGTGCGCGGCTGAGGAGGACCAGGCCGACCGCGAGGGCCGCCAGGCCGGTCAGCAGCACCCGGCGGGTGCCGTAGCGGATGGTGAGCTTCACGGAGAAGAACAGCGACATCGTGCCGATCACCAGCGGAGCGGGCAGGAAGGCGAGTCCGGTCTGCATGGAGTTGAAGCCGAGCACCCGCTGCAGGTACAGGGCGTTGAGGAACTGGAAGCCGAACCCGGCCGCGAAGACCAGGATCACGACGATGTTGGCACCGGAGATCTCCCGGTTGCGGAAGATGCGCAGCGCGAGCAGCGGCCGGCTGGCCTTGGCCTGCCGGAGGACGAAGCCCGCGAGCAGGACGATCGAAACGGCGCCGTAGGCCAGCAGCTGGCCGGAGCTCTTGCTCGGCTCGGCGACCTGGGAGATCGTGAAGACGCCGAGGGACAGACCACCGGTGACCAGGACGGCGCCGATGGCGTCGGCTCCGGCGCGCAGCCCGAGCCCGTTGGTGGAGGCGAGCAGCTTGGTACCGGCGAGGAAGGCCACCACACCGATCGGCAGGTTCACCAGGAACACCCAGTGCCAGCCGAGGGATTCGGTGATGACACCGCCGGCGATGAGGCCGACCGAGGCGCCGCCGGCCGAGACGAAGCTGTAGATGCCCATCGCCTTGGCCTGCTTGCCCGGCTCCGGGTAGAGCCCGACGATCATGCCGAGGACCACGGCGGAGGCCAGTGCCGCGCCGACGCCCTGGGCGAACCGGCCGGCGATCAGCAGTCCTTCACTGTTCGCCACACCGCAGACGAGCGAGGCGGCGGTGAAGGTGACCAGGCCGCCGAGGAAGACCTTCTTGCTGCCGATCAGGTCACCGAGCCGCCCGGACAGCAGCAGCAGTCCGGCGAACGCGATCAGGTACGAGTTCACGACCCACGAGAGACCGGCCTGGGTGAAGCCGAGTTCGTTCTGAATGGTCGGAAGGGCGACGGTGACGATCGTTCCGTCGAGGACGATCATCAGTTGCATCGCGCAGAGGACGCCGAGCGCCAGCCCGCGCGAGCTGGATTGCGTGGTGTCTGTCGGATTCACGGCTTTGACTTCTTTCCTGTGGTCGGTTCGGCCGGTTCTGTTCGGAATGGGCTGGGCACAGATCGTTTCCTCAGTGCACGTCTTGTTACAGAGACCATGGTCTGGGACCATGGGGCGGAGCGGAAGGAGGCACTTTCATGTCCCAGAGGAACATCGATGTAACACCGCAGGTCAGCGCCGCCGAGGTGTGTGAAACTCCTGCGGCCCAGGAGGCGTGCTCGGTGCTCGAGACGCTCGCCAGGATCAGCGGGAAGTGGAGTATCGGCATCCTGCTCGTCACGACCCAGGGACCGGCCCGCTTCACTGAGTTGGAGCGCGAGGTGAAGGGGATCAGCCGGCGCATGCTCACGCTGACCCTGCGCAACCTGGAGCGCGACGGCCTGCTGACGCGCACCGTCTACCCCACCGTGCCGCCCAAGGTGGAGTACACCGCCACGCCGATGGCGCGGGAGCTCTACGACTCGCTCCTCGCGCTCACCGGCTGGGCCGAGCGCCACCGGCACGAGATCGACGACGCGCGGGTCGCGTACGGCCGTACCGCCGCCGAGGCCACGCAGTCGAGGAACCACCTGGCCCTCGCCGGCCGCGTGGCATAGCGCGGCGGCGGGCACCTGGGCGGCGGGCACTTGAGGCGCCGGTACCTGACCGGCAGTCGTCCGGGTGGCCGTCAATAAGCCGGTCACACCGTCCACCGGCTTCGCGGCCCGGCTGCGGAGCCGGTGAGCGAGGTCTCCGGGAGCGCGTCGCGCAGCGCGTCCACAAGGCCGAGCGACCCCTCCGCGTCCACCGCGCCGCCGAAGACGTAGAAGTCGGGGCGGACCAGCACACCGCGCGCCCCGATTCCGTCCAGATACGCCGCGCAGGTGCCCTCGGTGTCGACCACCGCACCGCCGCGTGCCTGCCCGGCGGGGGTGCCGGACGGCAGCAGGTGCACCAGGTGCGCGCCGATGCTCTCCAGGAACTCCAGCCGGCCGACGTCCAGCACGTCACGCGGATCGTCGAGCGAGACGAGGGCGAAACCACGGCCCACGATCTCGTCGAACAGCCCGGACGCGGCGCCGCGAGCCACCCTCGGCTGCGGCACCTGGTCGCCCGCGCCGGGCAGCCGCTTGCCGTCCGGGTCCCTGCCCAACAGCCCCTTGGTGAGCGGCTGGAAGGGGGACTGCTGCGGCCGGGCCAGATTCCGCTCCCGGGTGGCGATCATGATGGTGTCCCGGTCACCGGCCGCGGCCGGATCCGTCTGGCAGATGACCTTGCCGAGATTGACCGACATCCCGATCGCGTGCTGCACATGCGCCCACCGCTCGGTGGTGTACGTGTCCAGCAGGGACTCGTCCGCCACGCCCCTGAGCACCAGGTCGAGCTTCCAGACGATGTTGGCCGCGTCCCGGAAGCCGGAGCTCATCCCCTGCCCCGCGAACGGCGGCATCAGATGGGCGGCGTCGCCCGCGATCAGCTGCCGCCGGGAACGCCACTTGAGGGCGCAACTGGCCTGGAACGTATAGACGGCGTGCCGTTCCATGATCCCGTCGTCCCGCGTGATGCCGAACAGGGAGAGCATGCGCCAGGCGGTCTCGACGGTGTTGAGCTCCTGCTTGCTCTCGCCGGGCAGCCGCATGAACTCCCAGCGCCGGTGGCCGGGTCCGGCCGAGACCTGCGTCCTGGGCCGGGCCGGGTCGCAGATCTGCAGGTTGTTGGGCGTGAACTCGCGCCCGTCGTGCAGCACCACATCGCAGATCAGCCAGTCGTAGGCGAAGCCGAGGTCGTTGGCCCCGGTGCCGATCCGGTCCCGCACGAAGCTGTTCGCCCCGTCGCAGCCCACGATCCAGCGCGCGGCGATCGTCCGCCGCTCACCACCGGCACCCTGAACGACCAGTTCGACGCCGTCGTCCACCTCGGCCAGCTCCACGGCCTCGAAGCCGCGCAGCACGCTGAGCCCCGGAATCCGCGCGCCGCGGGCGGCCAGCGCGCTCTCCAGGCCCGGCTGGTACATCGAGGTCGACTCCGGCCAGCCGTTGCGGCCGTGCTCCTCGGCAGCGCCGATGTACAGCAGGTCCTCGCCCTTGCCGTTCTGCCAGAGGTAGTCCCCCGAGGCCTCGCCGACCCGGGTCAGATGGTCTCCGACGCCGGCGGCGGCGAGGATGCGGGCGGCCTCCCCGTCGAAAGCCACCGCGCGCGGCATGGTGTAGGGGCGCGGATGGCGCTCGACCACCGTCACCCGCCAGCCGCGCTGTGCCATCAGGTTCGCGAGCACCTGGCCGACCGGGCCATATCCGACGATGAGCAGGTCCGCATCGTCCTCGTGAGAGGCACCGCTCCTCACAGGTGACGTATGCATGGCTTACTCCTTTCCCTCACTGGGTCTTGCACCGGTACCGATACCGGTGCGGTCACTGGGCGACGGGCTGGTCCTGCAGCAGGATCTGCTTCAGCACGGAGTCGAAGTCCTCGGGCTTGATCAGGACGCGCACCTTCTCGCGGCCGTCCTCCACCGTCAGAAGCCGCCGGCCGGTCAGGGTCATCTGGCCGTTCTCCAGGGCCCGGCCGCGTATGTACGTGACATGGGCGGCTATGGCCTGGGCGTACGCGTCGAGGCCCGGGTTGTCCCCGGTCCACTCGACGAACCGCCGGGGCTGCGGCAGGAACCGGTGGATCGGCGCCCACTCGCCCTCGAGAGGCTTGCGCTCCAGCACGAGGAACTCATCGGCCTCGGTGACCCGGTAGGTGCAGCCGTACTGCTCCTGCGGCTCGTCGGACACGCGCACCGGCTCGATGAGCGACGGTCCTGAGTAGCCCACGTCCGCCAGCCACCAGTCGTCCTCGATGCGCACCCCGTTGAACAGGTGCTCCAGCTCCGGGCCGTAACCGCCGTCCGGGCCGCGCACGCCCGCGGACAGGATGACCACCTCGTATCCGAGACGGGTGAGCAACTCACGGAAGAGACCGTTGAGTTCGTAGCACACACCGCCACGGCCCCCGGTGATCACCTCTTCGAAGACGGCGTCGGCGTCGATGTTCACGCCGGACCAGATCGCCGTACCGCGCTCCTCGTTCAGGAGGTTGTCGAAGGGGACGGCCATGAGGTGGGCTTTGTGCAGGACCCGCAGGGTCTCCAGGGTGGGTGTACGGGGCCCGGAGTAGCCCAGCTTCACCAGGTAGTCATCGACGTCGAACATGGCGGGTACCTCTCGTGATCGGAAACGGTCGGAAGTCGGTCGGATGCGGGGGTGGGGGTCAGCCGACTTCGACGGCGGCCTGCACCTGCTGCCGCAGGAAGTCGGCCAGCATGGACGGCGTGGGCTGGTCGAACAGGAGCATCACCGGCAGCTCGGTCCCTATCGCCGCGGCCATGCGGTTGCGCAGCTCGACGGCGGTCAGGGAGTTGAACCCGACGTCGAAGAAGCCCTCGTCGTTCTCGATGGCGTCGGGGGTCGGGTGTCCCAGCACGAACGCCGCTTCGGCGCGCACCAGCTCCAGCAGCACCGCCGTCTGGTCGACCGCGGACAGTCCTGCGAGGCGTTCGGTGATGGATTCCTCTGCGGGCATCTCGGTCTCCTCGAGTTGCTGCTCTATGGACGGCGCGGCCGTCTCCTCGGCGCCGCCGGCCGGCCGGGCCGTCTTGAGCCAGTAGTGCTGACGCTGGAAGGCGTAGGTGGGCAGATCCACCCGCCGGGGTGCGGCGCCGTCGAACACCGGCGTCCAGTCCACGTGCACGCCCCGCACATGGAGTTCGGCCAGCGAGGTGTGGAACCGCCGCAGACCTCCGTCGTCGCGGCGCAGCGAACCGATGGCGACGGATCGGGCGGCGGCGACACCGGTTCCGAACGACTCCTGGATCGCGGTGGTGAGTACGGGGTGGGTGCTGACTTCGATGAAGACGCGGTGGTGCTGGGCGGTCAGTGCGGCGGTGGACCGGGCGAATTGCACGGTGTGGCGAAGGTTGCGATACCAGTAGACGGCGTCGAGGGGCGTGGTGTCGTCCAGCCAGCCACTGTCGAGGGTGGAGTACATGGGAATGAGGGGGGTGTGCGGGGTGATTCCGTCGAGCAGGCGTGCGAGGTCGTCCTTGATGTGTTCGACGTGGCTGGTGTGGGAGGCGTAGTCGACCGGGACCTTGCGGGCGCGAACCCCCTGCTCGGTGCAGGCGGTGTGGAGTTCGTCGAGGGCGTGGGGTTCGCCGGCGACGACGGTGGAGTGGGGGCCGTTGACGGCGGCGATCTCGAGGCGTCCTGCGTAGGCCTGGATGCGGTCGGCGACGTCGTCGAGGGGCAGCGGGATGGACATCATGCCGCCGTGTCCTGCGAGTCCTGCGGCGATGGCTTGGCTGCGTAGTGCTACGACCTTCGCGGCGTCGTCGAGGGTGAGTGCTCCGGCGACGCAGGCGGCGGCGATCTCGCCCTGGGAGTGGCCGATGACGGCGTCGGGGGTGATGCCGTGGGAGCGCCAGAGTGCGGCCAGGGAGACCATCATCGCGAAGGAGACGGGCTGGAGAACGTCGACGCGGTCCAGGGTCGGGGTGCCGGGTGTCTGGCGGATGACGTCGGTCAGTGACCAGTCGATGTGCGGGGCCAGGGCTTGTGTGCAGGCGTTGATCGAGTCGGCGAACACGGGTGAGGTGTCGAGGAGTTGGGCGCCCATGCCGGTCCATTGCGAGCCCTGGCCGGGGAATACGAAGACGGTTTTGCCGTCGGTGTCGGCGGTGCCGGTCACGACGTTGGACGCCGGCTCACCCAGACTCAGGGCCTTCAGACCCCGTACGAGACTTTCGTCGTCATCGGGCACCACGACGGCACGGTGTTCGAGCATCGCCCGCGAGAAGGCCAGCGAATACCCCACGTCCACCGGGTCCAGCCCCTGCGCGCCGGTCAGCAACCGGTCCGCCTGGCCGCGCAGCGCGCCGGCCGTCCGCCCGGACAGCACCCACGGCACCGGCGCCGCGGTGCCGGTGCTCGCGCGCGGCGCGGATTCGACGGGCGGGGCCTGCTCGATGATGACGTGGGCGTTGGTGCCGCTGACACCGAACGCGGACACCGCCGCGCGGCGCGGACGGTCGGTCTCGGGCCACGGCCGCGCCTCGGTGAGCAGTTCCACCGCGCCCGCCGACCAGTCGACCGTGGAGGACGGCCGGTCCACGTGCAGGGTCTTGGGCAGTACACCGTGCCGGATGGCCTCGACCATCTTGATGATTCCGGCGACGCCGGCCGCCGCCTGGGTGTGCCCGATGTTGGACTTCAGCGAGCCGAGCCAGAGCGGCTCTTGGGGTCCACGGTCCTGGCCGTACGTGGCCAGCAGCGCCTGCGCCTCGATGGGGTCGCCGAGACTGGTGCCGGTGCCATGGGCCTCGACGGTGTCGATGTCGGCGGTGCCCAGCCCGGCGTTCTTCAGGGCCGCGCGAATCACGCGTTGCTGGGAAGGGCCGTTGGGGGCGGTGAGGCCGTTGGAGGCGCCGTCCTGGTTGACGGCCGAGCCCCGGACGACGGCCAGCACGGGGTGCCCGAGCCGCTGCGCGTCGGAGAGCCGTTCCACCAGCAGCAGGCCGATGCCCTCGCCCCAGCCGGTGCCGTCCGCTGCCTCGGCGAACGCCTTGCAGCGGCCGTCGGTCGCCAGACCGCGCTGCCGGGAGAACTCCACGAACACGCCGGGCGTGCTCATGATCGCGACCGCTCCGGCCAGCGCCATGTCGATCTCGCCGTTGCGCAGCGCCTGCACCGCCAGGTGCAGGGCGACCAGCGAGGACGAGCACGCCGTGTCGACCGTGATGGCCGGGCCCTCGAACCCCAGGGTGTACGAGACGCGCCCCGAGGCGACACTGCCCGAGTTGCCGGTGCCCAGAAAGCCTTCGAGCTCCTTGGGGGACAGTTCAAGGGCGGGCGCGTAGTCGTGGTACATCGCGCCGGAGTACACGCCGACCTTGCCGCCGCGCAGCGACGTCGGGTCGATGCCGGCCCGCTCGAAGGTCTCCCAGGAGGTCTCCAGCAGCAGCCGCTGCTGCGGGTCCATGGCGAGGGCCTCGCGCGGTGAGATCCCGAAGAATCCGGCGTCGAACTGTCCGGCCTCGTACACGAATCCGCCCTCATCGACGTACGAGGTGCCGGAGTGGTCGGGATCGTCGTCGAAGAGATCCTGCAGGTTCCAGCCGCGGTCCTCGGGGAAGCCGGAGACGGCGTCGACGCCCTGCTCGACGAGCTGCCACAGCTCGTCGGGCGAGGAGACCCCGCCCGGCAGCCGGCAGCCCATCCCCACGATCGCGATCGGCTCACTGGCCGCCGCGCTGACGCGTTTGTTCTCCTGCTTCAGCCGTTCGTTTTCCATGAGCGAGGCGCGCAGAGCCTCAACGAGCTTTTCGTTGGGCGTATCCATCGGATTCCTCCACAGTTCACAGTTGGCTACAGGATCAATTCGCTACCGGATCAATTGCTGACGGTGCCCAGCGCGCGGGCGACAAGGCTGTCCGCGTCCATGGCCACGAGCAGCTCCAGCTCTTCGGCCGCGCTGTCCGTCGGCGAGCCCCCGGGGGAGTCCGCCAGCCGGACGAGCGCCTCCAGCACCCCCGCTTCGCGGAAGCGGCTCAGCGGCACGAAGGCGAGCGCCCGGCGGATGTCCGCCTCGCGGGCGTCAAGTGAGTCGTCGTCATGGCCCGCCGGCGCGAGCTCGTCCCGCAGATGCCGGGCGAGCGCCGTCGGCGTCGGGTAGTCGAAGATCAGCGTGGCGGGGAGACGTATACCGGTCGCCTTGGCAAGACGGTTGCGGAGCTCCACCGCCGTCAGCGAGTCGAAGCCCACCGCCTTGAAGGCGTGGTCCGCCCCGATGGGGTCGGCGCCGCCCAGCACGGTCTCGGCGTGGCTGCGTACCAGGGCCAGCAGCAGCCGGATCTGATCGGCCTCGCCCAGCCCCGCCAACTGCTGGACCGGCGAATCCACCTCAGTGGCGCCCGCCTGCGCCGCCTTGCGCGGAACGCGCACCAAACCGCTGAGCGGGGGCGACAGTTGACCGCTCGCCGCTTCGGCGCGCAGCGCGGCGAAGTTCATCTTGCTGGACACCAGATGCGCGGCGCCCGAGCGGAGTGCGGCGTCGAACAGCTCCATCCCTTCCGCGGCGCTCAGCGCCGAGGCGCCGTTGCGCCGCATACGGCTCTGGTCGCTGTCGCCCAAGTGGCCCGTCATGCCGCTGGCTTCCTCCCACAGGCCCCAGGCCAGGGAGGTCGCGGGCAGTCCTTGGGCGTGTCGCTGGTGGGCGAGGGCGTCGAGGGCGGCGTTGGCAGCCGAGTAGTTGGCTTGTCCGGGGTTGCCCAGGGTGCCGGCGGCGGAGGAGTAGAGGACGAACGCGTCCAGAGCGCTGTCGCGGGTGAGTTCGTGGAGGTTGAGTGCGGCGTCGATCTTCGGTTGGAGGACGGTGTCGAGCCGCTCGGGGGTGAGGGCGGTGATGATGCCGTCGTCCAGGACGCCTGCGGTGTGGATGATCGCGGTGATGGGGTGTTCGGCGGGGATGGTGGCCAGGGTGGCGGCGAGTGCGTCGCGGTTGGCGGCGTCGCAGGCGGTGATGGTGATGTGGGCGCCGAGTGCGGTGAGTTCGGCTTGGAGTTCTGCTGCTCCGGTGGCGTCGGGTCCGCGGCGGCTGGTCAGGAGGAGGCGGCGGGCGCCGCGGGCGGTCACCAGATGCCGGGCGGCGATGCTACCCAGGCCGCCCGTGCCACCGGTGATCAGCACGGTGCCTTCCGGGTTCACCGTCCAGCCCTCGCGGTCGGGGTCGACGACGGTCCGCGCCAGCCTCGGTACGGACAGGGCCCCGTCGCGGAAGGCGATCTGCGGCTCACCGGTGGCCAGTGCCTGGGGGATTGCGCCGCGGGCCTCGCTGGTGCCGTCGATGTCGACGAGCACGATCCGGTCCGGGTGTTCGGCCTGCGCGGAGCGGACCAGGCCCCAGACGGCGGCGGCCGCCGGATCCGTGACGGCGTCGCGGGTCAGCACGACCAGACGCGCGTCCCCTTGATCCGTACCCGTCAGCCAGCTCTGGACCTCGGCCAGTACCCGAGCGGTCCGCTCGTGGATGCCCTCGGTGGCCGCGGTAAGGTCGACGATCGGCCAGCCCTGCGCCGGCGCGGAGGGTCCTGACGTTGCCGGTGCCACCGGCGACCACTCCAGGTGGAACAGCGCGTCGCGCACGAGACCGGCGTCGGCGCTGAGCCCGTCGACGGAGACCGGCCGGAACACGAGTGACGCGACGGAGATCACCGGGGCGCCGTTCGGATCCACGGCCTCCAGCGAGATGCCGTCGGCTCGGTTGGGCGCGATCCGCACCCTCAGGGCAGATGCGGCCCTGGCGTGCAGCGCCACACCGTCCCAGGCGAAGGGCAGCACGGTCTGTCCAGCCGTCTCCTTTGCTGTCTCCTGATCCTTTCTGGTCTCCTGGTCACCGCCGGAGAAGGCACTCGCGTGCAGGGCCGCGTCCAGCAGGGCGGGGTGCAGTCCGAACGCGGCGGCGTCCTTGACTCCCTCATCCGGGAGGGCGACCTCGGCGAAGATCTCGTCGCCGCGCCGCCAGACCTTCCGCAGACCCTGGAAGACCGGCCCGTATCCGTAGCCGGCCGCGAACCGCCGGTCGTAGAAGTCGTTGAGTGCGACGGCTTCGGCGTCCTTCGGCGGCCAGACGGTGAGGTCGCCGGTCGGCGTGCGGGTTCCGGTGGTGAGGAAGCCTGCGGCGTGCCGGGTCCAGGACGCGTCGGGGTCGGTGTGGTCCTGGCGGGAGTGGATGGTCACGCTGCGGCGGCCGGCGTCGTCCGTTCCGCCGATGGCCACCTGGATCCGTACGGCGGTGAGTTCCGGCAGCGCCAGCGGCGCTTCGAGGACGAGCTCGTCCACCACGTCCGTACCGGCCTTGTCGCCGGCCCGGATGGCCAGTTCGATCAGTGCCGTGCCCGGGACGAGCACCACGCCTTCGACGGCGTGTTCGGCCAGCCACGGGTGGGTGGCCAGGGAGATCCGGCTGGTGGCCAGTACGCCGCCGGAGCCCGGGAGTTCGACGACCGCGCTGAGCAGCGGGTGCTCGGAGGAGTCCAGGCCCGCCGCGCTGACATTGCCGCTGCTGCCCGTCTCGGCCAGCCAGTACCGCTGCCGCTGGAAGGCGTAGGTCGGCAGTTCCACCGGCCGGTGCGTGGCGCCGTCCGGAGCCGGTGACCAGTCGACCAGTACGCCCCTCACCTGCAGGCTCGCCAGGGACGTGAAGAACCGTTCCAGGTCGCCGTCATCACGGCGGAGGGTGCCGGTGACCACCGGAGCGGCGACGTCCTGAACCTCCAGGATGTCCTGGATGGCGGTGGTGAGCACGGGGTGGGTGCTGACCTCGATGAAGACGTGGTGGTCCTGAGCGGCCAATGCCTGGGTGGACTGGGCGAATTGCACGGTGTGGCGGAGGTTGCGGTACCAGTAGGTGGCGTCGAGGGGCGTGGTGTCGTCCAGCCAGTCGCCGTTGAGGGTGGAGTACATGGGGATGAGCGGCGTCTGCGGCGCCAGACCGGCGAGTACGCGGGCGAGGTCGTCCTTGATGTGTTCGACGTGGCTGGTGTGGGAGGCGTAGTCGACCGGGACCTTGCGGGCGCGAACCCCCTGCTCGGTGCAGGCGGTGTGGAGTTCGTCGAGGG
>NZ_JASISZ010000102.1 GCF_030063355.1 Streptomyces sp. PH10-H1
TGTGGGCACATTCCTCCTGGCTATCGTTGAAGAACACCAAGTCCACCAAGCCTGTTGAGTCGTCGAGAGTGACGAAGATGATCCGCTGTGGCTCGCTGGCCCGACTTGACTTGGTGCGGTGAACGATCGGCGGCGTCTGGGTGGAGGCCCTGATACCCGCGACGAGCACGGTCTCGCCGTGCCGGACCGTGTGCAGCCGCCGGGCCGGCGTCGTATTCAGTTCCTCCAACAGAGCGTGGTGGTGCTCCATCAGATGCCGGGTGGTGTCCATGCCCAGCACGTCCAGTTCGGCACCGGTCCGCTCACCGGCGTCCATGTCGGGCAGGCCGGCCGGGACCGCGGACTCCCCGGCGGCGAGCGACAGTTGTCCGTCGGGCGCGGCGGCGCGTCCTTGCCGGTGGAGTTCGGCGACCTGGAGCAGCAGATCGCGGCGGGTGAGCCCGGCGGCCAGCGGGTCGAGCGCGCCGACCTGGACGAGGCGTTCTGCCACGGGACGGGACGGCCGGGCCCGCTCCCACAGGTCCGCCGGCGAGGAGTAGGGCTGCCCGGCCTGGATCCGGGCCGCCTCGGCCGCGGACATGCCGCGCACCTCGGAGAGGGCGAGCCTCAGCCCCCATTTATCAGACTCCAGTTCGATTCTATAAGCGGAGTGCGACGCATTCACATCCAGCGGAAGGATCGGCACGCCGTGCCGGCGCGCGTCGGCGAGGATCACCCGCTTCGGCCACATCCCCGGATCGTGTTCCAGCAGCCCGGCATAGAGCGCCGCCGCGAAGTGCGCCTTCAGCCACGCCGACTGCAGCGCCGGAACGGCGAACGCGGCGGCGTGCGCACGCGCGAAGCCATAGGCGCCGAACGCCTCCAGGATCCCCCAGACCTCGGCCAGTACCGCCGGCTGGTAGCCGTGCGCCGCCGCTTCGCGGTGGAACCATTCCCGCACCCGCAGCCGCCGGACGGGGTCGGCCAGAGAGCGGCGCGCCTCCTCCGCCAGCGCCGAGTCGCAGCGGGTCAGCACGGCGATGATGCCGATGATCTGCTCGTGCCAGATCGTCACTCCGAAGGTGTCCCGGAGCACCGGCTCCAGATCCGGGTGCGGATACCGCGGCCGCCGGGTGCTGTGGCGGGCGGCGATGTACTGCTCCGGCATGCCCCCGGCGACCGGCCCCGGCCGGAACAGGCTGATGTCGGCGACGATGTCGTCGACGGTGGTCGGCTGCAGCCGGGCCAGCAGGTCGCGCTGGCCGGGCGATTCGAGTTGGAACATGCCGAGCGTGTCCGAGGCGCGGATCAGCTCGAACGCCGCCGGATCGTCCGGCGGCACCTGGCCGCGGTCCTCCAGGTCGATGAGCCGGCCGGTGGCGCGGTGGATCTCGGCGGTGGCGTGCGCCATCGCCGACCACATGCGCACCCCGAGGATGTCGAGTTTCAGCAGGCCCATGGCCTCGACGTCCTCCTTGTCGAACTGGCTCATCGGGAACGCCTCACCGCTGGTCGGCACCACCGGGGTGCGGTCCAGCAGGGACGCGTTCGACAGCAGGACGCCGCACGGGTGCATCGCCACCCCGCGCGGCAGCCCGTCCAGGGCTTCGACCAGCTCCCACAGCGGGCCGTACTGGTCCGCGCGGGCCGCGACCTCCCGCAGCTCCGGCAGCTCGGCCAGCGCCGCCCGCACATCGCGGGCGCGGATGTGCGGGAACGATTTCGCCAGCCGGTCGATCTCCGCCGGCGGCAGGGACAGCGCGGCCCCCGTGTCCCGGATCGCGTGCCGGGCCCGGTACGTCTCGGGCATCGCGACGGTCGCGATCCGCGACGGGCCGAACCGGCCGATCACCGCGCGGTAGACGTCAAGCCGGCGCGCCGACTCCGTATCGAGGTCGATGTCCGGCATCGAAGGGCGGCGCAGCGACATGAACCGTTCGAAGACCAGATGGTGTTCGATCGGGTCGACGTTCGAGATGTCCAGCGCGTAGTTGACCATCGACCCGGCGCCGCTGCCGCGGGCCGCGATCCGGATGCCCAGCGCCCGGGCGTCGTGGACCACGGCGGCCACGGTGAGGAAGTACGTCTCGTAGCCGAGCCGGCCGATGACCTCCAGCTCCAGCTCCAGGCGCCGCCGGGCCGCCGGCGTATGCGACAGGCCGCGCCGGGCCAGGCCGGCTTCCGCCTTCTCTCGCAGCATCCGGCCGAACGTCGCCACGGTCGCCCCGACCAGCTCGGGCTCCGGGAAGTGCGGCTTGCCCATGCCCAGGTCCGCCTTGGGATCGATCCGGCACGCGTCCGCCGTCTCCCGCGTCGCCGCCAGGAGCCGGGCAGCGCCGCCGTGCCCGCGCCCGGCGGCCCGGGCGATCCGCTCCGCGGCCTCCGCCATGTCCCGCGGGCTCTTCAGCCAGCGCTGCCCGGAGTCCAGCCGGCGCCGGTCGATCGGCCGCAGCAACCGGGCCGCGTCCAGCACATCGGCCACCCGGTGCTGCGAGCGGTCCGCGTAACGGACCGCGTTGGTGATGACGGCGGGGATGCCCAGCCGGTCGGCCAGTCCCACCGTGTGCGCGGCGAGCCGCGAGGATCCCGGTCCCGTGCCGGAGAGGCCGTGATCCACCGCCTCCAGCCGCAGGTCGCCGCCGAACCGCTCCCGCCACGGCGCGAGCAGCCGCTCCGCGGCATCCGGCCGGCTCGCGGACAGGGCCCGGACCGGCTCGGAGGCCGGTCCCAGCAGCACCGTCAGGCCGTCGGCCGACTGCCGCTCCAGGTCCGCCCAGCGCAGCAGGGGGCGGCCGCCGCCCGCGTGCGCGGCACTGACCAGCCGGCACAGCGCGGCCCACCCGGCCGCGTCCCGCGCCAGCAGGACGACCCGGGGGGCCGACTCGTCGATGTGCGCACCGCCGCGCACCGGGGTCCGCCGCCGGGCCGCCGGGGCGGGCGCGGGGTCGGATACGGATACGGGGTCGGAGGCGGAGGCGGGAACGGGGGCGGCGGGTTCGACCGCGAGGTCCACGCCGAAGACCGGCCGCACGCCGGTGGCACGACATGCCGCGGCGAACCGTACAAGGCCCGCGACGGTGTCCCGGTCGGTCAGCGCGAGCGTGTCCATGGCGTGCCACGCGGCCCGCTCGGCGAGGGCCCGGGGGTGACTGGCCCCGTAGCGGAGGGAGAAACCGCTCGCGGTGTGGAGATGCGTAAACGACATATACGCCTCCGGCCGCTCATGTGCCCCCTGCCCCGGTCCGACCCTCGGACCTCGGTATTCACCATAAACCACAGATCGAATCTTTGTTCGATCAAAGGGGGTCGGGAGAGGTGAGAAGACCCACCGCACGAGCACCGGATGGTGGCGGGTAGGCCGCCGGAGTCGCGAGCATCGCGGGAATCGCCGGAGGAGGCTCCGCGTCAGGCCGTACGGCCGGGCCGGCGCGGGCGCGGGGCGCGGCGGGCGGCGAGTTCCACTTCGGCCTCGTTCCGCCGTACCACTCGGTCCGGACGCAGCTGGCTCACGGCCGCGTCCGGGCACCAGTCAGCGGTTGGGGCGCAGGGTCCACGTGATGGTCATCTCGGCGGTGACCGCGCCGTCCGCACGGCGGATCGCGACCACGACGGGGAACTCCGGGCGCTGGCCGGCGTCGAGCTCAGCGATGACGTCCTCAGCGGGGCGGCCGAGTTCGGCGGTGGCCGTGACCGGGCCCATGGCGAGCTTGGTGTAGGCGATCTCGGCGCGGACCGCGAGCGGTACGGCGCGGGAGAGCTGATCGCCGAAGGCGCCCAGGACGATCGCGCCGCTTGCGGACTCGGCCAGGGTGAACACGGCACCGGCGTGCGGACCGCCGACGTGGTTGTGGAAGTCGGGCTGGTCGGGCAGCGAGACGACGGCACGCTGCGCCGTGGTCTCCTCGAACTGCAGATTCAGGGTGCGGGCCATGGGCACAGTGGCCGCAAGCAGCTCGCCGATCGAAGGCAGGGTCTCGGACATGCCTGGAGGTTACCAGTGAGTAGCATGTCTGCCCAGGGAATCCTCCCGCCCGTCGCCGAAAACTACTGATCGGTAATGAGGGGCGGCGTGGAACCGAACGGCCTTACCCCCTAGTGTTTCTGGCCATGTGGCCAGGAGAACAGCAGCCCGGGGGACAGCAGTACCCACAGCAGAACCCACAGGGGCAGTACCCGCAGGGACCGAACCAACCGCCGAACCAGACGCCGTCGCCCTACCAGACGCCGTCCCCGTACCAGACACCCTCATACGGTTACCCGCAACAGCCGCCGCAGCAGCCGGGATACCAGCAGCCCGGCCCGTCGGACGGACCGCCGACCCAGCAGTGGGGGCCCCCGATGCCCGGCGGCCCCGACGGCCCGCCGCCCGGGAACCGCAGGACCACGACGATCGCCGTCTCGATCGTCGCCGCCGTCGCGGTGATCGCGGCCGTGGTCATCGGCGGCGTCTACCTGACCGGCGGCGGCAAGGACGACACCGCCGCCGACCCGGGCAAGAGCCCCAGCGCGTCGCAGAGCGCCACGCCGTCCGCCACCCCGTCCCCCTCGAACACCACGGCGGCGGGAAGCAGCGGGGGCGGTGACGACTCGCGCGGCGCGCCGAGCGATGTCGAGATCAAGCCGGTGGTCCCGGGCTGGCAGGTCGTCAGGCGTGCCGAGCGCAACGTCGCCTTCGACGTGCCCCCGAACTGGCAGCTCGCCGGCGAGGGCGTCCTCACCGGTTTCGAGGACAAGGGCAAGCCCATGGTGACCATGGGCGCGCCCGCCTACTACAAACCGCACTGGTGCGACAAGGACGAGCGCGCCGCGGTGGGGACCAAGGGCGCCAACGGCGCCAAGAGCGTCCAGGAAGCCGCCGAGGTCCAGGCCGAGACGTGGGCGTACTGGGGCTACCAGGAGAACGGCAAGGTCACCGTCGCCAAGACGAGTGCCAAGCCGTTCACCAACTCCCATGGCATCTCCGGCTACTCCTCCTCCGCGACCGCGAAGAATGTCCCGAAGACGACCAAGTGCACGTCCGACGGTGCCGTCTTCACGGTGGCCTGGGTCGACTCCACCAAGGCGCTGACCGTGTGGGTGCTGTACGCCGACCGCGGCGCCGGAGTCACCGACGGGGTCTCGGACGAGACCATCACCACCATCATGGGCAGCATCCGCGAGCTGAAGAAGAAGTGACCACCGTCGGCGGTGGGCTCACCCGCCCGCCGCCGAAATCCGGTGGCACAGCGGCGGACCGGCGGCGATAGTCGCCAGGTGAATCCCGACGCCGCACTCCGGCCCCCCGGCCGCGCGCCCCGCCTGCCCTCCTGGGCGGGGCGTAACTTCCGCCTGCTCACCGCGGCGTCGGTCATCACCAGCCTCGGCAATTCCGGGGCCCTCATCGCGGCGGCGTTCGCGGTCATCGAATCCGGCGGCAGCGCCACCGACGTCGGACTCGTGGCCGCGTCCCGGACGCTCCCGCTGGTGGTGTTCCTGCTCATCGGCGGCGCGATGGCCGACCGGCTGCCCCGCAACCAGGTGATGGTCGCGGCCAACGTGCTCAACTCCGTCTCCCAGGCGGCCTTCGCCATCCTGATCCTCTCGGGGCACGCGCAGCTGTGGCAGATGGCCGCGCTCACGGCGGTCGGCGGCACGGCGCACGCGTTCTTCGCCCCCGCTTCCGAGGGCATGCTGCTGGCGACCATCGACCCGGCGCACGCCAACAAGGCGTTCTCGGTCTTCCGGGTGGGCATGAACGGCGCGAACATCGGCGGCGCGGCACTCGGCGGCGCCCTGGTCGCCGTCATCGGCCCCGGCTGGGTCCTCGCCGTCGACGCGGCGGCCTTCGCGGTCGCGGCGGCGCTGAGGTCGTTCCTCACCAGCACCGGGAATCTCCGGGCGGAGGCCGGCGCGGGCATGCTGCGCGATCTGCGCGACGGCTGGCGGGAGTTCGTGTCACGGCGCTGGCTGTGGGGCATCGTCGTGCAGTTCTCCGTGGTGAACGCGGTCTTCACCGCCGCCGAGGCGGTTTACGGCCCGCTCGTGTCCAACGAGCGGCTGGGCGGCGCCGGGCCGTGGGGTCTGGCGCTGGCGGCCTTCGGCGCGGGCACGGTGAGCGGCGGCGTGCTGATGATGCGCTGGAAACCCCGCCGCATGCTGCTCGCCGGCACCCTCAGCGTCTTCCCGATGGCGTTGCCGCCCGCCGCCCTGGCCCTGGTGGTACCCGCGGCCGGGCTGGCGGCGCTGATGTTCATGACCGGGGTTGCGATCGAGGTCTTCGCCGTCGGATGGATGCTCGCCCTGCACCAGGAGATCCCCGGGGACAAGCTGTCGCGGGTCTCCTCCTACGACTGGTTCGGCTCGGTCGCGATGATCCCGGTCGCCACGGCGCTCGCCGGACCCGTCATGAACGCGATCGGCCGGCCCGCCGCCCTGTGGGGCTGTTCCGGGCTCATCGTGCTGCTCACCGCCGCGGTGCTGCTCCTCCCCGAGGTCCGCCGGCTGACCCGCCGCGAGGTCGCCGCCGACGCCGCGGCAGCCGGCGCGGCGGCGGACACCCCACCGCCTCAGCCGCCCAAGCCTCCTCAGCCGACGGTGAAGGCGCCGTCCGGCGGCTCGGGCGACGGCACGGCCGTGGCGTCGTAGACCGGGGACGCCCCTGCCGCGAGCCGGTCGAGCGCCTTCCCGTCGACCACCCGGGCGGGAAAGGCGTCGGCCGCCGCCCGCCGGGCGAGCCCGTCCAGCGGCAGCGGGCCGTGGGCGGCGACCAGCACCGCGTTCCCGAAGCGCCGGCCGCGCAGCACGCCTGGTTCCGCGATCACACAGAAGTGCTCGAAGGCGCCGCGCACGGTGGCGATCTGGGAGCCGAAGAACGTGAAGGGCGCGGCGTCGGCGAGATTGGCCAGATACAGCCCGCCCTCCTGGCGCACCACCCGCGCGGCCGACCGTACGAACTCCACCGACGTCAGGTGCGCGGGCACCCGCGAGCCGCCGAACACGTCCGCCACCAGGACGTCGGCGCTGTCCGGCGCCGCCCGCTCCAGCCACGCGCGGGCGTCATCGGTGTGCACGACGACCGCCGGATCATCCACCGGCAGATGCTCGGCCACCAGCGCCACCAGGCCCCGGTCGGCCTCGACGACGTCCTGGCGCGATCCCGGGCGGGTCGCGGAGAGCCGGCGGGGCAGGGTGAGCGCGCCGCCGCCGAGGTGCACCACGTCCAGCGGCCGGCCCTCGTCGAAGACCGCGTCCACGGCATGGGCCAGCCGGCGCACGTACTCGAACTCCAGGTACGCCGGATCGTCGAGGTCCACGTACGACTGGGGTGCGCCGTCCACGGTGAGCAGCCAGGCACGCGCCCGGTCCACGTCGGGCAGCAGTTTGGCGGTGCCGAAGTCCACGGCACGGCTCACCGGTATCGGTTCGGGGTCCACCGCGCCATTGTCCCAAGGCGGACGCGTCAGCCGCACCACACGGCGCGGACCTGTCCTGCGTGGGTCGCGCTCTGGGCGCGGCCGGCGCGCGCGGCGGCGGCCCGCCTCGCCGGATCGAGCACGTTGGGGCCGAACGCGGCCCGCGCCGCCCGATCCGGGGTGATCAGCACCACCCGTGCCCCCGCCGTCACCAGCGCGGCGGCCTGCGCCCTGGGCGTCGGGACCGGACCGCCGCCCGAGGACACCGGCGCGAGGACGACCACCCGCTCGTAGCCCGCCGCGAGGTCGGCGTTGGCGCTGGACCGCACTCCTCCGTCGATCCAGCGGCGGCCTCCCGCGCTGATCGGCGGCCAGACCCCCGGCACGGCGCAACTCGCGCCCACCGCGTCGACGATCCCGATCCCCGCGGCGCTGTCGAAGGCGGTGAACTCCCCGCTCTCCGCGTCGACCGCGGCGATCAGCAGCCGTCGGTCCGGCCAGTCGTGAGAGACGAGACGCCCGGAGATGACGGCACGGCGTTCGGCCTCGGTGGGGGTGCGGCGGGCGGCGCCCGCGATACGGCCCATGCGCATGAGATAGGTCCGCGCGTCGCGCGAGCGCACCGCGGCCCAGATGTAGCGGGAGATGAGCACCCGGCTCATCCGGTGGACGGCCTCCCCAGCGGGATCGACGAGTTGACGCTCGTACAGCTCCTCGACGCCGATCCGGCCGGAGGTGAGCTGCGCCCCGACGATCGAGCCCGCGGAGGTGCCGATCACCACATCGGCCGCGCCGAGGTCCACCCCGGCCTCCGCGAGACCGGCGATCATGCCGATCTCCCACCCGACGCCGGTGACTCCGCCGCCGCCCAGCACCAGCGCCGTGCCCTTCGTGCCGCCATGCGTGCCGCCCTTGGTGCCGCCGTTCATGGCCGGGGTCCTCTCGCTGTGGGCCGGAGCTCCGGCGTGCCCGGGAGCAATGTGAGGAGCAGTGTGCCGTGCGCGCCGCGCGGCGAACAGACGACCGGCCGTATTCCCCGCACCGGGAGGTGCGGGGAATACGGCCCGGACGGCCCGGCTACCGGCTGACGGCTACCGGTTGATGACTACCGGCCCATGGTTACCGGTTGGTCGTCGATGGCGGTAACCGTTCCCGCGCCGACCGTCCGGCCGCCCTCGCGGATCGCGAAGCCGAGCCCGACCTCGAGCGGTACGGGCCTGCCCAGTTCCACCGTCATCTCGGCGGTGTCACCCGGCAGCGCCACCCCGGCCGCGCCGAGGTCCACGTCCCCGACCACGTCCGCTGTGCGGATGTAGAACTGCGGCCGGTAGCCGGTGGAGACCGGAGTGCGGCGCCCGCCTTCTGCGGAGGGCACCACGTACACCCGGGCGGTGAAGCGGCTGCTCTGCGTCACGCTGCCCGGAGCCGCCACGATATGGCCGCGCCGGACGGTGTCACGCTGCACTCCGCGCAGCAGCAGCGCCACGTTGTCACCCGCCTGCGCGGACTCCATCGGCTTGCCGAAGGTCTCCAGGCCGGTCACGACCGTGGTGATGTCCGCGCCGAGCACTTCGACCCGGTCGCCGACCCGCACCGTCCCGCGCTCGACGGCGCCCGTGACGACCGTGCCCCGCCCGGTGATGGTCAGCACGTTCTCCACCGACAGCAGGAACGGCGCGTCGGTGTAGCGCACCGGCATCGGCACGTGGGCGTCGACGGCGTCCAGCAGGTCGCCGACCGCCGCGGTCCACAACGGGTCGCCCTCCAGCGCCCGCAGCCCCGACACCCGCACCACTGCCGCCGACTCCCCCGGATACCCGTGGGCACTGAGCAGATCGCGCACCTCCAGCTCGACCAGGTCGGTCAGCTCGGGGTCACCCGCGTCGGCCTTGTTGAGCGCGACGACGATGTGCTCGACCCCGACCTGCCGGGCGAGCAGCACGTGCTCCGCGGTCTGCGGCATCACACCGTCGAGCGCCGAGACGACCAGGATCGCGCCGTCGAGCTGCGCCGCTCCGGTGATCATGTTCTTCACGTAGTCGGCGTGCCCTGGCATGTCCACGTGCGCGTAGTGCCGGGTGGCGGTCTCGTACTCGACGTGCGAAATGGTGATCGTGATGCCGCGGGCGGCCTCCTCCGGCGCCCGGTCGATCCGGTCGAACGGCACGAAGGTGCCGGTCCCCCGGTCGGCGAGCACCTTGGTGATCGCGGCGGTCAGCGTCGTCTTGCCGTGGTCGACGTGGCCCATCGTGCCGATGTTGAGATGCGGCTTGGTGCGCACGTACGCCTGCTTGGACATGGCTTGTTCGCTTCTTCCTCGGAAATCTGCGCGCGGCATCACGAATGCACGGATGCGTGGCCGCATGGTGCGGCCGCATGATGTGGTGACTGCGCGCGGGACGCGGGGACCCCCTGGGCCGGACCGACCCTCCCCCTGCGGGGTCCGCCGGACTGTCCGGGGAGGGTCAGCTTCGGGCGCCGTCGAGGAATGAAGCGAGGGCAGCCTCCAGCGCGTCCGCGACTGCGGACGTATCTGCGAAGGCATACCGGTTCATGGCGTTGATGATCCGCGACGGGACGGCAGGACGTCGAATGGTTTTCGCCCGGGACGGACCGGGTGGGACCGGGCGGGACGGAGTGAGGCAGGGCGGGAGCCGGGCCCACTCCGTATGCCGGCCGGTCTCGGTTAGGCTCCCTGGATGCTCGACCGCCTCCCGACGTCCGACGGCCTCGCCGTGCGGTGCACCCGTGCGCTGCTGTCGCCGTGGGCCCGGCTGGCCCTGCTCGTCGCGCTGCTGACCGGCTCGGCCACGGCCGTGCTGCTCTGGCAGCCCCAGCGACTGATCCCGAACGGCTGGCCCCAGTTGTCGGGTGGCGCCGCGGTGGTCCTGTTCGCGGCGGCGTACGGGCTGTGCGCGTTCGCCTTCGTGCCCCGCCCGCTGCTCAATGTGGCGGCAGGCGCGCTGTTCGGGACGCAGGCCGGGCTGGCCTCCTCACTCGCCGGCACCGTGCTGGGCGCCGGGCTGTCCTTCTGCCTGGGCCGTGTGCTGGGGCGCGACGCGCTGCGGCCCCTGTTGCGCGGGCGTCTGATCACCTCGGTGGACCGGCAGTTGAGCCGGCACGGCTTCCGCAGCATGCTCGCGATGCGGCTCTTCCCCGGCGTCCCGTTCGCCGCCGCCAACTACTGCGCCGCCGTCTCGCACATGCGGCTGGGCCCGTTCCTGCTCGCCACGGCGCTCGGCAGCGTCCCCAACACGGCCGCGTACGTCATAGCGGGCAGCCGGGCGTCGTCCCCGACCTCGCCCGCCTTCCTGCTGGCCATGGGCTTCATAGCGGTGACCGGCCTGGGCGCCGTCCTGGTCGCCGTCCGGGCCCGCCGCCGGGGCGCGGCCACCCGTCACGCCAGGTCGTCCGGGTGACGTTCGGCCGGGTGACCATTCGCACACGTCCTTCGGCCCGCGATGGTCTCGGAGGTCTGCCGGCGCCCCGTAGCCTGAGTGACATGCATGCCGTATCCGTAGCCGAGGCGAACGACGCCCTCCGCGCGTACCTTCACGCGCACGGTTCTCGCGCCTGGACGCCGGCGGAACTCGCCGAGCTCGAGCGACTGCGTGCCGCGTTCCTGGCGGCGCAGCGCGCCGGGTACGGGAAGGCCGCGTAGCGGCTGATCGCCGCGGTCGTAGCCTTCACCGCGGTCGGAGCCTTCAGCCCGTGTGGGCGGCGGCGTCGCTGAAAGCGCGGATGCGGGCGGTGGCGCCGGTCGTGCGCCAGACGAGGCCCCATTCCAGCGGCGGAGCGTCGTCGAAGGGGATGTAGGCGACGTCGGGACGCGCGTAGTAGCGGGTGACATGGGCGCCCACCGGGAAGATGCCGTGGCCCGCGCCGATGAGCGTCAGAATCTCCTGGAAGGTCTCGGCCGAGGCGCCGGATTCGATGGGCCGCCCCGAAGGTGTCCGCCGGGGCGAGCGGGCGTCCCGCCAGGGGTCGGGGAGCGAGCAGGGTGCTTGCAGCACCTTGTCTCGGGACAGGTCCTCGATCGAGACCGACTCCCTGCGGGCGAAGGGATGCCGCGACGACACCGCCAGCATCCGCGGCTCGGACAACAGCACAGGCCCCATGGTGAGATCGGCGTCCTGGAGCGGGAAACAGACCAGGAGGGTCTCGAACTCGTCGGCACGAAGCCGCTCGAGGGCCTCACCCATCTGCACTTCCCGGATCCGGACCTCGCAGTCGGGGTGGCGGCCGCGGAACCGGTCGGTGGCCTGGAGCAGCAACTGCCCCGCGGCCGCGCCGACGAAGCCGATCCGTAGCTCCCCGGTGATCCCGCGGCCTGCGCTGATCGCCCTGCTGAGCCCGGCTTCGATCTGCTCGTAGGCGGGCATCAGATCGTCGCGGAGCCGGCCGCCGATCGCGGTGAGCGCTACGCGCCGGCTGGTGCGCTCGAACAGCGGGACCCCGACGCGGCGTTCCAGTTTGCTGATCGTCTGGCTGACCCGGGCGGTGGTCACGTGCAGCCTCTCGGCAGTGCGGCCGAAGTGCAGCTCTTCGGCGAGGGTGAGGAACGCCTCGATCTCGTACCGCTCCACCGTGTCCTCCACTCCATCGTTAAGCCGGGGTTAACGACTCTTCCACAGGCGCGCGTTGATCGGGAACCGCCCCGGTCAGATCATTGAGGAACCGGAAAATCACCACCTGAGAACGGAAACACCATGTACCTCACCCACGGACACGCGCTGTCGGCCCGCACCACCGAGGAACTCGTCCGCGAGCTCAAGGACCGTGAGGAGATCATCGACGCGCTCTACCGCTTCGGTCTGGGCCAGGACCTGAAGGACAGGGAACTGTTCGCCTCCTCCTTCGCCGCCGACGCCGAGCTGGACTTCCGCCCCGCGGCGGCCAAGTGGGGAGCGCAGAGCCCGCTGATGGCCGGCCGCGACACGATCGTGGACATCATCCTCGGCATGTTCACCGGCCGGGTCGACACCTCCCACACGGTCACCAACCCCCGCGTCCAGGTGGAGGGCGACACGGCCAGGCTCACCGCGCTCGTCGAGGCCCAGCACCTGCTCACGGCCGACCACAGCCGGAACGCACTGCTCAAGAACCTCTACGCCGTGGACCTCGTCCGGGACGGCGAGCGCTGGGTCATGCGCCGGATCCACATCGACAACATCTGGTACACCGGCGACCCCACGGCCATCTTCGGCGGATAGCAACGCCGTTCGCGGCCGGTCCCTTTGACGGCCCCGGCACATCCGGCACATCCTTACATCCGGCACATCCTTGATCCGGCACATCGCTGACGCACATCCTTGACCGGCGCCGCTCGTTGACCTGGTCAGGGGAGGTCTACACCACGGACTTACCCTGACCATCGTCGGTGGACGGCTGAGCGCCCGCGCGGGACGGCTGTCCGCCACATCGGAACGAACCTCACTTCGTCGAGGGTTGGGGAGACGACATGCCTGACGAGAACAGCGGCCCGGCCCCTCGTGCCTTGTCGGACAACGCGCTGTCATCGCTGCTCGCAGACCATCAGTTCGGGATCCTGGCCACGAACAAGAGCAGCGGGCACCCGCATCTGACGACCATGCTCTACCACTGGGATCCCGAGTCGCGGATCGTACGCTGCTCGACCACCGCCGACCGGATCAAAGTACGCCAGCTCAGGAACGACTCCCGGGCGGCGCTGCACGTCTCCAGCGAGGATCACTGGTCGTTCGCCGTCGCGGAGGGCGAGGCCGAGGTCTCGGAGGTCACGACCGAGGCGGGTGACGCGGTCGGGCGTGAGCTGCTCGGCATGCTGCCGGCCGCGGCCCGGCTGGCGGACGACGAGCCCTTCCTCGCCCAACTGGTCGCGGAACAGCGGCTCGTCATCCGCCTGAAGGTCAACCGGCTGTACGGCACCATCCTCGACGTCAACGGCTAGCGGGACGGGACTTCCCCTGGACGTAGGCGCAGGCATGGACGTGGGCGTGGGCGTGAGCATGGACGCGGGCGTGGACGCGGGCGTGGACGCGGGCGTGGACGCGGGCGTGGACGCGGACTACCAGCGCGCCGGGTGGGTGAGTACCGGCGGCACCTTCGTTTCGGCATCACCCTGCGCCGCGTCCAGTTGGGACTGGATGAGAAAGATGCTCCCCGTGAGGTCAGCCCCCCGGAGGTCGGCATCCCTGAAGTCGGCCCCGATCACATCGGCCATCCTCAGATCAGCGCCTCTGAGGTCGGCTCCGATGAGATATGCGCCGCGCAGGTTGGCGCCTCTCAGGTCCGCGCCCTTGAGCTTGGCGCCGATGAGGTCCGCTCCCCTGCGGTCCTTCTTCTTGCCCCGGAACTCGGCCCGCACGAGTTCGCTCGCGCGCAACAGCAGCGCGTTGGTGTCACGCCGGAGCGCTGCCACGTCCAGTCCCACCAGATCGTCGGGGCTGAGCCACGTGAGACGTTCGGTCTCCTGCAGCGCGACACCGAGCTCACCGTGGAGCGGGCGCGCCGGGCGCAGGGTCAGCGCCTCGGTCAGATACGAGAGCAGCTCATGGAGGTCCCGCATGACCGGGAAGACCTCGAACATCTGCTTCGCCGTTCGCGGCGCCTGCCGCCAGTCCTGACCACCGAAGGTGATCTGGGAGACCTTCTGCCCGGCGCCGAAACAGTCGTAGACTGTACAGCCGCGGAATCCGGTGTCCCTGAGGCGGGTGTGAATGCCGCAGCGGAAGTCGTTCTGCAGGTTGGGGCAGGCCTGCCCGGCGTTCTTGTTGATCGCGAAATCGACCGAGGCGGAGAACGCGGGCACGACACAGCACAGCGCGAAGCAGTTCCCGCAATCGGCTCGCAGGCTGGACGTGCCTCCTTCGGAGACGGTCTCTGTTTCTGTACATTCGCGATTCTCGGACAACGTGCTCGTCTCCTGTACGAAGCAGCCGTGCCGGCCGCAGCCGATGACGACTGTCTGGAAACGGCACCTTCAGCAACGAACCCTAACCGACCTCCTACGGGCCACCCTCCGCGAACCCGGCAGGTGCGGGCAGGGTGAATCCAGACCGTGGGGAGAGCCGGACGGTCCTTACTTCGCATGGGTAGTCGCGGTCGCGTTGGCATTCGCGACGCCGGTCCGGGCCTGCTGCGCGCCGTGGCGGCCGGACTGCTCGCATGGCGGCCGCGGGTGGCGTCTCCGTACTGCGACTGAACCGCCGCCCCGGGAACGCCGTCCGCGTCTGACCGGACGGGCGCGGATCCAGACCCGGGCCCGTGCCCGATCGAACCCGGTCCCCCTATCCCCGATATCCCGCCGACCCTTCCTGCCAGGAGACGAACGGATGCCAGCGCGAGCGGCAGTGCCCCCGCCCGACCCTGCGACGCGCACGAGCACACCAGGAGTGCCGCCGTCGACGATGTCGGCGAGCATGTGGCGGGCGGCGAGGCCGAGCGAACGTCTCTGCTACGCGATCGGTGGCTTCCTCATCGCCTCCGGGCCGGTGCACCTGGGGGTATTCGCCGTCGACGGCGGACCGTGGGAGGGGCCGGTTTCCTGGCGGAAGCCCTTCACCTTCGGGCTCTCCTTCGGCCTGACGCTGATCGCGATCACGTGGGTGACGTCGTATCTGCGGATGGGCGCGCGGCCCCGTGCCGTACTGCTCACCCTGTTCGCGGCCGACTGCGTACTGGAAGTCGGCGGCATCACGCTCCAGGCGTGGCGCCGGGTGCCGTCGCACTTCAACATGGAGTCGCCGTTCAACGCGTCGGTGTCCATGTCGCTCGCCTTCGGCGGCGCGCTCCTCGTCGTCATCCTCTCCGCGTTCGCCATCACGGCATTCAGCCGGAGACCCGAGGGACCGACCGGCATGCCGCTCGCACTGCGGGCCGGTTTCGCCATCCTGCTCGTCGGCCTTCTCTCGGGGGCGGCGATGATCGCGCGCGGCGTGGTCCTCACCCGCACCGGTCACCAGGCCGCCGGATACCGCAGCACCGCCTCCGTCAAACCGCTGCACGGCGTGAGCCTGCACGCCATCCTGATTCTCCCCGTGCTGGCCTGGCTGTTGACGTTCACCTCTTGGAGTCCGGAAGCCCGGTACAGGACAGTGGTAGCAGCCGTGGGCTGCTACGCAGCGGCCGTCGCCGGCGCCGTCGTGTGGGCGGTCCTGAAGTACTGAGTACGGCGCGGTGCCCCACCGACAGCACCCTCCCGGCACCCTGACGGAGCCCCGACCGCATCCCGCGAGCACGTCCCGAGCACGTCCCGCGGCTACGGCACCAGCACCCAGCGGCCCCGTACCCCGCCCTCCGACATCCGCGCGTGAGCCTCGGCCGCCTGCTCCAACGGCAGCACCCCCGCGACGCGCGGTGTGAGGACGCCGTCCTCCGCGAGCTTCGCCAGCTCGGCCAGCCGCGCTCCGTCCGCACGTACCCACACGTCACGGACGTGGATCCCGCGCAGCGGCACCGGCGCGGCGCCCGCGTTGACGGAGGCGAAGGCACCGTCACCGCGGACCGCGTCCAAGGCGTCCGCCCGCAGCATCGCCGCGTCCAGCGCGCCGTCGGCCCCGCCCGGGACCAACGCCCGCACCCGATCGGCCAGTTCCTCGCCGCGCTCGACGAAGAACGCCGCCCCCATGGCCCGGACCTCGGCTTCGTCCGCCGCACCCGCGACAGCGACGACGCGCAGGCCCCGGTGGGCTGCCAACTCGACTGCGTAGCCGCCCAACGCACCGGCCGCCCCGGTGACCAACAGCGTGCTGCCGGCCGTCAGACCGAGCGCGCCGAGAACGTCGAGCGCCTGGTCCGCGGTGAGCGCGTTGAGCGGAAGCGTCGCCGCCGCTTCGACCGGGATCCCGGTGGGGGCGGGGGCGACAGCGGTCGCGTCGAGGACGACGTAGTCGGCCTGCGCGCCGGTGCGTACGTCCAGCCGGTCCTGGAGGCCGATGACCTGGTCACCGGGCGCGAACGCCGTCACGCCCGGGCCGACAGTGTCGACCGTGCCGGCGATGTCCCAGCCGAGGCCGAAGGACGGCCGCGCGTTGACGAGCCCGCCGGCAACCGGCGCCCCGGCCAGCACGAAGAGGTCGACCGGGTTGACGGCGGCGGCCTCGACGGCGATCCGCAACCGCCCGGCACCGACCTCGGGCACGGGCACATCGGCGACTTCAAGCGTCCCGCCCCCGCCGCCCACGCCAACTGCGCCGTGTGCGTCCGTGAATCGAGCGATCAGTGCGCGCATGGGGAACCTCCGTAGTCCGGTGCGATGGCCCCGGTGGGGCCTCGACCGCAAACCTATGGAGAGCTACTCTCTATTGGGAAGTACGCACTTGAAAGTGCCCAACGCACGCCGAGGAGCGCAGACATGCCCACCCGTACCGTCGCCGAAGTCCGCGCCGAAGCCCGGCAGGAGTACGACGCGTACCTCGCCGCCTGCCCCGCGCGGCGGCTGCTCGACCGGATCAGCGACAAGTGGGTCAGCCTGCTGCTCACCGCACTCGCCGACAGGCCCATGCGCTACGGCGAGCTCGCGCGCCGCATCGCGGGCGTCAGCCAGAAGATGCTCACCCAGACGCTGCGCGCCCTCGAACGCGACGGACTCGTCACCCGGACCGTCACCCCGACCGTGCCGGTCCGCGTCGACTACGAACTGACACCGCTCGGCGAGAGCCTGCTGCCCGTGATGCGCGCGGTGAAGGACTGGGCCGAGCAGCACATAGAGTCCGTCGACGCGGCCCGCCAGACCTACGACAGCAGGACCGCAGGACCGGTGCGGGCCGCGATATAGGGGAAGCGGGTCAGTGCACGGGCCGCGACGACTCTCCGCCGGATGCCTGCGAGGCTTCCGGATCGCCGCGGCGCTGCACCGGCCGTACGGACATCGACGGCTGCGGTGACGTCGGCAGGTCACGGGCGCCGCGGACCGGGGAGAAGAACAGGATCAGCCCGGCGAGCGGAACACCTGCCGTCGTGATCCACATGGCGGCGCGGAGGCCGAGCACGGTGCCCAGCGTGCCGCCGAGCAGCGCCCCGAGCGGAATGGTGCCGAAGTTGATGAACGATGTGCTCGCGGTGAGCCGGCCGAGGAGCTCCGGCGGGCAGTAGCGCTGCTGGAAGCTCGCCTTGATGACATTGCCCGCCACCACCCCGGCGGAGACGCAGAAACCGCCCACCACGTAGAACAGCAGCCCCACCCCGCCGAACGTGAGCGGGATGAGCAGGGCGAACACCGCGAACCCCATCTCGAACAGGAGCGTGGCGCGGGCCGTACCGACCCGGCCGGCGACCCGGCGCGCGGCGAACGCCCCAGCGACACCGCCGCTGCTGGCAACCGCGATCAGCGCGCCGACCGTCCCGGATCCGAGGCCGACCTCGCGCACCAGGAAGACCACGAGGATCGACTGGAAGCCCATCAGGGCGAGATTGGACGTCGCGCCGAAGAGCGTCAGCGTGCGGAACCAGGGGTCGCGGGTGGCCAGCCGCAGGCCCTCCCCGACCTCCTTGGCCAGTGCCATGGGCGGGCGTTCAGTCGTAACGACCCGGGGCTCACGGTGCCGGATGCCCGACAGACAGAGCAGCGATACGAGGAACGTCGCGGCGTTGGCGAACATCCCGTTGACCGCACCCGCCAACTGCGCGATCAGACCGCCGGATCCGAGCCCCGCGATCTGCGCGGCCGACGCGCCCCCGTGCAGCTTGGCGTTGCCCTCGGGTTGGTCTCCGGAGGCAAGGATGCTGGGGAGGTAGGCGGTGTACGCGGTCTGGAAGAACACGGCCGCCGTACCCGCCAGCAGGGCGACCCCGAGCAGCAGGCCGATGTTCAGAACGCCGGACCAGGCGGCGACCGGGATGCCGGCGTAGAGCAGCAGAGAGACGGCTGCCGCCACCAGCATGATCGGTCGTCGGCGCATCCGGTCCACCCAGACGCCGACCGGCACGCCGATGACCAGCCACGGCAGCCAGGCGGCGGCCGTCAGCAGACCGACCTGGAAGGTGCCGGCGTGCAAGGTGGTCACGGCGACCAGCGGCATCGCCACCCCGGTGACGGACGCACCGAACTTGCCCGCCGTCTCGCCGCACCACAGCAGCCGGAAATCCCGGTTCCGGTGCAACAGCCCGCCGCCCATGCCCTCTCCGCCCGCCGTGCCCTTTCCCCCGCCTATGCCTTCTCCGCCGGCCGTTACGTCTCCCCCGCTCATGCCCTCTGCCCCGCCCACTCCCCCTCCCACGCTCATGCGCCGCCACGCTCCTTGCGCGGGAACGACTGGATCTGCACGATGACGGGCAACGCGTCGGCGCCGGGTTCGGCGCCGGGAGCCGGGGTGTGCCGGTCGATGACCGCCAGAAGCTCGGTGTTGAGCGCGTGGAGCTGAGCCGGCGTCATCCGCAGGTCGGTCCGGTCGGCAAGGGTGCCGATGCCCTGCCACGCGCCGTCCCACTCGTCGGCGAGATAGTCGGCGACCCGGCCGAAGGTCTGTTGCACCAGTTCGTGGATATAGACGGAGAGCGCGCCCCGGGTGTCGGGGTCGTAGCGGAACTCCGTGCTGTTGAGCGTCCGCCGCTCCTTCACCGCCCGCCACCAACGCTCACGCTTGGTGCCGCGCCCGACCTCCTCCTCGATGAAGCCGTGCTCGGCGAGCTGGCGCAGATGCCAGCTGACGGTGCCGGTGTTCTCGCCCAGCCGCTCGGCGAGCCGGGTCGAGGTGGCAGGTCCGTCGAGGTTCAGGAATTCCAGGATCCGCATGCGCAGCGGGTGCGCCAGCCCGCGCAGGCTGCGGGCGTCGATGTGCCGGGTGGGCTTCTCCGGCTCTGTGGACTCTGCGGCCTCCGAGGGCTGCGGCGGGCGCGCGAGTTCGTCGGGCATGCCCGCCATCGTATATTGCAGAGAGTCCTCTGCATAGATGTCTCTGCAAAGGACCCTCTGCTTTGATTTCAGGACGCGGTCGGTGAAGACGCCGGCTCGGTCAGGACGCGGCCGGTGAGGCTGTGCTCGGTGAGGCCCCGCATGCTAAGGACGTGCTCGATGAGCCCTGCTCGGTCAGAAACCGCCCGGCACCGTCTGTTGCGCAATCGGGCCGCCGGACAGGGCGTCGAGCACGGTGCGCCCGGCCAGCGGACTCGTCAGCCGGAATTCCGCCGGCGACGCGCGCAGCGCGGCGTCGCAGGCAGACCCCGCCGGGATCTTCCGCGCCCGGGTGCGGCCAATGACGACGACGACGCCCTTCGTCTCGTACACCTGGCCGGCCAGGACATCGACGCATGATCCGTGCAGCACCCGAACGGTGAGGACTCGGCCGTCGCCGGACGTCCTGCTCCAGTCAGCGACCTGATTCATACCCGCGATATCGGGTGGCGGGTGCCGGGGCTCCGACTGATCGGGCGGCAGGTCGGGAGCCACGGCCGGATAGGCGAACGGTTTGGCGTAGCCCTCGATCGTGAACTCCCAGACGGGGATGGTGGCCTGGCCCCGGCTCGTGGCCAGGGTTCTGGCGGCCGCCTTGGCCCCGGTCACGCGCAGCCGCTTGTCGCACGCCTGGCCCGGGCACACAACCTTCCCGCCGGCCTGGATCAGGCCGGCGAACACCTTGCGCGCCGGCAACAGCGGCCGCACCGCCGTCGATCCATCGGACCATGTCACCTTGGCTTCGGAGCCGGCCCCCGGGAACTGCGTTACCAGGTCGAGGTGTCCGGCCATGAAGGCGATCTTGTCCTCCCCGTTGTGGAACGCGTCCGGCGGCAGCCATTCCGACCGGTCGAGCGGTCTGTATCCGGTACGCCATGCGCGTTCCGCCGCCGATCCCGTCCAGGCACGGGCGACCTCGGCCGCCCGCCGTGCGGCGGTCCCTTCCGGCCCCCCGGTGGCGCCGGGCACCGTCTTCTCCGTCTCCTTCTCCATGCTCCCGCCGACCCCGTTCTGCGGCACTACGCTGCCACATCCCGCGGCGGCGAGGAGCGTACTGAGCAGAACGGCACTGACAAGAGCGGAACGACTGCGCATAACTGACCCCCCATCACCCTGCCCCAGTGGCATGCCCCTTCGACGTGGGCCGGGTGACGCCGGTTCCGGCCCTCACCCGGTGCCCGTTGCCCAGGGCCAGGCGCTAAGGAACCATCGTGAGTCCCTCGGCGGCTCCGCCGCGGCTGAGGACCATCATGCGGATGTGGTCGCGGGCGCGGACGTAGTCGCTGCGGCCTGGAGCCCTGCGCAACGCGTCGTTGAGGGTCACGACGCGGCTCGGCGGCCCGAGATCCATCAACTGCGGGATGAACTCCGCCTTCCGCACCGTCCACCGCTGCCCGGCCCTGTCCGGCGGGGCGAAGGTGAAGCGGGCGATGGACCCCATGTTGCCGCGCGCATCCTGGTGATCGTCGTAGGTGAACATGGGTCCGGCGACCTGGTCGCCCATCCCGTAGACGACCCAGGTGCCGTTGACCTTCTCGTACGCCTGAGGAATGTGGGCGTGGGTACCCAGGATCAGATCG
Organism: Streptomyces sp. PH10-H1; assembly: GCF_030063355.1. GTDB lineage: Bacteria > Actinomycetota > Actinomycetes > Streptomycetales > Streptomycetaceae > Actinacidiphila. Next base: position 20,823 of record NZ_JASISZ010000102.1, read on the forward strand.
ATGTCCGAGCGCCCGCCGGTCCGCGCGGCGGTGAGCTTCTTCGCGACGCTCAACTGCATCTCGTCCGGCTCGTCCCGCCACTCGGTACCCCAGTGGAGACTCACGAGTACGACATCGGCCCCGGCCTGCCGGGCGGCCCGCGCATCGGCGATGATCCGGTCCGGCTCGATGACATTGACCGCCCAGGGCTGCCCCTCGGGCTGCGGGAAGCCGTTGGTGTCGTAGGTGTACGCGAGCTGGGCGACGGTGGCGCCGCCCGCCTTCAGCAGAGCGGGCTTGCCGGCCTCGGCGGCTGTACGGGCCGATCCCGCGTGCCGTACTCCGACCGCGTCCATGGCGTCGAGAGTGCGGCGCACCCCGTCCGCACCGTCGTCCAGGGTGTGGTTGGAGGCGGTGGAACAGGAGTCGTAGCCGGTGTCCTTGAGCGCCCGGGCAACCTCCGGCGGCGATTTGAACGTCGGATACCCGGAGAACGGCCCTCCCTTCGCGCCGTACACGGTCTCCATATGACAGATCGCCAGATCCGCCGTGGACACCACCGGCTTCACGCCCGCGAGCATCTGGTGGAAGTCGTATCCGGAGCCGCCCGCGTCCGCCTGGGCCTGCTGGATGATCGCGGTATGGGGCAGGACGTCTCCGGAAGCGACGAGCGTGAAGCCCTTCGGCCCAGGGGCGGAGCCGGCCGGGGCAGACGGCCCGGAATCCCGCTTCGAGGCGGGCGCGGCCTGCGGTCCGGCCGTTCCACCGCAGGCGGTGGCAGTGACGGTTCCGAGCAGAGCGACGGCCACGGCCAGCGCCCCATGTCGTGTGCGGATCATCATCGACGCGACTCCATGATCGGGAAATCCGACTATCGACGGTCCCGTCACGTAGCCATGTGCGGCGTGCGGAGGCTGTCACCCGATGGGGCGCCATGACGTCAGCCCAGACGGGCTAGCCACTCAGGCCGCACGCGTACCCGGCTCGGCCCGATGTCAGCTTCCGGCGCCGTCGGGCCAATCCGAGTAACGGATCCGGGAGATCTCGAGGACATCCCCGAGCGTGCCCCACTCGTCCTTGCCCAGCCGGGTCAGCGGCCGCAGCTTCCGCACCTCCGGGTGACCGTCCACGAGCACGGCATCGGACACGGCCGCATGCACGACCCGCCCGAACACCACCGTCGAATCCCCCAGTCGCAGCATGCTGTGCATCTCGCACTCCAGCGCCACCGGCGAAGCGGCGACCCGCGGCGGCTTCACCCGCAGACTCGGCTCCCGGGCGATACCCACGGCGTCGAACTCACTCACCCCGAGCGGGAAGTCCGTCGCCGTCGCATTGATCTGCTCGAAGAGATGCTCCGGCGCGAGGTTCACCACGAACTGACCGGTGCCCTCGATATTCCGCAGCGAGTCCTTCCGCCCGACCGACGTGAACTGCACGACCGGCGGACTGACGCAGGACACGGTGAAGAAGCTGTGCGGGGCGAGGTTGTCGGTGCCGTCCGACGAGACGGTGGACACCCAGGCAATCGGCCGAGGCACAACCACCGAGGTCAGCAGCTTGTAGAAGGCGGCCCGGTCCATGGCCGTGGGATCAAAGTCGATGCGCATGCCCGCCAGTATCCATGCCGCGTCGGCCGCAGACCTCAACGGCGGATGACAGCCGCGCCAACCAAGCCCCTGTGTTCGACGGAAAGCGCCCCGGTGCCGGAACAACACGAGCACCCGGAGCCGAACCGCTATGTCCGCCCGTCAAAAGCGGTGCGGGGATGGTGCGGGGTCCAGCACAACAGGCGGTCCGGAAGCTGCTCGTGCCAGCGCGGGCGCAGACCCCAGGACCGACCGGTCCGCTCGCCGGGCCGCCGCCCCAGCATGCGCGTCGGCCACCGGCCGGCGCCTCTCCACCAGCCGCGCGCAGCGCAACCGACCTGTGACCCGACCGCCCGCCCACCGCCAACCACACCACCCACCACCACCAACACCAAGAAGCAGGAAGGGCACAGCCGAGGGGAAGTCAGCGCACCGTGCCCCGCGAAAAGGCTTGGTGACCTGCCAATGCCGGTGAGTTAAGCCGTTTCCGCAGGTGAGGGCCGCTGTCTGGTGACGTTGATCGTGTAGTGGACGTTACTGGGGGTGCGGGGCCGGTCTCGGCGCTTGATCGCGAACTTGTTCTTGGGTGG
>NZ_JASISZ010000103.1 GCF_030063355.1 Streptomyces sp. PH10-H1
ATCCACCAGCGGGGGAGCAGCTGGCACTCATCCGCGAATCCGTGCGCAAGGCGAAGGAGCCGAAGGCCAAGCGCGGCACCTGGCGCGGCACCGAGCTCGCCGAGCCCACGCTGCGGCCGGTGCAGGCGCTGGTGCGATGGGATCCCGCCGGGCACGCCGCCCGCGAGCTGGCCGAGCGGGCCGAACTGGGCTTCCCGCCGGTCTCGCGGATGGCCTCGGTGACCGGCGGCGCGGCGGCCGTCGCCGGTCTGCTCCAGCTGGCCCGACTGCCCGAGGGAGCCGCCGTACTGGGGCCCGTACCGGTGTCCGCCGACCGGCCGGGCGGACCGCGCGGGGCGGGGGACGCTCCGGCGGGGGTGAGCTGGGAGCGGATGCTGATCAGGGTCCCGCCGGGCGGCGGGGCGGCGCTGGCCGCCGCCCTCAAGGCCGCCCAGGTGGCCCGTACGGCCCTCAAACAGACGGACCAGGTTCAGGTGCGCATCGACCCGCTGGACATCGGCTGACCGCTCCAGGGCGCCTTGCGTCTCAGGACATCGCCTTCCGGAGCCTGACGTTCCCGGACCTGACGTTTCCGGACCCCGCGTCCAGGACATGCCGCCGCCCCGGCGTCCGACCTGTCGGCGTGGCGGGCGGCGGGGCGGCTGGTACCGATTGCGGGTGGTGCGGGGCCTCAGCCGCTGCGCGGACCGGGCAGCGCGCCGGGGAAGGCGTCCTCCCTGGCGCTCATCGGCACATGCCCAGGCACATGCCCAGGCACATGCGGCGGCACATGCGGCGGCAGGTGCGCGGGCAGCTGCCCCGGCACCTGCCCGGACACCTGTGCGGGCAAGTGCCCGGACAGCGGTCCGGACATGTGGTCCGGCATCGAGCGTGCCGCGGGCACACCCGGCATCTGGGGACCGGAGGCCGCAGCGTGTACTCCGGTGGTGTCCGGCAGCCCGGCCTCGTCCTCCGCACCGTGGGAGACATGGCGGCGCGCCCCGTACCGGCGGTGCACCGCCTGTTTCGTCACGCCGAGTGCGGAGCCCACCGCGTCCCAGGAGAATCCCAGCGAGCGGTCGAACTCCACCGCCGCTGTGACCAGGGTCTCCACGCTGTCGCGCAGCTCCTGGGCGAGCCGCACGGTGGGTGCGGGGGCGCGGCCGTAAACGACGAATCCGGCGGCGGGGCCGCTGCGCCGCGGTCGGTATACATTGCCCAGCTGGGCAGTCAGGGTCCGTAGGGCATCCACCTGTCGGCGGACCCTTTCGATGTCCCGCACCAGTAGGTGCAGGCTTGCCCGGGCCTGGGCGTCATGGGTTGCGTGGTCGGGCATCAACAAGCCTCTCCAACCGGCGTTGATAAGGATCGGGCCGTATCCGTTATGTGTGATGGCCCTTTTTCGGTCAATCTCTCTTGACCAACGCTCCAGCGGGCCATCGAGTCACGCATCCGGGGCGTGCCCATGCGCCCGGGGGGCGCGTATTACCGCGTGCACCCCCCCGCACGGGCCGGCCCCTAGAATTGGAGGCCGTCCCCGATCCGTCCGACCACGGGAGCCCGCCAGCCGTGTCCGTCACGCCCATCCGCCTCTTCGGCGACCCGGTGCTGCGCATGACGGCGCAGCCCGTCACCACCTTCGACAAGGAACTCCGCACCCTTGTCCAGGATCTGACCGAGACCATGCAGGCGGCGCCGGGTGCCGGGCTGGCGGCCCCGCAACTGGGCGTCTCCCTGCGGGTCTTCACCTACTTCGTGGACGGCGAGCTCGGGCATCTGGTCAACCCCGACCTCACGCTGAGCGAGGAGGTGCAGGACGGACCCGAGGGCTGTCTCTCGCTGCCCGGCCTGACCTACAACTGCGTCCGCGCCCACGGCGTCGTCGCCAAGGGCTTCACCATGTACGGCGACCCGGTCACCATCGAGGGCAGCCGGCTGCTGGCCCGCTGCATCCAGCACGAGACCGACCACCTCGACGGCATCATCTTCATCGACCGGCTCGACGCCGAGCAGCGCAAGGCCGCGATGAAGGCGATCCGGGAGGCCGACTGGGCGGGGGCGGGCGCGCCGCAGGTGCGGATCTCCCCGCACAGTACGTTCGGCAACGCGCTGTGAGCCCCGACGCCGGATCCGCCGTCCACGGCCGTCCCCCCTGCCAACGAGAGGCACAGAACCCACGATGAGGCTCGTCTTCGCAGGCACCCCCGAGGTCGCCGTCCCCGCCCTGGAGGCGCTGCTGGCGTCCGACCTGCACGAGGTCGTCGCCGTCGTCACCCGGCCCGACGCGACCGCCGGGCGCGGCCGCAAGCTGCTGTCCAGCCCGGTCGCCCAGCGTGCCGAAGAGGCCGGTATCGAGGTGCTCAAGCCCGCGCGGCCGCGCGAGGAGGACTTCCTCGCCCGGCTCCGGGAGATCGCCCCGGACTGCTGCCCGGTCGTCGCGTACGGCGCGCTGTTGCCCAAGGCCGCGCTCGACATCCCCGTCCACGGCTGGGTGAACCTGCACTTCTCGCTCCTTCCCGCCTGGCGCGGCGCGGCTCCCGTGCAGCACTCGGTGATGGCCGGTGACGAGGTCACCGGCGCCTCGACCTTCCTCATCGAGCAGGGCCTGGACTCCGGCCCGGTCTACGGCGTCGTCACCGAGGACGTACGGCCCACCGACACCAGCGGCGACCTGCTCGCCCGGCTCGCGCAGAGCGGCGCGGGACTGCTGACCGCGACCATGGACGGCATCCAGGACGGCCGGCTCGTCGCCCGCCCGCAGCCCGCCGAGGGCATCACGACCGCCCCCAAGATCACCGTTGAGGACGCGGCCGTGGACTGGAACGCGCCCGCGCTGCGGATCGACCGCCTGGTACGCGGCTGCACCCCGGCGCCCGGCGCCTGGACCCTGCTCGACGGCGAGCGGCTCAAGATCGGCCCGGTGACTCCGCTGCCCGGCCGCGAGGACCTCGCGGGGCTGGTTCCCGGCGAGCTGTCCGTCGCCAAGAACGCGGTGTACGCGGGCACCGGCAGCCACGCCGTCGAGCTCGGCGAGGTGCAGCCGCAGGGCAAGAAGCGGATGCGAGCCGCCGACTGGGCCCGCGGCGTCCGCCTCGCCTCCGGCACCCGCCTGGGCGGCTAGTGGCTGTCGGCCGGGGGTGAGGAACGATCCCCTTGCCGTCGGGCACGGGCGACACCTCTTGGCCGGAGGCCGCGGGAAACCTCGCGACGGGTCCCCGCCCACCAGCCGGGAGCCCCGCGCGTCGGGTGCCCGCCCCGGGGACGGGGTGTGGACGGCGGGGGCCGGAGGGGCGGCTTCCGGCGGGGGCGGTCACGGGCCCCGTGACCGGAGCCGCGACCCCGGCCGGCGCTGTGCGGCCCGGTCGTCGTCCTGATCGCCCAGGCGGGCGGGCGGGCGGTCGTGCGGCGGCCGCCCGTGATCACTTCCCTCGCGGCATGCCCCGCCGCGAGCGGTCACGGCCCGTGAACGGGGTCGCGGCCCCCCGTCCTGATCGCCCGGGTGGGCGGTCGTGCGGGTTGCGGCCGTAGGCTTTGTTCACGCCTCGTGTGCGGGAGGGGGCATCCCGCACCCGCGAGCGCAGCAGTTTTTCCCCACCCGAGTCCGGAGCACATTGATCGTGAACGACCAGCCGCGCAGCCGACCGCAGGGCACCTCGCAGGGCAAGTCCCCGGGCAAGCCTAAGGGCAAGCCCTACCGCAGGCCCCAGCGGGACCCGGTCCGCATCCTCGCCTTCGAGGCGCTGCGGGCGGTCGACGAGCGCGACGCGTACGCCAACCTCGTACTGCCCTCGCTGCTGCGCAACGCCGAGGCGGAAGCCGTCAAGAAGGGCGGCGAGTTCGACCGGCGGGACGCCGCGCTCGCCACCGAGCTGGTCTACGGCACGCTGCGCCGCCAGGGCACCTACGACGCCGTGATCGCCGCCTGCGTGGACCGGCCGCTGCGTGAGGTCGACCCGCCGGTGCTCGATGTGCTCGCGCTCGGCGCGCACCAGCTGCTCGGCACCCGTATTCCGCCGCATGCCGCGGTCTCGGCCACCGTCGAGCTGGCCCGGTGCGTGCTCGGTGACGGCCGGGCGCGGTTCGTCAACGCGGTGCTGCGCAAGATCGCCGCGCAGGACCTCGACGCCTGGGTCGCGCAGGTCGCCCCGCCGTACGACGACGACCCCGAGGCGCACCTCGCGGTGGTCCACTCGCATCCGCGCTGGATCGTGTCCGCGCTGTGGGACGCGCTCGGCGGCGGCCGGGCCGGTATCGAGGACCTGCTGGAGGCCGACAACGAGCGGCCCGAGGTGACCCTCGTCGCCCGCCCCGGCCGCTCCACCGCCGAGGAGGTGGCCGCCTCGCTCCCGCCGGAGGCGACGGAGCCCGGCCGCTGGTCGCGCTACGCCGTACGGCTCGCCGAGGGCGGCGACCCCGGCGCCGTCGACGCCGTCGGCGAGGGCCGGGCAGGGGTGCAGGACGAGGGCAGCCAGCTGGTCGCCGCGGCGCTTGCGGCCGCTCCGCTGGACGGCCGGGACGCGCTCTGGCTGGACGGCTGCGCCGGCCCCGGCGGCAAAGCGGCCCTGCTGGCCGCGCTCGCCGCACAGCGCGGCGCCGTGCTCGTGGCGTCGGAGAAGCAGCCGCACCGCGCCCGGCTGGTCGCCCGCACGCTGGCCGGCAACCCGGGTCCGTACCAGGTGATCGTCGCCGACGGCACCCGTCCCGCCTGGGCCGCGGGCTCCTTCGACCGGGTGCTCGTCGATGTGCCGTGCACCGGTCTTGGCGCGCTGCGCCGCCGCCCCGAGGCGCGCTGGCGCCGCAAGGCCGAGGACGTCGCGGGCTTCGCGTCACTCCAGCGCGGTCTGCTCACCGAGGCGCTGCGCGCCGTGCGCGTCGGCGGTGTCGTCGGCTACGCCACCTGCTCGCCGCACCCCGCGGAGACCCGCGCCGTCGTCGAGGACGTACTGCGCGGCCGCGGAACGGACGAGCCGCTGACCGCCGAATGGATCGACGCCCGACCGCTGATGGCCGAGGTCCCCGCCCTGGGCGACGGCCCCGACGTACAGCTGTGGCCCCATCTGCACGGCACCGACGCCATGTACCTGGCCCTGCTGCGCCGCACCTCCTGAGCCGGACCGGGTCAGTACTCGAACCGACCGACCGCGAGTCGCGGCCGATCGGTTCGAGGCGGGCCCAGGTACGTGTCCGAGGCGGGGCTACGTGTGGGGTCGGTGGCCCCGTTCCTGCTTCGGGAACGTCTGGTCGGCGCCTGGGAGCTTCGGCTTGGGAAGCGTGCCCACCTCCTGCTTGGCCTTCTTCAGCTGCTCCGCCGTGTCGTTCGGCAGGCGCGGCGGGCGCGGTTTGGCGTGGGAGAAGCGGAATGCCGAGGTCAGATCGCCGAAGGTGCGGCGCCGCCACTGGGTGAGGTTGGGTGCCTCGACGCCCGTGAACCGCTCCAGGAACTGCAGCGCCGAGGTGTGGTCGAATGCCTCGCTCGCCACCCAGCCGCCCACGGTCCAGGGCGAGATGATGATGGCGGGGACCCGGAACCCGCCACCGATGGGCAGCCCCTGAACGAATTCGTCGGCCGTGCCCGCCTTCGGGGTGGGCGGGGGCACATGGTCGAACAGGCCGTCGTTCTCGTCGTAGTTGAGGATGAACGCGGTCTTGGCCCACACCTTCGGGTTGGACGCGATGGCCTCGATCTTCTGCGCCACGAAGTCCGCGCCGGCCGCCGGGAGGTAGTCCGGGTGCTCGGACTGGAAGCTCGTCGGCATGATCCAGGAGACCGCCGGCAGCCGGTCGTGTCGGGCGTCGTCCTCGAAGGTGCCCTCGGGCTGCGGGCGTACGCCGCGCTCGTAGAGCTCGTCGCCCGGCTTGGCGTTCTTGAACGTCTGGAACTGCTCCAGCATGTTGCAGTCGTAGTCGTCGTCCTGCTGGTACACCTTCCAGCTGACGCCCGCGGCCTGCAGCCGCTCCGCGTAGGTCGGCCACCGGTACGGCTTGGGCGCGGTGTTGTTGAGGACCGGCCCGCCCTGCGTGCCGCCGGGGTCGATGGTGCCGGTCATCCAGTACAGGCGGTTCGGCCAGGTCGGGCCGAGGACGGAGCAGAAGTAGTTGTCACATACCGTGAAGGTCTCCGCGAGGGCGAACTGGAACGGAATGTCCTGGCGGGTGTAATAGCCCATCACGTAGGGGCCGTTGACGCCGTCGGCCTTGCGGTGCGCGGGCAGCCACCGGTCCATCCTGCCGCCGTTCCATGCCGCGTGCTGCACGGCCCAGGCGTGGCTGGTGGACGGGATGGCCTGGGCGCCGGAGGTGTGGGTGTCCAGATGGAACGGCAGCAGATAACCGTCGGGGTTCACCGCGTCGGGCTGGTAGAAGACCGAACGCCCGTTGTCCAGCGTCAGCGCGTGGGGATCATGGAAGCCGCGTACGCCGGAGAGCGTACCGAAGTAGTGGTCGAAGGACCGGTTCTCCTGCATCAGCATGACGACGTGCTCGATGTCCTGCAGCGAGCCGTGCCGCGGTGGTCCGGCCGCGACGGCTCTCTGCACGCTGGGCGGCAGCAGGGAGAGCGCCGCCGCGCCACCCATCGCTCCCACTGCCGATCCGAGGAGTCTGCGTCGCGTCAACCCGGCCATGAACATCCCTTCTCGACCTGTCGGTGCGAGCCCTTGTCGTGGACCCGTCGGCACCCTTCCGGGTTCCGGGCGCAGGGCGAAGGGGGGAGTCAGTGAACAAGTGCCCGACGAGCAGCGAGCGATTGGTCAAGACATGACCAGTTCTGTGGAGGTTACCGAGCCCGCTGGGAGGCGCGAGGATGGCACGCCGAGAAGACGGGAAGAGCCGAGAAGACGGGAAGAGAGACGCGCCGTCTGAAACGGCGCGTCTCTCCCGGTTCCAACTGCGGCGCTGGGACCGCTCTGCCAAGAGGACCGCTGGGCCAATAGGACTGCTTGCCCGTCAGGACCGCCGTGCCAGGTCGTCGTCCGGCCGGCGTGCGGCAGCCGGCGGGGTGGTGCCCGGGGCGTCCAGACGGCTGGGCCACCAGACGCGGTGGTCCAGGTCGAGGGTGATCGCGGAGACGAGAATCGACCGCACGATGAACGTGTCGAGGAGTACGCCGAAGGCGACCGCGAAACCCATCTCGGCGAAGCCGACGAGCGGGAGGGTGGCAAGGGTGGCGAAGGTGCCGGCCAGGACCAGGCCCGCCGAGGTGATGACGCCGCCGGTCGCCGCCAGTCCGGTGAGCGTGCCCTCGCGGGTGCCGGAGTGGGTCGTCTCCTCGCGGATCCGGGTCATCAGGAAGATGTTGTAGTCGATGCCGAGCGCGACGAGGAACACGAAAACGAACAGCGGGAAGGACGTGTCCTCGCCCTCGAATCCGAAGATATGGCGGAAGGCGAGGGTGCTCACGCCGAGCGCCGCCCCGAAGGACAGCACGACGGTCGCGATCAGCACCAGCGGGGCGACCAGCGCGCGCAGCAGCAGGCTGAGGATCAGCAGCACGACCGCGAGGATCATCGGGATGAGGAGCTTGTTGTCGCGCGAGGTCGCTCGGTTGGCGTCGAGCATGACCGCCGTGCCGCCACCGACCTTCGCGTCGGCGCCGGGTACCGCGTGCACCGCTACCCTGGCCCGGTCGACGGTCTCCCTCGCCGCCTGGCTGTCGCCCGCCGCCGTGGCCGTGGCCTCCAGATAGACGCGGCCGTTCTTCACGGCGGTCGCACCCGGCGGGCTGGTGACGGAGCCCGGTGCGACGCCCTGGACTGTCCCGAGGGCCGCACGCACCTGGTCCGCAGCTCCGGCGTTGGCGATGACGACGAGCGGCTGACCGGATCCGGCGGGGAAGTAGCGGGCCTCGACCTGCTGGCCCACCACCGAGTCGGGCTTGCCGGTGAAGCTCTGGGCGGTGGTCAGCCCCTTCGCGTTCAGGCCCAGCAGACCCAGCGAGAGCGCCGCGAGGACCACCGCCGTGGTCACCCACACGGTGCGCGGGCGCCGGGCGATCCGCCGGCCCACCCGGGCCCACAGCCCGTTGCGCGTCGGCTCCTCGGACCCCGTGTGCGGCACGGCGGGCCAGAAGACCCAGCGGCCGACGATGACGAGCAGCGCGGGGAACAGCGTGAGCATCGCGAGCAGGGCGATGACGATGCCGATGGCCGCGACCGGCCCGAGGCCCGAGGTCGAGTTCATGTCGGCGGCCATCAGGCACAGCATGCTCACCGCGACCGTGGACGCGCTGGCGAGAACCGCGGGGCCCGCGCGGTGCAGGGCGAGTTGCATCGCCTCGTGCCGGTCCTCGTGCCGGCGCAGCTCCTCGCGGTAGCGCGCGACGAGCAGCAGCGCGTAGTCGGTGCCGGCGCCGAAGACCAGCACGGTGAGGATGCCCGCGCTCTGCGCGTTGACCACCAGACCGGCGTGCCGGGCGAGCAGATAGATGACGGCCTGGGCGGTGAAGAGCGCGCCCACGACGGAGATGATCGGCAGGAAGAGCAGGGACACGCTGCGGTAGGTGAGCAGCAGGATCACGATGACCACGGAGAGCGCGGCGAACAGCAGGGTGCCGTCCAGGCCCTTGAACGCCTCCGAGGAGTCGGAGGCGACGCCGCCAGGACCGGTGATGTGCACCTCGAGCCCGCCGGTGTTGGTGTCGGCGGTGGCGCGGAGGTCCTTCACCGCGTCGGCGATGCCGTTCCAGCCGCCGCTCGCGTCCACGCTGATCGGGACGATGAGCTGGGCGGCGCGCGGGGCTGCCGCCTTCTCCAGCACCGGTCCCTGGGCGCGGGTGCCGACGATGCCGTGCCGGGTCATGGCACGGATGTCCGCCGCATCCTTGCTGATCTTGGAGCGGTCCGCGTCCGTGAGCCCGCCGGCTCGCGCGTACAGCACCACGGCGGGAGCGGAGTCGGGCAGGAAGCCCTTCTGCAGGTTGATGACTTGGGTGGATTCCGCAGTACTCGGAAGCCAGGTCGAGGAGTCGTTCTTCTGCTCGCTCGTCAGCTTCTGCGCCAGCGGGGAGACCACCACCAGCAGTACCAGCCACAGGGCCAGGACGATCCATTTACTGCGCCGGCCGCACACCAAGTGCGCCCACCGTCCGGTTCCGCTCACGACGATTCTCCCCGTTTGCCTACGGTGCCGCCTGCTCCCCGCGTCCCCCGTGGAGCGCGGTTCGCGGCCAGCATGGCACCCGCGTTCGAGATCGTTCTGCCATTTTACGGATCGGAGCCGTTCACTGCATGTGCGGTCTCCGGGCTCCGGGCATGTGCGGTCTCCGGGCTCCCGCGGGCATCTGGTTTGCTGGGGGTATGAGCGTGCAGATCAACCCGAGTATTCTTTCCGCCGATTTCGCCCGGCTCGCCGACGAGGCGAAGGCCGTCAAGGGCGCCGACTGGCTCCATGTCGACGTCATGGACAACCACTTCGTGCCCAACCTCACGCTCGGTGTGCCGGTCGTGGAGTCGTTGAGCAGGGCGTCCGACATCCCGCTCGACTGCCATCTGATGATCGAGGACCCGGACCGCTGGGCTCCGGCGTATGTGGAGGCGGGCGCGGGTTCCGTCACCTTCCACGTCGAGGCCGCGGCCGCTCCGGTGCGGCTGGCGCGCGAGATCCGGGCGAAGGGCGCGCGGGCGTCCATGGCGCTCAAGCCCGCCACCCCGATCGAGCCCTACGAGGATCTGCTGCCCGAACTCGACATGCTGCTGATCATGACGGTCGAGCCCGGCTTCGGCGGCCAGGCGTTCCTCGACATCATGCTGCCCAAGATCCGCCGCACCCGTCAGCTCATCGACAAGCACGGGCTGGAGCTGTGGCTGCAGATCGACGGCGGGGTGTCGGCGGAGACCATCGAGCGGTGTGCCGAGGCGGGCGCGGATGTCTTCGTCGCGGGCTCGGCGGTCTATGGCGCGCAGGATCCGGCGGCGGCGGTTCGCGGGCTCCGTGAGCTGGCCTCGGCGGCCTGCTCCCATTGACGGTCGGGCTACGCGTCCGTAACACCGCGCCATCTGCGAGGATGAGCGCGGAGCCGATCAGATGGGCAACTGGGGAGAGCAACGTGACCACAGGCCGCACACAGGTGCGCATGGGCCCCGGCGAGATGGTCCAGGCCGCAGCGATGGCGCGCCGTTTCTACCTCGAGGGGAAGTCCAAGATCCAGATCGCCGAGGAGTTCGGCGTGAGCCGCTTCAAGGTGGCGCGGGTACTGGAGACCGCCCTCGAACGTGACCTGGTGCGGATCGAGATCCGGGTGCCCGCCGAGCTGGACGCCGAGCGCTCGGACGCGCTGCGCGCCCGCTACGGCCTGCGGCACGCGGTGGTCGTCGAGACCCCGCCCGAGCAGTCCGACGCACCCGACCCGGAGAACCTGGGCGCGGTCGCCGCCGACCTGCTCGGCGAACTGGTCACCGAGGGCGATGTGCTCGGCCTGGCCTGGGGCCGCTCCATCATCACCATGGCCAACGCCCTGGACCGGCTGCCGCCGTGCACCGTCGTCCAGCTCACCGGCGTATACGACGTGGGCACCGCCGAGCGCGGCTCCGTGGAGGCGGTGCGGACCGCCGCCGCGGTGTCCGGCGGTGAGGCCCATCCCCTGTACGCGCCCATGGTGCTGCCGGACCCGGCCACGGCCGCCACGCTGCGCGCGCAGAGCGGGATCGCCGCCGCCATGGGCTACTTCGACAAGGTCACCGTCGCGGTCGTCTCGATCGGCTCCTGGGCGGCCGGCATCTCCACCGTGCATGACGCGCTGACCGTCGCCGAGCGCGAGCACTACGCGGGGCTCGGCGTGGCCGCGGAGATGTCCTCGCACCTCTTCGACGCGCAGGGGCGGCGGGTCGGCCGGGACCTCGGCGAGCGCTGCATCACCATCGAGGCGGACCGGCTCCGCCGGATCCCCGAGGTGCTGGCCATCGCCGGCGGTATGCGCAAGGCCGCAGCGATCGACGCCGTACTGCGCTCCGGGCTCGTCACCAGCCTGGTGACGGACACCGCCGCCGCCGACCATCTGCTGTACTCGACCGGCGCCGCGCCGCGTCCCGCCCTGGACCGCGCGGACCCCGACGGACCGTAGGGCCCGCCGGGGCTGCTGAGGCCGCCGGGGCCGCGCCGCGGGAGCGGAGGCTCAGCGGGTGAACCAGGGGTTCCCGCCGAGGGACCACACCGAGACCTTGGTGACGCCGAGGCCGGTGAGGACCTTCAGCTTGCGGTCCATGGCGGTCCGGTCGACGTAGTCGTACAGCCTTCCGCCCGAGGTCCAGCGGATCTCGCCGGATCCGCTGTCACGGCGCCGCTCGATGGTGGCGGCGTTGCCCGACCAGCCGGGGTTGCCGCGCATCACGCTGAACGGGATGTTGCCGGTGATGGCCGAGGTGTCGCACGCGGCGGGCGCGCTGTAGCCGTACGAAGGAAGCCCGATGACCAGCCGGTCGTGGTCCGGCACCTTGCTCTGGGCGTACTGGACGACCTGCTTCAGCCAGGCGTAGGGAGTGATCGCCTTGCACTTCCCGCCCGGGTCCGAGGCGTACTCGTCGTCATAGGCCATGATCGCGATCTCGTCGACGCCCGTCGCGGCCACCGCCGCGTAGTCGTACCAGGAGGCGTCCTCGGTCATCGCCGGGGCGTCGACCTGCAGGCGCTTGCCCGCGGAGTGCAGCGATGTGGCGAGCTCGGTGAGGAAGGTGCGGTAGCCGGTGAAGTCGGCGGGGGCCCAGGACCAGTAGTCCTCCATGTCGACATCGATACCGGTCAGGCCCGCGTTGACCGTCATCGCCGTGAGCTGCTGGACGGCCTGGCCGCGTCTGACCGAGCTGCCCACCAGGGCGCGGACGGTGGCGGTGTCCATGGCCGACACGGTCGGGTACTGAGCGGCCGAATGCGCCTTGAGATCGGCGACGTTGGCGGCGCTGTACGCGTTGCACAGGCCCTGGGCGGTGGTCTCCAGCAGCAGGGTGCCGTTGGGCTGGACCGCCCAGTACTCGGGCGAGAGGGCTCCGGTCTTCAGCCGGTCGTCGGCGTACTCGGCCTGGCCCGCGCACTGCGGTTCACCGGCGGAGCCCGGGTAGAGCCAGCCCTGCAGCTGAACGCCCGCCGGAGTGCCGGACTTTCCGGCCGCGGGGTGGGCGGCGGAGACTTCGGTCGCGGAACGGGCCGGGGCGGGCGGGTGGCCCGCGGGGGTGCCCAGGGCCGAGCCCGCGGCGAGGGCCGCGACCGTACAGGCGGCCGCTGCGGCGGTGATGAGTCGGCGATTTCGCATGGTGCTGGCCTCCGGGGCCCAGAATCTTGACCAGTGGACGGAGCCTGGACTGGCGGCGGGCCGGGAATCTTCCGTTTTGCCCTGCTGAACCACTGCTCCGGCGTCGCTTGACGCTGCGATGATGGTGGCCCAGGATGGGCTCACTGGTCAATAAGTGGTCAGTATTTGTTGCACGGGCTCCGGCGAGATAGGGAGGCGGCGACGGCGATGACGTACGCTCGACGCCACATGATTGACCACTTTCTGTCCACTGCGCGGAGCCGGCGACCCGTCGCGGAGCAGGGTGCCCGGTGACCGCGGGGCTGCGGAAGCGCGACCGGATCCGTGAGCACCTGATCTCGCTCATCGAGGCTCGCGCCGTCGGACAGGCCATTCCCGCCGAGCGGCGGCTCTGCGTCGAGCTGGAGACGTCGCGGCCCACGCTGCGCGCGGTCGTCGACGAGCTGGTGAAGGACGGCTGGCTGGTCCGCGAACACGGGCGCGGGGTGTTCGTCGGCTCGCCGAAGATCTCCCAGCGGATCGTGACCGCCCCGGCCGCCGGCCAGTCCGGCTATCCGGCGGCTCCGGGCACCTGGACCAGCCGCGTGCTGGGCCACTCGGTGATCCCGGCCGGAATGAGCATCGGCAGCAGGCTGCGCGTCGAGGCCGCCACCCCCGTCCTGCGGGTGGCCCGCCAGCGCCGGGTCGACGGCGAGCCGATGGCGCTGGAGACGATCCATGTGCTCAGCGAGCTCGTGCCCGGCGCCAGCGCGGACGATGTGGAGAGCGGGTCGTTCTACGCCCTGCTCCGCGACCGGTACGGCATCGAGCCGACGGCGGCCGAGCAGGTCCATGAGGCAGTCGCCGCCGACACCGTCCAGGCCTCACTGCTCGGGATCAGCGCGGGAGCGCCGGTGCTGTCGTCGGAGCGCGTCACCCGCGACCAGCACGGCCGGCTCTTCGAGTACACCCACGCCATCTACCGCGGCGACCGCTACCGGCTGGTCTCCCAGCTGGCCCTCAGCGGACCCGCGGACGCCGAGGGGCCCCAGGTCACCCCCACCGTCTGACGCGCGCCACCACGCTCCGGCCGGGGCCGTGTGGCAGCATCGGCCGGATGCTGCTGCGGTCCGCCACGCGCGCGGCCGCCGCCGCGCTCCTGCTGTGCGTCGTCACGTCCCTCGCCGCGCTCCTCACCGGCTGTTCCGCGGACACCGGGACGAAGGCCGCGACCGGGAGCCCGACGCGCACCCCGGCGTCCACCGGCACCGCCTACGGCCCGTCCGCCACCCTCCCCGCCTGGGCCGCCGGCCGGGAGACGGCCCCGGCCGGCCGGCTGCCCGCCGAGGCGCGGACCACCCTGGCGCTGATCGACGGGGGCGGCCCGTTCCCGTACGCGAAGGACGGCGCCGTCTTCGGCAACCTCGAGCAGGAACTGCCCCGCGAGAAGCGCGGTTACTACCACGAGTACACCGTCACGACCCCGGGCTCGCGGGACCGCGGGGCCCGCCGGATCATCACCGGCGACGGCGGGGAGTTCTACTACACCGACGACCACTACAAGACCTTCAAGGCAGTGCTGCGATGACGCCCACCGTGCTCGATCTCTCCGGTGTCGCCACCCGGCGCGCATTCATGGACCGCTGCGTCCTGTCGTTGCACCTGCCCGACTACTTCGGCCGCAACTGGGACGCGCTGGCGGACTGCCTCACCGACCTGTCCTGGTGCCCGGCCGAGTCCGGCCGCCGGCTGCGGGTCAGGGGCTGGCAGGAGTACGCCGCCGCCGCGCCCCGCGAATGGCGCATCGTGACGCAGATCCTCCGGGACGCCGCCGACTTCTGGCAGGACACCGACACACCGCTCAGCGTGGTCATGGAGGAAGCCACGAAAGGAGCGTGAGTTCCCTGGTGGAAGGCACACAACAGGTGCCGCCGGTTCGCCAGAACTTGGTGGCATCGGCGATGATGGCGTAGGAGCCGCAGCCTGGACGGCGCTGGTTCGGTGCTGACTCCCCACCCGCCCCAGACGTAAAACCGCAGGTGAGAGAGCCAGTATGAAATTTCTTAATGACGTAAAGCCCCCGTACGACCTGACCTACGACGATGTCTTCATGGTGCCCAGCCGCTCCGCGGTCGGATCCCGGCAGGCGGTGGACCTCGCGTCCCCCGACGGCACCGGCACCACCATCCCGCTGGTGGTCGCGAACATGACCGCCATCGCGGGCCGCCGGATGGCCGAGACGGTCGCGCGCCGCGGCGGCCTCGTCGTCATCCCCCAGGACATCCCGATCGACGTGGTCGCCGACGTGGTCGCGTACGTCAAGAGCTGCCACCTGGTGCTGGACACGCCGATCACGCTGGCCCCCTCCCAGACCGTCGCCGACGCCCTGTCGCTGCTGCCCAAGCGGGCGCACGGCGCGGGCGTGGTGGTCGAGGACGGCCGCCCGGTCGGCGTCGTCACCGACCACGACCTCACCGGCGTGGACCGCTTCACCCAGCTGTCCGAGGTGATGACGCGCGACCTGCTGCTGGTGGACGCGGACATCGACCCGCGCGAGGCCTTCAACCGCCTCGACCACGCCAACCGCAAGCTGGCCCCCGCCGTGGACGCGGACGGCAGGCTGGTCGGCATCCTGACCCGCAAGGCCGCGCTGCGCGCCACGCTGTACGCCCCGGCCGTCGACGCCAACGGGAAGCTGCGCATCGCCGCCGCCGTGGGCATCAACGGCGATGTGGCCGGCAAGGCCAAGCAGCTGCTCGACGCGGGCGTGGACACGCTCGTCGTCGACACCGCGCACGGTCACCAGGAGTCGATGCTCGCCGCGGTGAGGGCCGTACGCGCCCTCGACCCGCAGGTGCCGATCGTGGCGGGCAACATCGTCGCCGCCGAGGGCGTGCGCGACCTCATCGAGGCCGGCGCGGACATCATCAAGGTCGGTGTGGGCCCCGGCGCCATGTGCACCACCCGCATGATGACCGGCGTGGGCCGCCCGCAGTTCTCCGCCGTCCTTGAGTGTGCCGCCGAGGCGAAGAAATACGGCAAGCACGTCTGGGCCGACGGCGGCGTCCGGCACCCGCGCGATGTCGCGATGGCGCTGGCCGCGGGTGCGTCGAACGTGATGGTCGGCTCCTGGTTCGCGGGTACCTACGAGTCCCCCGGCGACCTCCAGCAGACCGCCGACGGGCGCCTGTACAAGGAGAGCTTCGGCATGGCCTCGGCCCGCGCGGTGCGCAACCGCACGAGCGAGGAGTCCGCGTACGACCGGGCCCGCAAGGCGCTGTTCGAGGAGGGCATCTCCACTTCTCGGATGTTCCTCGACCCGACCCGACCCGGCGTCGAGGACCTGATCGACTCGATCATCGCGGGGGTGCGCAGCTCGTGCACGTACGCGGGCGCCGGCTCGCTCGCCGAGTTCGAGGAGAAGGCCATCGTCGGCATCCAGAGCGCCGCCGGCTACGCCGAGGGCCAGGCCCTCCACGCCAGCTGGAGCTGACCGCTGCCGTCCTGAGGTACTCCTTCCGTTCCTGAGGTACTCGGGCGCCGGACGGGCGGGGTTGTTCCCAGCCCGTCCGGCGCTTTCGCGTTCGCGGTCCCGACACAGTTCGCGGCCCCGCCTAGTCGCGGCTCCCACGCAGTTCGCGCCACCCCCACAAAGCGGACAACGCAACGACCTGTGGGACCGGGGGCAATGATTCGGCGTCCTCGGCGTTTTCGCGCAACGATCATCCGGGGATGCGCAATAGACCCGCATTACCGCCACTCGTCATACCTCGTAGGGTCATGCCCTGTACGTGGAGCGGTGGCGACCCCAAGCTCGGCGGTTCCCACCGGTAGTGCGCCGGGACGCGCACTCCCGTACGGTGCCGCCGCGACTCGCCGCCGCCGTCCGAGCCGGCACGACCGAGGAGCCCCGCAGTGGCACGAACTGGCGCAGCGCCGTCCATCTCCGACCGGGAGCAGACGGGACCCGCCCCGGGCGCCCCGGGGTCCCCGAGGCCCGGCGGCCTCGGCGGAAGGCTGATGCGGCGCAAGCCCGTCGACCGGCTCGTCGCCGAGGGCGGGCACGGCGACGGCGGCGAGCTGAAGCGCTCGCTGGGCATGTGGCAGCTGACGATGATCAGCATCGGGGCGACCCTCGGCACCGGCATCTTCGTGGTGCTGGGCGAAGCCGTCCCCAAGGCCGGGCCCGCGGTCGTCATATCCTTCGTCATCGCCGGGTTCACCGCGCTCTTCTCGGCGCTCTCCTACGCCGAGCTGGCGGGCTCCATCCCGGTCTCCGGGTCCTCGTACTCGTACACCTACGCGACGATGGGCGAGTTCATCGCCTGGCTCTGCGGCTGGTGCCTGATCCTGGAGTACGGGGTGTCGGTCGCCGCCGTCGCGGTCGGCTGGGGCCAGTACCTCAATGAACTGCTGGACGGCACGATCGGCGTCACCATCCCCGACGCCTTCGCCAACCCGCCGGGCGAGGGCGGGGGCGTCGTGAACTTCCCCGCGCTGCTCGTCGTGCTCCTCGCCATGGCGTTCCTGCTGCGCGGCGCCAGGGAGAGCGCCCGCGTCAACACCGTGATGGTCGTCGTGAAGATCGCCTCGCTGGTGCTGTTCTGCGCGGTCGCCTTCACCGGCATCCGGGCCGGCAACTTCCGCCCGCTGATGCCGCTGGGCATGGCGGGCGTCAGCGCCGCAGGTGCCACGCTGTTCTTCTCGTACATTGGCTTCGACGCCGCCTCCACCGCCGGCGAGGAGGCGAAGAACCCCAAGCGCGACATGCCGCGCGCGATCATCCTGTCGCTGGGCATCGTCACGGTGCTGTACTGCCTGGTGGCGCTGGTCGCCGTCGGCGCCATGCCCTGGCAGCAGTTCAACAATGCCGACGCCGCCCTCGCGCAGATCCTCCGGCAGGTCACCGGCCAGAGCTTCTGGGCCGTCCTGCTCGCCGCGGGCGCCGTCATCGCGATCGCCAGCGTCGTGCTGACCGTGCTGTACGGACAGACCCGCATTCTGTTCTCGATGTCCCGCGACGGCCTGGTGCCCAAGATCTTCTCGAAGGTCGATCCGAAGACCGGCACCCCGCGCGCCAACACCGTGATCGTCTCGCTCTTCTGCGGCGTGCTGGCCGCCCTGGTCCCGCTCGGTGAGCTGGCCAACGCCACCAGCATCGGCACCCTCTTCGCCTTCGCCCTGGTCAATGTCGCGGTGATCATCCTGCGCCGCACCCGGCCGGACCTCCCGCGCACCTTCCGCGTCGCGTTCTCGCCGGTCACCCCCGCCATCGGGTTCCTGCTCTGCGGATGGATGATGACCAGCCTCGGCGCCGAGACCTGGAAGTGGTTCGGAATCTGGATGGCCGGCGGACTCGTGCTGTACTTCACCTACGGCATGCGCCGGTCCCAGCTCGCCCGAGAAGAAGTGTGAACCACCCGCTGTGCGCCTGAATGATCTCGACGAACGCATCGTCCATGCCCTCGCGGAGGACGCCCGGCGCTCCTACGCCGACATCGGCACCCAGGTCGGGCTCTCCGCCCCCGCGGTCAAACGCCGGGTGGACCGGCTGCTGGCCTCCGGCGCCATCACCGGCTTCACCGTCCGGGTGGACCCGGCGGCGCTGGGCTGGGAGACCGAGGCGTTCGTCGAGATCTACTGCCGCCGCAACACCGGGCCCGGCGACATCCTGCGCGGGCTCTCCCGCTACTCCGAGGTGGCGACCGTCTCGACCGTCACCGGCGAGGCGGACGCCCTCGTCCAAGTCTTCGCCTCCGATGTCCGCCATTTCGAGCGGGTCCTGGAGCGGATCGCGGGGGAGCCGTTCGTCGAGCGGACCAAGTCCGTCCTGGTGCTGTCGCCGCTGCTGCGGCGGTACACCTCGGGCTCCCCGACGTAACGGGCTCCCCGACCTGGCGGGCAGGTCGACCGCAGGGGAGTGCGCAACGAATCGCCGTGCGGTCCGTTCGAGACGCAACGGATCGCTGGTCGGTGCGCAAGATTCAGATCTTGTCGCGCGGGTGGCCGAAAACGTACCGTCTAAGAGACCCCCCGAACAGATCACCGAGCGACGAAGAGGACCCATGCCGCCGCTGCGCATCGCGCTGTACCAAGGCCCCGGCGGCGTCCCGGAATCCACCGGCGCGAGCCTGGCCGCGCTGGACGCGGCCGCCCGGCGCGCCGCGGCGGCCGGGGCCCGGCTGCTCGCCACCTCCGAGATGTACCTGACCGGGTATGCGCTCGGCGACCGGATCGCGGAGCTGGCCGAGGCCGCCGACGGACCGGGCGCGCTGCGCGTCGCGGAGATCGCCGCCGAGCACGGCGTCGCGATCGTGTACGGCTATCCCGAGCGCGAAGGCGCCGCGGTCCACAACTCCGCACAGCTCATCGGCCCGGACGGCACCCGTCTGGCGAACTACCGCAAGACCCATCTGTTCGGCGGCTTCGAGCGCGAGCACTTCACCCCCGGTGACACCGCCGTGGTCCAGGCGGACCTGGACGGGACCCGGATCGGGCTGCTGATCTGCTACGACGTCGAATTCCCGGAGAACGTCCGGGCCCATGCCCTCGCGGGCACCGATCTGCTCGTCGTCCCCACGGCGCTGATGCGCCCGTACGAGTTCATCGCCCAGACCCTCGTCCCGGCCCGCGCGTACGAGAGCCAGCTGCATCTGGCCTACGTCAACCGCTGCGGCGCCGAGGGCGAGTTCCACTTCTCCGGGCTCAGCTGCCTGGCGGGGCCCGACGGCGCGGTACGCGCCCGCGCGGGCGTCGCGGAGGAGCTGGTGATCGCCGACGCCGACCCGGCGCTGCTGCGGTCCGTACGGGACGAGGTCCCGTATCTCGCCGACCGCCGGCCCGAGTTGTACAGCACGCTCGTCTGAGCCATTTCCCGAGGAGACACCCCCGATGACGTCCGTGCCCACCGCGGTCCATGACGAGCAGCATGTCCAGGCGCAGGCCACCCCGCCGATCACGATGTTCGGACCGGACTTCCCGTACGCCTACGACGACTTCCTGGCGCACCCGGCCGGTCTCGGCTCCATACCGGCGACCGCGCACGGCACCGAGGTCGCGGTCATCGGCGGCGGTCTGTCCGGCATCATCGCGGCGTACGAGCTGATGAAGATGGGCCTCAAGCCCGTCGTCTACGAGGCGGACCAGATCGGCGGCCGGCTGCGCACGGTGGGCTTCGAGGGCTGTGACCCGGGCCTGACCGCGGAGATGGGCGCGATGCGCTTCCCGCCGTCCTCCACCGCCTTCCAGTACTACGTGGACCTGGTGGGTCTGGAGACCCGGCCGTTCCCCAACCCGCTGGCGCCGGGCACCCCGTCCACCGTCGTCGACCTCAAGGGCGAGTCGCACTACGCCACGTCCGTCGACGACCTTCCCGAGGTCTACCACCAGGTGATGCACGCCTGGAACGCGTGCCTGGAGGACGGCGCGGACTTCTCCGCGATGCAGCGCGCCCTGCGTGAGCGCGACATCCCCGTGATCCGCGAGATCTGGTCCGCGCTCGTCGAGAAGCTCGACAACCAGACCTTCTACGGGTTCCTCTGCGACTCCCCGGCCTTCAAGTCCTTCCGGCACCGCGAGATCTTCGGCCAGGTCGGCTTCGGCACCGGCGGCTGGGACACCGACTTCCCCAACTCCATCCTGGAGATCCTGCGGGTCGTCTACACCGGCGCCGACGACGACCACCACGGCATCGTCGGCGGCAGCCAGCAGCTGCCGCTGCGGATGTGGGAGCGCGAGCCGGACAAGCTCGTGCACTGGGAGCGGGGCACCTCGCTGTCATCGCTGCACGGCGGCGCGCCGCGGCCGGCCGTCACCCGGCTGCACCGTACGGCGGGCAACCGGATCACGGTCACCGACGCGGCGGGCGACATCCGCACCTATCCGGCGGCGGTCTTCACCGCGCAGTCCTGGATGCTGCTGTCCAAGATCGCCTGTGACGACTCGCTCTTCCCGATCGACCACTGGACGGCGATCGAGCGCACCCACTACATGGAGTCGTCGAAGCTGTTCGTGCCCGTCGACCGGCCGTTCTGGCTCGACCAGGCCGTCGACGACATGGGCGAGCCGACCGGCCGGGACGTGATGAGCATGACGCTCACCGACCGGATGACCCGCGGTACCTATCTGCTGGACGACGGCCCGGACAAGCCGGCCACCATCTGCCTCTCGTACACCTGGTGCGACGACAGCCTCAAGTGGCTTCCGCTGAGCGCCAACGAGCGCATGGAGGTCATGCTCACCTCCCTCGGCGAGATCTACCCCAAGGTGGACATCCGCTCGCACATCATCGGCAACCCGGTGACCGTGTCGTGGGAGAACGAGCCGTACTTCATGGGCGCCTTCAAGGCGAACCTGCCGGGCCACTACCGCTACCAGCGCCGCCTGTTCACCCACTTCATGCAGGACGAGCTGCCGCAGGACAAGCGCGGCATCTTCCTCGCGGGCGACGACATCTCCTGGACGGCCGGCTGGGCCGAGGGCGCGGTCCAGACGGCGCTCAACGCGGTGTGGGGCGTCATGCACCACCTCGGCGGCGGGACCGACGCCACCAACCCCGGTCCCGGTGACGTGTACGAGGAGATCGCTCCGGTCCTGCTCGACGAGGACTGAGCGACGCCGGTGTCCGGGTGTCGCCGTGAGGCGGCCCGGGCTTAAGGAGACGTATAGCGGGACGCCAGTCGCACGCGGTGCAATCCTCCGGACAGCGGCCCGCCCCCTCGCGGGCCGCCGGACCCCGGAGGTAGCGCATGAGACGTCGCCTGCCCTTAGTCCTGGCCGTTCCGGCCGCCGCCCTGATCGCCGTAGCCGGTGCCGCCGCACCGGCTTCTGCGGCTCCCGCCGACAAACCCCAGGTGCTGTCCAGCTGGACCCAGACCAGCGCCGCCAGTTACAACTCCTTCATTTCGGCGCGCAACAACCAGGGCGCCTGGGCGGCCTACGGCTTCGACTGGTCCACGGACTACTGCTCCTCGTCCCCCGACAACCCGCTGGGCTTCCCGTTCAGCCTGTCCTGTGCCCACCACGACTTCGGCTACCGCAACTACAAGGCCGCGGGCCAGTTCAGCGCCAACAAGCCGCGCCTGGACAGCATGCTGTACGAGGACCTCAAGCGGGTGTGCGGTTCGCACGGGTACAACGTCGTGACGAAGGCGGCCTGCAACGGCCTCGCCTGGACGTACTACCAGGCGGTCAAGCAGTTCGGCTGACCCGCCGGGTCAGCGGAGTGAGCAGGAAGCGGCCGACGAGCCCCACGCCCGCGTCGAGCCGGTCCGCGCACTCCTCGTACACCTCACCGGTGTGCCGCAGGGACCAGAGCAGGCGGGACGCGGCCCAGGCCGCGTCCCGCGCCCGTTCCAGGCTCCAGGAGCCGACCAGATGGGTCAGCGGGTCGGCGATGTCCAGCAGGTCGGGTCCCGGCATGAGGTCCTCGCGGACCCGTTCCTCGAGGGACACCAGCACATCTCCGATCCGCTCGAAGTCCCGTTCCATCGCGATGGGTTCGCGGTCCAGCGCGCGGCAGGTGTCGACCAGGGCCAGCGCCAGGTCGTAGCCGATGTGCGCGTTGATCCCGGCGAGCGCGAACTACAGCGGACGTACCCCGCGGTGCCCGCGCAGCTGCAGCAGCGGCCGCCAGCAGGCGGGGGCCCGGCGCCCGCCGCTTCCGGCGCCGACCGCCGCCAGATAGCGGCCGGCGAAGCGCACGTCCAACGCGGCGGCCGCGTCCGGATCGTCGAAGAGTCCGGCGGCGATCAGCCGCCGCAGCTCCTCGGTGACCGAAAGATAGACCCGGTTGAACACCGCGACACCGTCGTGCGGCGGGAGCGACGCGTCCAACGCGCGCATCCACGCCACCACTTCGTCCACGTCACCGGGGACCGTCCGCTGTGCCGTCGTCATGTGCCAAGCGTCCCAGCCGGCGGGCGCGCGGCGCGGCCGCGCGCCGGTGGGTCCCTGAAACGGGTGAGTCAGAGCGCGCCCGCGTCGCGTGCGGTCCACACCGAGGGGTGGAGCGGGCGGAAGCCCAGCTCGTCGCGGATGCGGGCGGTCGACACCACGCCCTCCCACGGGTCGGCCAGCGGCCGGTCCGCCATGCCGGCGGGCGGTTCCGCCCCGTTGAGCTGATGCAGTTCGACCGCGCTCACCGGGGCGTCGTCAGCGATGTTGTAGACC
>NZ_JASISZ010000104.1 GCF_030063355.1 Streptomyces sp. PH10-H1
GACCACGACAGGTGCCACGACGGCACCGGCGAGCCCGTCCGCGGCCCCTTCTGCGGCCCCGTCCACCAGCGCGGCGGTCCCCGCGACGGCCAACTGACGTACCCCGCACGCCCCGAGCCCGGCCGCGCCCTTACCGGCGCGGCCGGGCTCGTCCGCGTGGTGGCCGTATTCGATCGGTAGAACCTGTTCTCATCTGATCCCCCGATTGCTACGGTGCCCCGGCCCAGCCGACGTCGTCGTCCACAAGGGAGGTCCGGCCATGCGCGCCCTGATCGCCTCAGCCATCGGACTCGCCGCCGCTCTCGTGCTCGTGTTCACCATGACCGCGATCGGCGCACCGGCCGGCGAGACCTCACCCAAACCGGTGCTGACCACGGTCCCCAGCCACCCGTAACCGGCCCCGTAGCCGGTCGCGGCCACCCGTAGCCACAAAGGAGGGGAAGCGTTCCGATGCGCCGTAAGTCCAGCCTGGTGCTGCTCGCCTTCGCCGTCTTCTTCGCGGCCCTGTCGCCCCTGATGCGCTGGTACGCCTTCCCGCGACTGGCCAAGGTCCCGGCCAACGAGTACCAGTCGGTGGTTCTGGAGGCGAAGGACGCCACCCTCCTTGTCGACTACGCCTCGCTCAAGCCGCAGACCGTCTCCAGGATCAACATCGTCCAGACCCTGAAGGGCAACGTCGAGGAGGCCAAGAAGGTCAAGGTCGATACGGGCCGCGACGTGGTGGTCTGGGACACGCTGTCCTACGTGACCGGCCCGGACGGGAAGATGGTCTCGGAGATCCCCGAGCGCTACATCTTCGACGCCCACACCCAGGACCCGGTCCACACCGCGAGCGAGAGTGTCGACGGCGACCCCGTGCACCGTGAGGGCGTCGAGTTCAAGTTCCCGTTCCTCACCGAGAAGCGCGACTACTTCTACTTCGACGCCCAGTCCCGGACGTCCGCGCCCATCCACTACCAGGCGACGCAGAACTTCCGCGGGATGACGGTCTACTACTTCGAGCAGACCGTCCCCTGGATCAAGGTTCCGCTGCCGAAGAAGATGCCGGGCGGCGTCACCGCTGACTCGCTCGGCGGATCGGTGGAGCGCTGGTACACCACCAAGCGGATGTTCTGGGTCGACCCCACCACCGGCGCCCCGGTCAACGGTGAGGAGATCCACCAGGAGCAGCTGCGGTTCCCGCAGTCACCCGAGACGAAGCCGGTGACCATCTTCTCCGGTGATGTGAAGATGCGCGAGGATTACATCGACTCCACCGTCAAACTGGTGAAGTCCCAGCGCCAGCTCATACTGCTGCTCACCAGCTACCTCCCCTGGGGCTTCCTGATCCTGGGAGTGGCGCTGCTCGCGCTCTCCCTGTTCCTGGAGGCCCGCAGCCGCCGCCCGGCCGACCCGGCCCCGAACGACGCGCTGCGCGAACCGGATCCCGACCCGCAGCCGGTCGTCGCCTGAAGCCGCCGCGCCGGCGCCGTTCGGCGGCGGACCGTCAACGCCGGTTGTTCGTACGGCGGGTGGGCGCCGCGGCCGCCGGGTCCTCCGGCCACGGGTGCTTGGGGTACCGGCCGCGCAGCTCGGCGCGCACGGAGCGGTAGCCGCCCTTCCAGAACGAGGCGAGGTCGGCGGTGACGGCGGCGGGCCTCCCCGCCGGGGAGAGCAGATGTACGAGGAGCGGGACGCGCCCGCCCGCGATTCGCGGGGTCTCCTGCCAGCCGAACAGCTCCTGGAGCTTGGCCGCGAGCACCGGCTGGTCGCCCTTGTAGTCCACCCGGATCCGCGAACCGCTCGGCACCTCGATCCGTTCGGGGGCGAGCTCGGCGAAACGGCCGGCGTCGCCCGTGGCCCAGGGCAGCAGCCGGGCGAGCGGGCCGCCGGCGTCGATACGTTCCAGGTCCGCGCGGCGCCGGGCGGCGGACAGTTCGGGGCCGAGCCAGTCGTCCATCCGGCCGAGGAGTGCGGACTCCGAGACATCCGGCCAGGGCTCGCCCAGCACCCGATGCAGGAAAGCCAGCCGGCGGCGGGTGTCCTGCGCGTCGCGCGACCAGCGCAGCAGCCCGGTGCCCTCCCGCCGCAGCCCCTCGGCCACGGCGGCGCGCACCAGCGACCGGTCGGGCGACCGCAGCGGGCGCGCCGTCAGTTCCACGGCGCCGAGCCGTTCCACGCTGCGCGCCACCACGTCGCCGTCCGCCCAGCGCACCTCTTCGCCGGACGTCAGCAGCGGCGCCGCCGCGGTACGGGCGGTGGCCTCGTCGATCACCGCGGCCAGCCGCACCCGCGCCGAGGCCGCCGCCACCGGCCGGTCCGCGACCGCGATCGCCAGCCACCCGGCCGCCCCGAGGCGCGAGCCCGAGCGGAGTTCCGCCGCGGTTCCCGACGCCATGAGATACGTACCGGCGCCGCGCCCCCGGGCCACACGTTCCGGAAAGGCGAGCGCGGCCACCAGCCCGGCGACCGCGTCATCGTCACCGGAGGAGATCGCGGAAGCCGCGGCGGACCCGCCGAACCGGCTGGACCCACCGGATGCGACCGTCCCGCCCTGCGGGCTCGCCGTCCGTGCCGAGTCCGACGATCTGGCAGACCTGCCCGACCTGCCGGACCCGTTCGACCCACCGGATCCGTCCGGCCCGCCCGGCTCACCCGGCCCGCCGTCCGATCCGGCCTGGCGGAGCGATGATTCCAGGCGGCCGGCCTCCGCGCGCCAGCGCGCCGCGTATCCGTCGCCGCCCCGCCGGGCCTGGCGCCAGGCGGCGGCCAGGTCGTCGCCGTAGTCGCGCGGCGGCTCCTCGCTGAGCAGTGCCACGATCTCGGCCGCATGCCGGGATCCCACGGCGCGCGCCCCGTCGAGCAGCGCCCGTGCGAGCCGCGGGTGCACCCCCAGCCGGCTGAGCCGCAGACCGCGCCCGGTTGCACGGCCCCCGGCGGAGACCGCGCCGACCGCGCCCAGCACCTCGCGGGCCGCGCTCATCGCGCCCGCCGGAGGGGCGTCGAGCAGCGCGAGTCCTGTGGCGTCCGGGTCGCCCCAGCAGGCGGCCTGCAGTGCGAACGCGGTCAGGTCGGCCACCGAGATCTCGGGTGCGGGCCAGCGCGGATGCCCGGCGTTGTCGGCCTCCGACCAGCAGCGATACACCGTGCCAGGGCCCTCGCGCCCGGCGCGGCCGGCCCGCTGGCGGGCCGCCGCGTGCGAGACCCGCACCGTGGTCAGCGCGTCAAGGCCGCGGGCGTGGTCCACCCGCGGCTCGCGGGCGAGCCCGCCGTCCACCACGATCCGCACCCCGGGCACGGTGAGGCTCGACTCGGCCACCGACGTGGCCAGCAGCACCCGGCGGCGGGTGCCCGGCGCGAGCGCCGCGTCCTGCACGGCGGCCGGCGCCCGGCCGTGCAACTGCAGTACCTCCACGTCGAGCCCGGCGGCGGGCCCGTTCAACATCCCCGCGACCCGGGCGATCTCCCCGACGCCCGGCAGGAAGCAGAGCACGTCCCCCTCGCGCTCCCGCAGGCCGCGCCGTACCACCGCCGCCACATGCTCCAGCAGCGCCGGATCGACCCGCATCCCGTGCGGGGGCCGCACCGGGCGGGGCGGCGGCGCCCACTCCACCGCCACCGGATGCAGGATTCCCTGCGCCTCGACCACCGGGGCGGCGCCGTCCTCGCTGCCGATCAGGGCGGCCCAGGCCGCCGTGTCCGTGGTGGCGGAGGCCGCGACCACCCGCAGCTCCGGCCGCAGGGTGGCGCGTACGTCCAGCAGGAAGGCCATCGAGGTGTCCGCGTCCAGGTGCCGCTCATGGCATTCGTCCAGGACGACGGTGTCCACCCCGGCCAGTTCCGGATCGCGCTGCAGCCGCTGGAGCAGCACACCCGTGGTCACCACCTCGACGACCGTCTCTGCCGAGACCTTCCGCTCCCCGCGCACGGTGAAGCCGATCCGCGCGCCGACGCTCTCCCCGAGCAGCCACGCCATCCGCCGGGCCGCGGCCCGCACCGCCATCCGGCGCGGCTCCGCCACCAGGACCCGGCGAGGTGCGGCCGTGGGCCGGGAGTACTCCGTGTACTGGGGAAGCAGCCCGGCCAGCGCGAGCGGAACGAGGGTGGTCTTCCCCGTTCCCGGCGGTGCGGCGAGCACGGCGCACCCCCGCTCGTCGAGCGCCCGCAGCAGTGCGGGCACGACGGTACGTACGGGCAGGTCGAGGGCGTCGGCGCGGATCACCCGCCCAGTGTGCCCGTACCGCTGGCGGCGCCGGACAGGCCCTAGTCCCGTACGCAGACGAAGATCGCCGTCCCCGGCAGGATGCCGCCGCGCAGCGGCGACCAGCCGCCCCACTCCTGCTTGTTCCACTCCGGCCACCGCGGCTCGACGAGATCGACCAGCCGGAAGCCGGCCGCGGCGATCTCCCGCACCCGGTCGCCGAGGGTGCGGTGGTGCTCGACGTACTCGGCGAGACCGCGCTCGTCCTGCTCGACGTAGGGAGTGCGGTCGAAGTAGGAGGAGACGGCGGTCAGCCCCTCGGGTCCCGGCTCGTCGGGAAAGGCCCAGCGGATCGGGTGGGTGACGGAGAAGACCCAGCGCCCGCCGGGCCGCAGCACCCGGTGCACCTCGCGCTGTACGCGTTCGGGGTCGGCGACGAAGGGAAGCGCGCCGTACGCGGAGCACGCCAGGTCGAAGGACCGGTCGGCGAAGGGCAGCGTCCCGGCGTCGGCCTGGACGAGTGGGAAGCCGCCGTCCGCCGACTCCTCGTCGATCCGGCGCGCGTGCTGCAGCTGCCGGTGGGAGAGGTCGAGCGCGACCGGGCGGGCGCCCCGTGCCGCCAGCCAGCGCGAGCACTGCGCGGCGCCGGCGCCGATCTCCAGCACCGTCAGGCCGGCGAGTTCCGGGGCAGGGCCGAGCAGTCCGGCGTCGGCCTCGTCCAGGCCCTCCGGCCCCCAGACGAAGTTCCCGTCGCCGAGGAATGCTCCGTGTTCGACCTGGTATTCATCCGCGTTCCGGTCCCACCAGCCCCGGTTGGCCCGGCTGCTTTCCGTGACGCCGGCGGTACGACGGGTGGCTTCTGGTTCGGGTCCTTGGCTCATCGCGGTTGTCGTCGTACTCTCTGGTTGGACCTGCGGCTGGGGGACTTGCGCCGGGTATGTGGCGTTCTGCCCCAGGTGGGCCCTTCGCGCATTGACCGTGTCCGGCTGCCCCCGTATGCTACAAGTTGCGCTGCGGGCCTGCGCACCTCAGACGTAGCAGGTTGCGCTCGCACACGTTGTATCCCCTCGGTTATTGAGGCGACTCTCCGAACGCTTGGATGGTCCGCTTTGAGGCTGTCCGGCTTCGGCGGTGCGATCACGGGTCCTGGCGTAGCAGTACCTACAACTTCTGTCCGTACCGGAGTCCTTCCCCATATGACGAGCAGCACCGAGGCAACGCGCACCACCCCGCAGGTGGCGGTCAACGACATCGGTTCCGAGGAAGACTTCCTCGCAGCGATCGATGCGACGATCAAGTACTTCAACGATGGCGACATCGTCGAAGGTGTGATCGTGAAGGTCGACCGGGACGAGGTCCTGCTCGACATCGGTTACAAGACCGAGGGCGTCATCCCCTCCCGCGAGCTTTCGATCAAGCACGACGTCGACCCCAATGAGGTCGTCAAGGTCGGCGACGAGATCGAGGCCCTGGTTCTCCAGAAGGAGGACAAGGAAGGCCGCCTGATCCTCTCGAAGAAGCGCGCTCAGTACGAGCGTGCCTGGGGCACCATCGAGAAGATCAAGGAAGAAGACGGGATCGTCACCGGTACCGTCATCGAGGTCGTCAAGGGTGGTCTCATCCTCGACATCGGCCTCCGCGGCTTCCTCCCCGCCTCGCTCGTCGAGATGCGTCGCGTCCGCGACCTCCAGCCGTACGTGGGCAAGGAGCTCGAGGCCAAGATCATCGAGCTGGACAAGAACCGCAACAACGTGGTCCTGTCCCGCCGTGCCTGGCTCGAGCAGACCCAGAGCGAGGTCCGCCAGACCTTCCTCACGACCCTGCAGAAGGGTCAGGTCCGCTCCGGCGTCGTCTCCTCGATCGTCAACTTCGGTGCGTTCGTGGACCTCGGCGGCGTCGACGGTCTCGTGCACGTCTCCGAGCTGTCCTGGAAGCACATCGACCACCCGTCCGAGGTTGTCGAGGTCGGCCAGGAAGTCACCGTCGAGGTTCTCGACGTGGACATGGACCGCGAGCGTGTCTCCCTGTCGCTGAAGGCGACGCAGGAAGACCCGTGGCAGCAGTTCGCCCGGACGCACCAGATCGGTCAGGTCGTCCCCGGTAAGGTCACCAAGCTCGTCCCGTTCGGTGCGTTCGTGCGCGTCGACGAGGGCATCGAGGGCCTGGTCCACATCTCCGAGCTGGCCGAGCGCCACGTGGAGATCCCGGAGCAGGTCGTCCAGGTCAACGACGAGATCTTCGTCAAGGTCATCGACATCGACCTCGAGCGCCGCCGCATCAGCCTCTCGCTGAAGCAGGCCAACGAGGCCTTCGGTGCCGACCCGGCCACGGTCGAGTTCGACCCGACGCTGTACGGCATGGCCGCGTCGTACGACGACCAGGGGAACTACATCTACCCCGAGGGCTTCGACCCCGAGACCAACGACTGGCTCGAGGGCTTCGAGACCCAGCGCGAGGTGTGGGAGACCCAGTACGCCACGGCGCAGACCCGCTTCGAGCAGCACCAGGCCCAGGTCATCAAGTCCCGCGAGGCCGACGAGAAGGCGGAGGCCGAGGGTACTGCGGCTCCTGCCGGTGCCGTCAGCTCCGCCGGTCTCGGTGGCGGCGGTTCGTACTCCTCGGAGTCGGACGACAACTCCGGCGCCCTGGCGTCGGACGAGGCGCTGGCCGCGCTCCGCGAGAAGCTCGCCGGCGGCCAGAGCTGACGCTCTGACCGGTAGGCAGGCAACCGTACGGACGGAAGGCCCGTTTCCCCGCGAGGGGGAGCGGGCCTTCCGCGTTGTCCGGGGTCGTGGGGGGTCATGGGGGGCCGCGGAGGGTCATGCTCTGAGGGTGTGGGGCGGGTCGCGGAGCGTGAAGCGGGCATGATTGAGGGAATGCTCCCAGCTCCTCGCACGTTTCCGAGGAGGAACGATCACAGTGCTGGATCCGCAGGGGTTGTACGAATTCGTGCCGGGCGGTGCCGAGGCCGTCGACGAGGCAGTGGGGGAGACCGGCCCTGTGCTGCTGTACCACCTCGAGGGGTACATCGACGCGGGAGACACCGGCGAGCAGATCACGGAGCAGCTGCTGGACCGCCTCGACAACCAGCTGGTGGCCAGGTTCGACGCCGACCGGCTCGTCGACTATCGCGCGCGCCGGCCCCTGATGCTGTTCGAGCGCGACCACTGGTCGGGGTACGAGGCTCCTGAGATCGCCCTCTACCTGGTCCGCGACACCACGGAGACGCCCTTCCTGCTGCTGACCGGCTTCGAGCCGGATGTGGAGTGGGAGCGCTTCGCCGCTGCCGTCCTGCAGGTCGTCGAGCGGCTCGGGGTGCGTCTTGCCATCAACTTCCACGGCATCCCGATGGGCGTCCCGCACACCCGCCCGGTGGGTCTGACCCCGCACGGCAACCGGGTCGACCTGATGCCGGGACACCGCAG
Organism: Streptomyces sp. PH10-H1; assembly: GCF_030063355.1. GTDB lineage: Bacteria > Actinomycetota > Actinomycetes > Streptomycetales > Streptomycetaceae > Actinacidiphila. The sequence continues at coordinate 7,606 of NZ_JASISZ010000104.1, forward strand.
CTGGTTCGACGAGGCGCAGGTCCCCGGCAGCGCCGAATCCCTCATCGAGCTGCGGCTCGCCGAGGCGGGCCGTGACGTACTGGGCGTCGCCGCCCATGTGCCGCACTATCTGTCGCGTTCGCCCTATCCGGACGCCGCCCTCGCCGTACTCGAAGCGATCACCGCCGCCACCGGCCTGGTCCTTCCCGACGTGGCCCACGCGCTGCGCGCCGAGGCCCACACCGTGCGCGGCGAGATCGACCGCCAGGTCGCCGAGGGTGACGCCGAGCTGGTCTCCGTCGTGCAGGGGCTGGAGAGCCAGTACGACGCGGTCGCCGGATCGATGACCCGGGAGAACCTCATCGCCGAGCCCATCGACCTGCCGTCGGCGGACGACCTCGCGGCCGAGTTCGAACGGTTCCTCGCGGACCGCGAGGACGACGGGAACTGACGCCGGTCGACGTGGGCCGGCGGGGGAACGCGTAGTACCGGAACGGATTGCCGGAACGAGCCGCCGGTTAGGCTGGCGCCATGCTGAAGGTGGGCCTGACCGGCGGAATCGGCGCCGGCAAGAGCGAAGTGTCGCGGCTGCTCGCGTCGTACGGGGCCGTCGTGGTGGACGCGGACAAGATCGCCCGCGAGGTCGTGGAGCCGGGAACGGCGGGACTGGCCGCCGTGGCGGCCGAGTTCGGCGAGGGCGTACTCGCCCCGGACGGCACTCTCGACCGCCCGAAACTGGGCTCCATCGTCTTCGCCGACCCCGCCAGGCTCCAGGCCCTGAACGCGATCGTGCATCCGCTGGTGGGCCGCCGGTCGGCCGAGCTGGAGGCCGCCGCGGGCCCGGACGACATCGTCGTCCATGATGTGCCGCTCCTCGCCGAGAACGAGCTCGCCGGACGCTACGACCTCGTCGTGGTCGTGGACGCGTCACCCGGCACTCAACTCGAGCGCCTGATCCGGCTGCGCGGCATGGACGAGGGCGAGGCCCGGTCCCGGATGGCAGCCCAGGCCACCCGTGAGCAGCGGCTCGCCATCGCGGATCTGGTGATCACCAACGACGGCCCACTGGATGCCCTGGAACCCCAGGTCAAAGGCGTCTGGAGGGAGCTGCGCGACCGCCTGCGGCCGGTGGATCCGACCGCCCAGGACCTACCGGAATGCGATTGCGGCTGACCGCGTTGGGTATGTCTGTGCCGACGATCAGTCGTCACCCGAGCCATGGAAGGGAGGCGGCCGTGCCCGAGCAGACCCCAGAGACCCACGTCATCGATTTCCGTGCCGCGGAGCAACTGCTGGAAGCCCGCGACCCGCGCGGCGCGGTGAAGCTGCTGGACTCGGTCATCGCCGCCCACCCGGAGAACACCGCCGCCCGGCTGCTGCGGGCCCGCGCCTTCTTCGCCGCCGCTCAACTGCGTCCGGCCGAGCTGGAGTTCCAGATCGTGCTGGAGCGTGAACCGGACAACGCCTTCGCGCACTTCGCCCTCGCGCGGACGCTGCAGCGTGCCAACCGCCCGGATGAGGCGCTCCGTCATTTCCGGCTCGCGGCCGCCCTGGACCCGCGGCCGGACTATGTGGAGGCGGCCCGCTTCGACGCTCCCTGATCCGGGAACCGCCGAGCTCTCCGCTTCCTCCGCCACGATCCCCGCCACGATCCCCGTCACGGCGGGTCGACACCACAGGCCGACACCACAGGCCGACACCACAGGCCGTCACCACAGGTTGTTCCCGGTCCAGATGGGGTCGCCCTGGTACGGGTGGTAGGCGTCCAGGTTGTCCTTGGCCGGGTGCCGGTGCCCGGCCGGTCCTTCGGCGAAGGCCCGGAGCAGGTTCGCGGTGACCTGGCTGGTGAAGACCGCGGTCCGGTCCGTGATGCCGTGGCCGCCCGCCCCCTCGAGCGAGCCGACCCAGCGCATCGTGCCGGCGTTGAACACCCCGGCGCCGCTGGGGACGGTGTAGTACGCGGAGTCGGCGAAGCTGCGCACCCCGCGGCACTCCAGCCGGGAGTGGGCGATGATCTCGATCGGACGCGGGGTGATCTCCCCGGAGTTCACCCGGTCGTACTCGGTGCCCACCAGGCCGGGAAAGCGGGTGCCGGCGAGGGCCCCGGTGCCCTCGAACAGCCAGTGGCCCGGCTCGGCCACCACATAGTCGGCGGTCGTCGGGTTCGACTCGTAGAGCGTGCCGGTGAGTGAGTTCTCCGGGTCGGCGTGCGGGGGTTCGCGCCAGTTGTTGGTGACGGCCGCGTCATCGGTCCCGTACGCCGGATCACGCGTCCAGTCGGTCTTGTAGCAGACGACCAGCCGGCGCTCGCCCAGCCGAGTCGGCTCCAGCCGGATGCGCCGGAAACAGGCGTTGGCGCCGAGGAAGGCGATGTTGCTGCCGGTGTCGCGTGCCCGGGTCACCCGGGCGCGCATGGCGGGCGTCCAGTACTCGTCGTGGCCGAGGGAGATCACCGCGCGCGCTCCGGCCAGCAGCGCCGGATCGCGGTCGATGTCCATGGAGGTGACGTAGGCGGGCGCCAGGCCGAGCTTCTCGGCGAGGGCGATGGCCGGGCGCTCGAATGTCAGGAAGAGATTCGCGCCGTTCTCGTCGTAGGGGCGGTCGCAGCTGGCCGCGAGCGAGCGGTTGGCGTCGTCCCCGCTGCCGCCGGGACCGTGGTAAAGGCTGTGCCCGCCCCAGGTGTTGTACGCCTGCCAGGTGCCGACGGCGTTGACCAGTACCAGCCGCCCCGCGGTGCTCCGCGACCGGACGGTGACCGGGACGTACCGCTGGGACCCGGATTCCGCGGTCAGCCGCAGCAGATACGAGCCCTCCGGCCAGCCGTGCGTGGGGACCTCGGTGGCCGGCGTCCAGTCCGCCGCGACCGTACGAGTGGCTCCGGCGGCCTCGGGCACCGGCTGGACGCGGCCCGCGACAGGGCCCGACGCCCACACCTTGCGTGCCTGCGCCCCGCCGTACCAGCCCATCCGGAAGGCATCCACCCCGAACCGCCGGGCGCTGGTGGAGACATGGAGGGTGAAGGGCTGCCCCGGCGCCACGCTGACCTGGTCCGCGTACCCCTCGATGTCGCGGTCGGCGCCCTGGTGCCGGAGACCCCAGTCGCGGGTGCCCGGCAGGTCGTTCTCCGCCGCCGCGGTCGATCCGGACGGCCTGGCCGGGGCGGACGACGGCGCGCCCGGCGCCGTGTCCCCGTCACCGCCGTCTGCGGAGCAGCCCGCGAGGAACGCGCCGGCGCCCGCCCCGGCCGCAGCACCGAGGAAGTCCCGCCGATTCCACTCGTCCCGCGTGTCCATCCGCCACTCCGTCTCCCGTCTCCAAGAGCATTGACCTACGGGGGGACGGGGAAGGTTGCCTTGCCGCTCGTATCGCGAACGGATTTCACCGGTTCGGAGGGATCCGGACCGCTCCCGGAGGGACACAGATGGACAGCAGCAAGCGTTGGGGCCGGATCCGCAGGGCGGTCGTCGTGTCGGGTTGTGTGGTGGCGCTGGGGCTGGTGCCGTCGGGCGCGCTGGCCACGCCGGGCAGCGGGGTGACGGCGACGGTCCTGGCCAAGGGCACCTCCGCCGACGGCCTGAAGATCAAGACCAAGGGGCGCACGGATGTCGTGGTGCGCACGGTCACCATCGCGCCCGGCGGCTCCACCGGCTGGCACTACCACCTGGGTCCGCTGATCGCCGTCGTCCAGGCCGGCACGCTGACCAGGACGTTGGCCGACTGCACGGTGGAGCGCAGCAGCGCCGGCCAGTCGTTCGTCGAGCCGGACGGCGCCCGCAAGGTGCACAACGGGCGCAATCTCGGCACGGTGCCGGTCGTCCTGTACGTCACCTATCTCGTCCCCGAGGGCGCCCCGCTGTCGGTCGACGCCCCCGACCCCGGATGCCGCAGCTGAGCGCGCGGCGCCCGACACGGGCGTCCTGACGCAGGATCCTCATCCCGGAGGAGTGACGATCGAGGCGTGCGGCCCGTCAGAACAAAGGCGCGGGCAGCACGCCCTCGAGCGCCAGGAGCGTGCGTTTGATCTCCAGACCGCCGCCGAAGCCGCCTATTCCGCCGTTGCTCTCCACGACGCGGTGGCAGGGGACGACGATCGGCAGCGGATTGGCGCCCATGGCGGTGCCGACGGCCCGGGCGGCGCCCGGTTCGCCGACGCGGTCGGCGAGGTCCTGGTAGCCGACGACGGTGCCGAAGGGCACGCCGGTGGCGAGCTCACGCTGGACGCGGCGGTTGAAGCCGGCGGTCAGGGACCAGTCGAGATCGAGGGTGAAATCGCGCAGCTCACCGGCGAAATACGCCCGCAGCTGCTGCACGGCGGGGGCGAGGAGACCCGTTTCCCCGGTGTCCTCCACCAGGTCGGCGCCGAGCCGGCGCGCCAGCCGGTCCAGGACCGTGGCCGTCGTCTTCTCGTCGGCCCGGAAGACGACATTGACGAGCCCCTGCCCGGTCGCGGCGAGCAGCAGCGGCCCGATCGGGGTGTCCAGCCGCGTCCAGACCGGCCCGGACGCCGCGGCAGCCGGGGACGTCATGGCGGGCCGGTCCCCCCGGTCGTGCTGCTCGGTGTTCGTCATACCACCAGCGTAGGCGGGGCCACTGACAGCGGGCACCGACAGCCGGCACTGGCAGCGGCCACAGGCAGCGGCCACTGACAGCGGGTCCCGTCAGCCGGGGCGCGCCGGTCACTCGCGCGGGTGCCGCTCTTCGACAGCCTTGTCACAGAGGGTAGTTGCCGGGTCCCGGCGGGGGAGGGGGTGGTCATGACACGACACGACTTCACCCAGGCCCTGCGCATCCTCGCCTGTGATCAGGACCGGGTGGCGACCGTCGGCCAGCTGGCCGCCATCGGGGTGTCGGAGGCGGCGCTGCGCAAGCGCTGCGGGCCGGGCGGACCGTGGCAGCGGGTGCTGCCGAGGGTGGTGCTCCTGCGGAGGGGGGCGCCGACCGCCGCGCAGCGCTGCCGGGCGGCGCTCGCCTACGCCGGATACCCGGACGTGGAGGCGCAGTTGACGGGCGCCGTGGCGCTGGCCCTGCACGGGATGCGCGAGGTCCTGGTGCCCGCCGAGGTACGGGTGGTCGACGTCCTGGTGCCGGCCGGGCGCGCGGTCAGGACGCACACCTGGGTCCGGATCCACCACGCGCGCTCGCTCCCCGGCCCCGAGCTGGTGGACGAGCTGCCCGTCGCGCCTCTGGTGCGCGCCGCGGGGGACGGCGTCCGGGCGTCGTGCGACCCGGACTGGATGCGGGACGTGCTGCGCGAGCTGGTGCGGAACCGGGGGATCGACCCCAGCGCCCTGGAGGATGAGCTGCGTGCCGCGGCGCTGTCCCGGAAGCCCGGGATCGCCGTGGCACTGCGGGAGTTGCGGCTTCCCGGGCAGGCGCGGGGCTCCGTCACCGGGCAGGCGCGCACGCTCGTCCTGCGCTCGGGGCTGTGGCAGCCGCTGTGGCGGCCCGAGCTCCGTCTGGACGGTGTGTTCCTCGCGTCGCCCGACGCCTTCTGGGCGCGGGACGGGGTGGCTCTGGAGATCGGAGCGGCGGTGGTGCACGGTCCGCTGGACGCGTGCGGCGTGCGGGTCGTGCGGGTGCCCCAGGAGGCGCTGACACTGAGCCCCTCGCAGGTCGTGGGGGCGCTGCGGGCGGCTCTGGCGGCGGGACCCCACGGACCGCTGGACCGCATCACCGTGGTGCCGGATCACGGGTAGGTAAAGGGAATCTGAAACATGGTCAGGTGTTCCCATGTGCGGCCTAGGGTGTGCCAACCGATGCGCCGGAGAGGTCCGCAGTGGACGGCATGTACGGAACGGTGAACGGTTTCACGTACGGCTGGGTCACACCCGTGGCGGCCTATGTCATGGCCTGTCTGGGTGCCGCTCTCGGACTGCGCTGTACAGTCAGGGCGCTGGTGATGGAGCGGTCCCGGCGGGCCGGCTGGCTGGCCCTGGGCGCCCTGTCGATCGGCTCGGGCATCTGGACGATGCACTTCATCGCCATGATCGGCTTCAGCGTCGACCAGGTGGAGATCAACTACGACAAGTCCATCACGTTCGCGAGCCTCGCGGTGGCCATCGCCGTGGTCGGTGCCGGCGTCTTCCTGGTCGGGTTCCTCGGCCGCCGGGTACCGGTCCTGCTCGCCTCCGGCGCGATCACCGGCGTCGGGGTGGCCGCCATGCACTACCTCGGCATGGCCGGCATGAAACTGCGCGCGGACCTCACCTACAACACCACGACCGTGGCCCTGTCGATCGGTGTCGCGGTGTTCGCGGCCACCGCCGCGCTGTGGGCGGCGGTCTCGATCAAGGGGTTGGCCGCGAGTCTGGGGGCCAGCTTCATCATGGGCGTCGCGGTCACTGGCATGCACTACACGGGCATGGCCGCGCTGCGGGTGCACCTGCACGACTCCGGGCTCAGCGGCTCCCTGGGCGGCGCCTCGTCGGCCGCGATCCTGGCGCCGGTGCTGATCGGACCGGTGGTGTTCCTGTTCCTGGCCGGTGTGGTGGTGGCGCTCGATCCGCCGGTCTCCGAGCCGGAGCCCGGTCGCGAACCCGTTCCCGAGCCGGTCCGCGGCCGCCGCTCATGGTGATCCCCGGCCTTTGTCAGAGCCGGGCCGTACGGTGGTTCCATGCGGCCCGTATCAGACATCGAACGCACTGTGGCGCCCTTTGAGGTCGTCAGCCCCTACCAGCCCAATGGTGACCAGCCGGCTGCCATCGAGGAGCTGGAACGGCGCATCCGCGCAGGTGAGAAGGATGTCGTCCTCCTCGGCGCGACCGGCACCGGAAAATCGGCGACCACCGCGTGGATGATCGAACGGCTCCAGCGCCCCACCCTCGTGATGGCGCCGAACAAAACCCTCGCCGCGCAGCTCGCGAACGAGTTCCGCGAGCTGCTCCCGAACAACGCGGTCGAGTACTTTGTGTCGTACTACGACTACTACCAGCCAGAGGCGTACGTCCCCCAGACGGACACCTACATCGAGAAGGACTCCTCGATCAACGAGGAGGTCGAGCGGCTCCGCCACTCCGCCACGAACTCCCTGCTGACCCGGCGCGATGTCATCGTCGTCGCCTCGGTCTCCTGCATCTACGGCCTCGGCACCCCGCAGGAGTACATCGACCGCATGGTGCGGCTCAAGGTCGGCGACACGATCGAGCGGGACCAGCTGCTCCGCAAATTCGTCGAGATCCAGTACGCCCGCAATGACGTGGCGTTCTCCCGGGGCACCTTCCGGGTGCGCGGCGACACCATCGAGATCTTCCCGGTCTACGAGGAACTGGCCGTCCGCATCGAGATGTTCGGCGACGAGATCGAGGCGCTCTCCACCCTCCACCCGCTGACCGGCGAGGTCATCAGCGACGACCGGGAGATGTACGTCTTCCCGGCCACCCACTACGTCGCCGGACCCGAGCGCATGGAACGTGCGATCGCGGGCATCGAGAAGGAGCTGGAGACCACCCTCGCCACGATGGAGAAGCAGGGCAAGCTGCTGGAGGCCCAGCGGCTGCGCATGCGCACCACGTACGACATCGAGATGATGCGGCAGATCGGCACCTGCTCCGGGATCGAGAACTACTCGCGGCACATCGACGGCCGCGAGGCGGGTACCGCGCCCGACACGCTGATCGACTACTTCCCGGAGGACTTCCTCCTGGTCATCGACGAGTCGCATGTCACCGTGCCGCAGATCGGCGCGATGTACGAGGGCGACGCCTCCCGTAAGCGCACCCTGGTCGACCACGGCTTCCGGCTGCCGTCCGCGATGGACAACCGCCCGCTGAAGTGGGAGGAGTTCCTCGGCCGGATCGGCCAGACCGTGTACCTGTCGGCGACTCCCGGCAAGTACGAGCTGTCGCGCGGTGACGGAGCGGTCGAGCAGATCATCCGGCCGACCGGACTGGTCGACCCCGAGGTCATCGTCAAGCCCACCGAGGGGCAGATCGACGACCTGGTGCACGAGATCCGGCTGCGCACCGAGCGGAACGAGAGGGTGCTGGTCACCACCCTCACCAAGAAGATGTCCGAGGACCTCACCGACTACATGCTGGAACTGGGCATCCAGGTGCGGTACTTGCACAGCGACATCGACACCCTGCGCCGTATGGAGCTGCTGACCGAGCTGCGGTCCGGTGAGTACGATGTCCTCATCGGCATCAACCTGCTGCGCGAGGGCCTGGACCTCCCCGAGGTGTCACTGGTGGCGATCCTGGACGCGGACAAGCAGGGCTTCCTGCGCTCCGGCACTTCGCTGATCCAGACCATCGGCCGCGCGGCGCGCAATGTGTCCGGGCAGGTCCACATGTACGCCGACCGGATCACCCCGGCGATGGAGCAGGCCATCGACGAGACCAACCGGCGCCGCGAGAAGCAGGTCGCCTACAACACGGAACGCGGCATCGACCCCCAGCCGCTCCGGAAGAAGATCGCGGGCATCCTCGACTCCTTCGCCCGTGAGGACGCGGACACCGAGGAGCTGCTGGGCTCCGGCCGGCAGCGCTCGCGGGGCAAGGCCCCGGTGCCGGGCCTGTCCACGAGGGCGGGCGAGAAGCGGGTGGCCAAGAACCTGCCCGCGGAGGATCTCGCGGACCTGATCGCCGAGCTCACCCAGCAGATGCACGCCGCGGCGGGCGAGCTGCAGTTCGAGGTCGCGGCCCGGCTCCGGGACGAACTGGGGGACTTGAAGAAGGAATTGCGCCAGATGCGCGAGGCCGGTATGGCATAGCCCCTGGGGTGAACCGAGGTGCGCTGTCCCAGCGTCTTGTTAGGGTGCGGGGCAACCGCACACAGTCCGGTGACGGGTGAGAGGGGACAGCGCGTGACGGTCAACATGACCAAGGGGCAGCAGATCAGCCTTACCAAGTTCGACGGGGGGACGCTGACGGCCGTTCGGATGGGGCTCGGCTGGCAGGCCGCGCCCCGCCGCGGGTTGTTCGGCAGCCGCACCCGGGAGATCGACCTCGATGCCTCGGCGGTGCTCTTCGCCGACAAGCAGCCGGTGGACGTCGTGTTCTTCCGTCATCTGGTCAGCGACGACGGCTCGGTCCGGCACACCGGCGACAATGTCGTCGGTGGCGCGGGCCAGGGCGGCGACGACGAGTCGATCCTGGTGGACCTGCAGCGGGTGCCGGTCCACATCGACCAGATCGTCTTCACGGTGAACTCCTTCACCGGGCAGACCTTCGCCGAGGTGCAGAACGCGTTCTGCCGCCTGGTCGACGAGACCAACGGCCAGGAGCTGGCCCGCTACACCCTGACGGGCGGCGGGCAGTACACCGCGCAGATCATGGCGAAGGTGCAGCGTGCCGGCAGTGGCTGGTCGATGACCGCCATCGGTACGCCGGCCGCCGGCCGTACGTTCCAGGACCTGATGCCGTCGATCCTGCCGGCGCTGTAGCTCCACAGGAACACGCTGTAGCACCACAGAAACACCACGCACAACAAGTACAACGGGCGCGACACGCACAACACCAATGGGGGGTGCCGGTATGGCTGCCGAGCTGGTCCGGGGACAGAATCATCCGCTCCCGGCCGGGCCCGAGGGCGCCGGCCGACTGGAGATCCGGGTGACGGCGGGCACACCGGTGGTGGCGGTGGCCACCCTCGGGGACGAGCAGGGGCGGGTGAGCGGCACGGGGCGGATAGCCCACCCCGGGTCGCCGCACCTCCCCGGCCTCGAAGTGTCCCAGCAGGCCGCCGCCGCCCACCGGCTCGCGGTGGACCTGGGCGCCCTCTCCGAGGATGTGCACCGGGTCCATGTGCTGCTGGCACTCCCCACGGTGGACGGCGTGCCGGCCTCCTTCGGCGCGGTGGCCGCACCTCATGTGGCGGTCACCACGCTGGACGGGTCCGAGGTCGCCGGCTTCACCATCACCGGGCTCGGCCCGGAGTCCGCGGTGATCGCCATCGAGCTCTACCGCAGGCAGGGCGCGTGGAAGGTGCGCGCGGTCGGCCAGGGTTACGCGGGCGGGCTGCCGGCGATGCTCCTGGACCACGGTGTGCCGGAGGCCGCCGGTCTCGCCGCGGGCATCCATGACGCGGTGGCCGCGGGTCTGGCCCGGTCGGTCGCCCTGCCGGCCCCGCAGCCGGACGGCCCTCCGGCGGCGTCCTCCGGGACAGGACCGGGCCCGGTCGACTACCAGCACCCCCGGCGGCGTTCGGCGCCCTCGCGGGCCTCCGGTGTCCCGGATGCCCCGGCGGACCGTCCGGCGGCCTCCGCGCCGCCGGAGGGGGCCCCGCAGCCCGTCGCCGGTGACGCCAGCGGCTGGACCATGGAGGAACGGCTCTACAACCAGATCTGGGGCATGTTCGAGGACCTGGCCCGCACCACCGCCGCCTACCGCAGCGCCGTCGACTTCGCCGAGTCCCGCCTCGACCAGGAGCTGGACCGGCTGCTGTCCGACCCGCGCACCCGTGTCGGCCCGGCGGCCGACGCCGCCCGGGACCAGGCCCGCGCCAAGCAGGCCGACCTCATGGACCAGGCCCGTGCCGTCCTCGACCGGGACATGGCGCAGCTCCGCGCGGAGTCCGAGGTCGTCGAACCGGCGCTGCCGCCCGCCTTCGCCGGGTGGGAGAGCCCGGTGTGGCACGGCTACTCGGTGCCGATGGAGGTGCCGATGGCGGCCCGGCTCGGCAATCTGCATCTGCCCGAGAATCCTGAGCTGCGGATCCCGCTGCTGGTCAGGCTGCCGTTGGAGCGCGGCCTGTGGATCGACAGCGCCCAGGACCGGCGCCTCGCCATGGCCGTCGCGGTCACGGTCGCGGCCCGGCTGCTCGCCTCGTATCCGGCCGGCGACTTCACGGTGCATGTCATCGACCCGGCCGGCAATGCGTCCGCCGCGCTCGCCCCGCTGACCCACTCCGGCGCGCTGCACGAGTCGCCCGCCGCGGGAGCCGCCGGTGTCGCAGCGGTGATCAGCCGGATGACCGAGCGGGTGGACCTCGTACAGATGGCCATGCGCGCCGGCGCCCCCGATTCGCTCCCCGTGGACCTGGACACCGCCGAGCAGCTGCTGATAGTCAACGACTTCCCGTACGGCTTCGACGATCGCACCGTCAACCAGCTGCGGTACCTCGCGGACGAGGGGCCGTCCGTCGGCGTCCATCTGCTGATGGTGGCCGACCGGGATGACGCGCGGGCGTACGGACCGGTCCTGGACCCGCTGTGGCGGGCCCTGATGCGGCTCACTCCGACCCCGGACGACCACCTCGCGGATCCCTGGGTCGGTCATGCCTGGACGTACGAGCCGCTGCTCGTGCCGCCGGGCAGTCAGGTGCTGCCCCAGGTGCTCCGGCAGGTCGCGGCCGCCCGGCAGGCATATGGCCGCTGACCAGGAGTTTTGACCTTGGCTTTGCCTTCTCTTGGGCATTCCGGTACCGTTCGCTGTTCGTAGTGAACCACCGGAGGCCCAGCAGTGGACGTTTCCTTGGCCATGTGGGCACTGACCATCGCCGGTCTGTGTGCCCTGATCGCCGTCGACTTCCTCATCGGACGCAAGCCGCACGACGTCACCATCAAGGAAGCGGGCATCTGGACGGTCGTCTGGATCGTCCTGGCGGCCCTGTTCGGGCTCGGCCTGGCACTCTTCGCGGGTGGTCAGCCCGCAGGTGAGTTCTTCGCGGGATTCATCACCGAGAAGTCGCTGAGCGTCGACAACCTCTTCGTCTTCGTCCTGATCATGTCAAAGTTCGCGGTGCCCTCCAAGTACCAGCAGCGGGTACTGCTCGTCGGCGTCCTCATCGCGCTCCTTCTGCGGGCGGTCTTCATCGCCGGCGGCGCCGCGATCATCGCCAACTTCTCCTGGGTCTTCTTCATCTTCGGCGCCTTCCTGATCTGGACCGCGTGGAAGCTCATCAAGGAGGCGCGGGCCGGCGAGGAGGACGAGGAGTTCGAGGAGAACAAGCTCCTCAAGCTCGTCGGGAAGCGCGTTCCGTCCACGGACAAGTACCACGGCACCAAGCTGTTCATCGTCGAGAACGGCAAGCGCCTGATGACGCCGATGCTCATCGTCATGCTGGCGATCGGCACCACGGACGTCCTCTTCGCCCTCGACTCCATCCCCGCGATCTTCGGCCTCACCCAGGACCCGTACATCGTCTTCACCGCCAACGCCTTCGCGCTGATGGGTCTGCGACAGCTGTACTTCCTGATCGGCGGCCTGCTCAAGAAGCTGGTCCATCTCTCCTACGGGCTATCGGTCATCCTCGGCTTCATCGGCGTGAAGCTGGTCCTGCACGCCATGCACGAGTCCGGGATGAACGTCCCTGAGATCTCCATTCCCGTCTCCCTCGGCGTCATCGTGATCGTCCTGGCGGTCACGACCGTCACCAGCCTGATCGCCTCAAAGAAGCAGACGACGGCGGAAGCGGCCGAGAAGGAGAAGGAGAAGGACAGCATCGGCGTGTAGCGGGGCCTGCTCGCGTCCGTCCGGTACGGAAGGTCTAGCCTGGGCCGCCGGGACCGGACGGATGCGAGGAACGGAATGGCTGCGTTGAACACCCTGGCGGCGGCCCTGCCGGAACTGACCGTCTCCAGTTTTCTGGGGGCGTGGCGGCCGGACGGTGTGGCGCTCGCCGCCGTGGTCCTGCTGGGCGGCCTGTACGCGGCGGGGGTGCTGCGGAGGCGGCGGGCCGGCGGTCGCTGGCCGGCCGCGCGGACCGCGGCGTTCGCGGTGCTCGGCCTGGGCGCGATCGTGGTCGCCACGATGTCGGGCCTGGCCGTGTACGGAAGGGTGCTGTTCTGGCCCGCCGCCGTGCAGAACATCGTGCTGGACCTGATCGCCCCGCTGGGCCTGGCGCTCGGCGACCCGCTGGCCCTCGTGGCGCCGGACGGCCCGCTGCACAGGGCGCTGACCGGCCGGGTGGTGCGGCTGCTGACCTATCCGCTGGTCAGCTCGGCGGCGGTGCTGGGCTCCGAGCTGACGATCTACTTCACGCCGTACTTCGAGACGGCGCTGCACCAGGACGCCGTCCGCCAGCTGATGCATCTCCAGCTGCTGCTGACCGGCTGCCTGTTCGTGCTGCCGATGCTCACCCGCCAGGAACTGCTGCCGCGCTGGTGCACCCACCCGGTACGGGCCGCCCTGGTCTTCCTCGACGGACTCTTCGACTCGGTGCCCGGCATCGTCGTCATGACGAGCGGAACGCTGGTGGCGGGCCACTGGTACGCCGCGCACCCGCGCACCTGGGGACCGGACCCGCGGCAGGACCAGATGATCGGCGGCGGGCTGATGCTCACGCTCGCCGAGCTGGTCGGGCTGCCGTTCCTGATCGCGGTGTTCGCGCAGTGGTGGCGGACGGACCGCGCGAAGAACGCGGAACTGGACGCGCGCCTGGACCGTGAACTCCTCGCGGCGGACCCGGCGCCACAGCCGGCGTCCGCGGGCGCGTCCGCTCCCGCCGCCTCCGTACCGGAGATGACCCGCCCCTGGTGGGAGACCGATGCCGGCGAGGTGGGAGAACGGATGCGCCGCCGCCGCTGAGCGCCGTAACGGACCGGCCCGGCGCCGAGGAGGTTGCCGCCGCCGTGGCCGGGGTAGACCCAAGTCCTGTCCGGGCGGGTGTCGACGGATTGGCCCAGACCGTGCCGCGGCTGGCGTGTACGTCCCCGCAACACCAGACGACAGAGCAGCACGAGAGGGACGGCATGGCCGATCAACCTCTGCGAGTCGGCGCCCGCGACTGCTCCCTCATGGACGCCGAAGCATGGATCCACGTCTACTTCGACGAGGACGCGAACAGGACCAAGGCAGCCACAAAGGGAGGGAAGCCCTTCGCATACCCGGCCTACGACCGCCTGGTGACCGGTAGCGGCCCCGACGAACTGAACGACGGCGACCTCCTTGCCCCGCTACTCCTCAACGCACCCCTGACGATCACAGCGGTCTACTCCTTGCAGGCCGTGTGCCGCACTTTGGAACGCGGTCTCGCCGCGGTCCCTCCGGACCTCACACTGGAAGTCGCCGTGACGGAAGGGCGACACCGACCGCTCCTCGAGGACCTGATCGGGGTCCTGGATATCCCCGGTGCGGTGCCCGGAGTCCAGTTGACGACGCTGACAAAGGTGCTGCACCGCAAGCGTCCCCTATTCGTGCCGCTCTTCGACAAGAGGGTCAAAGCTCACTACTACGGGCAGAAACCTGAACCTCGATCCACCGTGTAGCGGCCGGGCTGTGGACGGAGAAATCAGAAGAGGTGCCCGCTGACCTGGGATGATGGGAGTTCTGACGCTTCCATCCGCCGCAACCGGCAAGGCACCTCTCGAGTGAAATTGTTCCATGGCCCGGCGCGGGTGTTCGCCGCGTTCGACGAGCCGAATCTGATCGCGCATGCCGGGCTGGTCCCGATCGTCCGGCTGGCCGAGCGGTGCGGTCTGCCGGCCCTGGTGGCCGAGAAGGTCAAGCTGAACGGCGCGAAGAACGGTGCCGGCACGGCCGCCGACGCGAAGGCGATGAGCATCGTGGGTGGCATGGTCGTCGGTGCCGACTCCATCGACGACCTGGACGTGCTGCGGCACGGCGGGCTGGCGAAACTGTTCGGCGGAGTGCGGGCACCATCCACACTGGGCACCTTCCTGCGCGCCTTCACTTGGGGACACGTACGCCAACTGGAGTCGGCGACACGCGCGTTCACCTGCAACCTGGCCGCCCACACCGGCCTCGTCCCGAAGAACGACGAGGTGGTGTTCGTCGACATCGACTCCAAGGTCAAGCAGGTCTACGGCCCGGCCAA
>NZ_JASISZ010000105.1 GCF_030063355.1 Streptomyces sp. PH10-H1
CACCCGACCCCACCACCTCCCCCTGTCCTACGCCCATCAACGAGTCTGGGTCATCGACAAACTCGACCAGACAAACGGGACCTACAACATCCCCTTCTCCATCAGCCTGCACGGCGACCTCGACCACAGCGCGCTCCAGGCGGCGCTCGGCGACGTGGTGGCCCGGCACGAAAGCCTGCGCACCGTCTTCCCCGAAGACGGCGGCAAGCCGTATCAGCGGATCCTGGAAGCGGAGCACATCCGGCCGGCGATACATCTGACGGACGTCCGTCCTGACGACCTGGACGAGGCACTCGTCCCGGCAGCTGCGGCAGGATTCGACCTTGCCACCGAACCGCCGATTCGCGCCCACCTGTTCCGCCAGGGCCCGCGTGAACACGTGCTGCTCCTGGTGGTTCACCACATCGCCGGCGACGGCTGGTCCGCAGGCCCGCTGCTACGCGACTTCCAGACCGCGTACACCGCGCGCCTCGCGGGTACCGCACCGGGCTGGCCGGCCCTGCCGGTCCAGTACGCCGACTACACCCTCTGGCAGCGCGAACTCCTCGGCGGCGAACAGGACCCAGACAGCCCGATATCCCACCAACTGGCATATTGGGCCGAGCAATTGGCAGGGATCCCGGACTTGCTGGAGCTGCCTACCGACCGCCCGAGACCTGCAGTGGCCTCCCAGCACGGCGGATCGGTGCGGCTCTGCTTCGACGCCGAACTGCACGGCCGCCTGCTGAAACTCGCGCAGCAGCACAACGCGAGCCTGTTCATGGTGGTGCACGCCGCCGCCGCCACGCTGCTGGCCCGGTACGGGGCCGGCGAGGACATCCCGCTGGGCACACCGGTCGCGGGCCGCACCGATGAGGCGCTCGACGATCTGGTGGGATTCTTCGTCAACACCCTGGTACTGCGTACCGACACCTCCGGCGACCCCACCTTCCGGGAACTGGTCCAGCGGGTCCGGGCCACCGACCTGGAGGCATACGCCCACCAGGACCTCCCGTTCGAGCGCCTGGTCGAGGTGATCAACCCTGACCGGTCGCTGGCCCGCAACCCGCTGTTCCAGGTCATGCTGGCGTTCCAGAACGCTCCGCGCGTCGACTTCGGGGCTCCCGGACTGACGGCCCGCCCGCACGAAGTGCTGTTGCCCACCACCAAGGTCGACCTGGAGCTCAGCCTCTCCGCCCAGTGGACCCCTGAGGGCGCGCCGGACGGGATCGTCGGCTTCGCCGGCTACCGCACCGACCTGTTCGACGCGGCGACCGTCGAACAGATGGCCACATCCCTGCACCGGATACTCACACAGGTCGCGGCCGACCCGGACCGGCCGATCGGCGCGCTGGACCTCCTCGACGCCGAGGAACACCGGCTGCTGACCGCATGGAACGACACTGCTCACCAGGTGCCCCTGAACACCTTCCCGGAGCTGTTCCAGACCCAGGTGGCCCGGACCCCCCACGCCGTCGCGCTGAGCTCGGGGACGGAGGAACTGAGCTATACCGAGTTGAACACCAGAGCCAACCGGTTCGCCCGGCAGCTCACCGCCCGGGGCATCGGCCCCGAGGACCTGGTCGCCCTGGCGATGCCCAGGTCGATCGCCCTGTTCGTGGCCGTGCTGGGCGTGCTCAAGGCGGGCGCCGCCTATGTGCCGGTGGACCCGGCCTATCCGGCCGAGCGCGTCTCCTACATGATCGAGGACGCCGCTCCGGTCCTGGTCGTGACCACGGCCGGCACCGTCGACCCGCTGACCGACGCACCCATTCTGGTGTGGGACGACCCCGGCCAGTCGACCGCGCTCGCGGCCTTCTCCCCGGCCGACCCGACCGACCGTGAGCGCACCGCCCCACTCTCGCCCGCCCATCCCGCCTACGTCATCTACACCTCGGGCTCGACCGGCCGTCCGAAGGGCGTGGTGGTCACGCACGCCGGGCTCGGCAACCTCGGGGCGCTGCAGGCCGGCCATCTCGGGGTCGACGGCGACAGCCGGGTCCTGCAGTTCTCCTCACCGAGCTTCGACGCCACGGTGTGGGAGGTCTGCATGGCATGGACCAACGGCGCGGCACTGGTCCTGCCGCCGACCGAGGGTCTGCTGCTCGGCACCGCCCTGACCGAGTACCTGCGGGCCGCCTCGATCACCCACGCCACGATCCCGCCGGTCGCGCTGGTGACCCTCGCCCCGGACGGCCTGCCGCCCGGCCTGACCCTGGTCACCGCGGGCGAGTCCTGCGGCGCCGAACTCACCGGCCGCTTCGCGGCGGGCGGACACATGTTCAACGCGTACGGCCCCACCGAGACCACCGTCTGCGCGACGATCAGCTCCCCGGTCTCCCCCGACGCCGCGCCACCGATCGGCCGGCCGCTGTGGAACACCCGGGCACATGTGCTGGACGCCCGGCTCCAGCCGGTGCCGACCGGCGTGATCGGCGAGCTGTATGTCGCCGGGGTGGGCCTGGCCCGCGGGTACCTCCGCCGGCCCGCGCTCACCGCCGAGCGGTTCGTCGCCGACCCCTTCGGCCCGCCTGGTTCCCGCCTCTACCGCACCGGCGACCTGATCCGGCGGCGTGCGGACGGCGAGCTGGAGTTCATCGGCCGCGCCGACCAGCAGGTCAAGATCCGCGGCTTCCGCATCGAACTCGGCGAGATCGAGGCGGTCGTGGCCGGGCACCCCGATGTCGCGCAGGTCGCCTTGCTGGCCCGCGAGGATCAACCCGGGATGAAGCGACTGGTGGGGTACGTGGTGCCCCGGGCCGGCGTCGCGCTGGACCCGGCGGACCTGCGCCGCTACGTCGCCGACTTGCTGCCGGGACACATGGTGCCGGCCGCGTTCGTCCCGATGGCCGGACTTCCGGTGACTGTCAACGGAAAGCTCGACCACCGGGCGCTGCCCGCGCCGGAGTTCGGCACCGGACCGGTGGCCGGGGCCGACCTGCCGGAATCCGCCGCCGAGGAGACCCTCGCCCGGGTCTTCGCCGACGTCCTGGGCCTTCCGGAGGTCAGCACCAGGGACAGCTTCTTCGACCTCGGCGGGGACAGTATCGTCTCGATCCAGCTGGTCAGCCGCGCCCGTGAGGCGGGTCTGCTCCTCACCCCGCGCGATGTCTTCGAGCACCGGACGGTGGCCCGATTGGCCGCGGTCGCCGGTGCCGTCGCCGACCAGGAGCAGGAGGCCCCGGACGCGGGCGTCGGCCCGGTGCGGCTGACCCCGATCGTGCACTGGCTGCGGGAGCTGAACGGCCCGATCGACCGCTTCCACCAGTCGATCCTGCTGCAGGTGCCGGCCGAGCCCGGGCCCGACCGGCTCACCTCGGCCCTGCAGTCCGTACTGGACCACCACGACGCGCTCCGCCTGCGGCTGGACACCCCCGACGGCGGCGAGTGGCAGCTCGCCGCCGCCGCCCGCGGTACGGTCCCGGCCGCCGGCCGACTGCGACGGGTGGACGTCACCGGCCTCGACCCGCAGGCGCTGCGGCACACCATCCGCTCCGAGGCCGACGCCGCCGTCGGACGGCTCGCGCCGCGGACGGGCGCGATGCTCCACGCGGTGTGGTTCGACGCCGGCCCCGACCGGCCCGGACGGCTGCTGCTCGTTATCCACCACCTGTCGGTGGACGGGGTCTCCTGGCGCATCCTGGTACCCGACCTCGCGCAGGCATGGCAGGCCGTCAAGGACGGGCGGGAGCCTGTACTCGCGCCGGTCCGCACCTCCCTCCGGAGCTGGGCCGAGCAGCTCGTGCTCGCCGCGGCGGAGCCGGAGCGGGCCGACCGGGCACAGACCCTGGCCGGGACGCTGCGGAAGCCCGAACCGCTGATCGCCGCTCGCCCGCTGGACCCGGCACGCGACACCGTGGGCGCGGTGCGGTCGATCACCCTGACGCTGCCGCCGCAGCACACCGCGCCGCTGCTCACCACGGTGCCGGCCGTGGTCCACGGCGGGGTCAACGACGTACTGCTCACCGCCTTCGCCCTGGCTGTCCTGGACTGGCGGCGACGGCGCGGCCAGGACGGTGGCACCAGCGTTCTGGTGGATCTGGAGGGGCACGGCCGGGAGGACGTCGTCCCGCGCGCCGACCTCTCCCGCACCGTCGGCTGGTTCACCAGCCTCGCCCCGGTGCGGCTGGACCCCGGCCCGGTCGCCTGGGGACAGGGCCGGTCCGATGGCGCGGCCCTGCACCGGGCGGTGAAGCGGGTGAAGGAGCAGCTGCGCGCCCTGCCCGACAACGGGCTCGGCTTCGGCCTGCTCCGGTACCTGAACCCGCGGACCGCCCCGCTGCTGGCGGACACGGCCCAGGCCCAGTTCGGCTTCAACTATCTCGGCCGTGCCACGGCCGCGACCACCGACGGCAGCTGGACCCTCGCACCGGAGGCCGAGGTGCTCCGCGACGTACCGGGCGACCCGGGACTGAGGGCCACTCACATCGTGGATCTCAACGCGCTGACCGTGGAGGGCACGGACGGCCCCTCACTCACCGCAACCTGGTCCTGGCCGGGCGGGCTGCTGTCCGAGCCCGAGGTCAGACGGCTCGCCGACGAGTGGTTCAGGGTCCTGACCGCGATGGCGCGACAGGCCGACCAGCCGGACGGCGGTGGTTACACGCCGTCGGATCTGGCCCTCGCGGGGCTCGATCAACAGGACATCGACCTGTTGGAAAACAAGTGGAGGAAGGCGTAGTGACCGAGTCCGGCGTTTTTAAGGATGTCCTGCCACTCTCACCCCTGCAGGAAGGGATGCTCTTCCACTCGCTGTACGACGAGCAGGCCACTGACGTCTACACGGTCCAGGCCGTCATCGACTTCGCGGGCGCGTTCGACCCCGCGGTCTTCCGCGCGGCGGTCGAGGCGCTGCTGAACCGCCATGACAACCTCCGGGCGGGTTTCCTCTCCGAGGGGCTGAGCAAGCCGGTCCAGGTCATCCCCCGGGCAATCGAACTGCCCGTCCAAGAGGTCGACCTGACCAGATTCGGCGGGGCCGAGCTCGAAGCGCGGCTGGCCGGGCTGACGGCCGGGGAACAGCTCAGGAAGTTCGATCTCACGGCGCCGCCGCTGCTGCGGTTCACCGTGGTCCGGATCGAGGCCGACCGCTACCGGCTGCTGTTCCACGCCCATCACATCCTGCTCGACGGCTGGTCGATGCCGCTGATGATGGGCGACCTGTTCGCGCTCTACAACCAGCGCGGGAACGCCGCCGGGCTGCCGGCGGTGCCGCCGTTCCGCGAGTTCCTCGCCTGGGTGGCGCGCCAGGACCGACCCGCCGGACTGCAGGCCTGGCGGGAGGCGCTGGCCGGTCTTGAGGGGGCCACCAGGCTCGGGCCGGCCAACCCGGGCCCACCGACGACCCTGCCCGCGGAGCTCAACGCCGAGCTCTCCGAGGAACTGACCGACGGTCTCCAGTCACTGGCCCGCCGGGCAGGCGTCACGCTCAACACGCTCGTCCAGGCCGGCTGGAGCCTGGTGCTGGCCGGCCTGACCGGCCGGGACGACGTGGTCTTCGGCACCACCTTGTCGGGGCGCTCGCCGGAAATCCCGGGCGTCGAAGCGATGGTGGGGCTGTTCATCAACACCCAGCCGGTCCGGATCACGCTGAACCCGGGGGAGCCGCTGCTGTCGCTGCTGATCCGGATTCAGGACGAGCAGGTCCGGATGATGCCGCATCAGCATCTCGGGCTGACGGACATCCAACGCGCCGCGAACCAGGGTGAGATGTTCGACAGCCTGGTCGTCTTCGAGAACTACCCGATGAACGCCGACGCGATGGAGAACGCCCTCTCCGGCGCGAGGATCACCGGCGTGACCGGCCGGGACGCGACGCACTACCCGCTCACCCTCGCCGCCGGGCCCGGGGAGCGCCTCTGGCTCCGGCTCGGCTACCGCACCGACCTCTTCACCGAGTACGAGGCGCGACAACTGACCGACCGGCTGCGCACCGTCCTGGAGTTCTTCGTATCGGACCCGAGCCTGCCGGTGGGCCGGGTGGCACTGCTCCTCCCCGGAGAGCTCAAGCAGGTGGTGGAGGTATGGAACGACACTGCCCACGAAGTGCCGGCCGGCACCCTTCCGGAGCTGTTCGCCGCCCAGGTGACCCGTACCCCTGGTCATCCGGTGCTGGTGTTCGACGGCATCACGCTCAGCTATGCCGAACTGGACGCCGCGGCGAACCGCCTGGCCTGGTCGCTGCGGGAACGCGGAGCCGGCCCCGAGCAGCTCATCGCGGTGGCGCTGCCCCGGTCGGTCGAGCTGGTGACGACGCTGCTCGCGGTGGTCAAGACGGGCGCGGCCTACCTACCGCTGGACCTGGACCACCCCGCCGAGCGGCTCGCCCGCACCATCGAGGACGCGGGTCCTGCCCTGGTGGTCACCACCACCGCGGCGGCCGGGTCACTGCCCGCCGAGACGGTCGCGCGACTGTTCCTCGATACCGAGGAGACCCGGGCGGAGCTGGACCGCCGGAGCACCGCCGACCCGGTCACCACAGCCGGCGTCACCCCGCGCAGTCCGGCCTATGTCATCTATACCTCCGGCTCCACCGGCCGGCCCAAGGGCGTAGTGGTGCCGCACGAGGGCGTGGTCAACCGCCTGCTGTGGATGCAGCACACCTTTCGGCTGACCGCGGACGACCGGGTATTGCAGAAGACGCCATCCGGCTTCGACGTCTCGGTCTGGGAGTTCTTCTGGCCGGTACTGACCGGCGCGACCCTGGTGGTCGCCGAACCGGGCGGGCACCGGGACCCGGTCTATCTGGCCGGGCTGATCCGTTCGGAACGCATCACCACGACCCACTTCGTGCCGTCCATGCTGGAGGCGTTCCTGCGCGAGCCGACGGCGGCCGAGTGCACCAGCCTCCGCCAGGTGATCAGCAGCGGCGAAGCCCTGCCGATCGAACTGCAGCGACGGTTCCACGAGACGCTCGACGCGGAGTTGCACAACCTCTACGGACCCACCGAGGCCTCGATCGACGTCACCGCCTGGCACTGCCGGGAGGAGGCGGACGCGATCGCCGTCCCGATCGGCCGGCCGGTGTGGAACACCCGGCTGTACGTCCTGGACGGCAACCTCACTCCGGCACCGCCCGGGGTCACCGGTGAGCTCTACCTCGCGGGCGTCCAACTGGCCCGCGGCTATCTCAACCGGCCGGCCCTGACCGCCGAACGGTTCGTCGCCGACCCGTTCGGCCCCGCGGGCTCACGGATGTACCGCACCGGCGACCTGGCCCGCTGGCGGGCGGACGGCGCCCTCGACTACCTCGGGCGGACGGACGATCAAGTCAAGATCCGCGGATTCCGCGTCGAACTGGGTGAGATCGAGGCGGCACTGCGCGCCGCGCCCACGGTGGACCTGGCCGCGGTACTGGCGCGGTCGGATGCGCCGGGCGGCATGCGATTGGTGGCCTACCTGGTTGGCGCGGCCGTGGACGTCGCGGCGGTTCGCGAGAGGCTGGCCCGGGACCTCCCCGAACACATGATGCCGGCTGCGTTCGTGCTCCTCGACGAGCTACCGCTGAGCGCCAACGGCAAGCTGGACCGGAAAGCCCTGCCCACACCCGACCACGCCACCACGACCGCCGGCGGACGGGCCCCGCGCACCCCGCAGGAAGAGATCCTCTGCGCGCTCTTCGCGGAGGTCCTGCGGGTCGCCGAGGTCACCGTCGACGACAGCTTCTTCGACCTCGGCGGTCACTCGCTGCTGGCCACCCGGCTGGTCAGCCGGATACGCTCGACGTTCGGCGCGGAGCTGCCGATCAGGGCGCTGTTCGAGGCTCCGACCGTGGCCGGACTGGCGCTTCGGCTGGCCGGCTCCTCGGCGGCGCGCCAGTCCCTGCGGCCGATGCCGCGACCCGAGCGGATCCCGCTCTCCTACGCGCAGCGGCGGCTGTGGTTCCTGAACCGATTCGACGGCTCGAGCGCCACCTACAACGTGCCCATCCCCGTGCGGCTGTCGGGTGCGCTGGACCGTACGGCACTTCACGAGGCCCTCGCCGACCTGGTGGACCGGCACGAGAGCCTGCGTACTGTCTTCCCCGAGGACGGCGGGGAGCCGTGCCAGCTGATCCTGCCTCCCGAGGCCGTGCGTCCCGAACTCCCGGTGACGGACTGCACCGAGGAGGAGCTCGGCGACCTGGTCGAGTCGGCGTCCGCGCAGGGCTTCGACCTCTCCGTCCTGCCTCCGTTCCGGGCCCGGCTGTTCGCGGTCGCGCCCGATGAGCATGTGCTGCTGCTGGTGCTGCACCACATCGTGTCGGACGCGTGGTCCCAGGGGCCACTCTTCCGCGACCTGGCGGCCGGCTACCAGGCCCGCTCCCAGGGCCGGGCCCCGCGGTGGGCTCCGCTGCCCGCACAGTACGCGGACTACACGCTCTGGCAGCGCGAAGTCCTCGGTGGCGATGACGACCCCGACAGCCCCATCGCGCGGCAGACCACCTACTGGCGGGACGCGTTGGCGGACCTGCCGGAGGAGCTGGCGCTGCCCACGGACCGGCCACGCCCGGCGGTGGCGAGCCACCGCGGCGAGTCGGTGACGCTGGAGCTTGACGCCGAGCTGCACCGGGGCCTGCTGGGCCTGACCCGGGCCACCCGGTCGAGCCTCTTCATGGTGCTGCAGGCGGGCCTCGCGACGTTGTTGACCAGGCTCGGCGCGGGGGAGGACATCCCGATCGGCAGCCCCATCGCCGGCCGTACCGACGACGCGACCAACGACCTGATCGGGTTCTTCCTCAACACCCTGGTGCTGCGCACCGACACGTCCGGCGACCCCAGCTTCCGGGAGCTGGTCGAGCGGGTGCGGGCCACGGACCTGGAGGCCTATGCCCACCAGGACCTGCCGTTCGAGCGGCTGGTGGAGGTGCTCAACCCGGCGCGCTCGCTGGCCAGGCACCCACTGTTCCAGGTGATGATGACCTTGCAGAACACCGCCGAGGTGGGGGTGAGCGTCCCCGGCCTGGACTTCAACCCGTACCAGGGCCGGCTGGACGTTGCCAAGTTCGATCTGCTCTTCACCTTCGCGGAGCGGCGCGGCGACGACGGCGCACCCGAAGGCATCGGTGCCGTGGTCGAGTTCAGCACCGACCTTTTCGACCGGGTCACCGTCGAGCGGATGGGCGCCGCGCTGGTACGGCTGCTCGCCACCGCCATGGCCGACCCGCACCGGCCGGTCGGTCAGCTGGAGGTGCTCACCGCCGACGAGCGGTTCCGGGTGCTGACGGGCTGGAACGACACCGCGCACGAGGTGGCGGAGAACTCCCTGCCCGAGCTGTTCGAGGCACGCGTCCGCCGGATGCCCGACGCAGAGGCCCTGGTGGTCGGCGGCGTGGTGCTGAGCTACTCCGAACTCAACAGCCGTGCGAACCGGCTGGCACGGCTGCTGGTGGAGTCGGGAGCCGGTCCGGAGACCGTGGTGGCGCTGGCGCTGCCGCGGTCACCGGAGCTGGTGGTGGCGCTGTGGGCCGTCCTGAAGGCCGGCGCGGCCTACCTCCCGGTCGATCCGGAGTACCCGGGGGAGCGCGTCGAGTTCATGCTGACCGACGCCGCACCGAAGCTGCTGCTGACCACCTCGGCCATCGGCCCGGGCCTGCCGGCGATCGCCGGGCGCCTCCTGCTGGATCGGCTCGACCTGACCGGCTACCCGGACACCGACCTGACGGATGCTCAGCGGACGGCTCCGCTGCTCCCGGCCCACCCCGCGTACCTTATCTACACCTCGGGATCGACCGGGGTGCCGAAAGGCGTCTCGATGCCCGGCGGAGCATTGGTGAATCTGCTCGCCTGGCATGCCTCGGTACTGCCGCCGACGCGGGTGGCCCAGTTCACCGCCATCAGCTTCGACGTCTCCGCCCAGGAGATCCTCTCCACCCTGGTCGGTGGCGGCACCCTGGTGGTTCCGTCGGAGGCGCTGCGGCGCGACCCCGACGCCTTCGTCCGATGGCTGGACGAGCACCGGGTGGCGGAGCTCTTCGCCCCGAACCTGGTGGTGGACGCGGTCTTCGAGGCGGCCGGCTCGGCCGGCGTTGCGCTGCCGCACCTGCGCCATGTCGCCCAGGCCGGGGAGGCTCTGGTCCTCGGTGAGCGGATCCGCGCCTTTCACCAGGACCACCCGGGACGGCGGCTGCACAACCACTACGGGCCGACCGAGACCCACGTGGTCACTGCGTACAGCCTGCCGGAGAATACGGTCGACTGGCCGGCCTCCGCGCCGATCGGACGGCCGGTCTGGAACACCCAGACCTATGTCCTCGACCAGCAGCTGCAACCGGTACCGGAGGGAGTGCTCGGTGAACTCTACGTGGCGGGGGCGCAGTTGGCCCGGGGCTACCACAACCGTCCGGGGCTGACGTCTGAGCGGTTCATCGCCGATCCGTTCGGTCCCGCGGGCTCGCGGATGTACCGGACCGGCGACCTGGTCCGCCGTCGGCGGGACGGACAGTTGGAGTACCTCGGCCGGGCCGACCACCAGGTCAAGATCCAGGGCTTCCGGATCGAAACGGGTGAGATCGAGGCCACGCTGCGGCGTCATCCCGCCGTCGTCCAGGCCGTCGTGGTGGCCAGGGAGGACCGACCCGGCGCCAAGCAACTGGTGGCCTACGTCGTGCTGTCCGCCGTGGCGGACATCGCGGAACTGCGCGCACAGGTCGCGATCGGCCTCCCGGACTACATGGTGCCCAGGGCCTTCGTGGTCCTCGACAAACTGCCGCTGACTCCCAGCGGAAAGCTCGACCGCCGCGCCCTCCCCGCCGTGACGCCCGGGACGGAGGGTGCCGGCCAAGCCCCCCGCACCCCGCGGGAGCAGGTGCTGTGCGAGCTGCTGGCAGAGGTACTGGGAGTGCCGTCGGTGACCATCCACGACGACTTCTTCGCGCTCGGCGGCCACTCGCTGTCGGCCACCCGGCTGGTCAGCCGGATCCGCACGGTGCTGGGGGTCGAACTGCCGATCCGGGCACTGTTCGAAGCGCCGACGGCAGCCGGATTGGAAAGACGGGTGTCCGCCGCCGCGCCGGCCCAGCGCGGAGTGCTGCCCATGCCACGCCCCGAGCGGATCCCGCTGTCGTACGCGCAGAGTCGACTCTGGTTCCTCAATCGGCTCGAAGGGACCGGCGCCGCCTACAACCTGCCGTTCGTCGCACGGATCCGCGGCCACCTCGACCATGCGGCGCTGCGGGACGCGCTGGCCGTGCTGGTGCGCCGGCACGAGAGCCTTCGCACCGTGTACCCCGATTCGCCGTCCGGCCCGTACCAGCGGATCCTCGACCCGGTCGACGGCCAGGATCTGCTGTCCGTCACGGAGACCTCCGAGTCCGCGCTGATGGACGAGATCCACGCCTTCTCAGGCCACATCTTCGAGGTGACCCGCGAACTCCCGCTGAGCGCACGCCTCTTCGCCGTCGGGCCGACCGAGCACGTGCTGGTCCTCCTGGTCCATCACATCGCCTGTGACGGCTGGTCCCTGGACCCGCTGGGGCGGGATCTGTTCGAGGCGTACGAGGCACAGTGCGCGGGCAGGCCGGCCCAGCGGCCGCCGCTGGCGGTTCAGTACGCCGACTACACGCTCTGGCAACGGGACAAGCTGGGCAGCGAGGAAGACCCGGACAGCGCGCTCTCCCGGCAACTGGTGTTCTGGCGTGCCACCCTGGCCGACCTGCCCGAGGAGCTGACGCTGCCTGCTGACCGGCGGCGGCCGGCGGCCGCGAGCAACCGCGGCGGGACCGTCCCGTTCCTGCTCGACGCCGAACTCCACCGCGGTCTGGCCGAGCTGGCCAAGGAGAACCAGGCCAGCCTCTTCATGGTGGTGCACGCTGCGCTGGCCGCGCTGCTGACCAGACTCGGCGCCGGGACGGACGTCGTCGTCGGCACACCGATCGCCGGCCGCACCGACACCGGGCTCGACGATCTGATCGGCATGTTCGTCAACACCCTGGTACTGCGGACCAGCACCGTCGGCGACCCCACCTTCCGGGAGCTCATCGACCGGGTCAGATCGACCGATCTGGCGGCATACGCGCATCAGGAATTGCCGTTCGAACGCCTGGTGGAGGCGGTCAACCCGATCCGCTCACTGGCGAGGCATCCGCTGTTCCAGGTGATGCTCTCGCTGCAGAACACCCCAGCGGTCGAACGCGGCTTGCCCGGGCTGGAGATCATCCCGATCCAGCCCGATCTGGAGGTGTCCAAGTTCGACCTCTCGGTGAACTTGAAGGAGCGGTACGGCGAGACGGGCGATCCGCTCGGCATCGACGGAGCAGTGGAGTTCAGCCACGACCTGTTCGACCGGGAGACGGTCGAACGGCTGGTCCCGCAGTGGCTCCGGCTGCTGAGCTCGGCGGTCGAGGACCCGGACCGCTCGCTCGGCCGGCTGGACCTGCTCTCCCCGGCCGAGCGGCATCAGATACTGGTCGAGTGGAACACCACCGGCCGGGAGACCCCGCCGGTGCTCCTGGTGGACGCACTCGAGGCCCAGGTGGCGGCCACCCCCGAAGCCGTTGCCCTGGTGGCGGTTGACGCGGCACTCTCGTACGCCGAGCTCAACGCCCGGGCGAACCGGCTGGCCCGAGTGCTGGCCGCCCAGAAGGCCGGCCCCGAACAGATCGTGGCGTTGGCCCTGCCGCGTACCTCCGACATGGTGGTCGCGCTGCTGGCGGTGATGAAGGCGGGGGCGGCCTACCTCCCGCTGGAGCTGGACCACCCCGCCGACCGGGTGGCATACGTGCTGTCCGACGCCCGGCCCACCGTGATCCTGACCACCGCCGGGATCCATGAACAGCGGCCCGAGCTGGCCGTCCCGGGCGCGGTCACGCTGCTTCTGGACGCTCCCGAGGTCGAACGGGCGCTTCGAACCGCGAACGAGCTCGACCTGTCGGACGCGGACCGCCGCGCCCCGCTGCACCCGGCCAACCCGGCATACGTGATCTACACCTCGGGCTCCACAGGCCGCCCCAAGGGCGTGCTGATCGAGCACCGGGCACTAGCCAACCTGCTGGCCGACCACCGCACCGAACTCTTCGACCGCGAGTCGGCCGCGCTCGGTGGCCGGCGGCTGGGGGCCGCGCTCACTGCCGCGCTGTCCTTCGACGCCTCCTTGCAGGGACTGCTGGCCATGGTGTCCGGCCACGAGCTGCACCTGCTCGACGACGACACCCGGCGGGACGCCTCCGCGCTGGTGCACTACGTCCGGACCCACGGCGTCGACGTGCTCGGTGTGACGCCCTCCTACGCCGAGCAGCTGCTCGAGGCCGGGCTGCTCGACGACCCGGCGACAGCGCCTCCGGTCTTCCTGATCGGCGGTGAGGGCGCGAGCGAGTCGCTCTGGCGGGACCTGCGGGCGGTGCCGGGCACCACCAGCTACAACTACTACGGTCCGACCGAGTGCACGGTGGACGGCCTGGGGTGCCGGGTCTCGGACAGCCCGGCGCCACTGATCGGCCGGCCACTGTGGAACACCCAGGTGTACGTGCTCGACGAAGGACTGCGCCCGGTACCCGGCGGGGTCATCGGGGAGCTGTACATCGCGGGCGACCAGCTGGCCCGTGGCTACCTGCACCGGCCCGATCTGACCGCCGGACGGTTCGTCGCCGACCCGTTCGGCCCGGCCGGTTCGCGGATGTACCGCACCGGAGACCTCGCCCGCTGGTGCCGGGACGGCACCGTTGACTACATCGGCCGTGCCGACGACCAGGTGAAGATCCGGGGCTTCCGGATCGAACTGGGCGAGATCGAGGCCGTGCTGGGAGCACACCCCGGACTCGCCCAGGCACTGGTGCTGGTGCGCGAGGACCAGACGGGCAAACATCTGACGGCCTACGTGGTGCCGCGTACCGAGGAGACCGGGAACGGCGGGACCGACTGGCGGGCGTACCTGCGTGAGCGGCTCCCCGAGTACATGGTGCCGACGGCCTTCATGGAGCTGGACGCCTTGCCGCTCACCACCAACGGCAAGGTCGACCGCAAGGCCCTGCCGACCCCGGAATTCACCGCCGGCGTCTCCCGAACGCCCCGCAACCCCACCGAGCAGCTGCTCGCCGACCTGTACGCCGAGGTGCTGGCGGTACCCCGGGTCGGCATCGACGACAGCTTCTTCGATCTGGGCGGCAGCAGCCTGACCGCGATGCGGCTGATGCGGCGGGTCGAGGCGGTCTTCGGTGTCCGGCCCTCGCTGCGGACCCTCTTCGAGGCAAACACCGTGGCGGAGCTGGCCGGACGGCTCGGCAGTACCGGGACCGGCGGCCTGCTCGACGTCATGCTGCCACTGCGCTCCGGTGGGGACGCGCCGGCCCTGTTCTGCGTGCATCCGCTCGGCGGGCTCAGCTGGGCATACACGGGACTGGCCAAGCACCTCCCCGCCGAGCACGGGATCTACGGTGTGCAGGCCCGGGGTCTGGCGGAGGCCGTATCGCTGCCGCGGACGGTGGCAGAGATGGCCGCCGACTACGCCGAGCAGATCCGCCACGCGCAGCCCGCCGGTCCGTACCACCTGCTGGGGTGGTCGTTCGGCGGCGAAGTGGCGCACGCCATCGCCGGGCATCTGGAGCGGGACGGTGAACGGGTTGGGCTGCTCGCGATCCTCGATGCCTACCCGACGCAACCGGAAGCACAACTGGAGGAGTACGACGAACACCACTTCCTGGAAGGACTCCTGGACTTCGTCGGTGCCAAAGTGCCGGAATCCGAGGGCCCGTTGGACTTTACCCGGGTGGTGGAGATCATCCAGGGATCGGACAGCATCATCGCCGGCTTGGACGAGGCGCAGATACGTGCCCTGCACGAGGTGGTCGTGAACAACCTTGCGATCTCGCAGGAGCACCGCCCCGACCGGGTCTCCGCCGACATCCTCTTCTTCGCCGCCACCGTCGAACCCGCCGGAGACCCGCTCTCCTGGCGCGCCCACGCCGATGGGGACATCGAGGTCCACGACCTGGAGTGCAAGCACATCGAACTGACCGAACCGGACCGACTGGCAGACATCGGTGCCGTCATTGCGAAGAATCTGGGTTGGAGCGCACCGTGAGTCTTGCAGTAGAGGCCGAAGGCCTCAAGAAGAAGTTCGGGGACCACCAGGCCCTGCGCGGGGTCGACCTGGAGGTCCCCACCGGGACGGTGCTGGGTGTCCTCGGCCCCAACGGGGCGGGCAAAACCACCACTGTCCGGATCCTGACCACCCTGCTCGAACCCGACGAGGGCCGGGCGAGGGTGGCCGGATACGACGTAGCACTCCAGGCCCACCAGGTCCGGAGCCGGATCGGACTGGCCGGCCAGTCCACGGCAGTGGACGCGCGGCTCACCGGGCGGGAGAACCTTCGGCTGGTCGGGCGGCTCTATCGGCTGGGACGCAGGGAGTCGTGCGCCCGCGCCGAGGAGTTGCTGACCCAGTTCGATCTGCTGGACGCGGCCGACCGCCCGACCGGCACCTACTCAGGAGGCATGCGCCGCAGGCTGGACCTGGCGGCGAGCCTGATGGTCCGTCCGCCTGTGCTCTTCCTCGACGAGCCGACCACCGGGCTTGACATCACCAGCCGGCTGCTGCTCTGGGGCATGGTCCGCGAGCAGGTCGCAGCGGGGACGACGGTTCTGCTGACCACCCAGTACCTGGAGGAGGCCGATCATCTGGCCGACCGGATCGTCATCATCGACTCGGGCCAGGTGATCGCGGAGGGCACGCCCGAGGAGCTCAAGCGCAAGGTCGGCCGGGACCGGCTCGAGGTGGTCGTCGCCGACCCCGGGCGGGTCATGGAGGCCCGCTCCGCGCTGGTCCGGGCAGGCGGCGACGAGCCGGTGACCGGGGCGGACGGCCGTACCGTCCTGGTGACCCTGCCGGACGGGGTCGCGGCCATTGGGGAGGCCGCCGCCGCTCTGGCCGAGGCCGACATGGAACTCACTTCGTTCGTTGTCCGTCAACCGTCGCTCGACGACGTCTTCCTGGCCCTGACCGGTGCGCAGGTCACCACGGACGGGAGTGCGGCATGATCGCGGCGTTCAATGACTCACTGGCCTTGGTCGGGCGGCAGATGCGCCACATCGTGCGGATGCCCGAGACCCTCCTGAGCATCACGCTCGTCCCGGTGGCGATGGTCGGGGTCTTCGGCTACATGCTCGGCAGCGCCATGACGGTGCCGGGCGGCAATTTCCGGGAATTCATCATGACGGGGATCTTCATCCAGGTGATGCTCACCGGCATGACCAACACGGCGGGCGGTGTGTCACAGGATCTCAGCAACGGGCTGGTCGACCGGTTCAGGTCGCTGCCGATCGCCCGGTCCGCGGTACTGGTCAGCCGGGTCGTCTCCGACCTGGCCCTGAACACCTTCTCCTGCGCGGTCATGGCCTCGCTGGGACTCGTCATGGGATGGCGGGCGCGGGAGGGTCTGCTGCCGGCGCTCGCCGGCTTCGGCATGCTGCTGCTGCTGGGCTCCGTCATGTCCTGGCTCGGTGCGCTGATCGCCATGAAGCTGCGCAGCATCGAGTCGGTCAACGCCGTGACCTGGGTAATCAGCATGCCACTGGCCTTCCTCTCCAACGCCTTCGTCCCGCTCGACGGCCTG
Organism: Streptomyces sp. PH10-H1; assembly: GCF_030063355.1. Taxonomy (GTDB): domain Bacteria; phylum Actinomycetota; class Actinomycetes; order Streptomycetales; family Streptomycetaceae; genus Actinacidiphila. The sequence continues at coordinate 16,505 of NZ_JASISZ010000105.1, forward strand.
CCTTCCTGGCTGCGGACGGTGGCCGAGTGGAACCCGATCAGCACGGTCGCACAGGCCTGCCGCGAGCTGTTCGGCAACCCGGGAGCGACGGCGACCAGCGACGCCTTTCCGGCCCAACACCCGGTATTCACCGCCGTGCTGACACTGGTGCTGCTGCACATTCTGCTGATGAATCTCTCGGTGCGCGCCTACCGAACCGCGGTCCTGCGCTGAGACTGCGTCACCCGATCCGCCCGCACCGCTTGACCGTTCACCGAACCACACCGGCGGATCCAGCCGGGGCCCGGTGGCTCACCCGTCCGGTCTCACCCGTACGGGTGAGACCGGTTCGTCCTCCGGGTGGAAGCGCCCGCCCTCCCCGCGCACAAGGATGACGACATGACAGAAAAGATTCCCAGGGCCCGGCGCGCGATCGGCTACGCGGCGGTCGTGGCCACCTTGCCGTACCTTTTCCTCAAACTGGACTGGGTGCTCGGCGGCACGATCGGCATCATCGACCGTCAGCGCGCCACCGACTCGGGGCTGTTGGCGGCGAACCTGGCCACCATGGGGATGGACGCGCTGGCCGTGCTCATCGCGCTCGCGTTCACCCAACGTTGGGGGCTGCGGCTGCCGTCCTGGCTGGTGCTCTTCCCCATGTGGGTCGCGACCGGCTTCCTGGCCCCCATCGTGGCCATCATCCCGTCAGCGCCCTTCGCCGCCGCGGACACGGTGGCCAAGGACCCGGACCCGTTCCTGCGGAGCTGGGTCTACGTCCTGGTCTACGGCGGCTTCGCGGTCCAGGGAGTTCTGCTGGTGGCGGCGTTCGTGCTGTATGCGCGGCACCGCTGGGCCGCGGCGCTCCGCGCCTCAGTCAGCGCAGCCCGTCCCGGTCCGGCCCACCTGGTGCAGACCCTGCTCGCCGTCGTCGTCCCTGCCATGGCGGTCGTCGTGGCCGCTGTCCACCTCGCCTGGGCGGCGGGGGCGACGGTGGGCCTGCCCGCGGACCTGGCCGCCCAACGGCCGCTGGGGCACTACGTCACGAATGCCGCGTACGGGGTCTTCGCCCTGGCGGCTGCCGCCGGGCTGCCGATGCTGGTGCACCGGCTGCCACGGCGCGGTCCGGGCCGGGTTCCGTTGCTCCTGACCTGGCTCGGCGGCGGCTCCATGTTCACCTGGGGCTGCTGGACCCTGATCACCATGGGCCACGCCCATCCGGATGCGAGGCTGGGGAGCGGCGATGTGACGCTCTTCGTGCTGGCCACGCAGCTGGAGGTGCTGACCGGGGCGCTGGTGGGAGTAGCGGGGGCGTATCTGCTGGCCGAACGATTCAGTCCTGACCGGTGGCTGGTGACGGGGGCGGGCGATGTCGCCGGCCCCGGACTCTCCCCGAACTGAAAGCGCCATCCGGCCAGGGGCCGGTGGGGGGCGCACCACATCGTCATCGCGCTGTGACCAGCACGGTCACTTGATCATCCGGACCTTGAAACGCCCTTGCCCCGGTGGTGCCCACGGCCTTATTTCCAGGTACCCGGGGCAAATCGACCGGAGTTGGGTACGAATTGCCGCGAATATGCATATCGGCGTTATCTACCCCGGCCCGGGTATCATTTTCCACGAGGTAACCTTGGCGGGGCTGCGGGTCGGGGATCTCGACGCGTTCCAGGACGTCAGGTCCGTAGAACTCCCGCACGCGGAATGGACCGCCCGGACCGCTCGCTTCTCGTCGTGCGGGAGAGCGTCGTGCTGATTTCCCGCACGAGGAGATGCCGAAGCCGGTGCCCACGCTCAAGGTTGCGGGCTCGTGTGTAATTTGAGAGAGTGGTGTAGCGTGCCACGGTGGACTTGTGGCACCTATCGGGTTTGTCCGGAATTCGTGTACGTACGTAACGGGGGAAAAAGGGTGAGCAACAGTTGAATTTTTAGTGGGAAGTCCTGTTCGGACTCTTGCCCACGTCCTGTTGCGCTCTCCGTGGCCGTTTCGCGGGTGACGCGCCATCATCAGGATAGATATCAACTTTTTGGTTGATCGTTAACCTAACCTGTCTCGTTGACTTGCCTGGGCGGTGGGGATGCCGTCCACGCAGGTGTGATCTTTTATGCCACGCTGGTCGGTGTGGCCGGAGGAATTCCTTGAGATATCTCCGATCGATAGGGATGTCTGCATTCTCCGGCACTGTACAAAAACGTACTGAACAAGGGGGAGTTCATGACTGGTTCATCGACGGCTCTTCATACTCTGGTGCGGCACGGTGCGACGCGCAGTGCGCCCGCCACCTGTCTTTCCAGGTTCGAGGACAGCGTGGACGGTGTGGAGCTTGCGCTCCTGGAGGCGCGTGCCCTGATCGACACCACGGTTTCCACTCATCGCTCCATGTTCGCGCAGCAGCCGCCAGTGCTGATGCGATCCGACAGGCGATCGATCGTCAAGGCCGTCGAGCAGGCCATCGATGGTGCCAGGCACTCGGTCAATGTGGCTCTGTCGGGCAGCGGTGAGAAGGCGACGACGGCCTTCGCGGTGATAGCGCGCCGACGGGGGTCGGGTGACCACGACGACGGCGTCCCGGTCCGCATTCTGTGCTCGCCCCAAGCGCTGGACCTGTCCGCCGTACGCACGCTCGCCCGGCGCTCCTCGGGCTGCGAAGTGCGGGTGGTGGAGGGCGACCTGCACGGGGCCCTGATCGTGGACGGCCGGATCGTCCTGGTGCAGTCCGGGCGGGACCAGAGCGGTGAAGACGCGGCACTGTTGGCCGACCCGGCGGCGGCGAAGGCCATGGAGCTGCTGTTCGCCGGCGCATGGGGGAGCGCGCTGCCCCTGACGGAATACCTGCGACTGAACAAGAGATTGCGTACCGAGTCGGCACGGCAGATTCTCGACCGCCTGTGCACCGGGCGCCCTGACGCCGTGGCCGCACGCGAGATGGACGTCTCGTTGCGCACCTACCGCCGGCATGTTGCGAGAATCATGGATGATCTCGGAGCGAACTCCCGATTTCAGGCGGGAGTACGAGCGGTCGAACTCGGGCTCCTGTCAGCGTAGGGCCGTAAGGGCAAGAAATACTCCACGGGGGTGGAATGGTGAACGAATTTCATACGTATGATGATTTTGAACAGGAACTCCTGGTAGTCCGCGCGCTGATCGAATCCACTGTCGAAAAACACCGTGAGCGACGTTCCCGGGATGCCCTGGTAGTTAATGTCGACTCCGGCGGTACTGCGGTATCGTATGCGGCCGAACGGTTGATCGGCCAGGCATTACGATGTGTGGATCTGGTACTCGCGGCCAATCTTGAAATCTCCCAGGCCGTGTACTCGGCTCTTGACAAGTTATTGTCGTCAGGAATTCCGGGCGTCAGGGCCAGAATGGTGTGTACGGATGCCACCCTCGACCGGGAATTCGTTTCACGGAGCTTGGTGGCGGCGCATAATATCGAAATACGGGTACACCGTATGCCACCGGTATCGGCCATCGTCGTCGACAGCCGGGTTGCCCTGCTCTGTGCCAATTCGGGCGCCAACCAGCAGGCGTCCATCATCAGGGCGGCAACGGTGATCCCGGCGTTGCGTACGTTGTTCGACAATGTCTGGCGGCATGCCACGGTCGCCTCGGAAACCATCGATTTCGGAGACCGGGCGCGCGCTGACACCGTCCGGCAGGTACTCGCCTGCCTCCGCACCGGCGTGACCGACGAGACGGCGGCCCGTGAATTGTTGGTTTCGGTCCGCACCTATCGCCGGTATGTCGCCGAAATCCTGACCCTGTTGAATGCCGAATCCCGCTTCCAGGCCGGCGTCCGAGCTGCGGAACTAGGACTGCTGGATCGCGCTCGCTGACCGGCTACGGCGCCCTGTGTCACGGCCCGCAGGGGTTGGCTGGCAGCTTCCTGTCCCGGCCATTGCGCGTCATCACCGCGCGCCGATAGGCATAGGGGGGCTCGGGTCCCACCCTCCGTTGGGACCCGGGCCCCAGGCCAAGGAATGTGGTGGAAGAGCTGATGAATTCAACGCCGGTTGGCCCCATGGTGAACGACTCCCAGGCGCGGGTGTGACGCCGCCGACGCTCAGCGGAGTGGGCGTTCTCGACAAGACGTCCCTGATCATTGATGCATTGGAAGCCGGACCTGCCACCTTCGCCGAGATCGCCGACACCACCGGTCTGGCCCGGTCCACGGTGCACCGGCTGGCGCTCGCCCTGGAGCAGCTCAGGCTGCTTTCCCGGGACAGACAGGGCCGGTTCGTACTGGGATCGCGGCTGGGGGAGCGGTCCGCGGAGGACTGCCGGACCCCGCGGCTGTCGGCGGCCGGCCCGGTGCTGAACTGGCTGCGCGATACCACCGGGACGAGCGCCAGGCTGTATCGACGGGTGGGACCGGTACGTGTCTGCCTGATGTCCGCCGAGCCCAGCGGAGCAGCAGGAATCGACGGGCCGACCGGTGCGGCGTTCCCGATGAAGTCCGGTGCCGCCTCACAGGTTCTGCTGGCCTGGGAGGGCCCCGACCAGCTGTACCGGGGCCTGCTCGGGGCGCAGTTCAACGCCGCTACGCTGGCCGGCGTCCGGCGTCAGGGGTGGGCACAGAGCATCAACGGGCAGCCGGCACGCACCGTTTCGGTAGCCGCTCCGGTACGCAGCCCCGGCAACCGTGTTGTGGCGGCTATCGCGCTCTCGGGCCCGGTGGAGCTGCTATCGCGTCATCCGGTCCGTTCGTATGGCAGGACCGTGATGAATGCGGCTTTGCGGCTCGGCCAGGAAATGGTGCTCTGACCGGGAGTTCACAGCTTTACGCGGCCGGTGGTGCCCGGATGTCCTGGGCGGGCGGACGCTGCGGCCTCTGCCGCCACGGGAGCCCCGAGAACGTCGACCACCATCGGATCCCTGCCGTTTCCTGCCACTGAATCACCCGGTCGGACAACAGGGCGGCATGTTCTGGCAGGTTGCTGAATTCGATCTGGCCGCCCGCATCAAGGACGTTGGAGGATCGGCACCGGCTCGGCACGCATGGAGCGAGATGCGGTACCGGGCCCATGCTCGCGCAACCGGATAATGAATTGGAGTAAGTTGTGGGTACGCTAGGCCGTTGGTGTTTTCGACATCGGTGGATCGTCATCCTCCTATGGGTACTTGCATTCGCCGGATTCACTGTGGCCAGTAGTGCCGCCGGTGGGGCCAAGTTCTCCAATTCATTTTCGCTGCCCGGCAATGATTCAACCAGAGCGCTCGACCTGATGAAGGAGGCGTTCCCGCAGCGGTCCGGCGAATCCGCCAGCATCGTCTGGAAAGCGAAGTCGGGATCGGTGCGTGACGCGGCGGTCGAGCAGAAGATCGCCGGGATGCTGGAGAAGGTGACCAAACTGGGTCTTCGAATTTAACCGGGCAATCGCGTAGGCGGCACGCACGGTTGTGACGTTGCGTGACGGCGTGGTGGTTCCGGTGCCCTGGACGCAAGGGGCCCGCAGGCGTTCGTGATCATGGTTGTTCT
>NZ_JASISZ010000106.1 GCF_030063355.1 Streptomyces sp. PH10-H1
GGGGGGATCCGGGGCCGCCGCCCTGTCGGCACGCCGCGGTGGCGGCAGGGGCGTGGATCAGGACGCGTCGCGCGACGAGATCTGGGTGAGGCAGGTGAGCAGGCTCCGGTTGAAGGTGGCGATGAAGCCCTCCGGAGTGCCGGTGTCGCGGGGCCGGCTGAGGTATGGGGCGAGCTTGCGCTCGACCTCCTGGACGCCGGGCTGGGACGCCATGAAGCGGGCGACGTCCTGGAGGTCGCCTTCGTACTCGATGACGCGGACCATCGTGGCGTCCCTGATGAAGACAGCGGTAGCGAGGATCCGGGTGGTCTCCTCGCCGTCCCCTCCCTTGACCACCGGGGAACCGACCCTGCGGAACCCGCCGAAGATCTCCCCGATCTCCTTCTCGAAACCGGCCTTGATGTCGTAGGTGATGGCGGCGAACGGCATGGGCGGCCTCCGAGGGTAAGCGTGATCGGCGGGCGGGGATGTGCCCGCCGCTGCGGGCCGGGAACGGCCCCGGCACCTATGGTCACCATCGCGCTCTCGCGGGGCTGGAGCGCGGCTCGGCCCCCGCACGAGAGGCTCGCGCGGGGGCCGGGGGCCGGGGGCCGGGGTCGGGCGCAGGTCAGGAAGCGGGATGTCCGAACCAGGTCGACAGGGCCTGGTACAGCCCGTCCGCGAGTTCGCCGGGTGCGGCGTCGCGGTCGGCGGCCCAGGCGACGTAGCCGTCGGGGCGGATCAGCAGCGCGGCCAGGTCCGGTGCCGCGTCGGCGGTGCCGGCGAATGACCGCACCCGGTCGCCGGCGTCCGCCGCGGCCGCCCAGCGGGCCAGCGTCGCGCCGGTCTCGGCCTGCCCGGAGAGGTCCACCAGGACCGGCTTGCCCGGGCGCAGCAGGTGCGCCAGTTGTACGTCGTCGCCGTCGGCGCCGTGCAGCACCATGTCGCGGGCGAAGTCGCCGACCAGCCGGTGATGGGTCCCGTCCTGCGGCGGGTAGCGCACATCCACTCCGGCGATCATCCCGGCCAGGAACCGGTTCACGTCGGGCAGTTCCATCAGCTGGTTGAACATGTCCCGCAGCGGGGTGACGATCGGATCCGGGTTCATCAGGGCGATCTGCGCCAGGGTGTTGCCGATGACGCCCTCGGCCGGGGGCCGGCGTTCGGCGTTGTAGGTGTCCAGCAGGCCCTCGGGGGCCCAGCCGTTGACCTCGGCGGCGAGCTTCCACCCCAGGTTGAACGCGTCCTGCAGACCGAGGTTGAGACCCTGCCCGCCGACCGGGAAGTGGGTGTGGGCGGCGTCGCCCGCCAGCAGGATCCGGCCCTGCCGGTAGGTCTCCGCCTGCCGGGCGGAGTCGGTGAACCACGACAGCCAGCGCGCATCGTGGGCCCCCAGGTCAGTGCCGAAGACCTTGCGCATGCTGTCCTGGAACTCCTCCAGCGTCAGCGTCTCGTCCGGGCTCTTGCGGCCCTCCTCGGTGTAGTCGAAGGTCGCGACCCGGTGCACCCCCTCTTCGAGCGAGACACAGAACAGCAGGCCGTTCTCGGTGCGCTCCATGCCCATCGGCGCGTTCTCGCCGTCGGCCAGGACCACGTCCGCGAGCCGGGCGGTGACCCGCCCGCCCTGGCCGGGAAAGGGGATCCCGGCCGCCTTGCGGACCAGACTGCGGCCACCGTCGCAGCCGATCAGATACCGGCCGCGCAGCGCGTAGTCCGCGCCGCCGCCGGTGACCTGGACCGTCACGCCGTCCTCGTCCTGGCTGACGCCGGTGATCTCGTGGGAGCGCCGGATGTCCACCCCGGACTCCCGGGCGTGCTCCTCCAGCAGCTCCTCGGTCCTGGTCTGCTGGACCAGCAGGGCGTAGGCGTGGCTGCTGTCCAGGACGCTGAAGTCGATCCAGACGTCCTGGCCGGCGAAGTGGCCGTTGCTCCAGGAACGCGCGCCGTCGGTGAACCGGTCGATGAGGCCGCGGCGGTCCAGCACCTCCATCGAGCGGGAGTGCAGGCCGAACGCCTTGGAGTGGGGGCTGCGTTCGGCGAGGCGTTCCACCACCACGCTCCGGATGCCGGCCAGTCGTAGTTCGGCGCTGAGGAATACGCCCACCGGGCCTCCGCCGGCGATGACGACGTCGAAGTCATGGGGTGCTGGCATGTGTTCAGTCCTTGTCTGGTTCGGTGGCGATGGCCATGTGTGCTTCGGTCCGCGGAGCGGCGGGCGTGCTCCGGTCCGTTTTCTGCAAGGGAACGTTTCTCAGGAACAGGGCCATCACGAGCCCTGCGGCGAGCAGCGGAACCGTGGCGGTGAACACCGGTGACAGGGCGTCCGCGTAGGCACGGGACAGCGCGTGCGCGAGTGGACCGGACAGCCCATGGGTGGTGGCGGGCGATACCGGTGCGCCCGACGTGCCCAATTCCGCGCGGAGCTCGGGGGACAGATAACGGGGAAGCCGGTCGCCCAGCCGGGTGTAGAAGATCGTCGCGAACACCGACAGGCCCAGCGCACTGCCCGCCTGCCGGGCCATGGTCAGCGTGCCGGTGGCTGTGCCGATGTCGCGGGCGGGCGCGGTGTTCTGAGCGGCGATCATGAGTACCTGCTGGGACAGACCGGAGGCGACGCCCAGCAGAAGCATGTACAGGGCCGCGGAGAACCGGCTGGTGCCGGCCGTCATCGTGGACAGCAGTACCGCACCCACCAGCCCCACCGCCATGCTGGCAACCGGAAACCACTTGTAGGAGCCGGTACGCGAGATCACCTGGCCGGTGACCATGGTGCTCACCACCAGCCCGAACATCATCGGCAGCAGCACCAGCCCCGACACGGTGGCGCTGGCCCCCGTGACCCCCTGGACGAACAGTGCCAGGAAGTTGATCGACCCCAGGAAGACGGCCCCGCCGATGAGAGCGACGGCCACGCAGAGGGAGAACGTGGAGTCACGGAACAGGTGCGGAGGCATCACCGGCTCCACGGCCCGCCGCTCCACCGAGGTGAACAGCGCTCCGAGCAGCAGCGTGGCGGTCCCCAGCAGGACGATGACGGGGGAGCCCCAGGGGTACCGGGAGCCGCCCCAGCTCGCGAACAGGATCAGGGTGACGATCGCTCCGCTGAGCAGCGCGATGCCCGGGTAGTCCACCACCGGGTCGCGCCGGCCGGAGGGAGGCAGCCGCAGCCAGGCCCCCAGCACCAGCAGGGCCGCCACCCCGATCGGGAGGTTGATGAAGAACACCCAGCGCCAGCCGAGCCCGTCGGTCAGCACACCGCCGATCGCCGGGCCGGCCAGCGCCGCCACGGCGAAGACCATGGCGAGGTAGCTCTGATACCTGGCCCGTTCCCGGGGGCTGAACAGCGCGCCGATGATGGACAGCACGCCGGTGACCAGGCCGCCCGCACCGAGGCCCTGCACCACGCGGAAGGCGATGAGCAGCTGCATCGACCCGGCGAGCCCGGACGCCAGCGAGCCGGCCATGAACACCACGATGGAGACCATCAGCACGCGCTTGCGGCCGAACAGGTCGCCCAGTTTGCCGGAGAGCGGGGTGGTCGTACTGGCGGCGATGATGTAGCCGGTGGTCACCCAGGCGAACAGATTCAGTCCGCCCAGGTCGGTGACCACCTTGGGCAGCGAGGTGGCCACGATCTGGCCGTCGAGCATGCCCATGAAGACCGTGACCATGAGCCCCGCCATCATCACCCGGATGTGGCGGGGGGCCGGCGTGGCGGCCACGGTCATCTCCTCCCGCCGGCCGGTCAGCTGACCCGGGCGAGGAGCCGCCGCAGGACAGACCCGAGCCCGGCGGCCGGATCCGGATCCGCGCCGTCGCTGCGCCAGGCCACGAATCCGTCCGGGCGCACCAGCACCGCGCCCTGCGGGCCGACTCCGTACGCCTGGGCGAAGTCACCGGTGACCGGGCGCAGTGCCTGGCCCGCGGAACCGCCGATCTGGTGGACCGAGAGCCGTATCCCCAGCTCCTGAGCGGCGGACCCCGCCGCCGCGCACCACGGGTCCGCGCTCTCCCCGGCGAGCAGGGTGAAGCCGCCGCCGAACAGGTCGAGGGTGGAGATCTCCTTGCCCTGGCTCTCCACGAGCAGGTGCGGCGCGCGGGTGCCGGGGCGGCCGCCGGTGCTCCGCGGGTCGGTGACCGAGGGCGGGACGGCGGCCTCCTCACCGGCACCGGCCGGCGCCGCCTCGGAGACGTACCGATACCCCATCGTCACCGCGAGCGGCTCCGCGATCTGCGCGCGCTGCTCGTCGGTGGCGGTGTTGGAACGGACCGCGAGTTCCAGGGCACCCTGGTTGGCGACGAAGTCGCCTAGCGGCCGGCGCTCCGCGTCATAGCTGTCGAGCAGCCCGGCGCCCGCCGTGCCCCGGATGACCGAGGCGAGCTTCCAGGCCAGGTTGTGGGCGTCGGCGATACCGGTGTTGGAGCCGTAGCCGCCGGTCGGCGGGATCACATGGGCGGCGTCGCCGGCCAGGAAGATCCGGCCGCGCCGGTACTCCTCGGACGCGAACTCGGCCATCTCCCACGGGAATCGGGACCGGATGCGCACCTCGAGGTCCGGTGTGCCGACAGCGGCCCGCACCAGATGGACGCAGCGCTCGTCGGTGAAGTCGTCCAGGCTGTCGCCGTCGTCGGGGTCGTAGGCGACGACGAGGGTGCCCTCGGTGAGGGTGTCGTCGTGCACCAGGATCCCGGTCACCTCGTCGTTCTGGATGTGCGCAACACTGAACCGGCGGCCGTCCAGCGCTTCGCGCATATGGGCGGTGAAAGCCACGCTCAACTGGTGCGAGATCACCCCGCGTCCGTGCCGCGGCACGCCCAGCGTCTCGCGCACCAGGCTGCGCGGGCCGTCGGCCGCCACCAGGTAGTCGCTGCGCACGGTGCGTTCGGTGCCGCTCGCGCGGTCGAGCAGGACCGACGTGACGCCGGACTCGTCCGCCTCGAAGGAGACCAGCTCGGTCCCGTAGGAGGTGCGGGCCCCGAGCAGTTCGGCGCGGCTGCGCAGCAGCGGCTCCAGCCGGTCCTGGGGCAGCAGCACCATCCGGCTCGGCGTCAGGTCCTCGAGTTCGTCGCCGCCGGCGAGTTCGTCCCGGCTCCAGAACACCTTCCCGGTCAGGGACTCCATTCCGGCGCGCAGCGTGTGGTCCTTGAAGCCCGCGGCGGTCTGGAGCACCGTCTCCTCCACGCCGGCGCTCCGCAGGATCTCCAGCGTGCGCGGGTAGTACCCCACCGCGCGCGGGTGGACGGACGTGCCGGGATGGCGCTCGACGAGCAGGCAGGGGATCTTCTCCCCGGCCAGGAAGAGTGCCGCGGACAGGCCAACGAGGCTGCCGCCGACGATCAGGACCGGGACCCGGTCATCGCTCATAGGACTTCTCCCTCTGGGGGCCACTTCAGTGCCTCTTGTAGGCCTCTTCGGAGCCATCGCGGGTGATCGTGACAGCGCCGCCTAGAAGGTGGGTCGAGCCCCGGTGACCTCGCACTCCAGTACGCGTCGATGCGAATTCCAGTGGCCCCTGAGAGCTTGCCGGGACCCGGAACAGCACCTTTCAGCCACCCAGGGGGATCTGGACATGACGGACGCGATCGCGCGGAGAGACATCGTCAGAAAGGCCGGCGCGGCGGGCACGCTCGGCCTCGGTATGGCCGCGATGGGCCTGCTGACCGCCCCGGGAGCGGCCGCGCAGACAGCCGGCGCGGAAACGGCGACGAGCAAGGCGGGCACGGCCGAACGCCGGCTGCCCGGTGCCTGGACCATCGAGGTGCAGCACTTCGACACCTTCCAGCCGGGGCTCACCGCCTTCACCCCGGACGGCCTGGTCCTGGTCATGCATGTCACCACCAAGAACATCGGCATGGGGAACTGGTCGGCCACCGGACGGAACACCTTCGTCTTCAACTTCCACATCCTGAACACCGACCCGGCCTCCGGGGCCTACACGGGGCAGTCGCACATGTGGGGGAATGGCACGTTCAGTTCCGACACGTACTGGGCGGGCACCGCGAACGTGGCGGTCTACGATGCGGCCGGCGCGCAGGTGTACAGCCACACCGGGGACGCGATCAACGGCACCCGGGTCGGCGTCGACACCTGAGACCGGCGACGACAGTGCGAAGGGCCGGCGGTCGGAGAGTTCCGGCCGCCGGCCCTTCCGTGTGCGGTCCTACAGCGCGAGCCGCACCCCGTACTCGGTGAGCCAGGTGTCCAACTGCAGCACCATCTCCAGATTGGCCCGCTCCACCCAGGCGAACGCGCCTTCGGGGGTGGTGTCCTGGGCCAGGACCGCCTTGGTCGCCGCCTGGTCCAGCAGCGGCTGGACGGCGGCCGAGGAGTCGGCCGCCAGCTCGACGAAGCGCGAGTGGACGAACCGGCCGTACTCGACGTCCTGCGTGGTCGGGTAGGCGCTCTTGCGGCGGTTGAGCACCGGCTCCGGCAGCAGATCGGCGACCGCCGCCCGCAGCAGGCTCTTCTCCTGCCCGTTCACCCGCTTCATCTCGGCCGGCACGTTGAACACGTACTCCACCAGCCGGTGGTCGCAGAACGGCGCCCGCAGCTGCACCCCCGCCGCCATGCTCATCCGGTCCGCCCGGTCCAGGTGGGTGGGCGCCCAGCGGGTGAGGGTGAGGTAGGTGATCTCGCGGGCCCGGCGCTCGGCCGGGGTGTCGGAGGCCAGCCGCGGTGCCTCGGCGACGGCTTCGCGGTAGTGCCCGTCCGCGTAGCCGATGAAGTCCAGCCGCTCGCGCAGCCCCCGGTCCAGCAGCGCGGTGCCCAGGCCGCCGACCGCGGTGTCGTGGCCGCGCTCGAAGTTCACCCACGGGAACGTCTGGGAGTTGGCGTGCTTCGGGTCGTACGCCCAGAAGTAGCCGTTGAAGACCTCGTCGGCGGTCTCCCCGGACAGCACCACCTTGGCCTGGTCGCGCAGGGCCCGGAAGAACAGGAAGAGCGAGACGTCCATGTCGCCCAGCGGCGAGGGGGTGTCCTGGCTGCGCATGACCTGGGCGTGCACCTTGGGGTCGCACAGTGCGGCCGTGTCGAGCAGCACCTCGGTGTGATCGCTGTGCACATGCTCGGCGACCATCGTCGCGAAGGGCGAGTCGGGGGTGGCCCGCATCGTCGGGTGGACCTCGAAGTTCTCGGTGTAACCGACCATGTTCATGGAGAACGTGCGCACCGCGCCGCGGCCCTCCGCCGCCAGCGAGCGGGCCGCCAGCGCGGTCAGCGCGCTGGAGTCGATGCCGCCGGACAGCAGCGCGGCGATCGGGACGTCGGCGACCAGGTGTCGGGCGACCGACTCCGACAGCAGCCCGCGGACGGTGTCCACGGTGGTCGCCAGCGAGTCGGTGTGCGGCTCGGCCGTCAGTTCCCAGTAGCGCTCCTCGGTGACGCCGCCGGAGTGCACCCGCACCAGGTGTCCCGGGCGCACCTCGGTCACATCGCGGAAGACCGTGGTCCCCGGCTTCTTCCCGTGGGCGGTGACCTCGCGCAGCCCGTCGGCGGTGACGACGGGTTCGACCTTCGGGTGGGCGAGCACTGCCTTGGGCTCGGAGCCGAAGACGAATCCCGAGGTGGAGTCGGGGCCGGTACGGGCGAAGCACACCGGCTTGATGCCGAGCCGGTCCCGTACCACCAGCAGCTCCTGCCGCAGGACGTCCCACACGGCCACCGCGAACGCGCCCTCCAGCCGCTTGGCGAAGGACTTGCCCCACTCCAGGTAGGCCCTGGCCACCACCTCGGCGTCGCCGCCGGAGCGGAACCGGTGCCCGCGGCCCTCCAGCTCGGTGCGCAGCGAACGGAAGTTGAAGATCGACCCGTCCAGCAGGGCGACCGCCAGCGGCTCACCCTGATGGTCCGCGATCACCGGCTGCCCGCTGTCGGACGGGGAGAGCACCGCGAACCTGCGGTGGGCGAGCCCGGCGTGCTGGGAGAGCCACTGTCCCTCGCCGTCGCCGCCGCGATGGTTCAAGGTGTCCGCCATCGCGCGCAGCACCGGCGCCTCGCCGGAGAGATTGCGTTGGTAGTCGACCCAGCCGACGATTCCACTCATGCCCTGGTCCTCTCCGGTGCTACGGGATCCGCGGGAGCGGACGGCCCGGGGGTGAGCAGCCGCACGTCGATGAGGCTGAGCCCGTACCGCGCGACGGCGTCCCGCAGGTCCGCGGTCGTCGGCGGCTGGTCACCATGGATGGTGAGGTCGAGCCGGCGCTGCGCGGCGGGACCGTAGAGCCGGATCAGCCGCAGATAGCCGTTGGCGACCCGGACCGGGTCGGTCACCAGGTCCAGCCGGGCGGCCCGGCGTTCCCCCAGCCAGGTGAGCTCGGCGTCCCCGCCGCCCGCGAAGTTGTGCCGCCACGTGCCCGAGGTGGCCAGCACCAGGCTCTCGTCGAGGGTGTGGGCGCCCACCGGGATGGTGAACGCGCGGCCGGTGCGCCGGCCGGTGAAGTGCAGCAGCAGCAACCGCTGCGCCATGGGGCCGGGGGTGGGCGCCGACAGCGCGGCGATCACCGCCTCGTTGTCGGGCAGTCCCTCATCGCCCGGCCGGCCCAGTTCGATCACGGGCCGCTCGGCGGGGCTCACCGGAGCACCGCCACGGCCGCCGCGGTCAGCACCAGGGCCACGATCGCGAACGTGGTGCGTACCGCGTGCCAGTTGCGCCACTGCAGGCGCGGGTCCTGGAAGTCCGGGCTGATGTTGTTCTCGTCCTGGCTCTTCACCCGGTTGTTGATCGGTACGTTCCGGGTCTGGGAGACCACCGCGACACCCACCATGAACACCGCCGCGAGGGCGAACAGCGGCCGGCTCGCGGTGGATTCGGTCCTGACGGCCGCGAAGATGTCGACGGCCACCGAGGTCGTGACGATGTACGGCATGATGTGGTCATAACGGCGGCCGAGCAGTCTGTGCGTTGTGATGTATCGGTCCACCGGCATCGCGATCAATGCGGGCATGACACTGATCGCCACGGCGAACAGCACCCCGGCGACGATGCCGGTGCCCAGGATCACGGCGACGCTCAGCACTTGCAGCAACACCATGCTCATCCCTCTCTCGACTGTGGGACCACGGTCAGGTCCCCGGAACGTCGCAGGGGCGTCTCGGCGGGTACTGGAAGACCGGTCGAATCCGGGCCGCGGCCGATATCCGGTCCCGAGCGGTGCTCCACCGCGCACCGAGCCCCGCGCCGTTCAGTGGGCCCCAACCGATTACGACCGCGGGGCAGGTCGTTACCTGTCAAGGGGGCTGTGCATGGCCGAGGAACGGACACCTGTGCTGGTCGTGGGCGGAAGCATGGTGGGCCTGTCGGCCGCACTCTTCCTCTCGCACCAGGGATTCCCGCCGCTGGTGGTGGAGCGCCACCGCACCGTCTCGGTGCAGCCGCGCGCCCAGGCCGCCAGTCCGCGCACCATGGAGATCCTGCGGGCACTCCAGCTGGAGGCGGACGTACGGGCCGCGGAGACCCCCAACGCGCAATACGGCAACATCATGCAGGTCGAGTCGCTGGCCGGGCCCGAACTCGGCTGGTTCGACGGCCCGTTCCCGGCCGATCCGCAGGGCGTCAGCGCCACCGGCTGGACGCTGATCGGCCAGGACCGCCTGGAGCCGGTGATCAAGCGCCGGGCGGAGGAACTGGGCGCGGACATCAGATTCGGCACCGAGATGGTGAGCTACACCCAGGACGAGGAGGGAGTCACCGCCCGGATCCGCTCGGTGGAGACCGGCGAGGAGCACGACGTCCGCGCCGACTACCTGTTCGCGGCGGACGGCAACCGCAGTCCGATCCGGGAGGGTCTGGGCATCAAGGCGGAGGGCCCCGGCGCCTTCGGCCGACAACTGATCATGATCTTCCACGCGGACCTGACCGCCCTGGTCGCGGGCCGCGAGTTCTTCCTGTGCTTCGTCAAGAACGCCGATGTGCACGGCGTGCTCGGGCAGCTCGACCCGCACACCCACCGGTGGTGCCTGGCGGTCAGCCTGCTGCCGGACGAGTCCGCCGCCGACTACACCGACGACCGCTGCCTGGCCCTGATCCGCGCCGCGGTCGGCGTGCCGGACCTCGACGTCGAGGTGGAGTCAGGACAGGACTGGGAGATCGCCGCCAAGGTGGCGGAGCGCTTCCGCCACGAGCGGGTCTTCCTCGCCGGCGACGCCGCGCATGTGATGCCGCCGACCGGCGGATTCGGCGGCAACATGGGCATCCAGGACGCCCACAACCTGGCCTGGAAACTCGCTCTGGTGCTGCGCGGACTGGCCCGGCCCTCGCTGCTGGACAGCTATGAGCCGGAGCGTCTCCCGGTCGCGGAGTTCACCGTCGAGCAGGGTGTCATCCGCTATCTGCAGCGCAACGGGCTCGACGAGGAGATCGCCGCGCGTCACCGGCCCGAGCCGACCGTCCTGTTCGGCCAGCGGTACCGCTCGGTGGCCGTACTCGCCGACCCGGACGGTGACGACGACGGCGCGGTCTTCGAGGACCCGCACCAGGCCACCGGCCGGCCCGGCACCCGGGCGCCGCATTTCATGATCGACCGGCCCGGCGGCAGCCCCGTTCCGCTGCACGACCTGATCGCCCATGACTTCGTGCTGCTGGCCAGTGACGCCACCGACGACGGCCGCGCCTGGCTGGCGGCGGCGCCGCCATTGGCCGCGAGGTCCGGTATCGGGGTGCTGGCCCAGCCGGCCGGCCCCGGTTTCACCACGTCCTACGGGGTCGGTGAGGGCGGCGCCGTGCTGGTGCGCCCGGACGGATTCATCGCCTGGCGCAGCCGCGGTCGTGCGGCCGACCCGGCCGCGGTTCTGGCCGACGCGCTCTCCCGGGCGGCGCACTCGCGCGCCGTGTGAGAGGGCAGGAGACACAGGAGAGCCGCGCCACCGCCTGTCCCGGGCAGTGGCGCGGCTCCCGTCTGTGGTGCCATTACCGGCGGGGGCGGCTTACGACCTGGTGCGCGACAGGGAGCGGGCTCGCGGTGTCCCGCGACTCCGCTTGCGGCGTTGTCGTCGATCGCCGATGCTCCGCGTGGACTCCCTCCTCCGCCTTGCAATCGAAGCCACTGGACACCGCTCCCTGATCCACTCCCCATCGCGCACCAGGTCGTTACCCCGCCGGCTCAGCCCGCCCCGAGGTCCAAGAGCTGGCGCAGGGCCCGCTCCAGATCCGCGGTGCCGGGCACCGCGCCCGCGGCGCGCCACCCGACGAATCCGTCGGGGCGTACCAGGACCGCACCGTCGTCGCCCACCTTGTAGCGGGACGCCCAGTCGCCCTTGGGGTCGATGAGATCGCCGTCCGGCCCCACGCGATAGGCCACCAGGTCCACGCCGAGCCGGCCGGCGGCCTGCGCCGCCGTCCCGGCCAGGCTGTCGGCCGCACCGCTGGTGAACAGGACGAAGCCGCGGCCGAAGAGGTCCACGACCGACATCTCCCCGCCGTCCTTCACCTGGACGATCGCATGCGGCGCCCGGGCACCCGGTTGCGCGGACGGATGGTCCGGGTCCTCCAGCAGCGGTCCCGCCGGTTCCGCGAAGTGCGGGGAGAAGGCGCCCGACCGGTAGCGGTAGCCGAACGTCATCGTCGTCTCGTCGACGAGCTCGTCCGCGACGTCCTCCAGCCGCTTGCCCTCCCTGACGGCGAAGCGCAGCCCCGCCTGCTTGGCGGTTTCCAGAGCCACCGGACGCCGTTCGGTGCCATAGGTGTCCAGCAGACCGGGACCCGCGGCCCGGGCCAGCACCAGCGACAGTTTCCAGGCGAGGTTGTACACGTCCTGGATACCGGTGCTCGCCCCGAACGCGCCGGTCGGCGGGATGACATGCGCGGCGTCCCCGGCGATGAACACCCGGCCCGCGCGGAACTGCTCGGCGATCCGCATGGAGATCTCCCACGGCAGCATCCTGCCGTCCTCGATCTCCGCCGGGAGATCGTGGATCCCGATCGCGCTGCGCAGCAGCTCCAGGCAGCGCCGCTCGGTGAAGTCCTCCGGCCCCTCGCCCTGTTCGGGATAGAAGGAGACGTTGAACACCCAGCGCTTCTCGTTGTCGATGGGGATCAGTGTGCCGCGCACCACCGGGTTGTTGACGTAGGCGGCGATGACCTTGCGTCCGGCCAGCGCCGGGTTCAGGTCGGCGTGGAAGAAGAAGCTCACCAGATTGGTGATGGTGCCCCGGCCCCGGTCGGGCACGCGCAGCATCCGGCGCACCGGGCTGCGGCTGCCGTCCGCGGCGATCACGTAGTCGGCGTGGATCGTGCTGGTGACACCGGTCGACCGGTCGTGCACCGTCGCCAGGATGCCGTCGACGTCCTCCTCCAGCGACACCAGCTGCGTGCTGAACCGCACTTCCGCGCCGGTCGCCACGGCCTGCTTGCGCAGCAGCGGCTCCAGCTGGTTCTGGTCGATCATCGCCCAGCGGGCCGGGCTGATCCGGCTGATGTCCTCGGGCGCCGCGCTGGGCATCCGCACCCGCTCGGCGCCGGCGAGCGTCTCGACATGGACCAGGACGTCGTTGTCCTTGATCGGCGACTCCTCGGCCCGGATGGCGTCCTCCAGGCCCACCGCGCGGAAGATCTCCATGGTGCGGGGGTTGATCGCCCGGGCCTTGGGGTGGCCCGAGGTGTCCGGGTGCCGCTCGATCAGCAGCGAGCGCACCCCGTAGTGGGTCAGGAAGACACTCGCGGAAAGCCCGGTGAGGCCGCCGCCGATGACGAGCACCGGCACGTTCTCGTCAGCCACTGCGTTCTCCCGTCCGTCCGATCACCAGGGTGTGGGTGCTGAGCAGCGGCTGAGCGGCGGCTTCGGCGAAGCCGGCCTCATGGAGCCACTCGACGCAGTCCCCGACCCGGTACTCCTGGCCGTTCTGGCTGACGAGCTTCATGTGCAGACTGCTCAGCAGCCGGTCGGAGTCCCGCCGGTCGTCATCGATCATGCGGTCGTAGATGAGCACCTGGCCGCCCGGCCGCAGGCTCTGCCGGATCCGCTTCAGCAGCGTCAGGCTGTGCTCGCTGTCGAAGCCGTGCAGGATGTGGCCGAGGACGACGACATCGGTGCTGGGCAGCGGGTCGGCGAAGAAGTCGCCGCCCTGGAAGGTCACCCGGTCGGTGAGACCGAGCCGGCCCATGTGCTCCTCGAAGAGCGGCTGGGTGCGGGGCAGGTCGAAGCAGACCCCCGTGAGGTGCCGGTGGGTACGGGCGAGCACCGAGGAGAGATTGCCGCGGGAGCCGCCCAGGTCGGTGAAGGTGGAGATCCCGCTCCAGTCGATGCAGGCGGCCAGTTCGGTGCCCATGCGGTCGCTGAACGCGTCCAGGCCCTTGAGGAACCGCTTCATCTTGTCGGGGTTCTCATGGCGGTCGCCGAAGAAGCCGCCCTTGTCCGGGTCGAGGGTCTGCGGTTCGCCGCTGATCAGCGCGTCCGGCAGCCGTCCCCAGGTGTCGTAGAGGGTCTCGTTGGTCAGCTCGATGAATCCCCCCAGATAGCTCTCCGTCTCCTCCACCAGATAGGCCGTGGACAGGGCGGAGTTGCGGTAGGCGCCGTTCTCCCGGTCCAGCAGGCCGAGTCCGACCAGGGCGTCGAGGAAGTCCGCGGAGAACCGGGGGTGCAGACCAGTGCGCTCCCGGATCTCGGACTCCGTGGCAGGCCCGGTCGCCAGTGCGGTGAAAACGCCCACGCGCACCGCGCCCTGCAGCACCTTCGCCCCGCAGTCCGCGATGGAGAGCCGGATCAGCGGCCCCGGGCTCACTTCCGCGGTGGCGGGCAGGTCTCCGGTCGTCGTCACATGATCCTCCTTGGAGTGACCGGACATTGGATCGCCCGACCATCGCCGTGCCGCGTCGAACCCCGCTAGAAGGCCGGTCGCGCACCGCTGGGCCGTTACCGGTGCGTCCCACTCCGGCTCAAGTCCTTCTGGAGGAGCGGTGGGCACGCTGCCGTCCGGGTCCTTCAGCGGGCTCACGACAGTGAGGAGAGGAAACCGGATGAGTGACTTCACTCTGCAGGAGCTGACCGCGAAGCTGCGCGAATGCGCGGGCGAGCCCGACGGTGTCGACCTCGACGGAGACGTCCAGGACACCCCCTTCATGGAACTCGGCTACGACTCACTCGCGCTGCTCCAGGTGACCGGCGTGATCAAGCGGGAACGCAGCATCGACCTTTCGGACGACGCCGTGGTGGAGGCGGAAACGCCGAGGATCCTGCTGAAGATGATCAACACCAGCCCGGCGCAGGGCAGCTGACCCGTACCGAGATCGAATCTGTGGGAGGAATCGGATGCCGTACGCCGCGATCGTCTACCGGGTCAAGCCCGGGAACGAGGACGAGATCGCCAAGATCTTCGAGAACTTCAACCGGGTGGACACGGCCGACACGCGGACCGTGGACGGAACGCAGGCCGGCCGGATTCTCGGCACGGGGCTTTTCATCAAGGACGATGTGATGGTCCGGGTCATCCATTACGAGGGTGACCTGGCGTCGGTGGGACGGCATATGGCCACCCAGCCGGGTGTGCACTCGGCGGAGGACCGGCTGGCTCCCTATCTGCTGGAGGAGCGGGACACCTCGTCCCCGCAGGCCTTCGCCACGTTCTTCCGGAACGCCTCCATGCGCAGCATTCTCCAGCTCAGCGTGGAGACCCTGGAGACAAAGGCCTGACCACCTCTTGACGCGCATTCTCTCCTGGCGCTCCGTGCGTCCCGGCCGGCCGGGACGCACGGAGCGCTTCCGCGTTCCCGGCCCGTCCCCCGGCCTTGAGGCAGCCCTCCTGACACAACCCCTGCACCACTCCTGATGCAGCCCGATTCGAGCAGGTCTTTAGAGCCTGCTGTGACGGTTTCGGCTGTTGGTCCGAGCAACTCGTATCGAAGGAGGTCGAAGGTGCACCGGACTTTGATCGTGGCGAAGATGCGGCCGGGTAAGGCCGATGACATCGCGAAGATCTTCGCGGAGTCGGATGCGTCGGATCTGCCGCACATGATTGGTGTGTCGCGGCGGACCCTCTTCGCCTTCCACGATCTGTACTTCCACCTGGTGGAGGCGGACGAGGACATCACCGACGGCCTCTACCGGGCGCGCAGCCACCCGCTCTACGACGACATCAACCGCAAGCTCGCGGAGTGCGTGTCGCCGTACGACCCGAACTGGAAAGAGCCCAAGGACGCCATGGCCGTGCCCTTCTACGTGTGGACGCCCGAGCAGGGGAGGATCCAATGACCACGCAGCCCCCCGTGCGGATCTCGGCGGACGAGGTCTCGCCCAACCGCAAGCGCGGCGGCGACATCCGGGTCACGCTCAGCCCCGTGACTGCGGGCTCGACCTCCGGCTTCGGCGGAGTGATGTATCTGGACCCCTCCGAGTTCGTGACCGAGCACTACCACCCGTATTCCGAGGAGTTCATCCACGTCATCACCGGGGAACTGGAGATGACGCTGGACGGTGAGCCGCTCAAGCTGGGCCCGGGGGACTCCCTGCTGGTGCCCATCGGCGTACGCCACCGGCTCGTCAACATCGGCGAGGTCCAGGCGCACTGCGCGTTCCACCTCTCCCCGCTGGCCCCCCGGCCCGACCTCGGGCATGTGGACACCGAGCAGCCGACGAACCCGCAGGCGCCCAACCCGAATGTGGGTGGCGCCCCGTGAGCCGTCGTGCGGTGGTCACCGGGATCGGCGTCCTGGCACCGGGAAGCGTGGGCCGGGAGGGATTCTGGGACCAGCTCTCCGCCGGACGCACCGCCACCCGGCGGATCACTCTCTTCGATCCCGCGCCGTTCCGTTCCCAGGTCGCCGCGGAAGTGGACTTCGACCCGGTGGCGGCCGGGCTGACGCCTCAGCAGATCCGCCGGATGGACCGGGCCGCGCAGTTCGCCGTGGTGTGCGCGCGCGAGGCGCTCGCGGACAGCGGCGCCGAACTCTCCGCGCTCCCGCCGGAGCGGGTGGCGGTCTCCATCGGCAGCGCGGTCGGCTGCACGATGGGCCTGGAGGAGGAGTACGTCACCCTCAGCGACGGCGGCAAGAACTGGCTCGTGGACAGCAGTTACGGGGTACCGCACCTGTACGGCTACATGGTGCCCAGCACCCTGGCCGTGGAGGTCGCCCACGCGGTGGGCGCCGAGGGCCCGGTGGCGCTGGTCTCCACCGGCTGCACCTCGGGACTGGACTCCATCGGCCACGGCGTGCAGCTGATCGAGGAGGGCTCCGCCGACGTCGTACTGGCGGGGGCCACCGACGCCCCGCTGTCGCCGATCACCGCCGCCTGCTTCGACGCGATCCGGGCGACCACGTCGAACAACGCCGACCCGGAGCATGCCTCGCGGCCGTTCGACCGCGACCGCGACGGCTTCGTCCTGGCCGAGGGCTCCGCGGTCCTGGTCCTGGAGGAGAAGTCGGCCGCCGAGGCGCGCGGCGCGAAGATCTACGGGGAGTTCGTCGGCTTCGCCGGCCGCAGCAACGCCTTCCACATGACCGGACTCAAGGCCGAGGGCCGCGAGATGGCCGAGGCCATCCGGGTCGCCCTCGACCAGGCGAAGCTCGACCCGACGGCCGTCGGCTACATCAACGCCCACGGTTCGGGCACCAAGCAGAACGACCGTCATGAGACGGCCGCGTTCAAGCGGAGTCTGGGCGACCACGCCTACCACGTGCCGGTCAGCTCCATCAAGTCCATGGTCGGGCACTCGCTGGGAGCGATCGGCTCCATCGAGGTCGCGGCCTGCGCGCTGGCCCTGGACCGCCAGGTCGTCCCGCCCACCGCGAACCTGAAGAACCCCGACGCCGAGTGCGACCTGGACTATGTGCCGGTCACCGCCCGGGACCACGCCATGGATGTGGTGCTCAGCGTGGGCAGCGGATTCGGCGGCTTCCAGAGCGCGATGGTGCTGGCCAGGCCCGGCGCCGTCCCGTACGAGAGGAGCTGACGGTGAGCATCGCGACGCAAGGCCCGCCGGCCGCCCCGGTGATCACCGGGCTGGGCGTCACCGCGCCGACCGGCCTGACGGTGGACGAGCACTGGGCCGCGGTCCTGGCCGGGAAGCAGGCGATCGGGCGGATCACCCGCTTCGACCCCAGCAGCTATCCCGTCCAACTGGCCGGCGAGGTGGCGGACTTCGACACCAAGGCGCAGGTTCCCAGCCGACTGGTCACCCAGACCGACCGCTGGACCCACCTGGGCCTGGCCGCGGCCGCCGAGGCGCTGGCCGACGCGAAGGTCGTCCCGGCCGAACTGCCCGAGTACGAGATGGCCGTGGTCACCGCGGCCTCCTCCGGCGGCACCGAGTTCGGCCAGCACGAGATGGAGAACCTGTACAAGCACGACCCCTCCTGGGTCGGCGCCTACCAGTCGATCGCCTGGTTCTACGCGGCGACCACCGGCCAGGTCTCCATCCGGCACGGCATGCGCGGACCCTGCGGGGTGCTCTGCTGCGAACAGGCCGGCGGCCTGGACGCGATCGGGCAGAGCCGGCGGCTGCTGCGCGGCACCTCCCGGCTGGTCGTGACCGGCGGAACGGACGCCTCGCTGTGCCCGTACGGCCTGACCGCCCAGCTGAGCACCGGGAATCTGTCCACCGTCAGTGACCCGGACCGGGCCTATCTGCCGTTCGACACCGCGGCCAGCGGCTATGTGCCCGGTGAGGGCGGCGCGATGCTGATCCTGGAACGGGCCGAGGATGCCGAGGCGCGCGGCGCCGGAGGCGGCTACGCCCGGGTGCTCGGCTATGCGGCGGGCTTCGACCCGGCGCCCGGCTCCGAGCGCCCGCCGGCGCTGCGCCGCACGCTGGAGGCGGCCCTCGCGGACGCCGGAGTGACACCGGCCGGGGTGGACGTGATCTTCGCGGACGCCTCCGGCGTACCGGAGCAGGACGCGGCGGAGGCCGCGGCGATCCGGGCGGTGTTCGGGCCCGGCGGTGTGCCGGTCACGGCGCCCAAGACGCTGACCGGACGCCTGTACGGAGGCGGCGCGTCCCTGGACGTGGCGACCGCCGCACTGGCCCTGCGCGACCAGGTGATCCCGCACACGGTCGGACCGGACTCACCGGTCCCCGGGTACGGCCTGGACCTGGTCCTCGGCGAGCCCCGGGCCGCCGCACTGGGCACCGCACTGGTCCTCGCCCGGGGACACGGCGGTTTCAACGCGGCCCTGGTACTGGGGCGTTCCGTCTCCTGACGGCGGAACGGGACGAAGGCGAGAGACAAGGGAGAGTGGCGATGGCCGGGCACACCGACAACGAGATAGTCATCAACGCGCCGATCGACGAGGTCTGGGACACCACCAACGACGTGGTCAACTGGCCCGATCTGTTCAGCGAGTACGCCAAGGCCGAGATCCTGGAGCAGGACGGCCAGACCGTGACGTTCCGGCTCACCATGCACCCGGACGACGACGGCCAGGTGTGGAGCTGGGTCTCGGAGCGCACGCCCGACCCGGTGACCCGCACCGTGCGCGCCCACCGGGTGGAGACCGGCCCGTTCGACTTCATGAACATCTTCTGGGAGTACACCGAGACTCCCGACGGCGTGCGGATGCGCTGGGTCCAGGACTTCCACATGAAGCCGCAGGCCCCCGTGGACGATGCCGGCATGACCGCGCACCTGAACCGGAACACCGCCATCCAGATGAAGCTCATCAAGGACAAGGTCGAGGCTGCCTCCACCCGGAAGTAACCGCGGACGCACTCCCGGAGGTCACCGGTGCCCGCTCTCCTCATCCCACTCGTGCTGCTGATGAACGGGCTCGCGGCCGGATGCATGCTCGGCACGCTGCTCGGCGGCTGGCCGCTGCTCGCGGGTCTGCCCGACGAGGGCTACGTCCGGACGCATGCCTTCTTCTCCGGCCGTTACGACCCGTACATGCCCATCTGCACCCTGGGCACCCTGCTGGGCGACACCGTGCTCGCCGCCACCGTCGGTGACGGCTGGGCACGGTCCTGCTTCACCGCCGCGGCACTGCTCGCGCTCTGCACGGTGGTCATCTCGTTCGCCAAGAACGTCCCCGTCAACCGGTGGATCCGCACCGTCGACCCGGACAACCTGCCCGCCGGCTTCGACGCGACCGAACGCCGCAGCCAGTGGGGCCTGTGGAACCGGCGGCGCAGCGTGATCACCATGCTCGCTCTGCTGTCCAACTGCGCGGCGCTGGCCACGCTTCTTTGAGGCTTCTTCGAGGAGGAATTCATGGATCTCGGTCTGAAAGGGAAGAAGGCGCTGGTCACCGGCGGCACCCGCGGTGTCGGGCGCGGCATCGTGCTCGAACTGGCCCGCGCCGGCGTCGATGTCATCACCTGCTATCTGCAGGAGGGGGAGCGGGTCGCCACCCTCGAGCGCGAGCTCAAGGAGATCGGCGGCGACCACCATGTGCTGCGCGCCGACGTGGCCGACCCCACGGAGGTCGCGGGCCTGCTGGAGCAGGCCGCCGGCCTGTACGGCCACCTCGACCTGGTGGTCAACAACGCGGGCACCATCAGCCACATCCCCTACGCGAAGCTTCCGTTCGAGGAGTGGCAGCGCATCGTCGCCACCAACCTCACCTCCACCCACCTGGTGACCCAGAACGCGCTGCCGCTGCTGCGCGCGGGCTCCTCCATCGTGAGCATCGGCTCCAAGGGCGCCGAGGCAGGCATACCGCTGCGCGCGCACTACACCGCGACGAAGTCGGCGCTGATCGGGCTCACCCGCTCGCTCGCCAAGGAACTCGGCTCCCAGGGCATCCGGATCAACGTGGTCTCGCTCGGAGTGATCGAGACCGAGGCGCTCTTCGCCCTGCCGGAGGAGCAGCAGGCCCTGCTGGTGGAGCGTTACAGCAACAAGACCGCGCTCGGCCGGCTCGGCCTGCCCGACGAGGTCGCCGGGGCCATCCTGTGGCTCGCCAGCGATCTGTCCCGCTACGTCACCGGCGCCACCATCTCGGTCGACGGGGGGATCTCCTGATGGCCGGCGGAGCGTTCCGGGTGATGCTCGAAATGACCATCAAGCCCGGCCTGTCGGCCGAGTTCGAGCAGGAGTGGCGCAGCGGAACCGACGCGGTGACCGGCCACCCCGCCAACATCGGCCAGTGGCTGGCCCGCAGCACCGCCGACGAGGACACGTACTACATCGTCAGCGACTGGGTCGACGAGACGGGCTTCCGCGCCTTCGAGGACGGCAAGGCCCACGTCGCCCACCGCGAGCGCCTGCACGCCTACCGCGCCTCCGCCACGTTCGACACGATGCGGGTGGTGGAGCACATCGAGGGTGCCGCCCATGCCCGGTGAAGTGCTGGTGATGATCCATCACCAGGCGCGCGACGAGGCCGAGCAGAGCGCGCTCCGGGAGGCGTACCACCTGGTGAGCAAGCGGCTGGCGCAGGTGCCGGGGATGCTCGGCAACGAACTGCTGCAGTCCGCCGTCGACCCCACCGGCGTCATCGTGATGAGCCGGTGGGCGGACCTGGCCGCGTTCCGTGTCTGGGAGGAGGGAGCCGGGCACCGCGGTGACACGGCCCCGCTGCGGCCGTACCGCGACACCCGGCTCGCCGTTCCCTTCGGGATCTACGAGGTTGACGCCGCCTACTGAAGTTCTACCGAAGGAGGAGGAGATGGAGCAGGGACTGGCCGGCAAACGTGTACTGATCACCGGCGGAACCCGGGGGATCGGCCGCGCCTCGGCGCTGGCCTTCGCCCGCGCCGGGGCGAGCGTCGTGGTGGTCTCACGGGGCACAGGGGAGGACAGCGAATCGCTCACCCGGGAGCTGAAGGAGCTCGGCGACGGCCATCTGCTGCTCCGGGCCGATGTCACCGACGCGGCCGACGTCCGCGCGGTCGCCGATCAGTGCCGGGAGGCGTTCGGCACGCTGGACGTCCTGGTGAACAACGTGGGGGTGGACGGCCAGGTCTGGTTCGGCGAGCTCCCCGAGACCGAGTGGCACCGCGTCTTCGACCACAACGTCACCTCGGCGTACCTGGTGACCCAGGCCGTACTCGATCTCCTCACCGACGGTGCCTCGGTGATCAACATCGGCTCGTCGGTCGCCCTGCGCGGCCGGGTGCGCGGCGTGCACTACACCGCGTCCAAGGCGGCGCTGATCGGCCTCACCCGGGCGCTGTGCAAGGAACTGGGGCCGCGGTCCATCCGCGTCAACACCATCGCCCCCGGCCTCACCGAGACCGAACCGGGCGCCGGGCTGCCGCCGGAGGCGGTGGAACGCATCGTCGGAATGACCGCGCTGGGCCGGATCTGCAAGCCCGAGGACGTCGCCGGCGCGGTGCTCTTTCTGGCCGGTGACACCTCCCGCTACATCTCCGGCGCCACGCTCAACGTCGACGGCGGGGTCTGACGTGGACATCGGACTGGGTCTTCCCACCACCGTCCCGGACAAGTCCGGGACCGAACTGCCCTCCTGGGCGCGCGAAGCCGAGGCGGCGGGCTTCGCGAGCCTGGGCGTGCTGGACCGGCTGGTGTACGACAACTTCGAGTCGCTGGTCTCCCTCGCTGCCGCCGCCGCGGTCACCCGCCGGATCCGGCTCGCCAGCACCATCCTCATCGCCGGATACCGGGGCGGGGCGGCGCTGCTCGCCAAACAGGCAGCGACCGTCGACGCGATCTCCGGCGGCCGGCTGACCCTCGGTGTGGCGGCGGGCGGCCGGGAGGACGACTACGCGGCCACCGGCGCGAACTACCCCGACCGGGGACCGCGGCTGGACGTGCTCCTGGACGAGCTGCGGGCGACCTGGGACGGCGCCGGACCGGTGCCCGGCATCGGCCCGCGCCCGGGCCGGCCCGACGGCATCCCGTTGCTCGTCGGGGGCCATTCGCGCGCCGCGATGCGCCGCTCGGCGAAGTTCGGCACGGGCTGGATCGCGGGCGGCAGCTCCGCCACGGACTACGGCGAACTGGTCCGCCGGGCGAAGGACGAGTGGACGGCGGCGGCTTGCGGGGAGAGACCACGGGGCATTACCGCGCCGAACAGGAAGGCGCCGAAGATGAAGTGGAGACCCAGCCACTCGGCCGCCCAGCAGGACAGCAGCAGTCCGGTGACGACGACGG
>NZ_JASISZ010000107.1 GCF_030063355.1 Streptomyces sp. PH10-H1
GGTCCGGCCGTGTCAACGGCCGGACCGCGCGGGGAGGGTGAGGCTGGTGGTGGCCGGCCAGGGTGGCCGGCGGTGGCTTACGGCGCGCGCCGGGTGGTGGTGCGCCGGTGGCGGGGCGGGGCGGGAGGCCGGGATGGCGGCGGCGGGTAGCTGCGGAACCTGGTGCCGGCTGCAGGAGCGGAGTTGATGACTGTGCCCTGCACCACGCGGGGCCCGCTCTGCCGCGGGTGCTCTGGTACACCGGTGCGCTCCGGCTGCCCGGGGCGTACCGGGTAGCCGCGCTGCGGGCCGGGTCTGGTCCGGGGCCGGTTTGTCGGGCCGGTGCGGGGGGCTGCCGGATCGTTCGGCCGGGCCGGCCGGCCGCCGCGCGGTCCTGCCGGTCCTCCGGGCCCGTTGGGCCGGCCAGGGCCGCCGGGCCGTGGTGCGTCCGGCCCGGAGGGAAGTTCCGGCCGGGTTCCCGGTGAGCGGGGCAGCTGTGGGAAGGCCGGTGGCTGCGGGTAGTTGCGGGGCCGGTGGATTCGCACGGTGTGGCCTTCAGCGGCGCCGGAGTGGGTACCGGCCGGGGCGCCGTCGGGGCCTCCGGCGGAGCGGCCGGCGGAACGGCGGCGGGCCCAGCCGACCAGGCCGTCGCTGCCGCCCGGGCTGCGGTTGTTGCCGCTCAGGGCGTTGGTCAGGCGGCGGCGGCCGGCGAGGTGGCCGACGGTGTTGAGGATGCCGCGGCCGGCGAGTTGCGCGCCGCCGGCGGACACGATCCCGTCGAGCTTGCCTTTGAGTTTGAACGCCATCGCGGCTGCGGCGATGTTCAGCATGGACACCATCAGCCAGCCGTAGACGCTCAGCAGGCTCAGCAGTGCGGTGTCGACGATCATGACGGAGCCCAGCAGCATGGTGGAGGTGAAGCTGACGACGGTCAGGCCGATCAGGGTTTCGAACCAGCTGACGCCCCACTGGCGGGGGCGGCCCGGGATGCACCACAGGCACGCGAACACGACTCCGCACACGAGCAGCATCAGTGCGCCCAGCAGGCTTGCGAGGGTGGTGGCGGCCAGCACGATGACCAGGGCGCAGAAGATGACCGCGGAGATCACGGCGGCCAGCAGCACCCCGATCCGGCCGGCCGGGGTGTGCCCCTGGCGCCAGTTGACCGCGCTTTTCCCGGCGTTGTTGTCGTTCATGTTCTCGGCGAGGTAGTCCTCACGGGCGTCCATGTCGTCGCCGCGCTGCAGGACTTCGGGCCCCCACCGCTTGCACGCCTCCAGCGACCCCAGGTCCGCGATGCACCAGGGGACCGCGACGTAGGTGCGCCATACCGCGTCGCTGGCCTTGCGGATGGTGTCGTCGCGGGCCTTGCCCGACCACGCGGGCTCCGGCGTCTTGAACGGCATCGCGGAGGATGTGTCGCCGGTCAGACCGCCGTCGACGGTCGTCATGGCCACGGTCGCACCGGTCTGGCGGGCCTGGTCGACGCCCTTGACCCAGGTGGCCGGCGCGGTGAAGAACGTGCACGCGATCGCGGCGGACGCCGCGACCCAGGCCATCTGCCCGAGCATCGACTGATCCGAGCGGCGCGCCCAGGCGATGAACATGCCGACGGCCAGGGCCGAGGGCAGGAACATCGTGGCCATCGGGGTCGCGGCAGCCCCGATCGCGCGGGCGATGGCCGGCTCGATCTCCGGCAGCGACACCACGTTGAACGTCCACTGGGTGATGGTGACCGCGGCACGACCGACCATCGTGAGGATGCCCATGAGCATCTGCGCGACCTGGTGCATGCCGCCGTCGATCAGGTCGCCGCCGGTCAGGTCCGAGCTGAGCTGCTTGTCGAGCTGGAACGCACTGGGCGTGTACATCTCGAAAAGGGTGCCCTGGCCGTGCGGGGTGATCGGGGAGGGCATCAGGTCCCCGACGCCGCCGGGGTTGTACTTGTCGGTGTCGTCCGCGGCCGCGCTGGGCGCGGTCACCGTCAGGGTGGTCAGCAGCCCCATCCCCCACAGCAGCAGCGTCCGCAGCCGCGGCGGACGGAAGGTGCGGATCCGCCGGCCGGCGGCGCGGATCAGCTGTATTGCGCCAGTACCGGCGCGACGGGGTCCGCGGTGTGTTTGAACCGCGTGCCGACGTCGGTCGTCTGCTCGACGAGCCATGAGTCACCCTCCTTCACAAGGCGCAGTGCGTAGCGGAATGGGTCGCGGCCGGGCCTGCTCATGGTGGCCAGGGCGCCCTTGCCGGCCGGGTGGGTGGCGGAGGCCGGCACGTCCTGGACGTTGCTGATCGTGATGGTCAGTGGGCCGCGGGGAGCGGCGGACGGGTCGGCGGGTGTGCTGTTGCGCCGGCGCTGCGCGACGCAGCCGTCCAGGGTGCCGCCGTCCTTGGAGAAGTTCGGGCGGGCGGCCTTGGTCTGCAGCGCGCACATGGCCTTGGCGTCCGCGGGCTCGGTGGCCATCCACGCGCTGATGTAGGCGCGGGCGTTGGTGGTGACCTGCTGGACGGGGTCGGGGCCGGCCGCGTCGGTGGCGGAGCCGGAACTGTTCGAGCATGCGGCCAGCGAGGTAAGGGCCGCGGCGGCCAGGACGGCGCCGGCGAGGCGGGAGCGGAGCGGGTTCATCAGGTCTCCTTGATCGTGGGTTGGTGATCACGCAGCCTCCGATCCTGCCTTGGTGGACCCCGCCTGCGGATCCGACCCCGCACTTTCGGGGTCCAACTCGTCGCCGACCACGTTGTTTTCGTCTGGTTCGTCGTCTTGCGTCTGGTCCTTGGGGTTCGTGGACAGGGCCTGCTTCAGCTCTGCGCTCGGGATGTCCCACTGCATCGTGGCCACCCGGTCGTAGCGGTCGCGCACGATGCAGTGCCCGTGCCGGATCTTCTTGCGGTCGCCTTTGCTGATGCCGCTGATCAGCGCCCGGCTGGCCGGTCCGACCGGCAGCCGCAGGAGTTCCGACAGTGCGTCCTGCTGCAGTTTCGTCGCCTGCTCGAACCCGAAGACGGTTGTGATCGCCTCCAACACCCCGTCCAGGCCCAGCAGCGAGTTCGGGTCCTGGGAGTCGATGGCCAGGCTGGTGTCCAGCGCGCGCCCCATGCGGGCGATCAGGTCCAGGAACTTGCGGCCGTCGTCCGTACCGGTCAGGACATGCACTTCGGGGACCGCGATCACTTTCGGCAGGTAGCGCAGGTCCGTGCGGGCCGCGGTGTTGAGTGCGTAGGCGATCAGCCCGCGCATCAGCGCGAGCGAGACCCGCTCGTTCATCGTCATGTCGGCGGGCACGGTGCCGGCCTGCGGCATCGTCAGTCCCGGCACCTGCACCAGCCACAACCCCGGCTCGGGGCGCAGCGGGGACGCGCCGGCCGCGGGCTGGCCGAGCACCGGGGCGCCCAGCTGGGTGCGGGCGAGTTCCGCCAGCGCCTGGCCGGCGTTGCGGGCCAGGTCGTGCCCGTCGCCCTTGAGGTAGTCCACCACCCGCCAGGACGCCGGATCGGGCCCCGCGGCGACCTCGTTGGCCGCGCGCAGCAGGTGTGTCTCCACACCCTGGGTCCTCATGTGGTCCGGGAGCATGATCAGCATCTGGCTGACCACCTGCAGGGCGGCCTCACCGTGCGGCAGCATCCGGAACAGGTCCGCGACACCGGGGGTGTCGCCCCCGCAGGTGACGTGGTGGCTGGGCAGGCCCAGGTACTCACCGGCCTTGATCAAAGCGCCCTCATCGCCTTTGAAGCCCAGCATGAGGGAGAACGCGCCGCGCATCGCGGCGGTCAGCGTGGCGCTCATCATGGAAGTGGTCTTGCCGCGGCCGCTGCGCCCCAAAAACGCCGTGGTCGTGGCATCGCCCCGGGCCGAGCCGGCCGCGATGTCGAACCGGCAGACGCCGGAGGTGGTGCCGGTCAGCAGGCCGGCGATCGGCCCGGCCTCGTCCCCGGCCTCGCAACCACCCCAGAACATGCTCGCTGCCAGGGCGCTGGTCTCCCGGGTGTGGCCGAGGTCCGCGACGCGCAGCATGTCGCCGACCTGGCTCTCCAGCCACAGCTCGCGCTGTTCGTCCACGGCCACCAGTACGTCGATCGACAGACCCATGTAGTGCGAGACGACCGCGTCGCAGCGGGCCCGAAGGTCCTCCAGCGACTCCGTCGAGGCGACCAGCAGCCGCGGGTGGTCCTGCAGCAGCGTGGTGCTGTCGCGCGACATCCGCTGCCGCAGGCCCTCCATGACCGCCTCGGTCTCCTCGGTCTCGGCCAGTACCTCGCCCGCCGAGCCTTCCGCGGCACTGCGGCGCTGTTCCTTGGCGGACTTGCGGACCCGGTCGACCTCCTTGATCGCCGCGCCCTTGCGCCAGACCTCGAACCGGACCGAGGCCTCGGGGCAGACGAGGACCTCCTCTCCGGAGGCGTGGGTGTAGCGGATCTCCGACAGGCAGCGCAGCCACTCCTGTTCGCCGGGGGTGTACAGCTGCTCGGGAAAGGTCGGCATCGCCAGGAGCGAGACCCACGCGGCGGTCTCGCCGCGCGCGTCGAGCATCTGCACGTGGTCGGCGTGCGGCACGGCCCGGCCCTGCGACAGCCGTACCAGGGACGCGCCGGTGACCGTGGGGAGCGTCGGCGGCGCGGGCTGCGGCCGGTAGGACTCCCGCGACACCGCCCACGCCAGCAGTTCGACCGGGGCGATCCTCGCCCGCCACGGGGTGGCCTCCAGCCGCCGCTCCAGCCGGCGCACCGCGCCGTCGAGTTCGGCCAGCTCGTTCTCCGCCAGCCCGGTGTGCTTGAGGCCCAGCGCGTGGCCGGCCGCGTTCTTCACCGTCGCGCTCACCGCCGACGACCGCTCACCGATCTTCACCCCCAGCAGCAGGTGGCGCTGCGGGAGGTCGAGCTGGTCCAGGCGGGCGGCCCACATCGCGGCGAACGCCTCGACGTCGCCGGCAGTGAACATCTGCTGCGCCTCGGCCCGGTAGACCTCACCGTCGATCTGTGACCAGATCACCTTGAGGTGGCAGGCGTAGCCGGGCAGGATTTTGGCCAGGGCCAGCGCGGCCGCGTCCTGTTCGAGGTCCTGAACGTCCTCCGGCATCAAGTCGGTGTTGGCCGCGGACAGCGTGAACCACGCCTCCGCGCCGGTGGTGGTCACCACCAGGCCGTCGGCCAGCGCGACCAGTTGCGGCGCCGGCATGAACCGCTCCGCGCCCAAACCCAGCACCCGGCCGAACCGGGACACGCTCTTCCTCTTCGTGGCGGCGGCGCTCATTTGTACTCCTTCGGGACGGTGCCGCGGGCCCAGGCGCGGGCCTCGTTCTCGGCCAGGTACAGGGCCTGCAATCGGGTAGTCGTGCCGTCCTGGACGACGTGCATGCGGCCGGGGATGACGGAGTACGGCGGGACCGGCCACACCTCGGGCGCTATGCGGGTCCACAGCGTCTGTCCGCCGTACGCCACGACCCGGGTGACGAACACGTCCCGAACCTGCGTGCCGAGGTACGGGGCGACACCGCGGGTACTGCCGAACGCGATCTGCAGGCCACCGGCCCGGCCGGCGGCCAGCAGCAGGCCCAGTGCCTCGATGCCCGGAGCGTCCGCCAGCTGACTGTCGGGTCGGGTCAGGCCCCAGTACTGGCGCAGCGCGTCCACCGTCCGGTCGCCGTGCTCGATCACGATCAGCCGGCGCTGCGGCGCGCCGGCGGCTGACGCGCGGTCGTACTGACGCAGCTGGTCGAGCTGGTCGACGAGATAGTCGTGAATCTGCTCGATGCGGTCGAGGATCTGCACCCGCGGCAGGGGCGCCGCCCACGGGTGGGAGGAGCGGCGACGGTCGAGGTCGAGGACGTCGACGTGCGCACCGCGGCGCAGGGCCTGCGCGGCCAGCGAGCGCAGCACCGTGGTGGTCCCGCCTCCTCCGCCGGTGGCGACCAGGACGTGGCCGTCACCCTCGGGCAGGTAGACCGGTACGTCGCCGGCGGCCAGACCCAGCAGGACCCGCTCGCTGCCGCGCACGGCGCGAACGGTATGCGGGTCGGTGATGTGCACCGCGTTGCGCAGCGCGGTGAAGGACATCGTGGTCTGGGCGGTCATCTCAGCTCTCCTGGCGGGTAGCGGCGGGCCGGTGCGTCTTGCGCAGCCGGCGGCGGGACGCGGCAACTGCGTCCGGCCCGTACAGGCGCACCCGGTGCCGGATCCCGATGGGCTTGCCCGTCGCGTGCGCCGGGTCCGCCCCGGTCGCCGCGAACAGCGAACCGATACCGGGGACGGTGGGCAGGTGTGTCAGCCGCTCCCCCAGCCGCCGGGCCCGCAGGCGCAGGCCGAGCCGCCGCAGCGGGATGCGGCCGCGCCCGATGACGGGGTGGACGCCGCGCAGCAGGTACTGGGCGTGCACGCCCCACACCAGCAGGTTGGTGCGCCGCCAGTACGTCAGCGACCGCTTCGAGCCGGCCCACGTCAAGGCGAGCGGCGGGATGAGGAACAACGGCACGGCTGGCTGCGGCGGGAAACCGAACAGGATCAGCCACCCGGTCCACCAGGTGCCGGCGAACACCAGCCCGTAGCGCAGCGTGGTGCGGGGGATGCCCTCGCCCAGGTCCAAGCCCAAAAGTTCGTGCTGGCGCGTCTCGAGATCCCAGTGCCGTGTGTACGTGCTGGAAATACGCATCGGGGCCCCCGTCACTGGAAGACGCTGGCGATCAGCGTCCCCAGGCCGGTGAGGAGCTGCACGGCGGCCGCGGGCTTGAAGATGCAGTACGCCGCCAGCGATGCGCCGATGAAGCAGGTGAACAACTTGCCCCACTCGCTGCGGCCCCAGTGACTGAACACCCGCACCATCAGCACAACGCCGAAGATCGAGCTGAGGATGGTGGTGACATAGCTGGCCAGTTGGTTATTGCCGCCCATGACTCTCCTTGGTCGTCGCGTGGTGCAGGGGAAGGGGATCGGGGAGGGTGCGCACATGGCACCGGTGGGCGGTGGTCACTGCGACGTCACCTGCCAGGCCTGCCAGCGGGTGGCGCCGCTTGCGCTGACCTGCGCGATCGTGACGCGATAGGTCTGCTGCAGCTCGGCGCCGGCCACCTTCCACCGCACGGTCGCCAGACCGGTGCGCCGCGCCCCGGCGCCGGCCTCGACCGACCAGGTGTCGACGGACCGCAGTTCCATCCCGTCACCGAGCGGGGCGATCTTCGCGCCGGGCGCGGCGGCCTGGTCCGCGGTGCCTGCGACCCATGCCTTGAAGAAGGTGTCGATCCCGGCCCGGGTGGCCTGGCTGAGATTCGCGTCGGTGTCCGGGGCGTCCGGGGCTTTCCACTCGGCGGGCTGCTGCACGCCGACCAGTGCGGGCTGTCCGGTGACCAGCACCCGGCCGCCGCTGTCGGCGACCGGTACCTCCAGGCCGCGCCAGGACGAGATGGTGCGGGCCTTGGGGCCCTGGCCGGTGGTGGCCGCTACCCGCACCGCGACGGACACCCGGGCCTGGTGCGGTCCGGTCTGGGTGACCTGGCCGGGGATCGTCTGCGCGACCGTGGACTGTCCGTTGCCGTCCCATCCCGATTTCGCGTCCGCGTCCTTGGGCAGGTCCGCGGCCAGGTCGGCCTCCCGCGCCTTCGGGTTGTCCTGCGACCACGTCAGGTACGAGCGCGCGAAGCGCGCCGCCACCTGC
Source organism: Streptomyces sp. PH10-H1 (assembly GCF_030063355.1). GTDB lineage: Bacteria > Actinomycetota > Actinomycetes > Streptomycetales > Streptomycetaceae > Actinacidiphila. Next base: position 7,619 of record NZ_JASISZ010000107.1, read on the forward strand.
TGGGCGGCAGCCTCCGGCACGTCGTCCTTGCGGGCCTCGGCCTGCGGGTTCGCCTGCTGCAGCGGCACCGCAGTTCGCGGCGGGAACGCAATGCTGCGCACCCCGAGAAAGGCCATCAGGCCCAGCACGCAGTACACGACGATCCGCAAGCTCCAGCGGCCGGCCCGCGAGCTGTCCTCCTCCTCCGCCCACCCGCCAGGTGCTGCCCCGGCTGCGGCCGCCGGCGTGGTCGTCCCGTCATCGGCCCGCCGTTGCCCCGCACGAGCGGAAACAGCATCAGCGAACTCGTCACCCCCGGCATTCTTCTTCTCGGGAAGGCTCAATACCTTCCGCCACCAACTCATGTGCGACTCCTCGGACGTATCGCGTGCGGTACATGTGCCCATGCGGGAACAGGGTTTGAAGCCATCCGCACGCCTGCGGGAACCTCATACCGGAACGCTATGCCCATTCACCTGTGGATAGATTTTTGCGAACGACCGCCCAACGCCCCTGCGGACATACGACGAGGGGCCCGCGCAGTTGCGCGGGCCCCTCGTCTTTGCTGGAGACGCTTAGTTCTCGTCCTCCTCATCCCATTCTTGTTCTCCGTCTTCCCTCACCCTGTTCCTGGACCACCGTCTCAATTCGCCAAGTCGGTACAAAGCATCACGGCCATCTCTTTTCGCCGGATCGGGGAAGTCAGGGTCCTTCGCTCTCGCGTTCCGTAGCGCTGTGAGGTCGATGCCCGACAGGTGCAGTTCGCTGGCTGCCCGCAGTCCGACGAGCATCTCGTCGTCTGGCGGTCCCGCCGATGGCTGATCAGGCTCCCCTGGTGCTTGCCGGGGGGCCGACTGCGCTCGCGCCACGTCTCCATCTGGGCCAGGTTCTGCACCCGGTGGTCCCTGCGCCGACAGCGCGGGCCCCGAGTCTTCGGAGGGCTCCGAGACCTGTGTACCTGTGTACTGAACCCCCTGTTTCCCCTGGTAGTGACGTTCATCTGTGTACCTGTGTACCTGTGTACTCGCCCCAACTGGAGGTTCCGCGGGGCCCTTCTTCAGGGCGACCGATGGCGGCCTCCCAGCACCCGACACGGCCCAGGCGCGGGCGTCGGCGTCGGTCATGAACATGATTTGGGTCTCGTGGCTGATGCCGCCGAGGACTACCTGCGCCCGGCCGATGTGCCGGGTGGACTTGGGGGCCGGCTGCACTTCGGGGACGAGCATGCGCCACGCGTTTTGCGTGTACCGGGCGAGAATTCGAGTGGCGAAGTTTTCTCGCATTTCGGGGCCGCCGAGTGCCCGGGCGGTCGCGGACTGTGCGACGAGCAGTACGTGCAGCCGAACGGCACGGCCCATGAACAGGATTTCTGCGAGCGCGTCGACGGCCGGGGAGACTTTCGGGTCGCCTTTTTCCTTTATCTTCTCCCAGTAGCGGGTGAGTTGCTTCATTGTCGCGTTGATCTCCTCCAGGAGGATGACCAACCGTGGCCCGATGGACATGGCGTCGGCCCCGTCCGCGAGTTTTTCCGCTGCGTGAATTCGGCGCTTCCCTTCCTCGCCGAGGTAGATGAGCGCTTCGTGGATATCGGAGATGTCCCGGCAGTACGTCACATTCGGCACGCCGCGCGCCCACAGGTGGGAGACACGCTTGAAGTCGAGAATGTAGCCGAGAGCTCCATGGTGAATGAGCTGCGAAGCGATGGTCCGCAAGATGACGCTTTTGCCACCACCGGTGCCGGCGGAGACCAGCACGTGCGGGGACTCGGTGTCGAGGTCGACGGACACGACCTTCCCGCCCCGGGTCAGGCCGATCAGCGGAGCCGATTCGGGGACCTTCGCCACCAGTTCGCGCACCTTCGCGTCGGCGAACACGACCTTGGACGGCGGCCGGTTGACCTTCTTAACCGTGACGTACGGTGCGCGGCCGTCGTACTTCCACGAGAAGCTCACACCCTGCAGAGCGAGTTTCTTCACGATCATCTCGGCGACCGCACTTTCGTTGAACTTCAGGTTGACCGGCAGATCGATACGGATCTCGGCGTCGTCATCGGAGAAGTTCGCCGGTACGTGCAGGTACGTGCGCGGGCGGGTCGCAAGCGGCAACCCGAGCGGCTCCGCCAAGGCCAGGTGCAGCGGCATGACCCACTCGCGCATCAACTCGCGTCGGCCCCGGGTCCGCACCGCGTGGACCATTCCCCCTGTCATCACCAGCCCACCGGCCGCCGCCCCGCCGTACTGCAACGCCTGCAGGGTCTGCTCGGGATCGAGCCAGTAGGCCCAGCCGCCGACCCCGAGCGCTCCCCCGGTGGTGACACGGGCCGCAGCGCGCTGCCACCCGGGCCGGTAGGACATCGGCCCGACCCGCCCCTGCACCCCGTCCCGGACCCGGGTGCCGGAGCGCAGGAACGTCGCGTTGGTCCGCTGCTCGCCATCCATGTCCCGGCCCGACAACAGCCGGCCGATCGTGAAGACGGCGCCCTCGACGGCCTCCTCGATCTGCTTGTCTACCTCGCTGCGCGCCATCGCCCCTTGCTCCTCCCGCTTCGTGATCTCGGTCCCCTCCGCACCAGCGGAAAGCGATCTTCCAGCACGCTAAGCGGGATTGCCTGTGGATAGATTTCTGCGCGTGCAGGCCTCCGGCTGCAGCACTCCCCGCACCGTGCCGCACCCTGCTCCTGCACCGCGCTGCACCGGGGCCTGCACCCGCTGCCGCCTGCACGCGTGCTGCACCGCCGGCCTGCCTCACTGCACTGCAACGCGGTGCAGGTCTGCACGAGCAGCGCTGCGCGTTCGCTGCTGGCAGGACCGCTCGGGCGCGACGAGCAGGAGCGGACCGTGCAGTTGCACGGGCCGCCAGCGCCCATCCTCAGCGCGCGGGGGGCCAGCCGTGGAGCGTCGGTCTTCCTGCCCCTCCCGCGCAAACCTGCTGCACTGCCGTGCCGGCTGGCCCGTGCAGAGGACTTCACTGCATCGAGCCGGCCGATCCTGCACGGCTCGGCGGCGCCGGTGCGGCAACCTGCAGCCCCTGCCGCACGTGGTACTGCCCGCCTACCTGCAAGAGGACGCGGCGCCGGCCGGCCCTTGCAGTACTGCAGTCCTGCAACGCCCGCACACCTCGACGCCACCGGGACGCTGACGTCAACGCGGCCACCGCGCACTGGCACGCCGAGGACGCTGCCAGAGCAAGCTGCCACCATCCAGCCATGCCCATCAGCGCGCAGTACGCCCGTTCCCTCTTCGAGGATCTGACCCACAGCGCCACGGTTCCGCTGGATCCGGACGAGCTGATCGCCATGCCCCGGCTGCGCCACCACGGACACGTGGTGCTGGGCGACATCGCGGTGCGCTGCTACAAGCACAAGGCCCGCTGGACGTACGACGAACGGGACATCCGCCGCGCCGCACGGACGCTGGCAGAGCTGCCTCTGGTCCTGGACGACGTCGTGGAACTGCACCTGCCCGCGTACCGCGACCAGGGCGAGCCCGGCGACAGGCAGCTCCCGGACTGGCGGCGCGAGCTGGTGGCATGGATGTTTCACTGAGCCCGCCGCAAGACCCAGGCCGAGCGCTGCCTGGTTGAGGAGGCGCCCACGGACTGGGGCGCCTGGAAGACGATCGAGCAGAACGGTCTACCCGGCGGCATGACCTGGGACGAGTTCGTCGCCGCCAGCGCCGAGCGCCGGAGCTCGCAGAACATCGCGGGACCCGGCCGTTGGAGTTGCTGACCTGGTCGGGCGAGGGCTGGCTCCTCCCGCGCGCCTACACCGACCTCCTTGACCGGGGCCAGCGCGTGGAAGGTGATCTACTCGCCCGGGCGCGGGAGTGTTCCGGCTGTGGCGCCCTGGATCCGGACGTATGGGGTGGCTGGCGGACGCCGACCAAGACCGGGTACGTCACCTTGTGTCCGCCCTGTAGCGGGGCAACGTTCCAGCCGTACACCGGTCACCTGCGCGGCGTGCTGTACGACTCGGCCCGACGGCGCCGCACGCAACCTGACGACTACGTGTGTGCGCTGTGCCAGGCGCGCCAGGCGGCCGGATGGGACCACTGCCACGACCACGACTATCTGCGAGGTCCGCTCTGCGCCGGCTGCAACACCTCCGAGGGCAGCGGCCTGCCCTACTACTTCCTTCAGCGAGACGAGGGCGCGCGGTACCTGTTGGAGTGCAAAGGCTGCCGTGACCAACGCACCCTGCCCCTGCGGTTCCACTCCGCCGTGGTCCGCTTGCATCTGGAGCAGACCGAGCAGCACGGAACCTGCGACCGGCAACCGTACGCCGGCGAAGGGCACCAGACCCACGGGGTACGCCGGTTCGAACTGAACTGCACCTGGCACACGCGCGGACGATGGGCACGGGACGTCACGGCAGCCGAGACCACAGCTCTCGTCCAAGCTGTCGTCGACGCCGCCCTGACGACCACGACGCCTCCGCCCTGCGACGGCATCGGCGGGAGCCACCCGTGATCGCGCTGGCGACGTCTCGGCGACGGGGCCGGCGAGCCGACAGCAGACGCAGCCCAGGACCCGCCGCGCTGCTGCACCCCGACCCGTCAGGCCGGCCGCGCTGACGATCAGTTCTCGGGCAGCCGGCGAAGGCCGCCGTAGGTCAGGCGTTCGCCGGCGTCGGTTCCGCTGCTGCCGGCGCACCGACCGGTGACCCGGTTCCGCGGCTCCCCCGGGCGTCCTTCTCCGCGGCCTTCGCGATCTTGTAGATCTGGCCGCCGTTGACGACTCGACCGTGTTACGTCCGCGATAACGGCACGCTTGAGGGTTCGATACTGATCCTCATGCGCACGCGCGAGCGCCATCACCCTTGGCTGCCCATCAGGACCGCACAAGGGCAGTCCGCGCGATCGTATCCACTCGATGAACCGGTGGTTCGTCTCCTTGTAGATCTCCCTCCAGTAGTACCGCTGGACCAGACTCGCCGCCCCGCGATGGGGCTTGCTCGGCGCGACCGGAGGTGTCTCACCTCGGCACTCGTGGCAGACACCATCCGTCAGTGGATCGGTGACACGCACTTCGAATCGCTGCGCGTCCACACTTCGCATGGCCTGATGCGGAAGGACGTAAACGGCGATCTCCCGGTCGCACGAGCACGTAAGAACGGCCTGGCAGTCCTGGCATTCGTACTTCCGCAGCAACTCGTACAAATTGATCGCTACCAGCGACCGATGTCGGCAGACCGTCTGCTCACCACTGTTCGACCGCTCCATACTCCGCCACCATTCGCGCCTGATCCAGGCCAGACCGCCCGGGAAGGATAGCCTGCTGGACTCCATCGTCACCCCGGTATAGATTCCGCGGCCCGCTCCCCCAGCGTCTACCGCTAGGGCCGCTGGCTGAGCAGACTTGGGGACTGGGGGGAGCAAGTTGTGGGCGCCACCGCGTTGACCGTGTGCCGGAGTGCTGGGGCCCGGCACCGAACCCGCAAGGTCATCCCCCGATCAAATCCCACCGGTCCGGCACCCGATCCCCCGCCGTCATCCGGACAACGCCCCGTCAAAGCGGCGTCCGGGTGCGGCTGCCCACGGTATACGCCGGGCGCTCCGGGGGCTGGACGCGCCAAACAGGGCTGGCCGAGATCCCGTCAGACGACGTTCGATGGTCCAGGATAGGAGGCATGGGGCGCAAAAACGGGCGCGGAGCTCGAACAACTGGCGAAGCGGGTGTGGCGTCGGTCCCCGGTGACGCGGGGAGCTGGATTCCTGCGCCCCCGCGGCTGCAGACGCTGGTTGCCTGCCAGGACCTGGATCCGCCGGTTGAGACCATGGATCAGGTGCTGCCGTTCGCGAGCCTGGCTTGGGAGAACTTCGAGCGTCTCAATCTGCGTCTGGCGCGGCGCAGAGGTGAGGTCGACCACGCGGTTGACCGGGTCCCGGTCGGCTCCCCGCGATGGAAGCTGAGCCAGAAGGAGGCAGTAGCGGCGAAGCTGTACGGGAGGGCGGGGCAGGACCAGGAGGGCATCGACTTGTACGTGCGGTTGCCCGAGGGACAGTGGTCCTCCGACCGGTCGCGCCAGTACCTGAGTCTGCAGTCGCGCAGGATCGCGGTGCTCACCGCGGCGAAGCTGGGCAAGGCCGTGAACGAATTCCTCGCAGGTGACTGGGCGGATGCCAGTCGTGTCTTCGTTTACGCAGTGAGCCTGTCCGGGGTGGAGCGCAAATTCGATGACGAGGTGAGAAAGCAGCGCGCGAGGCTGGAGAAGCTGGGCATCGGCTTCGAGGTGTGGGACGCCGAAGAGTTGTCGGCACAGTTGAAGACCGAGCCGTACCTGGTGGACGACTTCTTCGGCCGCCGGTGGGTGGAGCGGTTCGTGTCCTCGGAGGCGGCCGCCGCTTTGGGCGGGCGCCTGGACGCCGCCGAGGTCGGTGCGCTGCGGACCAAGCTGGCATCGTTCTACACGACGTTCTTCGACCTGACCGACTCCGGTATGGCCGCCCTGCAGCGGGCCGACGCGCCTAGGGTGGCGTTCCGTGACCGGTTCGTCGTTCCGGACGTTCTCGCGCAAGCGGCAACTGTGCCCGGCTCCGTGTCATCGACTTTGAGCAGGCCGACGGTCACTGCGTTGCAGTGGTGGGCGCAGTCCGAGGGTTCCAGGGTCGAAATGGCGGCCCCCGAGGCCTGGGGTGGGGCGGGTGGGTCAGCTCGCGACGCTGCGGCTGTTGCGCACGGAGCCGGCGAGCCCGCGTCGGCACCGTGGCTGGCGGATGTCGAGGCCCGTACCGGCATCGACGAGTGGCTCGCGTCCAGTGATCGACATCTTTTGGTGGGCGGGCCGGGTAGCGGCAAGAGCACCTTTCTGCGTTTTGCTCTGCTCGACCTGCTGTCCGAGCAACCGGTCCTGCCTGGCTGGACGGCTCGTTTCGGGGACCGCCTGCCGGTCTGGTTGCCGTTCCACTTCTTCACCCGTCGTCGTGCCTACGACGACGACCGCGCCTCGGTCTCCTCCACGCTCAAGGCGTGGCTGGAGCACAACGACGGCGCGTATCTGTGGGATCTGGTCGCCAAGGCGCTTCAGGACGAGCGCCTGCTGCTGATCGTCGACGGCCTGGATGAGTGGGAGACCGAGGAGGCAGCGCGTAGCGCATCAACCGCTCTTGAGGCCTTCTTGGACCAGCGGGACCTGCCTGCCCTGTTTTCCACGCGCCCGTACGGGGTGCGCCGTGTCGCCATGTCCGGGGTATGGAGCCGGGCGGAGCTGGCTCCGCTGTCTGCTGCGCAGCAGCACACCCTGGCCACCATCTGGTTCACTGCCGCCCACGCCGCACCGGCAGATCACGGCTCTCCGCACGGGCCCGGTGGTGACCGGTCCGTGGGCCCGGCTCTGCTGGGCAGCCGTGTCGAGGACTTCACCCGCGAACTCGAGGCGAGCGGTGACCTTCGCCAACTCGCGCGCGTACCGTTGTTCTTGCTCCTGCTGGTCGGCTTGCGTCTGGCCGATGTCAAGCTGCCGCGGCGCCGCTTCGAGGTATACGAGCGCGTTGTCGATCAGTTCCTTCAGGACCATCCGGCCAAACGGGGCACCGCGGCGTCGCTGGCCAGACCTCGTTCTGGCCTGACGGACCAGCAGGTGCGGTCGGTGCTTGCGCAGATCGCCTTCACTCACCAAGAACGCGGCATGTTCGGGCCGGTCCTGGAGACCCAGGTCCGGAGGATGGTCATCGACGCGCTGCGCAATCCGGAGGTCGGCGCCATGGATGCCGGCGCGGCAGCCTTGGCCGGCGAGCAGTTCATCCAGATCGCCGAAGGCGAACTGGGCGTCCTGGTGCGGCAGTCCCACCGCGACCTCGGGTTCTTCCACCGCGCTCTGATGGAGCAGCTTGCCGCAGAATACGCGGTCGATTACCTGGCCCCCGAAACGCTGCACACTCTGGTCGCCGAGCATGCGGGCGACGCCCGCTGGAGCGAGGTCCTCCTGGCCATCATGTGGCGGCTGCGTCCCAACCAGATGCCGGCGGTCGTCGACATCCTGGCTGACCACGCTGTCCCGGACCGGCCCGCAGGCATGGCTGCGGCGCACGTACTGGCCGAGGCGGTGTTCGGCGGCTTCGGTCTCGCACCGGGGCACGCGCGCCGCCACGCAACTCGTGTCCTGGAAATGATCGACACCCATCCCTACGTTCCGCTGCGCCAGCGCCTGCTCAAGGCCGTGCTGCCAGGGCTGCGCCAACCTGTTCTCGCCGGCCTCCTGCTCGGTCACCTCCAGCGGTGGACCGTGGCTCACCAGCCCGTACCGGCCGCGCTGCTCGATCGCCTGGGCAGCGTCGTCGACGACAGTCAACTGCCGAGCCCGGTATGGCCCGTCCTGGCTGCGGCGCTACGCGGTGAGGACGTGCTCGCTGTCAGCGCCGCCGCGATATCTCTGATCTGCCGGTACGCCGACGGGGAACGCCGAGACGAAACGCTGGAGGCCCTCCTGCGCGCCGCCGCGCAAGGGCCGACAGCCGAGCACACCGCGCTGATTACGCATGAACTGATCAGGAGCTGGCCCGAAGATCAGTGCGTCACCCGATTGATCGCGCATGCACGTCGGCAGGATGCTCTGCCCGTACGGCTGGTCGGCCTCGCCGGTGCGCTCGGCACAACCGCCGCTTCCGGTCCCGGTGCGCCGCTCGGCGACCGACGTGGCGACGTCGCCGCCGTCACGCCCGCCGAACGGGACTGGCTGACCGACCAACTCGGCACCGCTGACACCGACCGCCTATGGCTCCCGCTGCTGGCCAATACGCTCCTGGCCGCCGTCGCCGAACCGGGACAGCCACGTGACAGCGTCCTCGATAGTTGCCTGGAGATCCTCGACAAGGGCAGCCGCCGATACGGAGACCGCCATCTTGCTTGGGCGGTCCTCTTGCAGGGCTTCGCGCAGGAACCGCGGACCATCGCCTTCGTCTGCGGGACACTGCGTACCGATCACTCCCTGGCAAGCTTCCTGGGTCTGGGGCCGCTCGCCCGGGCCTACCCCGAGCACCCACAGGTCTCGGCGGCGGCCGACACTCTGCTGGATGGCGACGGCGCTCGCCCCCTGGACTTCGACCTTCCCGCCCTGACCGCGATGAGCAAGAGCCGCACCGTCCGCGACTACCTGCTGCAGAACCTCGCCTCCAGCGGCACACCCCATTGGGCCGCCGGCGCCTTGACAGCGCACTGGGACCAGGACCCCGAGGTCGTCGCAGCACTGCGCACCATGCTGCTCAGCGAACCCAGGCGCGCTTCCCGGATTGCCCGAGCCGCCGCCCCCGTCCTTGGCCCCGACGCCGCGCTCACGCGACTCCTTCAACTGCTCGAACCGCCGGCAGACACCGCACGCCTGCGCGTGGACATCGTCACCCTCGCTCTCCTGGATACCTGCCAGGATCTCGGTATCACCCAAGGCCCGCAAGCCGACCGTGTCGCCGCCGCCTGCCTCGACGCCCTCACGACCTTCAAGTACCCCGGGCTGGACGGGATCGCCTATGAGGTGATCGTCCGCCTCCCCCGCAGTGCCCCGGCCCGCACCCTCACCACCGAACTCCTGGCCGCCCCGCAGGCCCCGCTCGACGCGATCACCCATGCCTACGGCGACGACCCCGACATCATCGCCACCGTGGTGAAGGTCCTCAACACCACGCACCCAGCCCTGCCCACCCCGGCCCGCCGAACCCTCCACACACTCCTGGCCGGCGACCAAGCCGACAGCGCCACCGTGTGCGCACTCACCCGCAACTGGCCACTCGAACCTGAAGACCTGGCCAGGTCCGCTGCCTCCGCCGCCTACCACACCCACCTCACTCTCCAGCACGACACCGGGACGCTGCCCCAGAACGACTGGCAACAGGCCATCGACATCCTTGCCCAACACAGCATCGGCAAAGGCTTCATGAGCTGGGGCCAGCAGCGATCCGCGTGGCTGGGCATCCTGCTCACCGACGAACTCCACCTTCTAACCGAAGGCGGTCTGCAAGGCGGGAAGCTGATGTTGAGCGACACCGGCCCCGATGCCGACCTGCTCCTCCTGGCCGCACTCGCCGATCGCTGGCCCCACCTCCGCGCGCACCTGGGCACCTCTCCCGTCAAGCGGCTCACCACCGCCCTGGGGGGAGGGCCTGACAGCGGAGCCTGGGGATATCTCGCGCTGGTGGCAGATCGGGAGCCGTCGCTCGCCGCCGAACTCGGTGCTGCGGTCGCCTCCGAACCGGGCCTCCTTGACCAGCCGGGAGTCCTGGCCTGGTACGCCAACAAACATCACGGCGAACCAGGCTTGCTAGAGACGCTCCGTTCAACGAGCGACTCCACCAACCTCCGCCCACTGGCCAACCTGCTCCTGGCAGAGTCCCACCTGCTCGGGCTGGAACCGGAAAGCGTTCGCGTCCAACTGCACGCCGACCTCCCCCAGGGCTGGGCACGTGACCTCCTCCCGAGCCGCTCCAGCGCTTTGGAGGCACTGGCGGACGGATTCCCCGAGGACGAGGAGGTCAACCGGTACTGGAAAATGCTGACCCGGGCACAAGCAGTCAAGGAGGCCGTACGGATGGAACCGCGAACGTATTTCGCACTCACGTACGCCGCCGTTCCCGCGGAGGATCTCCTGTCCCAACTGCGCGGTGACATCGCCCGCCTCAACAGGTGGGGACCCTTCGTCGACCACATGTTCGCCAGGGCCCTGATCCGCAGACTCCGCCGGGACGAGGAAGCTCGCGACTGCCTGAGCAACCACGTCCAATCACAACAGACCAGCGACGCACACTCGGCGCAGCTCACGGCCCTCCTCGCCGCGGCCAGCACACTCACCGACCCGACACTCAACAGCCTGCACGCACGCCTGAACCACCAGGCCCAGCAGTCCGAACCGGACACCGTCCGCGACTACTGCACCAGCCAGAACCTCCCAGTCCCCCTCTTGCTTCTCCGCACCCTCGATGCCTCACCGAACCCGTAAGACGCCGGTGCGAAGCAGCACAGGTCAAGCCATCCGCATGAATTCTCCTCGTCGTCGCCCTCCCCCGCTCCCATTCCTAGACAAACCGGGGCGCTGCGCGCAGCAACGGAGCGATCAATCTGCGCAGTAGCTTTTCACCCCCACCAGAAGGTGGCGGCAGTTGCTCTAAAATCCGTGCCACGTCAGGCGACCTGGCTATCTCTGCCTTTTCAATCCCGGGTGTACCCGCGCCTGACCGCAGAAAGCGAAGCCAGCTACCGCTGCGAAGTGTCCCGTCGAGGTGATCGACCCCGCCGGCCATGCGATCGCTACCAGCGCGCACCCGCTACGGGGCGACGATCCACCACATGGGCCATGGCACCCAGCAGCACGCCGCCACCTACGTCCGCCGGCTGCCTGCCCATGCCCCGCGCCCAGGGCAGCCGTGCCGCGACCCCCGCCGGGCGCGGGCGAGGAACGCCCGCTCTACCAGGGGCACCCCGCGCTACTGGACCTCCTACTCGGCCCCAGCCCCGAGGACCCCCTGGCCAGGCTGTGGCACTACCCTGCCCCCATCAGCGCAATGCCGCCCATCGGCCCGGCTCCCGCCCGAAGGGATCACGGATACGACCGACGACGGGCAACCCCCGCCACGCGCAGCCACCCGGCTGCGCACCACCCAGGTCGCCGACGATACGACCACGTCCAGGGCGAACGACGGCCCCAGGATCTGTCCCAGAGCTGACCGGGCCAACCGAGAGCACGGCCTCCTCTCGGCCCGACAGGTAGACGAGGCGCCAGGACGCTCCCGCACCGGCACCGGATAGTTCGCGCGGGCAGCAGGCGTGGGTCTGCACAGCGTCGACGACGCCGTCGGCCGTAGCAACTGGTAGGCCACCGGACCGAGACCGGTCAGGGCTGCGGATCGTAGTCCAGGAGCTTGAGCAGTTTCAGGAGGCGCTTGGTGGCGGCGAGCGGCTCGGTCTTCTGCTCAGGGGCGTCCACGTCCCAGTGCGCCAGCTCGTTGCGGTAGTCCTTGACCACGGCGACTCGGCTGACTATGCCGTTCTGGTCGTAGGGCCAGTCGAGATCAGCCCAACATGTCTCGTCAGCCAGCAGCGCCGGGTACTGGCCGAGGGTGAGCTCCTCGTTCCGATCGAGCTTCTTCTTCCGGATTCCGGAGGCCTGCGGCAGATGATCGGGGTCGATACTGCGGGTAAGGCGGCGCAGGCGGCGTTCTGCCTCGCCCAGCAGGATGAAGGGCTCGACGCGGAGCCTGAGCTGCTCGGCGAGGTCGGAGGCAGTCAGGATGCCGACGACGAGGTTGTATCGATCGGTGACGATCAGGAAGCCGTGCTGCCGGATGTCGCCGATGCGGACAAGAAGTTCCTCCTGCTCGTGGGCGGTGTGCGGATGTGGGTCGATAGCGGCTGCAACGGTGGGTTCGCGCTTTGCCAATTGGGCACGGGCGATACTCTCCCAGGTGATGACCCCGCGCAGCACGTTGTTGTCGTTGACGACGGGCAGCTGGGAGTAGTCATGCTCGACCATCCAGGTCAGCGCGGTGCTCAGCGGCGCGTCGTAGGCGACGGTGGTCACGTTCCGCACGCTGGGCAGAAGGCTGCCGATACGCCAGTGCCGTCCCAGGTCTACCTCGGTCACGCCGCCGGCCCGATCCGCACCCTGCTGGGCTTGCGTATCGGCCTGTACCTCGGCAGCGTCGATAGCTGAAACGGTGACCAGGCCATCGAGTGCCACTTCGGTGAAATGCGGAGTCGCACGCAGCCCGCGCACGGCGAGCTCGGCGTCGACGATGTCGATGACGTCGTTGGTACGGCGCTGCCAGCCCCACAGACCGATCAGAGCACGCGCGGTGAGCTGCCGGGTACCCTCCTGCTCCACTTCCAGTACCAAGGCAGTAGCATCGGCCGGCGGCTCGATATCGCCGTCATAGCCCGGATCGATGCCTGAGCTTGCGAGTTCCTGGACCCGCTGTGCGGCGTTGCGGCGACTCAGTCCGCTGACGGTCAAGAAGGCCCCCATGCTGTCCCGCAGGTCCCCTCCGATCGCTGCGCGCATCACGTCCTTGCGCCGCCAGGACACGGGGCGCACATGGCGGAAGCCCGGTTCGGCGTCGGCCCGGTACTCGTAGGGGCCGGTCACCTCGCCGACGGCTACGAAAGGCTGGAATTTGCGTGGCATGACCACAAAGTCGCCGACGCTCATCTTCGCCTTGAACCGCCACAGCTGGTGTTTCCAGTTGTTGCGGGTGCCGGCGGCGACTTGGGGGTAAGTCTTGTCGAGTACCGCATCGAGCTCGTCAATGGACTGGCAGGTGCTGAGGTCGTGCTCGACTTCCTCCCAACCTACGACGACCAGCGCCTCGTCGATGGCGTACTGCTCCCGCTCGCCCTCCGAGCCGGCCCGTACCACCCAAGCTTGCGCCACCACTCCCCGTTTCTTTTTCGCTCATGGCCCGACCGGGCACCGCGAGTGGCATGACTGTACAGGCCACCGTTTTACGACGTGTTCGACAGTTGGCCGGCGACTGCGCGGTTCTGTCGGCTCGCCGCGGTTGTTGCCTAGCGCGGGAAGCCGCGGGCGCAACAGCAGGTCGCCCCGATACTGGCTCTCGCGGATCGAGGGCTCACCGGTCCCGCCAAAGAGGGACGGCGGGCCTTCATCGGGCTGCCCCGGTAGATGAGACTGTGAGCGACGGTCCTCGGCGTGACCCGTGCCGGGACCGCGCCGACATTCGGCACGCCCTCATCACTTCAACGCGAAGGCCGCATTCCGCTCAAGTACCGAATAAATGATCATCGACCGTAAAAGGTACGCATACACGCCTCGCCCGATCGACGCGCTTCGTAAGAAATTATCCTTCTAGTCACGACATTACTTGCCTAGTCACAGCATGGCAGTTCAGAGGCCATCGACCACCGGCTACCTAGGACGAGACGCGAATACCATCCCAGTTCACAGGTAGACCAGGATCTTCTACACCAACATTAAGCACTGCACTTCAAAGACAGCTTGATGTCGTAACTACAGAGAGGATCGACACGTCATCACTCACGGCACCCCGGACATCATGGAAGGCTGCGGGGACGACGCACCGGTCAACGTTCACCGATAACCAAGCCCAGGACCGGCACCGCAACTCCCGCCCCAGCCACACGAACAACCACCCCCGTGAGGTTCCCCCGTTGCTCGGGAGGTGCTGATCAGCTGGTCAGGGAGGGTTGACGGGGTTTCAGGTTCGCTCGTTCGGTCGTTGCCTGTTCGGCGTAGTGCTTCTCCTCGAACTCGACCGGGCTGAG
>NZ_JASISZ010000108.1 GCF_030063355.1 Streptomyces sp. PH10-H1
GATCGAGTCGACCTGAGGGGGACGGGGCCGTAGGGGTGGGGGTTCGAAATGCTGCCGAGCTAGTCGATGGGCCGCCTGGAACGTAAAGAGGCGATTTCGAACCGCCGCCCCGGAGGACCCGGCCCCCGGACCCACCAGCCCGCCGCGCAGGCGGTCAGCCCACCGGGACCGGCGCATCCAGCAGGGCGCGCCACTCGCGGGTGGCGGTGACGTCGACAGGGGAAGCCCAGCCCGCAGGGCGCACCGCTCCGCCGACGTGGAAAGCGTCGATCCCCGCCCCCCGCAACGCCGGCAGATGTTCGCGGTTGAGCCCTCCCCCCACGAGAATCCGCGGCTCGTACCCCGGCTCGGAGGCGGCAGACCGCGCGGCCTCGGCGACGAGAACGCCGAGCCCGTCGTCGACGCCCTTGGCCGAGCCGGCCGTGAGGTACGTGTCGAGCCCCGGCAGCCCCGCCAGCTGCAAGCGCGCGGCGTGGCGGTCGGCGGCGCGGTCGATGGCGCGGTGGAACGTCCACCGGCAGCCGTCGATGACGTCGGCGACCGCGTAGACCGCTTCGAGGTCGGCCGCGCCGCGCCCGTCGAGGAAGCCGAGGACGAATTCGTCCGCGCCCTCGCGGCGCAGCCCCTCGGCCGCGGCGCACAGCGCGTCGAGGTCGCCCGCGCCGAAGCCGTCTGCCAGCCGCAGCATGACGCGGAGCGGGATGTGCACGGCCGCGCGGATGGCGGCAAAGGTCTCGCGGGACGGGGTGAGGCCGTCCGCGGCCATGTCGGCGACCAGCTCGAGGCGGTCGGCACCGCCGGTCTGGGCCGCTACGGCGTCGTCGACGCCGAGGGCGATCACCTCGAAAATTGGTCTAGACATATAGCCAAGAGTGCCACATTCGCCACTCCCGCGCGAGCCCCCAGGCGCACAATAGTCACCATGGCCGCTACCCCCGCGATGACGCACCCGCAGCATGCCGCATTGCTCACCCAATGGTGTGACCTGCTGCGCCGCACCCGGGTCGCCCCGGTATCCGCCCCGGGATCCGTACCGGAGCCCGCCCCGGAACCCCCAGAACCCGACGTCTACGGCGAGGACCTCCTCGCCCGGTGGAGCGAAGGGCAGCGCTGGTATCACACCACGGATCATCTGGTCGCGGTTCTCGACCACATCGCGGAGCTGGCCGCGTACGCCGATGACCCGGATGCCGTACTGCTCGCCGCCTGGTTCCATGACGCGGTCTACCGCCCCGACCGCTCGGAGAACGAGGAGCGCAGCGCGCGGCTGGCCGAGCGGGCGCTGGCCGAGGCCGGGGTCGACGCCCCGCGCACCGCCGAGGTGGTCCGGCTCGTGCTGCTCACGACCAGCCACGACCCGGCCCCCGGCGACCACAACGGCGAGGTGCTCTGCGACGCCGACCTCGCGGTCCTGGCCGGCGAGCCGGCCGCGTACGCCGCCTACGCCGCCGCCGTCCGCCAGGAGTACGGCTTCGTCCCCGACGACGCCTTCAGAACCGGCCGTGCCGCCGTGCTGCGCCAGCTGCTGGCCCTGCCCCAGCTGTTCCGCACCCCGGTCGGCCACGAGCGCTGGGAGCACATCGCCCGGCGCAATCTCTCCACCGAGCTGGAACTACTGCTCGCCTGACGGGGCCAGAACGCAGGAACAGGGCCGGGAATATGCAGGTCACGCGCGGCGCTCATAACCGGTATGCCCTCCGCCGACGCCAAGCGCTCCCGCATGCCCGTAGCCGTCTACGTCCTCGGTCTCAGCGTCTTCGCGCTCGGCACCTCGGAGTTCATGCTGTCGGGCCTGCTGCCGCCGATCGCCGCCGACCTCGGCGTCAGCATCCCGCGCGCCGGGCTGCTCATATCGGCGTTCGCGATCGGCATGGTCGTCGGGGCGCCGCTGCTCGCCGTGGCCACCCTCCGGCTCCCCCGCCGCACCACCCTGATCGCGCTGATCACCCTCTTCGGCCTCGGCCAGGTCGCGGGCGCCCTCGCGCCGAACTACGCGCTGCTGTTCGTCTCCCGCGTGGTCAGCGCGCTCGCCTGCGCGGGCTTCTGGGCGGTCGGCGCCGCCGTCGCGATCTCGATGGTCCCGATGAACGCGCGGGCCCGCGCCATGGCCGTCATGATCGGCGGCCTGAGCATCGCCAACGTGCTGGGCGTTCCCGCCGGAGCGTTCCTCGGTGACCAGTTCGGCTGGCGCTCCGCCTTCTGGGCGGTGGCCGTGATGTCGGCGGTGGCCCTCGTCGGCGTTGTCGCCCTCATCCCCCGCATACCCATTCCCGACTGCCGTCCCAGGCTCCGCGAGGAGCTGCGCATCTACCGGGACCGCCATGTGTGGCTCGCCGTCGCCACCACCGCCCTCGCGGCGGGCGGCGTCTTCTGCGCGTTCAGCTATCTCGCGCCGCTGCTCACGGATGTGGCCGGGCTGCCCGAGGGTTCGGTGCCCGCCGTCCTCGGCCTCTTCGGTGTCGGCGCGCTCGTCGGCACCGCGATCGGCGGCCGTTTCGCGGACGCCCATCTGTTCGGTGTGATGCTCAGCGGCATCACCGCGTCCACGGTCTTCCTGGCGGTGCTCGCGCTCACCGCGCAGAACCAGGTCGCCGTAATCGCGCTCTCGTTCCTGCTCGGCCTCTCGGCGTTCTTCACCGCCCCCGCGCTCAACGCCCGCATCTTCAACGTGGCGGGCGCGGCCCCCACCCTCGCCGGCGCGACCACCACCTCCGCCTTCAACCTCGGCAACACCGCCGGCCCGTGGCTCGGCGGTGTCGTCATCAGCGGCGGCTTCGGCTTCGCGGCCACCGCCTGGGCAGGCGCCGCACTGACCGCCGTCGCCATCGGCGTCGTGATCGTCTCGTTGCGCCAGCACGGGGCAAGCCACGTCATCGCCGGCAACGCGGTCGCCTCGAAGCCGGTCCCGGCCCCCGCCCCAACACCCCGCTGAACGGTTACGTGTGAGCGCCTACGTGCGAACGCTCACGTCTGAACGCCTCGTCTGAACGCCTACGTCGCGTCCGGGGCCGGTTTGCGCCGCCGCAACCCGGCGGCGATGAGCCGCCGCACGATCTCCTTGCTGCCGACCTCCACCGCGCCGAGCTCGACGGCCGAGCGGTACCGCGAGGCCGGCACGTCGTAGTGGTCCCGCTCGAACGCCCGCGGCGGGCAGCCGATCCGCGCGGCGAACGCGTGCAACTCGGCGTAGGAGACATCGCTGACAAGGTGCGACCACATGCGCGCGTGCCCCGGCCAGGTCGGCGGGTCGATGTAGACCGTCATCCTCAGCTCGACCCGCCGGAACTCAGCCCGCCGGAACTCAGCCCGCCGACCGGCGCGACGACCGACCCGGCGGTCTCGCAGACCCAGTGCGGGTCGGGCCCGAGCTCCGGTTCGACGGCGAGTCCGTGCGGGTCCTCGCACAGCGGGCACAGCGGCCAGCGCCCGAAGCGCGCCAGGAGGGCGTCCTGAACGTCCTGGGCGATCAGCCCGGCAACGAATTCGATGCCCTCGGGCCACTGCTCGACCCACCAGCGCCGCTGCGTGACGGCGTTCTCGACCAGAGAGACGACATCGGGTCCTGAAACGTCCCGTGCGGCGAGGTCGGCGAGTATGAGCGCCCGCGCGCCGTGCAGGGCCTCTTCGAGATCACGATCCATCCGTCTATTCTGCCTTCTGGCCTCTTGACGCCCCACCGCCCTGAAAATATCTTTCACGATGTGACGTACAGCGTGAAGGAAACTTTCCCCCAGCGCGCCCGGCCATCGCGTGACGCCTCCGCCGCGCCCGCCGCGTCCACCACACCTCCCCAGCTCCCCGATCCCGGGGCTCTCGCCGCCAAGGTGCGTACGGTCGGGCCGTCGATGACCCGCTCGATGCAACGGGTGGCCGAGGCGGTGGCGAGCGATCCCGCCGCCTGCGCGCATCTCACCGTGACCGCGCTCGCGCAACGCACCGGAACCAGCGAGGCCACCGTCGTCCGCACTTCGCGCCTGCTCGGCTATCCCGGCTACCGCGATCTGCGGCTGGCGCTGGCCGCACTCGCCGCGCAGCAGGCGGCGGGCGTGCCGCCCGCCGTGACCGCGGACATCGCCGTGGACGACCCGCTGACCGACGTGGTCGCGAAACTGGCGCACGAGGAGCAGCAGACGCTCGCCGACACCGCCGCGCAGCTCGACGTGACGCAGCTGGAGGCGGCCGTCGGGGCCCTCGCCGCGGCGCGCCGGATCGAGGTGTTCGGCATCGGCGCGTCCGGCCTGGTGGGCCAGGACCTGGTCCAGAAGCTGCTGCGAATAGGGCTCATCGCGCACGCGCACGGCGACACCCATCTGGCCATCACCAACGCGGTGCAGCTGCGGGCCGGCGATGTGGCCATCGCCATCACCCATTCGGGCAACACCCATGACGTCATCGAGCCGCTACGGGTGGCCTTCGACCGGGGCGCGACCACTGTGGCCATCACCGGCCGACCGGACGGCCCGGTCACCCAGTACGCCGATCATGTACTGACCACCTCCACCTCGCGGGAGAGCGAGCTGCGGCCGGCGGCGATGTCCAGCAGGACCAGCCAGCTCCTCGTGGTGGACTTCCTGTTCATCGGCGTCATGCAGCGCACCTACGAGACCGCCGCTCCCGCCCTGTCCGCGTCGTACGAGGCTCTGGCTCACCGGCACAGCCCCCGCACCACCCGCTCCTAGTCGCCCGGCGACGCCGCGCCACGGCCCTCGCGCCATGACGCCGCGCCACGACTCACCGCTTCACGTAAGGACGTACGAGCCGCATGTCCCCCTCCACCGACTCCGACTACTCCGAGCTGCGCCGGGAACTGGAGACCCTCACCACCGAGGCGTTCCGGCCGGAGCTCTCCGAGATCGACCAGCTGTCCACCCTGGAGATCGCCCGCACGATGAACGGTGAGGACGCCACCGTTCCGGCCGCGGTCGCCGCGCAGCTGCCCGCCATCGCCGCCGCGATCGACGGCATCGCCGAGCGGATGGCGCGCGGCGGGCGGCTGCTCTACGCCGGGGCGGGCACCGCTGGCCGGCTCGGGGTGCTCGACGCGAGCGAGTGCCCGCCGACGTTCAACACCATGCCGGGGCAGGTCGTCGGACTGATCGCGGGCGGCCCGTCCGCCATGGTCACCGCGGTGGAGGGCGCCGAGGACAGCAGGGCGCTGGCCGCCGCCGACCTGAACGCACTGGCCCTGGGCCCGGACGACAGTGTGGTGGGGGTCTCGGCGTCCGGCCGCACCCCGTACGCGATCGGGGCCGTGGAACACGCCCGCGTCCGTGGCGCGCTCACCATCGGGCTGTCCTGCAACGAGGGTTCCGCGCTCGCGGCGGCGGCCGAGCACGGCATCGAGGTCGTGGTCGGCCCCGAACTGCTCACCGGATCGACCCGGTTGAAGTCCGGCACGGCGCAGAAGCTGGTCCTCAACATGCTCTCGACGATCACGATGATCCGGCTCGGCAAGACGTACGGGAATCTGATGGTCGATGTCCGGGCGTCGAACGAGAAGCTGCGGGCGCGGTCGCGCCGGATCGTGGGGCTCGCGACGGGGGCCGGTGACGCGGCCATCGAGGCCGCGCTCTCGGCGACCGAGGGCGAGGTCAAGCCGGCCATCCTGACGATCCTCGGCAGGATCGACGCCCCGACGGCGCAGCGGCTCCTCACCGAGTCCGGCGGCCATCTGCGCGCCGCGCTGGAGGCCGCCCACCGGTGACCGCATCGGTCCGCCCGGCAGGCGGTCCGTCCTCAAGTTCCCCCAACCACCGCTGGGAGGCGCCCCCTGGACGGGCCGGCCGATTGCCGCGCGGACACAGAACGCGCCCGAGGGCGGCACCCCCCAGTGGGGGTGCCGCCCTCGGGCGGACTGACGGAGTGCCGGACTGCTGACCGCGAAGGTCAGAAGTCCATGTCGCCACCCGGCATGCCGCCACCGCCTGCGGCGGCACCGGCCTTCTCGGGCTTGTCGGCGATGACGGCTTCCGTGGTGAGGAAGAGCGCGGCGATGGAGGCCGCGTTCTGCAGCGCGGAGCGCGTGACCTTGGCGGGGTCGATGATGCCTTCGGCGATCATGTCGACGTATTCGCCGGTCGCGGCGTTCAGGCCGTGACCGATGGGGAGGTTGCGGACCTTCTCCACAACGACGCCACCTTCGAGGCCACCGTTGACGGCGATCTGCTTCAGCGGGGCCTCGAGGGCCAGCTTCACGATCGCGGCGCCGGTCGCCTCGTCACCTTCGAGCTCGAGCTTCTCGAACGCGACGGCGGCCTGGATGAGAGCGACGCCACCACCGGCGACGATGCCCTCTTCGACGGCGGCCTTGGCGTTGCGCACCGCGTCCTCGATGCGGTGCTTGCGCTCCTTGAGCTCGACCTCGGTCGCGGCGCCGGCCTTGATGACGGCAACGCCGCCGGCCAGCTTCGCGAGGCGCTCCTGGAGCTTCTCACGGTCGTAGTCCGAGTCCGAGTTCTCGATCTCGGCACGGATCTGGTTGACGCGGCCGGCGACCTGGTCGCTGTCACCGGCGCCGTCGACGATCGTGGTCTCGTCCTTGGTGATGACGACCTTGCGGGCCTTGCCGAGCAGGTCGAGACCGGCGTTCTCGAGCTTGAGGCCGACCTCCTCGGAGATGACGGTGCCACCGGTGAGGATGGCGATGTCGCCGAGCATGGCCTTACGGCGGTCACCGAAGCCCGGAGCCTTGACGGCGACGGACTTGAAGGTGCCACGGATCTTGTTGACGACGAGGGTGGAGAGCGCCTCGCCCTCGACGTCCTCGGCGATGATCAGCAGCGGCTTGCCGGACTGCATGACCTTCTCGAGGAGCGGGAGCAGGTCCTTGACGGACCCGATCTTCGAGTTGACGATCAGGATGTACGGGTCGTCGAGCGACGACTCCATACGCTCCAGGTCGGTTGCGAAGTAGGCGGAGATGAAGCCCTTGTCGAAGCGCATGCCCTCGGTGAGCTCAAGCTCGAGCCCGAAGGTCTGCGACTCCTCGACAGTGATGACGCCTTCCTTGCCGACCTTGTCCATCGCCTCGGCGATGAGCTCGCCGATCTGGGTGTCGGCGGCGGAGATGGAGGCCGTCGAAGCGATCTGCTCCTTGGTCTCCACATCCTTGGCCTGCTCGAGCAGCTGAGCGGAGACGGCCTCGACGGCCTTCTCGATGCCGCGCTTGAGGGCCATCGGGTTGGCGCCCGCGGCTACGTTGCGGAGGCCTTCCTTGACGAGGGCCTGGGCGAGAACAGTCGCGGTCGTCGTGCCGTCACCGGCGACGTCGTCGGTCTTCTTCGCGACTTCCTTGACCAGCTCGGCGCCGATCTTCTCGTACGGGTCCTCGAGCTCGATCTCCTTGGCGATGGAAACACCATCGTTGGTGATCGTGGGGGCGCCCCACTTCTTCTCGAGGACGACGTTGCGGCCCTTCGGGCCGAGGGTGACCTTGACGGCGTCGGCGAGCTGGTTCATCCCGCGCTCGAGGCCGCGCCGAGCTTCCTCGTTGAACGCGATGATCTTGGCCATAGAAGTGGTCCTCCCGGACAGGGGTGGATTGCTCCGGACCGCGTGGCGCCCGCGACGGACGGCCTGCCGACCACCGGGCTCTTCCCGACGGTCGAACGGGCCTCGCCGACCCGGTCCTTCTGTCACTCTCACTGTCAGAGTGCTAACGCCAATGATTAGCACTCGCCCATGGAGAGTGCAAGCGGCCCGGAGGGTCTCGATGAGGGGTGGTGGTCGGGCGACGGGCGGGCGCAAGCGACTGTGGATAACTCGGGGTCCGGGTCGGGGTGCGCGAGCGACCGTGCGCGGGGTGCCGGAGCGGGACGCACGAAAGGCCCGCATCCCAGTGGGAACACGGACCCTTCGGCGTGAGTGCGTAGCGCCGTCGGCGGCGCTCCGGAGCTTCAGCCGGCCAGGCGGACCATGTCAGCCTGCGGCCCCTTCTGACCTTGCGAGATCTCGAACTCGACCCGCTGGCCTTCTTCGAGGGTGCGGTAGCCGTCCATCTGGATCGCGCTGTAGTGGACGAAAACATCCGCACCACCGTCGACCGCGATGAAGCCGTAGCCCTTCTCCGCGTTGAACCACTTGACGGTGCCCTGAGCCATCCCTAACTCCCCTATTGCTGGTCCTATCGCGAATCCGCACTTCGCGGACCCGGGTCAGACCTCACCCCCGCCAAGGTCGGGGGCGTGCGCCGGAACGCGTCGACCGCGGCCGAATGTATCCGTACGGATGCCCTCTGCAACAGGTCAATCGGACGAGAATTCTGGGCACGACCGATCGGAAATACAGGGAGGAATAATAAGGATCCGGGGCAACTCGGACTGGACATACTTCGCCTACAAGACAATCATCTCGTTAATTTGGCGATAAATCGCCGCGCCAAGTAAGGGGTGGCGCAGGAGTCCACCGCAACTGTACCCCGATTCAACTACCGCCCCGCACACAGATACCCCGCCCACCACAGGGGTGGACGGGGCATGAGCCCGTGCTGGACTGGGTAGTGACGGAGGTCAGCCCCCGGCTACCGCCGGAATGATCGAGACGTTCGCGCCGTCCGGGATCGCGGTTTGCAGACCCTCGGAAAAGCGCACGTCGTCGTCATTCACATAAACGTTCACAAAGCGCCGGAGCTTGCCCGTGTCATCGAGAACACGCCCCGAAATACCCGTGTGGTTCTTCTCCAGCGACTCGAGGATCTCGGAGAGCGTCGAACCCTCGGCCGGCACTTCGGACTGGCCGCCGGTGTAAGTGCGGAGAATGGTCGGAATACGAACAGAAGCACTCATGCGAGGCCAGCCTCTCGGAACGCGGCAAGGGTCGGACGGATGACAGCGGTCGGGCCGGTGGTCGGGGCGACCGCGTCGAGGGTCTTCAGGCCGTCACCCGTGTTGAGGACGACGGTCTCCAGTGCCGGGTCGAGCTGACCGGTCTCGATCAGCTTCTTCAGCACACCGACGGTCACCCCGCCCGCGGTCTCGGCGAAGATGCCCTCGGTGCGGGCCAGCAGCTTGATCGCGGCCACGCACTGCTCGTCGGTGACGTCCTCGACCGCGCCGCCCGTGCGCCGGGCGATGTCGAGCACATACGGGCCGTCGGCCGGGTTGCCGATCGCCAGCGACTTGGCGATGGTGTCCGGCTTGACCGGGCGTACGACGTCATGGCCGGCCTTGAAGGCCGCCGAGACCGGGGAGCAGCCCTCGGCCTGGGCGCCGTAGATCTTGTAGGGCTTCTCCTCGACCAGACCGAGCTTGATCAGCTCCTGCAGCCCCTTGTCGATCTTCGTGAGCTGGGAGCCGGACGCGATCGGGATGACGATCTGGTCCGGGAGCCGCCAGCCGAGCTGTTCGCAGATCTCGTACGCCAGGGTCTTGGAACCCTCGCCGTAGTACGGACGCAGATTGACGTTGACGAAGCCCCAGTCCTCGCCGATCGGGTCACCGATCAGCTCGGAGCAGAAACGGTTCACGTCGTCGTAGTTGCCCTCGATGCCGACCAGCTCGCCACCGTAGACCGCCGCCATGACGACCTTGCCGGCCTCCAGGTCGTGCGGGATGAACACACAGGAGCGGAAACCGGCGCGGGCGGCGGCGGCGCCGACGGCGCCCGCGAGGTTGCCGGTGGAGGAGCAGGAGAGGGTGGTGAGGCCGAAGGTGCGGGCGGCCTCCAGGGCGATGGCGACGACCCGGTCCTTGAAGGAGTGGGTCGGGTTGCCGGAGTCGTCCTTGATGTACAGGCCGCCGGTGACACCCAGCTCACGGGCCAGGTTGTCGGCCTTGACCAGCTTGGTCCAGCCCGGGTTCAGATTGGGCTTGCCGGCCACATCGGCCGGGACGGGCAGCAGCGGCGCATAGCGCCAGATGTTGGCGGGACCGGCTTCGATCTGCTTGCGCAGCGCTTCCGGGTCCCCGGTGGGAAGGTCGTACGCCACTTCGAGCGGCCCGAAACACTCCTGGCACGCGAAGACCGGACCGAGCGGGAAGCGTTCTCCGCACTCGCGGCAGGAAAGCGCGACGGCGGGTCCGAAAGCAGCGGAAGCAGCGGATGCTGCGGGCGCGGTGCTCGCGGAGGTTTCAGTAACGTTGTCGATGGTCTGCACAGCCATGACGGCGAGGCCCCTTCTCCTCATCTTCCCCGCGACGACGATCGCCACGAGACGGAATTGGCACCTTCCCCACCTGGCCTCGCGTCGTCGACGACGAGATATGGCGGGAGGGTTGCCGGGACTTCTGCGGGCCGTTCCCTCAGTCCCTCTGGATGAGCGCTGTGGCACCGGACTCTCACCCGGGCATTTGTTTTCCGTGGTGACCCCCGGCATGCGGTGGTCACTCGCGTTGTTCAAGACTGTAACCGACGACCCGGACACTTGAGATAGTCGTCCGAACCGCGAGACGGATCACATCACGGGAACACCGGGTGACGGATACCCCTTCCATCACCTTCCATCCCCTACCCCTTCCATCCCCTACGCCAGGAGACACGCGCGTGCTGCAAGAGGTGGAGCGCTGGCTGGACCGACGCTCCTGGTCCGCCGACGACCGGCCGCTCGACCGGCTGCTCGCCGCCAAGCGCTCCGCGGGCGCCCAGGGCACGGTGAGCGTGGTGCTGCCCGCCCTCAACGAGGAAGCCACGGTCGGGGCGATCGTGCGGACCATCCGCGGCGAACTGATGAGCGGGCCCGTACCCCTGGTGGACGAGCTGATCGTGCTCGATTCGGGCTCCACGGACCGTACGGCTGAGGTCTCGGCGCGCGCCGGAGCCCGGGTCGTGCACCGCGACGAGATACTCCCGGAGCTGCCCGCCGTACCCGGGAAGGGCGAGGTGCTCTGGCGTTCGCTTCTGGTGACCAGCGGCGAGATCGTCTGCTTCATCGACGCCGACCTCCGTGACTTCGACGCGCGGTTCGTATACGGAATCGTCGGCCCACTGCTGACCGAGCCCGGGGTCCAGCTGGTCAAGGCGATGTACGACCGGCCGCTGGAGACCGGCGACAGCGTCGTACCGGCGGGCGGCGGGCGCGTCACCGAGCTGGTCGCCCGTCCGCTGCTCAATCTCCACTGGCCGCTGCTGGCGGGCTTCGTCCAGCCGCTCGGCGGCGAGTACGCTGCCCGCCGCTCCCTGCTGGAGCGGCTGCCCTTCCCCGTCGGCTACGGGGTGGAGCTGGGCATGCTCATCGACGCGCTGAACACCGTAGGACTGGACGCGCTGGCCCAGGTGGACGTGGGAGTGCGCCACCACCGGCACCAGGACGGCCAGGCGCTGGGCCGGATGGCCGCGACGATCTACCGCACCGCACAGGTGCGGCTGGCGCGCGGGCAGCTGGTACGGCCGGTGCTCACCCAGTTCGACCGCGGCCCCGACGGCGGCTTCGAGCCCCGGACCCACCAGGTGGCGGCCGAGGAACGGCCCCCCATGATCACGATCGCCGAGTACGCGAACCGCCGGGGTGTCCTCAATCGCCGGACGGGCTGATTTTCAGCCCGTCCGGCGATTGAGGACCGATTGAGGACAGCGTTTCCCCAGGTTTGCGGCCGCAGGCCCCCGGCTAGGCTGGCGGCATGGTCGCACAGAGCGCAGCCCGGATTCTGGTCGCTTCCAATCGCGGGCCCGTCTCGTACAGCCTCGACGAGGCCGGCACGCTGACCGCCAAGCGCGGCGGCGGCGGCCTGGTGTCGGGGCTGAGCGCGATCGGCCCGGACGCCGGCGCCGTCTGGGTGTGCGCGGCGATGAGCGAAGGGGACCGCGAGGCGGTCCGCAGGGGAGAGGGCGACCCGCAGGTGCGGATGCTCGGCATCGAGCCGGACGTCTTCGCCGCCGCCTACAACTCCATCGCCAACTCCGTCCTCTGGTTCGTCCACCACCTGCTCTTCCAGACCCATCTGGAACCGCTCCTCGACGAGGACTTCCGGCAGGACTGGGCCTCCTACGAGACGTACAACGCCGCCTTCGCGGACGCGCTGGCCCAGGAGGCGGCGGACGGCGCCACCGTCCTGGTGCAGGACTACCACCTGTCGCTAGCCCCCGGCATGCTGCGCGAACGCCGCCCCGACCTGAGGATCGGGCACTTCTCGCACACCCCGTGGGCGCCGCCGGACTACTACCGGCTGCTGCCCGACGACATCGGCGCGCAGCTCCTCACCGGCATCCTCGGCGCCGACCGCGCCGCCTTCCTCACCCGGCGATGGGCCGAGGCCTTCGCCGCGTGCTGTGCGGACGTGCTCGGCGCGACCGTCGCGCACGACGACGCCGGCGAACTGACCGTCACCCACGAGGGCCGCACCACCCGGATCGGCGTGCACGGCCTGGGCGCCGACGGCGACTTCCTGCGCGAGCGCTCGCACGAACCCGACGTCGAGCAGCGGCTCGCCACGCTGCGCTCCGAGATCGGCCCCGGCCGCAGGACCATCGTCCGGGTCGACCGCACCGAACTCTCCAAGAACATCGTGCGCGGCTTCCTCGCCTACCGGCAGCTGCTCACCGAGCACCCGGAATGGCACGAGCGCGTCATCCACATCGCCTTCGCCTACGAGTCCCGGCACGATCTGGCGGTGTACCGGGAGTACACCGCCGAGGTGCAGCGGGTCGCCGACGAGATCAACGCGGAGTTCGGAACCGCCGGCTGGCAGCCGCTGCTCCTGCACGTCAAGGACGACTTCGCCCGCTCCCTCGCCGCCTACCGGATCGCCGACGTGGCCCTGGTCAACCCGATCCGCGACGGCATGAACCTCGTCGCGAAGGAGATCCCCGTCGTCTCGGACGACGGCGTGGTGCTGGTCCTGTCCCGCGAGGCGGGCGCCTACGAGGAACTCGGCGACGACTCCCTGGTCGTGAACCCCTACGACATCCGCGCCACCGCCCACGCCCTCCACGAGGCCCTCACCCTCGGCGAGGACGACCGCACCGAACGCACCAAGCGCCTGGCCGCAGCAGCCACCGCCCTCCCCCCGGCCGCCTGGTTCCTGGCCCAACTGAACGCGCTGGGCTCGGACCTGGACTGATCGGCGAAGGGCCCGGTGCCCGCATCCCTTCCGGATGCGGGCACCGGGCCCTCGGCTTGCGCGGAGTCGGTCAGGCAGGTCCGGGCACGTAGCCCTGGAGGTCGATGATGACGTCGACGGTGCCCACCCCACGGCGCATGGGCCGCCCCCCGGCGGCTGCGGCATCGTGCAGTTGACAGATCTTTGCAGATCAGCCGCCACCGGGACAGCCCCAGAACGTCACCGCAGCACCACCCACACCTGCTTGCCGGTCGGCGTGAGCGTCATGCCCCACCGGTGGGTCGTCATCGCGATCAGATGCATGCCGCGCCCGCGCTCGGCCGAGCAGTCGGGGCGCGACGGCAGCCACGGAGTTCGCACCACCCCGCCGGACGAGAAGACCCAGTTCTCGCTGAAGTGACCCTGGGGCGGCTCGATCGTCCGCCAGGACGCCGCCACGCACCCGGGCACCTTCGTAAACCCGTCGGCTCCTGACCCCCGCTCCTGCCGGCGGAGCGTGTGCCCGCGGTCTCAGCAGTGGATGTCCGCGATCTCAGTGGATGTCCGCGCCGACAATTGTGCCGTCACGAACCGTGTAGGTCCCGGAGAAGACGCGGTGGCTGCCGTCCGTCTGTGTGGCGTCGAGAGTGACGCTCACGGTGTTGCCCTGGACACCGGACACCGACACCGCGTCGGTGGCGGTGCCGGCGAAGCCGGCGATGAAGCCCTGAAGGGAGCCGTTCAGGTTCTTACCGCCCAAATTCCACGCCGTGAGGTAGTCGTGGGCATTAATGGCAGAGTAATAGTTCTCGACGACCTGGCGGGGGCTCGTCCCCTCGGCGGACGTGGGTGCGGGCGCGGTGGAGGCAGTCGCTGTGGGCGCCCGGGCAGTACCCGCGGTCGGAGATCCCTTTTCTACGCCCTGCACGGTCCACTGGCCGGTGTTGTCGGCGAAGCCGGAATTCAAGGTGAACTGCACTTTGGCGATCACAGAGCCCTTCGGCACTTCGAACGTGATGAAGCCCAGCGCCGAGCTGCCCGAGGTGAGCCGGACGATGCCAGGGAAACTGGGCCCCGCATTCGTGTCGGCGATCGTGGAGTTGAAGGCCTGGCCCTGAGTATCGATCACCTGCGCCCCGTTGGACGGGGCGTCTGAGTACACGGCCGTCCCTGTGTCACGCAGCCGGAACTGCACGGCCACGAAGCGCTTTCCCGCGTCCGGAGTGAAGACTTCGGCGCCTGCCGGATCCACGACCCGCGTGACGGTGACGGCCATGTGCTCACCGTCACCGGAACCCACTAGATCCAGTGAGTCGCCGATCTGTGCCTTTTGCGGGCCTGCATTGGTCGGCAACGCGGTAGGACCCGGTACGGAAGAGCCTGACGCGGAAGGCTGCAAGGAGGACGGGGACGTGGTGACCGTTGGCGAGGTACAGCCGACAGCCACGGTGGCGAGCACTACGCCGAAGAAGGATGACGCACACCACCATTGAGCGCGATGCATGGTCATCGCCTCCTGAGAAGCGTCTGCGCATTGTCCGCATTTTGTTCTCTACCTCACCATATATTCCTCTCCGCATCCGCGCGCGTCGGTGGTATTGGTCGGCATCCCGGCGCATCGACTCGGAGACCTAGCGATCCATGTCCGCCCGGCGCCATGACCAGGAGATGAGCCACGGCCCCGGATCCCGTCGATTACCAGATCGAGGCCCGGGCTGAGAAGGTCACCGGCGCGGGTACGAGTGGCGGCTGATGCCGAGGCGGATGCGGTTCGTGCGGACGGTATCGGCGAGGTACGTCTCGATCTCCTCGCGTGGGGCATCACGGGACAGCGGGACGAGGCCGACCAGTACGGCCGTCGGCCCGCCCTCGCGGACGAAGGAGGCCCAGCGTTCGCTGACCGCGACCTGCATCAGATGACCGGCCCGGTCCAGGCGCACGGTGGCGCGGCCCGCGCCCGCGACGGCGATGCGCTCGCCGATCTCGGGTAGGCGACGGCCCGGCGCGGACAGCCCGAGTGCGCGGGCAAGGGTTTCGCCCGAGGCGGGGATGGGGTGGACGAGAAGGAGGAACGCGACCCGTCCGAAGCCGGTGTGGTCCAGCCAGGACCAGGACGCGGTGCCGTTGATCAGGGCGGGGGTCGGGCGGGGGGTCAGGTGAGGAGTCAGGCCGGGGGGCGTCACCGCAGCACCACCCACACCTGCTTGCCGGTCGGCGTGAGCGTCGTGCCCCAGCGGTGGGCCGTCATCGCGATCAGATGCATGCCGCGTCCGCACTCGGCCGAGCAGTCGGGACGCGGCATGACGACCGGGAGCACACGGGAACGGTCGCTGACGGCCGCTCGCACGCCGTCCTCTGGCAACCGGTCGAGCGTCAGCTCGCAATCCGGGGAACCCGCGTGGCGATGGACGTTGGCCAGTATCTCCGTGACGCAGAGCGCCGCCGCGTCCGCGAGATCCTCGCGCCCCCAGGCGCTCAACTGGTCGCGCACGACCTGGCGCACGGCCGCGATTCGGGCAGGCTCGGCGCTCAACCGCATCGCCGTTGTGGGTGGAGATTCCGACGTCATGTCCCATACGCTCCCGCGCGCTGGCTAGCCTGACCAGGTACGACCTGAACACGCGTCAGTTGGGTACGGCGAGCCGGGTCTTGTGTACGGCGTGTGCAACGGAGGGGTGAGGCCCGTGTCCGCGAAGAACGAAGGATCGGCGAGCATGAGGATGTTCGGCGCGGTGATACGGGCGCTGCGCGAGCCGAACGGGATCTCGACGGACGAGCTGGCCGCTCACGTCGGCTACTCGAAATCGCTGATCATCAAGATCGAGCGGGGCGAACGCATGCCACCGCCGGACTTCATCGAGAAGGCGGAGCCGCTGCTGGGGGCGGGTCCGGTGCTCCGGAAGGCCGCAGAGCATCTGGAACGCAGCGAGTTCCCGTCGTGGTTCGAGGAGTACGCGGAGCTGGAGCGTACAGCTGTCAGCGTCTACAAGTACGACACTCTCGTGATCAACGGCCTGTTGCAGACCGAGGACTACGCACGCGCTCTCTTCGACGGTCGCTGCCCCGTCCTTGACGCCGAGGAGATCGAACGACGCGTGCAGGCCCGCATGGCACGACAGGCGCTGCTGACTCGGACGCCGTCCGCGCAAACCGCGTTCGCCATCGAGGAGTGGGTTCTGCGTCGCCCGGTGGGCGGACCGGATGTGCAAGGACGGCAGTTGATCCACTTACTGGAGGTGGGAAAGCAG
Source organism: Streptomyces sp. PH10-H1 (assembly GCF_030063355.1). GTDB lineage: Bacteria > Actinomycetota > Actinomycetes > Streptomycetales > Streptomycetaceae > Actinacidiphila. Next base: position 16,220 of record NZ_JASISZ010000108.1, read on the forward strand.
CGGAGCGTCACGATCCAGGTTCTGTTGACGCGCTACGGGGCACACGCCGGGGTCGACGGCCCCCTGACGCTGCTGGAGACGCCGGAACGACAGCTGCTCGCCTACCTTGAAGTGCAGGCACGAAGCATGCTGATCGATGATCGGGACGAAGTCAGCGAGCTCAACCAGCGCTATGCGAGGATCCGTTCACAAGCCCTCTCGCTAGAGGACTCCGCGAAGTTGATCGAGCAAATTGCAGGGGAGCTATGACCTCCGAACTCGCTTGGTTCAAGAGCAGCTACAGCGGCGCCGAGGGCGGCGACTGCATCGAAGTCGCCCTGGAATGGCGTAAGTCCAGCCACAGCGGCAGCGAAGGCGGTCAGTGCGTAGAGGTCGCCACCTGCCCCGGCACCATCCACGTACGGGACTCCAAGGACCCTGCCGGACCGGCGCTGGCCTTCTCTGCCGACGCGTGGTCGGCGTTCGTCACGTATGCCGCCGGAGCGCCGGTGATCTAGGTGCTGTTGGTCTTCAGGTCGTGGAGTTCGGTGCGGTGTTCCCAGCGGACGGCGAGTGCTTGCCCAGGCCGCGCGGCCGCGCGGACCGCGGGCCGCCGGGTCGGCCGCGGAACGGTCGTGGCCGACCTGAAGGGGCACCCCTTCCTGGCGGCGCCCCTTCAAGTTTCAGGCCCTGCGGCCGTCAATTGGTGTTACTCGGCGCCGGCGGTCCTGCGGCGACGCCACCAGACGAGACCGACGCCGGCCGCGAGGAGCGCGAGCGCCGCCCCTGCGATTCCGGCGATCTGGGTGCCGGTGTTCGCCAGGCCGCCTCGCGGCCCGGAGGGCTGCTGCTGGCCGGTGTGCCCGGGGTTGGGGGTGTGGCCGGCCGGGGGTGTGGACGGCGGGCTGGTGTGAGTCGGGGTGGGCGTCGGGGTCGGGGTCGGGCCGCCACCACCGCCGTTGTGGCTGGTCGTGTTGCCACCGAGGGCGAGCAGGTCCTTGTTCTCGGCGTCATCCGTCATCGTCTTCACGGAGATGTCGGTGGTGCGGGACAGGTACTTGTGCTCGGCGGCGAATTGGGCCTGGCTGATGTTCTTCTTCGGGGCCTTGGAGAAGTCGACGCCGCCCATGACGCAGGTGGCGTTCTGCCCGGCCTTCTCGCACGGGTAGCTGTAGTCGCCCTGAGTGAAGGACTTCACGTACTCCTTGTAGGTCTGCTCCGGGATCCAGGACGTGTTCTTCCCGCGCAGCGGCCAGTCGGTCACCTTGTTGCTGTTGATGATCGCGTGGTAGTCCGTCGGCGACTTCGCGTCCTGCTGGCGGATCCACTCGGCCGCGACCCGCGAGTTGTAGACGCGGCGGAGGTCGGTGTACTTGGCGTCGGTGTTCACCTTCTTCTCGACGTCCGGGACGATCATCGTGTCCAGAAGGTTCTGCACCCGCTTGTGCTGAGCCTCGGTGAGGTTGCAATCGCCGTTCGGGCTCGGGGTCTTGAAGTCCTGGGGGACGGAGTTGACCTTCAGCGGGGCGTCGAGGATGTACAGGCCGCCGTCCTGTTCGCGCACCACCGCGGGCTTGGGGACGATCCAGTTCCGCACGCCGTGGGTGCAGGGGATGTTCTCCGCCCGGAGCTTGTCCCAGAACTCCTTGCCGATCCCGGCACGGGGGTCCATGTCCCTCGCGTAGTCGTGCTTCATCTCCAGGTCGGCCTGGAGCAGGGCGCGACCGGCGTCGGTCTTGCCGAACGTCTTGTCCATGATCTTGTCGGGCTGGTCCGGGTTGAGGTTGACCCAGAACTTCTCCGGCGTCAGGGCAAGCCAGGTGAAGAAGCTGTCGGAGACGAGCTCGGCCTTCTCCTGGCCGCCGTAGCCGAGGCCGGCGGACTCATCGACCTTCTTCGCGGCGAACGAGTAGTTCAGGCCCTGGCCCTTGACCGGCTTGCCCACATAGCGCAGTTCGAGCGTGGAGAAGTCGACGCCGCCGGGGCCACGGACGCGCAGGCCCGTGGGGTCGTTCGCGCGGATGCGGTCCATCGTCCGCTTCATGTCCGCCGGCGTCGCCGGCGACTGCCGGACGACTTCGGAGCTGCGGCCGATGCTCTTCTTGGTGTCCTGGGCGGTGTACTTGCCCGGCTCGAACTCCGCCTCCGGAGTGGAGACGTGCTCGTACGTCGTCACCCGGCCCGGCCCGCCGAGCTGCTTGAGGCCGTTCGTGAACCGGGTGGTGTCCTCGGACTGCGGCTGACCGAAGGCGTACCGCAGCTTGTAGTCCTTGAACTTCGGGTCCTTCAGGAACGCCCGGTCCTTCGGAGCCTGCTCGCTGTCGTGATTGCCGCCGGACTTGACCTCGACAGCCTCTTGGGTCTTCCGGTTGAACGCGTCGAAACGCCGCTCATAGGTCTTGCCGGTCTCCGGGTCGGTGACCTTGACGGTCTCCTCGCAGATCCAGTCCGGTCCGGTCAGTCCGAGATCCTTGACGATCTTGGCGTGGTAGGCGTTACCGCGCGGGTTACGCCCGTAGACCTCGATGTACGCCTCGTTCAGCCAGTTCTGGAAACCCCCGTACTTGGCGTCCGTTCCACCGTTGCGCGACAGGTAGTCCTTGTAGGTGGCGTACACGCGCTCGGGGGTGCCCTCCGCGTACTTCTTGTAGGGCTGGTCGAGCTTGCCGAGGATCTTGTCCCGATCCGCCGGATCGTCCGGCAGGGTGAGGCCGTCCATGGCCTTGCGCTGATTCGGGAACCCGTAGGAATCCCAATCGGCCTTGGGCCGGACCGCATCCCCGTTCGCCCACGGCAACTTGCTCGGATCCGTCGGGTTGCCGCTCAGCTTGAACATCTCGTCACAGCGCTGCGCCTTCACCGCCGCGTCTGCCGTGCCCTGAAGCTGCGGCAGGCCGCTGACGGAGAGGATGCCGACGGTGGCGAGAGCGACCGCAGCACGTGCCCACACGCGGTGGCGGCGTTTGGTTATCAGATGGTTCACGTGAATTTGTCTTCCCCGGGAGCCCAGATCCGGAGGGGGAAAGAAGTCTGCGGCACCAGGGGCCCCCGTGGTCAGTGGCGCCGCATAAGCACCCCACGCTAGCCTCCGGATGCACAGGAGTTCCACAGATTTCGCGGCGCGCCGCGCCCAACTACCCTTGTATACGGGATCGTTACCCTCCCGCGTAGGCTCTGGACCATGAGTGAGCAGCAGTGGACGGGCCATCCCCGGCTCAGGGCCTGGCTACAGGAGCAGGAAGCGGCGTTCCCGCAGTGGGCCGCCTCCCACCCAGGTGTCTGGGACTTCTCCCCGGACTCGGTCGACAGACTGGAAACGGTGATCAGAACACACTTCTCCTCCTGGGAAGACGTGAGAGCCGCCCAGCGCACCCCGCAGGTGACCGTGCCCGCCTGGTATCTCGGCGAGGTATGCGTGCGCGCCGGCGCCGTATGGAAGTACAACCCCGACTCCCCGGCCGACCCTGAAGCGTGGGAGGGCCCCTTCGTGGGGGTTCCCGGCGATCCCATGGAGGATCCGGACCACGAGGATCTCTACGAGGACGACGACTACCTTCCGGCCACGATCCCTGTGTCCGAGCTACGCGGCATGTTCGTGAAGAGCCCCCAGTGGCACCTTCGGAGCGTCGTGGAGGAGTTCGACGAGTGGCGGCGCGGCAGGGCCGACAGCATCTGACCACGACGGCCTCCGGCACTGGAGGGCGCAGTCAGGGGCGCGGCAGTGTGCCCGCCCGCACCCGGCTTCGCGATAGGAGGAGCTCACGGATTGGCGCCGCCTGGAGCGGTGGCAGCAGGCCGGGGTCTTCGACCAGCTGCACCAAATCCTGCTCGCCGAACTGAACGCGTCCGGCCAACCCGACTGGTCACGGGCCTGCGTGGACGGTTCCCACATCCGCGTAAAGCAGGGGGTGCCGAACTCAAGGTCGTCACCCCCACGGCCAACGTCAACGACGTCACCCAGACCCTCGCCTGCTTATATGGGATTCGAGGAGTTCTCGTTGAGGCTTGAGAGTAGTCTGGTTGAGTGAATCTCCAAGTCCAGATCGAGCTAATTACTAATCCTCAGGACTTCACTCGCCTGTGTAATGCCGTCCCCCAAGCCGAGCATGGAACATATTTCTTAACCATCGACGACGACCGGGCGGATCGTGGTAACGATGGCTACCTCATATCCGAGAAGCGGATGTTTGCCGCGCATTGCTTGAAGAGAATCCAGAACCAAGCCCTCGACGCGGAAATCAGCTCAAAGATGATGAGCGATCTTCAGAAGGCGATCAAACTCAAGGAGCAGGGCGACCGGGAGATCGATAGCTGGACGTTCCTTTCAAATTATCCAATCTTTGAACGAATTTCCGCAGACGTCGTTTCCGCAGGAAAAATGGCAGGGATCGATGTTAGTTGGCGTGGTCAACAAGCGCTCGATGCGACGCAGCCGGCAATAGCCTGGGGATCTTTGACCTTCTGCCCGAACAACTTGCATGCAGCGTAGTCAATTACTGTAAATAGCGCGGGGTGATGCCGCGCATCCGCGGACTGGTCTTGGTGGCGGTGGCCAGCTGGCGTGCGGTATCCGGACTGAGACTCAGTCGATCGTTCACAGGAACCTCCTCGAAGGCGGGCGTCACATCCGGACGGTGGTCAGGTATGACGCTGGAACGAGGTGATCGTCCTCTTGGCAGCCGCCCCATCACAAGGCGGCGTTGCTAGCACTGGGCCTGAAATGTACGAATCGCGAAACGTGCACCCTCGCGGCCTCGGGAGTACCCAATGCGCCCACCTTTCCGACACTCACATATGACGCGATTTGTTCCATTATTGAAGCTTTGTGATCCTAAGAGCCCACTTGGAGGATGGGGGCGGTTCTCTTCGAATTCGACCAGTTGTCCGAAACACGGCGCGACAGGTGGCCTCCTGGCATGCAGGCTGTCTATCGCGGGTCTTCGAATTTATCCGGGCAACGCCTGTCGTCGGCTGCGTCGAGTGGTTGCGCAGCGTGAGCGGAGGCGTTGGTTCTCTCGGTTGCGGAAGCCGAAGGCGTTGCGGGCTTCGAGCTTGATGA
>NZ_JASISZ010000109.1 GCF_030063355.1 Streptomyces sp. PH10-H1
TGTTTCGGTGGTCATAGCGTTAGGGAAACGCCCGGTTACATTCCGAACCCGGAAGCTAAGCCTTTCAGCGCCGATGGTACTGCAGGGGGGACCCTGTGGGAGAGTAGGACACCGCCGAACAATCATTACGAGGCCCAGCCTCGGATCTTCGATCCGAGGCTGGGCCTTTTTGTTGTCTGGGGTAGGGTCGGGTGGAATCATCGGCACGTACATACAGGAGGGGCCCCCGGTGGAGGTCCAGGAGACACAGGTGCAAACGGATCGGATCTTCACGATCCCCAATATCCTGAGTATGGCCCGCCTGGTGGGCGTGCCGGTGTTCCTGTGGCTGATCCTGTGGCCCGAGTTCGGCGGCCCGAAGGCCGACGGCTGGGCGCTCCTGGTGCTCGCACTCAGCGGCATCAGCGACTACCTGGACGGCAAGCTCGCCCGGCGCTGGAACCAGGTCAGCAATCTCGGCCGGCTCCTCGACCCGGCCGCGGACCGGCTGTTCGTGCTCTCCACCCTGGTCGGCCTCACCTGGAGGGACATCCTCCCTTTGTGGTTGACGTTGCTCCTGTTGGCCAGGGAGGTGATGATGGGGGTAATGCTCCTGATCCTCCGGCGGCACGGATACGGACCGCCGCAGGTGAACTTCGTGGGCAAGGCCGCCACCTTCAACTTGATGTATGCCTTCCCGCTGTTGCTACTGAGCGATGGCAGTGGTTGGCTCGCAACGCTCGCGTCCATTTGCGGATGGGCGTTCGCCGGATGGGGTACAACTCTGTATTGGTGGGCAGGGATCCTCTATGTAGTGCAGGTCCGCAGACTTGTGCGGATGGACGCCACGGCTGATTGAGCCGCAAGGAGGACTTTTCCGACATGAAGGCCGTCGTGATGGCCGGCGGTGAAGGCACACGCCTTCGCCCAATGACCTCGAGTATGCCCAAGCCCCTGCTGCCGGTTGCGAACCGGCCGATCATGCAGCACGTGCTGACGCTGCTCAAGCGGCACGGTCTCACCGAGACCGTGGTGACCGTCCAGTTCCTCGCATCCCTCGTCAAGAATTATTTCGGGGACGGCGAAGAACTTGGCATGGAGCTCACGTACGCCAACGAGGAAAAGCCACTCGGAACAGCCGGGAGTGTCAAGAACGCCGAAGAGGCGCTCAAGGACGATTCCTTCCTGGTGATTTCCGGGGATGCACTCACAGACTTCGACCTCACCGAACTCATCGCATTCCACAAGGAAAAGGGCGCACTTGTCACCGTGTGTCTGACGCGGGTGCCCAACCCGCTGGAGTTCGGCATCACGATTGTGGACGACGAGGGCAGAGTCGAACGCTTCCTAGAGAAGCCCACCTGGGGCCAGGTGTTCTCGGACACCGTCAATACGGGCATCTACGTCATGGAGCCCGAGGTCTTCGACTATGTGGCCGCCGACACGTCCGTCGACTGGTCCAGCGATGTCTTCCCGCAGTTGATGAAGGAAGGCAAGCCGATCTACGGCTTCATCGCCGAGGGCTACTGGGAGGACGTCGGCACCCACGAGAGCTACATCAAGGCCCAGGCCGATGTGCTCGAGGGCAAGGTCGACGTGGACCTCGACGGCTTCGAGATCTCGCCGGGCGTCTGGGTGGCCGAGGGCGCCGAGGTCAGCCCCGACGCCGTACTGCGCGGGCCGTTGTACATCGGTGACTACGCGAAGGTCGAGGCCGGGGCGGAGATCCGCGAGCACACGGTCATCGGCTCGAACGTGGTCGTCAAATCCGGGGCCTTCCTGCACAAGGCCGTGATCCACGACAACGTCTACGTCGGCCAGGGGACGAACCTCCGCGGCTGCGTGGTCGGCAAGAACACCGACATCATGCGGGCGGCGCGGATCGACGACGGCGCGGTCATCGGCGATGAATGCCTGATCGGCGAGGAGTCGATCATCGCGGGCAACGTCCGGGTCTATCCGTTCAAGACCATCGAGGCAGGCGCCTTCGTCAACACGTCCGTCATCTGGGAGTCGCGGGGCCAGGCGCATCTGTTCGGTGCGCGCGGTGTCTCGGGCATCCTGAACGTGGAGATCACCCCGGAACTCGTCGTGCGCCTGGCGGGTGCCTACGCCACGACGCTCAAGAAGGGCTCCACGGTCACCACCGCCCGCGACCACTCCCGTGGCGCGCGGGCGCTGAAGCGCGCGGTGATCTCGGCCCTGCAGACCAGTGCCATCGACGTACGGGACCTGGAGAACGTCCCACTGCCGGTGGCCAGGCAGCAGACGGCGCGCGGCAGCGCCGGCGGCATCATGATCCGCACGACCCCGGGCACGCCGGACTCCGTCGACATCATGTTCTTCGACGAACGCGGCGCCGACCTGTCGGCGGGCGGGCAGCGCAAGCTGGACCGGGTCTTCGCACGTCAGGAGTACCGGCGCGCGTTCCCCGGCGAGATCGGTGACCTGCGTTTCCCGTCGAGTGTTTTCGACTCCTACACGGGCTCGCTGCTGCGGGCGGTCGACACCTCGGGTGTCGCCGAGTCGGGGATGAAGGTCGTCGTGGACGCGGCGAACGGCAGCGCCGGCCTGGTGCTGCCCAGCCTCCTCGGACGGCTGGGAGTAGACGCCTTCACCATCAACCCCGGGCTGAACGAGGCACGGCCCACGGAGACCGCCGACGAGCGCCGGTCCGGACTGGTCCGGCTGGGCGAGATCGTCGCCTCGGCCCGTGCGGCCTTCGGCGTCCGGTTCGACCCGGTCGGTGAGCGGCTGTCGCTGGTGGACGAGCGCGGCAGGATCGTCGAGGACGACCGGGCGCTGCTGGTCATGCTGGACCTGGTGGCGGCCGAGCGCCGCAGCGGACGCGTGGGGCTGCCGGTCACCACCACCCGTATCGCCGAGCAGGTGGCGGCGTATCACGGCACGCAGGTGGCGTGGACCACGACCTCACCCGACGACCTCACCCGGGTCGGCCGGGCGGAGAGCACGATCTTCGGCGGAGACGGCCGGGGCGGCTTCATCATCCCCGAGTTCAGCAGCGTCTTCGACGGGTCGGCGGCGTTCGTGCGCCTCATCGGCCTGGTGGCCCGTACCCAGCTCACCCTCAGCCAGATCGATGCCCGGATCCCGCGGGCGCATGTGCTGCGGCGCGACGTGGCCACACCGTGGGCGGTCAAGGGCCTGGTGATGCGCAGCGTGGTCGAGGCCGCGGGCGAGCGGTCCGTCGACACCACCGACGGTGTCCGGGTCGTGGAGACCGATGGCCGCTGGGTGATGGTCCTGCCGGATCCCGCGGAGGCGGTCACGCATTTGTGGGCGGAGGGGCCGGACGACGCGTCCGCCCAGGCGCTGCTCGACGAGTGGTCGGCGATCGTGGAGGGCGCGGGCCACTGATTCGGCGGCCGAACGGCGCGCCGCAAGGGGGCCGTTCGAGTGGAGCGGCCCCGACGTGCGACGATGTGCGGCATGCCGCAGCAGCACCAGGATCGGAGCAGCCCCAGCCCGAACGCCCCGCCACGGCGCCCCGACGCCTCGATGTCGCTGCTGACCAACGTGATGGAACACAGCCTCGACGACGGCTACGCGGAGGCGGCGGAGCGTCGTGGCGTGGTGGGCAGCTCACACCTGCCCACCACGCTGCGGGCCAAGCTGGGGCTCGCGGCGGGGCTGGTACTGGCCGCCCTGGTCGTCACGCTCGGGGCAGCTCAGGCGAAGGTCGGCGCTCCCACGGCGGCCAAGGAACGGCAGAAGCTGATCGAGCGCATCCAGTCCGGGACGGACTCGGCGGACGCTCTGCAGAAGAGCGTGGACCAGCTGCGCGACGAGGTCGCCACGAAGCAGCACGCCGCTCTGGGCGTGCAGGGTGCCGGCAGTACCGATCTGGTGTCGTTGCTGGCGGGCGCGACGCCGGTGAAGGGCCCGGGTGTGAAGCTGGTCGTCGACGATGCCAAGGAAGCCGGGCAGGGCACCGGTGGGGGTCCGAGGCAGAGCAGCGGTTTCTCGGACACCGGGCGGGTGCGCGACCGTGATATGCAGCGGATCGTCAACGGGCTGTGGGCGTCGGGGGCCGAGGCCGTCGCCGTCAACGGCCAGCGATTGACGGCACTGTCGGCGATCCGTGCCGCAGGTGACGCCATACTGGTCGACAACAAGCCGCTGGCGCCCCCGTACACGGTGCTGGCGATCGGGGACGGGCAGCGGCTGAGCACGGCCTTCCAGGAAAGTGCGGACGGACAGTATCTGCACGTACTGGAACAGAGCTACGGGATCCGCGCGGACATCTCCGCGGAGGGCGAGGTGCGGTTGCCGGCCGCCCCCAGTCTGATCGTGCGTTACGCCAAGCCGGTTCCCGGCAACACGAAGGCGGACGCCGCCAATACAGGGAAGGGTACGAAGTGATCGCCGTACTGGGCCTCGTCGTGGGAGTCGTGGTCGGACTCGTGGTCCGCCCCGTCGTACCGACAATGGTCGAGCCCTATCTCCCGATCGCCGTGGTCGCGGCGCTCGATGCCGTCTTCGGCGGTCTGCGGGCCATGCTCGACGGGATCTTCGACGACAAGGTGTTCGTCGTCTCCTTCCTCTCCAACGTGGTGGTGGCCGCGCTGATCGTGTTCCTCGGGGACAAGCTCGGTGTGGGAGCACAGCTGTCCACGGGTGTGGTCGTCGTCCTGGGCATCCGGATCTTCTCCAACGCGGCTGCCATCCGCCGCCACGTGTTCCGGGCGTGACCGGCGCATGAGCAACGAAGAGCTCCCCGAGAGCGCTGAGACGCCCGAGACCCCCGAACGCGCCGAGACCCCTGAACGCGCCGGGACGCCCGAGCACGCCGAGGCCCCCGAGCCGGCCGACGCGCCGGCGCGCCCCGGGAAGACGGCCCCGCCCGAGACCTCGTCCGAGACTCCGTCCGAGTCCGAGTCCGAGTCCGAGTCCGACTCCGCCTCCCACTCCGAGTCCTCGTCCGGAACTCCGCCCCAGACTCCCGCGCAGTCCGGAACCGCGGCCGGGTCCGGGAAGCCGGCGTCCGCCGGGACAGGACGGCAGCGGCTGCTGGCGGGCCTGTGGCCGCCGCGGCTGTCGCGCGCGCAGCTGATCGTCGCGCTGCTGCTGTTCGTCCTTGGTCTGGGCCTGGCCATCCAGGTGCGCTCCACGAGCGACATCGGGGCCCTGCGGGGCGCGCGCCAGGAGGACCTGGTGCGCATCCTGACGGAGCTGGACAACCGCACGCAGCGCCTCCAGGACGAGAAGCGCGGTCTCGAGACCCAGCGCTCCGAGCTGGAGACCAGTTCGAACCAGGCCGCAGAGGCCCGTAAGCAGACCGAGCAGAAGGCCCAGCAGCTCGGCGTACTGGCCGGTACCGTCGCCGCGGAGGGGCCGGGCATCAATCTGACGGTCTCCGACCCCAAGGGCGGCCTCCAGGCGGACAAACTGCTCGACACGCTGCAGGAGCTGCGGGCGGCCGGGGCGGAGGCGATCCAGATCAATGATGTACGGGTAGTCGCCGACACGTACTTCACCCAGGGTTCCGGCGGCGTGGAGATCGACGGGCACAAGGTGGTCCAGCCCTATCGGTTCAAGGTCATCGGAAATCCGCAGGACCTGGAGCCGGCGCTCAACATTCCCGGCGGAGTGGTGCAGACTTTGAAGAAGGAGCAGGCCACGGCCGATGTCGTCCGTTCTGAGAAGATCGTCGTGGATGCCTTGCGGCCACCGAAGCAGCCTGACTACGCTCGGTCGTCATCCCAGTGAGGCGGGGGGTCGGCACATCGTCGGGGTGGTCCGTGCTGGAAACTGTGTGTAGCGAGGGTTCGTCCTGCCCCACGGGCGGGTCTGTTTCTTTCAAGGGGAATCGCCCGTGAAGTTGTTTGGGAAGTTGTTCGGCAAGAGCGCACGCCAGGCACGGCAGTCAGGTGATCCCGCCACGGCGCGACATCGTGCCCCGCGCCGTGCACAGGAGGACGGCCCGCCCGAGGAACGGCCGTTGTTCCGTAACGAGCCTCCTGCTCCCGGCGGCGACATTTCGGGCGGCCAAGGTGTGGCGTCTGTTGACCCTGCCGCGTCCGGCCGCATAGGTTTCGGGGAACCATCAACCTCAAGTACGGGTGGAGGGTTTCCCTCCGGCCCGTACGCGTCGAACGTCCCCGCGGGCGATCCGCGGCAGGAGGCTCAGTCCATGACGGCCTTGCCGGTATGTACGAGGTGTGGACACACCAACGCCCAAGCGAGCCGCTTCTGCTCCAACTGTGGTGCGCCGCTGCGTCCCGGTGCTCCGTCCGAGCGGCCGTCGGAGACCACGTCCACGATCTCGATCTCGGGGCTCGAGGCATACGAGGCCGAGGCGACCGGTCAGACCGTGACGCCGTCGCTGTCCCCGGAGGCCCAGGCGGCCGTGGACGCGCTGCCGGTCGGTTCCGCCCTCCTGGTGGTGCGCCGCGGTCCGAACTCGGGCAGCCGCTTCCTGCTGGACGGCGAGCTGACGACGGCCGGCCGCCACCCGGAGAGCGACATCTTCCTGGATGACGTCACCGTCTCGCGCAGGCATGTGGAGTTCCGGCAGGCGCCCGACGGCGGCTTCACGGTCTCCGACGTGGGCAGCCTCAACGGCACTTACGTCAACCGGGAGCGGATCGACTCGGTATCTCTCGCCAACGGCGACGAGGTCCAGATCGGCAAGTACCGGCTGGTCTTCTACGCGAGCCAGCGGGGCATCTGACCCTCCCCCGGACTCCGTCCGGGGGGACCCCCAGGGAAGGTCCATGCTTAGAACACCGTCAGGCGGTGCCGGAAACGGCACCGCCACCGCGGACGGCCGACTGCTCAGCATCGGGGCGGTGCTCAACGAGCTGCAGGACGAGTTCCCCGAGGTCACCATCTCCAAGATTCGTTTCCTGGAGGCGGAGGGCCTGGTGGAGCCGCAGCGCACTCCATCGGGCTACCGGAAGTTCGCGGTGCGCGATGTGGAGCGGCTCGGTCATGTACTGCGTATGCAGCGGGACCACTACCTGCCGCTGCGCGTGATCCGGGACCATCTGGACGCGCTCGACCGGGGCGAGCAGATCCCGCTCCCGGGTCCGGGTGACTCCCGTGAGCCCGCTGACGGCCCGGATGGCCCTGACAGGTCCACCGGGCTGCGGATCGGGCGGGAGGCGCTGCTGGCAGCCACTGGCGCCGAGCCGGACGATCTGGAGCAGTGGGAGTCCTACGGCCTGGTGGAGGCGGGGCGGGACGGCGGCTATGACCCCGAGTCGGTGAATATCGGCAAGCTGATCGTCGATATGGGCCGCTTCGGGCTCGAACCGCGCCATCTGCGTGCGGTGAAGGCCGCGGCCGACCGTGAGGTCGGTCTGGTCGAACAGGTGGTCGCCCCGCTGCGGCGGCACCGCAACCCGCAGACCCGCAACCATGCCGAGATCACCGCCCGGGAACTGGCGGCCCTTTCGGTCCGTCTGCACGCTGCCATGGTCCAGTCCGCACTGCGCCTGCGGCTCTTCTGACAAGCCGTGCGGTACCTGTCAAGTCCGAGGAGCGGGATGCTCGACTACCCAAACCTGCCGGGCACGTCCTAGGGTTACTGTGTGAACGAGCTCGACGTCGTGGGTGTCCGGGTCGAAATGCCCTCCAATCAACCGATCGTGCTCCTGCGCGAAGTGGGAGGCGACCGGTATTTGCCCATCTGGATCGGGCCTGGAGAAGCCACGGCCATCGCTTTCGCGCAGCAGGGCATGACGCCTGCGCGCCCGCTGACCCATGATTTGTTCAAGGATGTGCTCGAAGCGGTAGGACAGACCCTCACCGAGGTGCGGATCACCGATCTCCGCGAGGGTGTCTTCTACGCCGAGCTGGTATTCGCCAGCGGCGTGGAGGTCAGTGCCCGCCCGTCGGACGCCATAGCGCTGGCACTGCGCACCGGGACGCCGATCTACGGCAGCGACGGAGTGCTGGACGACGCGGGTATCGCCATCCCGGACGAGCAGGAGGACGAGGTCGAGAAGTTCCGCGAATTCCTGGACCAGATCTCGCCGGAGGACTTCGGCACGAGCAATCAATGACGGGCCTATTTGGCCCATTCGGCTAGCTGTTCCCCGTTCGGGGGCACGCGAAACCACTCTCGGGGTTGATATCACTCGGCGTGCCGAGTGTGGCGATCGTTGACGCACCCCGAGTGACTGCCTACCGTCGAGATGGAAAGTCCCGCTGGCACGTGCACGCGCCGGCCGGGACGCGAAGGGACGGAGGGCGGCGTGAGAAGCACCGGCGACGGTATGGCCCCGGGCGGCCCGTATCCCATCCGCGGGGCCCTGGCCCGGCAGCCCGCACCGGTCGGCGGTGCGGTGGCCGGCGCACAGGAGCCCGAGACCGAGACGGTGGGGTACCGGGGACCGACGGCGTGCGCCGCGACCGGCATCACCTATCGGCAGCTGGACTACTGGGCCCGTACCGGCCTGGTCGAGCCGAGTGTCCGGGCTTCCTACGGATCCGGCGCGCAACGTCTCTACGGCTTCCGTGACGTGGTCGTCCTCAAGATCGTCAAGCGGCTGCTGGACACCGGGGTCTCCCTGCAGAACATCCGGACCGCCGTGCGGCATCTGCGCACCAGCCCACCGTCCGAGCTCGCCCGGATGACCCTGATGAGCGATGGCGCGACGGTGTACGAGTGCACCTCGTCCGATGAGGTCGTCGACCTGCTCCAGGGCGGTCAGGGCGTCTTCGGGATCGCCGTGGGAGTGGTGTGGCGGGACGTGGAGAGTTCCCTGTCGCAGCTGCACGGCGAACGGGTGGACACCGGCGAGACGCTGGCCGGCCACAACCCCGCCGACGAGCTCGCCCGGCGCCGGAACCGCGTGGGGTGAGCCGTTCGCCGTACGTCCGTACGGTGAATGTCAGTGCCATGCGGCAGCATCGGTGACTGTGAGAACGGCTCCGACGATCCTGCATCTGGACATGGACGCGTTCTACGCCGCGGTGGAACAGGCCTCGAAGCCGAGCCTGCGGGGCAAGCCGGTCGTGGTCGGCGGTCTCGGACCGCGCGGCGTCGTCGCGACAGCGTCCTATGAGGCGCGCGTCCATGGCATCCATTCGGCGATGGCCATGGCCCACGCCCGCCGTCTCGCCCCAAATGCCGCCTATCTAATCCCCCGCTTCGAGCTGTACCAGCGGGTCAGCGACACCGTGATGGGGATTCTCGGGGAGCTGTCGCCGCTGGTGGAGCCGCTGAGCCTGGACGAGGCCTTCGTGGATCTGGAGGCCGGGGAGATGACCGAGGCTCCTTTGGTGGTGGCGCGGCGCGTCCGGGCCCGGATCAAGGCGGCGACGGGGCTGACGGCCTCGGTGGGGCTGGCGGGCTCCAAGCTGCTGGCCAAGATCGCTTCCGAGCAGGCCAAGCCGAACGGCCTGCTGGTGGTCGAGCCCGGCACGGAGCGGGCCCTGCTCGACCCGATGCCCGTACGGGTCCTGCCCGGTGTCGGGCCCGCGACGGGCGAGCATCTGCGCCGCGCCGGCATCGGCACGGTCGCGGAGGTGGCGCTGGCCGGGGAGTCCGAGCTGGTGCAGCTGCTGGGGAAGGCGCACGGAGCGTCGCTGTTCGCCATGGCCATGGGTCTGGACAACCGGCCCGTCGTCGCGGACCGGGACGCGAAGTCGGTGTCGGCGGAGGACACCTTCGATGTGGATCTCACCGACCGGGCCCGGGTGCGCGCGGAGCTCGACCGGCTCGCGGACCGCTGTGTGCGGCGGCTGCGGGAGGCCGGGCGGTCCGGGCGGACGGTGGTGATCAAGGTCCGCAGCTACGACTTCAGCACCCTGACCCGGTCCGAGACCCTGCGCGCTCCGACGGACGACCCCGGGGTGGTGCGGGAGACCGCGCGACGGCTCCTGGAATCGGTGGAGACGGCCAATGGCGTGCGGCTGTTGGGGGTGGGCGTCACCGGGCTGGCCGATTTCACCCAGGAAGATCTGTTCGCCCAGGCGGCCGAGCTGGAGGCGGAGCTCGTGGCGGAGGCCGCGGCGGAACGCGCGGCGGAGATCGCGGCGCTGGAGGAGGCGGACCCGACCACGCCGCCGGTGCCGGAGGCGGCGCCCGGGCGGGCTGTGCGATGGATGCCGGGGCAGGACGTACGGCATGCCGAGTTCGGTGCCGGGTGGGTGCAGGGCAGCGGGGTGGGGCGGGTGACCGTGCGTTTCGAGGAGCCGACGGACTCTTTACCGGGCCGGGTGCGGACCTTCGCGGTGGAGGATCCCGCGCTGGAAGCGGCAGAACCGTTGCCGCTCGTCCCGTGACCCGGGAGGCCGGATCAAGGGTCGCTCCCGGCGGTCAGTCCTCGCCGGCCAGCCGGCCGAAGTCGCGGTCCGAGCCGCGCGGGGCCTCGGTCGCGACGGACGGGATGTCCATGCCGTAGTGGTGGTAGAGCTGGATCTCCTGCTCGGGGGAGAGGTGGCGCCCGACACCGAAGTCGGGGGCGTCCTTGATGAGGGCCTTGGCGAAGGGGACCCGCAGTTGCCCGCCCACGACCTCGCTGGGCTCCAGGGGCACGAAGGCGTCGCGGCTGAACAGCCCGGTGCGTACCGCCGCCCATTCCGGCTCGCCCGTCGCGTCGTCGAGGTACACCTCGTCGACCGTGCCGATCCTGGCCCCGCTGCGGTCCAGGGCACGGCGGCCGATCAGGCTGCGCGGATCAATATCGCTCTGCACGATCCCTCCAACTGATCGGGAGTGCTCTGCTAGACCAACCAAATGCCACATTGGGGGCGGTGTCGACTCGAGGGAACCGCGAGGAATTCGCCCCCACCCCCGCTGGTAGGCTGAATGGCGGCTGCAGACCCCATGCGGGAGAGTCCTCCGAGATCGTGTCGGAGGCGCCGAAGGAGCAAATCCTCCCCGGAATCTCTCAGGCACCCGGTACCGCATGGATGAGGTCACTCTGGAAAGCAGGGCGGGCCTCGGGCATGAGATGTGCGCGGGACCGGTCCTCACCGACGGTGAAAGTCGTGCTTGAGGAAGCATGGTGAAGCTCTCAGGTTGTGATGACAGAGGGGGAGGCCGTTCGGGTGTCCGCGCCGCGGCACCCCTCGCAGGTCGTGTCAGACCAGGAGGCCTCCGTAGATGACAGCCCACCGCACCCCACTCTCCGAGCTCGAGAGCGGCATCCCGTTCGAACAGCGCCACATCGGGCCCGACGCCGGCGCCCAGGCCAAGATGCTGGCTCATGTCGGTTATGGCTCCTTGGACGAGCTCACCGCGGCTGCCGTACCGGACACCATCAAGAGCGTCGAAGCCCTGCGCCTGCCCGCCGCCCGTACCGAGGCCGAGGTGCTGGCCGAGCTGCGCTCGCTCGCGGACCGTAACCAGGTGCTCGCGCCGATGATCGGGCTGGGCTACTACGGGACGTTCACCCCGCCGGTGATTCTGCGCAATGTGATGGAGAACCCGGCCTGGTACACGGCGTACACGCCCTACCAGCCGGAGATCTCGCAGGGCCGGCTCGAGGCGCTGCTGAACTTCCAGACGGTGGTCGCCGACCTCACCGGGCTGCCGACCTCGGGCGCCTCGCTCCTGGACGAGGGCACCGCCGCCGCCGAGGCCATGTCGCTGGCCCGCCGGGTGGGCAAGGTGAAGCAGGGTGTCTTCCTGATCGACGCCGACAGCTTCCCGCAGACCATCGCGGTGATCCAAACGCGTGCCGAGCCGACCGGTGTCGAGGTCGTGGTCGCCGACCTCACGGACGGCATCCCCGAGGAGGTGGCCGAGCGCGGCGTCTTCGGCGTGCTCCTGCAGTACCCGGGCGCCTCCGGTGCGGTACGTGACCTCAAGCCGGTCATCGAGCGGGCGCACGAGCTGGGCGCGATCGTGACCGTCTCCGCCGACCTGCTGGCTCTGACGCTGCTCACCTCGCCCGGTGAGCTGGGCGCGGACATCGCGGTGGGCACCACCCAGCGCTTCGGCGTCCCCATGGCCTTCGGTGGCCCGCACGCCGGCTACATGGCCGTCCGTGAGAAGTTCGCCCGCAGCCTGCCCGGCCGCCTGGTCGGCGTCTCCGTGGACGCGGACGGAAACAAGGCGTACCGGCTGGCCCTGCAGACCCGCGAGCAGCACATCCGCCGCGAGAAGGCCACCAGCAACATCTGCACCGCACAGGTGCTGCTCGCCGTGATGGCGGGCATGTACGCGGTCTACCACGGTCCTGACGGGCTGGCCCAGATCGCCCGGCGGACCCACCGCTACGCCGCCATCCTCGCCGGGGGCCTGCGGGCCGGCGGCGTCGAAGTCGTGCACGGCGCGTACTTCGACACGGTGACCGTCCGGGTGCCCGGCCGCGCCGCCGGGATCGCCGCCGCGGCCCGCGCCGCGGGCGTCAACCTGCGGGAGACGGACGCCGACCTGCTCGGCATCGCCTGCGACGAGACCACCGGCCGCGATCAGCTGACCGCGGTGTGGGGTGCCTTCGGGGTCACCGGCGACATCGGAGCGCTCGACGCGGCCGTCCCCGACGCGCTGCCCGGAGGGCTGCTGCGCGGCGACGGATACCTCGCACACCCGGTCTTCCACCAGCACCGCTCCGAGACCGCGATGCTGCGCTACCTGCGCCGGCTGTCCGACCGCGACTACGCGCTGGACCGGGGCATGATCCCGCTGGGCTCGTGCACGATGAAGCTCAACGCCACCACCGAGATGGAGCCGGTCACCTGGCCCGAGTTCGCCGCGCTGCACCCCTTCGCGCCGGTCGAGCAGGCCGCGGGCTACATGACGCTGATCCACCAGCTGGAGGAGCAGCTCGCCGAGGTCACCGGCTACGACAAGGTCAGCATCCAGCCCAACGCCGGATCGCAGGGCGAGCTGGCCGGACTGCTCGCGGTGCGCGCCTACCACCGCTCCAACGGTGACGCGCAGCGCACCGTGTGCCTCATCCCGTCGTCCGCGCACGGCACCAACGCGGCGAGCGCGGTGATGGCCGGTATGAAGGTCGTCGTGGTCAGGACTCTCGACGACGGCGATGTGGACGTCGAGGACCTGCACGCCAAGATCGAGCTGCACCGCGCCGAGCTGGCCGTCCTGATGGTCACCTACCCGTCCACGCACGGTGTGTTCGAGGAGAACATCACCGACATCTGCGCGACGGTGCACGAGGCAGGCGGCCAGGTGTACGTGGACGGCGCCAACCTCAACGCGCTGGTGGGCCTCGCCAAGCCCGGCAAGTTCGGCGCGGACGTCTCGCACCTGAACCTGCACAAGACCTTCTGCATCCCGCACGGCGGCGGCGGTCCCGGCGTCGGTCCGGTCGCGGTCCGCGCGCACCTGGCCCCGTTCCTGCCCAACCACCCGCTGCAGCCGGCCGCAGGGCCCGCCACGGGCATCGGACCGGTCTCGGCGGCGCCCTGGGGCTCCGCCGGCATCCTGCCGATCTCCTGGGCGTATGTGCGCCTCATGGGCGGCGAGGGACTGCGGCGCGCCACCCAGGTCGCGGTGCTCGGTGCCAACTACGTGGCCAAGCGGCTGGAGTCGCACTACCCGGTGCTCTACACGGGCCCCAACGGTCTGGTCGCGCACGAGTGCATCATCGACCTGCGGCCGCTGACCAAGGAGACCGGCGTCTCGGTGGACGACATCGCCAAGCGCCTGATCGACTACGGCTTCCACGCGCCGACGATGTCGTTCCCGGTGGCCGGCACGCTGATGATCGAGCCGACGGAGAGCGAGGACCTGGCGGAGCTGGACCGCTTCTGCGAGGCGATGATCGCCATCCGCCGGGAGATCGACAAGGTCGGCTCCGGTGAGTGGTCCGTGGACGACAACCCGCTGCGCAACGCGCCGCACACCGCAGCGTCGCTCGGCGGGGAGTGGAAGCGCCCGTACTCCCGCGACGAGGCCGTTTTCCCCGCCGGCGTGTCGGCCGTGGACAAGTACTGGCCGCCGGTGCGGCGCATCGACGGCGCCTTCGGTGACCGCAACCTGGTGTGCTCGTGCCCGCCGCTCGACGAGTACGACGCGTAGTACCCATGCCGCTGTCGTAGTCCTGCAAACGTCCGGGCCCCGCTGCTGTCGGCGGGGTCCGGCGGATCAGGCTGCCGTGGCGATCTGTTCGGTGCCCAGCGGCCGGTGCGGAGCGATGATCTGCCCGTCGGGCAGCAGCTCGCCGGTGTCCTCGAAGAGCAGGACGCCGTTGCACAGCAGGCTCCAGCCCTGCTCCGGATGGCGGGCCACGATGAGCGCGGCCTCACGGTCGGAGCACTCGGCGGAGGGGCACTGCGGCTGGTGCTGGCACATGGAAGGTGTCTTTCGCTGCGGTAGAGGAGTCGTGCGGTCGGATTGGCTTGATACCTGGTTCATAACCGCCCCCGTTCGTTCGGTCGGTCCCAGTGTTGCTCTACTGCGAGGAATCCGCAGGGATTTCACGCGAGCTGTCCTCACCTGGTGAGGACGCGTCACCCGACCGGGCGGTTGCCGTCACAGCCCGTGCCTTTTCGGGTGGTGAACCATGGCCGTTCCGGGCTGGGCCGGAACGGTGCACACGCATGACAGCGCCCCCGTGACCGTCGGTCACGGGGGCGTTCGCTGTTCGCTGTTCGCTGTGCCGTCCGGCAGCGCGTCAGACAGCTGACCCCAGGAGTGGTGCGGGTGCCAGTCGCAGGGTGAGGACCGGTACCAGATCGGACAGCCGGTGCAGCCGGTGGGCGGCGATTCCCGGCGGCGCGGGGGCGAGGGGCACCAACAGGTCGGCGGGGGCGGGCTGGGCGGAGCCGGCTTCGGCCGAGATGTCGCTGTGCAGCCAGAGCGCCAGCATGTACAACCCGGGTACGGACAGCAGATGCGGCTGGTAGGCGACCGGAAGGGCTTCCGCCTGCCGCAGGGCGCGTTCGGTGGACGCCAGGTACGGGCCCTCCGAGAAGTGGGAGAACGCCCATCCGTCGGGGGTGCGGACGGTTTCGCCCGCCGCCGCGACCCGGTCCCCGGCGCGGATGTGGAAGCGCCAGCCGGTGAGCCGGGCGCGCGGCAGGCCGTGGCCCGAGGCGGGCAGCTCGAAGACATGCACGGGGAGCGGGTGCTCGGGGATGAGCGGGCCCTCGGCCGAACGCAGCGCCGGCGTACGCGCCTCCAGGACGGCGGTGGGCGAACTCAGGGCGGCGAGAACACTGCGAAGAGCGGGTGCTGGTACGGGGGGTACATGCAGCGGCATGGTGGGTTGCCTCTCAGTCGGAGACACGGTGGTGCTGGGCGGGTGCGGACGGCACTGTCAGCGAAGCGGTGAGGCGTTCCTGCGCAGGCACGTCCGGCGGATCGCGGAGTCTCTGCCTTGTGCGCGAAGTTTATACGACGTGTGTTCACGCGATGTTTCGTCTAGCTGTCGCCGGCATTGCGGGCAAGTCGGTAATTGGCCTTCTTGGCCAGACTCTTCCTCCGGTTTTGCGCCGGAGTGCGCTCCCCTGAACTGTGCATTCCCCCTCGCCGCGGACGGCTGAAACCCGTCGGTGTTTTTCACGAGGGGTACCCCTGGGGCCCGGTTGACGCGACCATGCTGAGGGAAACTGCCGGGGGAATGTGCCGCGTCCTATCCGGCAGCTTAGCTTCCGGTCGGTGCCGGTGGGGCCTTATCGATCTTTTCGGTTGGGCATCATCGTCACACGGCCCACACGAGGAGGACGCTCCGATGGGGGAAAAGGTCGTAGCCACCGGGTTCGACCTGTCCGACCGGCAGCGGTACCGGGTGAAGCTGCGCCAGTGTCTCATGGGACTGGAGCGGCTGCTGGATGAGAAGAGGTTCGATCGGCCCAGGAATCTCATGGGACTTGAGATCGAGTTGAATCTCGCTGATTCGGCAGGGCTGCCGCGGATGATGAATGAAGAGGTGCTGGAGCGGATCGCCAGCACCGATTTCCAGACGGAGCTGGCGCAGTTCAATATCGAAGTGAACATCGCGCCGCACCATCTTTCGGGGAGGGTGCTCGACCGGCTCGCGGAAGAACTGCGCATCGGACTGGGATACGCGGACCGCAAGGCCCGCGAAGTCGGTGCGTACATCGTCATGGTGGGTATTCTGCCGACGCTCAGCGCCCAGGATCTCGTATCGGCGAACCTGTCCCGGGTCGACCGGTACATGCTGCTCAACGACCGGATACTGGCCGCTCGCGGCGAGGACATCACCCTGGACATCGCGGGCGTGGAGCACCTGCTGTACACGTCGGGCTCCATCGCCCCCGAAGCCGCCTGCACCTCCATGCAGATGCATCTGCAGGTGACGCCCGCCCGGTTCGCCGCGGTCTGGAACGCGGCACAGGCGTTGAGCGGACCGCAGGTCGCGGTGGGCGCCAACTCGCCCTTCCTGTTCGGCAGAGAGCTGTGGAGGGAGACCAGACCACCACTGTTCCAGCAGGCCACCGACACCCGCACCCAGGAACTGCGGGCGCAGGGCGTACGGCCGTTGACCTGGTTCGGGGAACGCTGGATCGACTCGGTGTACGACCTGTTCGAGGAGAATCTGCGCTACTTCTCCCCGCTGCTCCCGATCTGCGACGACGAGGACCCGCTGGCGATGCTCGACGCGGGGACGGTGCCGCAGCTGAAGGAGCTCACGCTGCAGAACGGCACCATCTACCGCTGGAACCGTCCGGTGTACGCCGTGGTGGACGGTGTACCGCATCTACGGGTGGAGAACCGGGTGATGCCCGCGGGCCCCACCGTCGCCGATGTGGTCGCCAATACGGCCTTCTACTACGGGCTGGTGCGGGCGCTGGCCGAGGCGCCGCGCCAGGTCTGGCTCAGGCTCCCGTTCGCCGCCGCCGCCGCGAACTTCGACGCCGCCTGCCGGCACGGCATCGGCGCCGTCATGCACTGGCCGCGGCCGGGGCGCGGCGGCGGGATCGTGGAGATTCCCGCCGTGGAGCTGGTGCTGGAGGAGCTGCTGCCGCTGGCCGCGGCCGGGCTCGACGCGTGGGGCATCGAGCCCGTGGACCGCGACCGCTACCTCGGCATCATCGAGGGCCGCTGCCGGCTGCGCACCAACGGCGCCGAATGGCAGTCGGCGGTCTTCCACCGCGAGCTGGAGCGCGGCCTGGACCGGCGCGCCGCGCTCGCGTCGATGACGTTGCGCTACTGCGAACTGATGCACTCCGGGGAACCGGTGCATACCTGGCCGGTGAGCTGACCGCTTCCTTATCCGGATCAGCTCGTGGCGGCCGCCCGGGTCAGCTCGTGGCGGCCGCCGCGCTCGCCGCGGCCGCCACCACGGCCTTGAACAGCACCGCCTGGATCTGCGCCGGATCACTCACCCGGTAGGCGGCCCCGCCGGTGGCCTTGGCCATCCGGTCGCAGGCGCTCTTGTCGGCGTCGGGGCCGACCGCGATCACGATGAGCGGGATGGGACGAGCGGGGCTGCCCAGTTCCTTCAGCTTGGCCGCCAGGGTGTCGAGGGAGATACTCCCCGGATCCTCGTTCGCGCCGTCGGTCAGGACCACGACCGTGTTGAACTTCCCGGCGGCGAACGAATTCCTGGCGTCCTCGTACACCGCCAGGGTGGTGTCGTAGAGGCCGGTCGCGCCGCCGTCCACGGGCTGCAGGCCGCCGAACGCGGCGGTGAGCCGGTCCCGCTGCGTGGTGCCCTGGGCGGAGCGTTCGCCGAGCGGTCCGGTCGCGACGAGCTGCTCGTAGTCGCGGGAGCCGTCGAGCCGGGTGGAGAACCGCCACAGGCCCACCTCGTCCTCCGCGGTGAACTGCGTCAGGGCCTGCAGCAGTGAGGCCTTGGTGACGTCCAGCCGGGTCTGTCCCGAGGTGCCGGGCACCGGTGCCGCCATCGACCCCGAGACGTCGACGACCGTAGTGATCCGGGCGCTCTGCACGGTGATCTGCCACATGACGCGCAGCTTCTGCAGGTCCTGGCCCGTCGGAGCGGGCGCGGGCGTCGCGCTCAGGGGCTGCGGCTCCCTGCTGCCGGCGGCGCGCAGCAGCGCGGGGTCCGGGTCGCCCGTCGGCGGGCGGAAGCCGCGCTCGCCGAGCAGCCGGATGCTCGCGTCGCTGCCGAGCAGTGACATGAAGCGCGACACGGCCCGGGACTGGTCCGTGGACAGCGCGTTGTCGTCCAGCATCGCGTAGGGGTAGTCGAGGGCGGCGGCGCCGTCCTTGGGATAGAACAGCTCCAGCGTGGGACGGCCGCCGCCCGCGCTGTTGCGGGTGAACGCCGCCTGTTCCGACAGGACCAGCGCCTGGTTGCGCTGCGGGTTCGTCAGCTCGGCCCTGCTGGTGTCGTTGGGCAGCGTGGCCACGTTCTGCGCGTCGCCCGGGGTGGTGTGCTGGGCCAGCATCTTCGCCGCCGCGGCGGTCTGGGTGTCCACGTCGCCGCCCGTGCGGGCGACCGACGACGTGATCATCGCGAGGGCCAGCATGCCCGCCGCGCTGCGGGCGGGATCCGCGGTGCCGAGGCGGAAGTCACTCCTCCCGGCGGCGGCCGTGGTCAAATCTGCCCAGGTGTACGCCTTGGAAGGCCAGCCCAGGCTCTGGGCCTGCGCATCGAGCGTACCGACGACCACGGGGGAGCGGGCGATGCTGGTCATCATGGACAAAGCGGTGCCGTGGCCGCCGACGCCGACCTGGTCGAGCCACACGCGGGAGTCCGGGATCCAGACCTGGAAATCGGGGTGTGAGGGAGCCTTGCCGAGCACGTACGCTACCTCGGCCGACGAGCGCCCGGTCACGGTGACGTCGAGGCAGCGCCCGTCGGTCTTCACGCCCGTGGTCCTGGCCTGCTGGGCGATCGTGGTGAGAGCGGGCGCGATGTCGGGCGAGGCGGCGACACCGATCTTGACCACGCCCGCCGCGCACTGTCCGTTGAGGGGCAGCAGGCCGCCGCGCAGCACGGCGAACGAACCGGCACCCAGGGCCAGGACGAAGGTGGTGGTGACCGCTATGGTGCGGCGGCGTACCCGTGGGCGCGGAGCTCCGCCGGCCTCCCGGGGATCAACTGGAATGCGGTGACGTCCCATGGCTGTTGCGTCTCTCCTGAGGGGGGCTCCGGCCTGTCGCGCGCGATCTTCAGTATCTTTTTTCGAGACCCTAGCCAAGCGGGAACGGCACCGAGGCGGGATGACGTAAATGGAGGTTCGAGTGCACACAGAGTCATACGGGGCGGGAGCCGGGCTCGCGCGGCGGACGCTGCGGAGCGAGGCACTGCTCGTACTGGCCCTGTCGCTCGGCGCCAGCGCCGTGGGCGCGCTCATCAGCTTCGCCGGGTCGTTGACCAGGCCCGGCGCGCTCAAGGACCAGGCGGCCACGCTGGTCGGGTCCCAGGCGCCGGGGCGGCCCTGGCTGGACCTGGCCTGGCAGCTGTTCGGTATCGCCACCGCCCTGGTGCCGGTCGCGCTGGTCGCCCACCTGCTGGCCCGCGAACGCGTCGGCATGGGGTCCATCGGCTTCGACCTGACCGGGCCGCGCCGCGATCTGGGTCGCGGCACGGTGGTAGCGGCGGCGATCGGTGGCACCGGGCTGCTGTTCTACCTGGGCGTACGGGCGGCCGGGTTCAACCTCACCGTGGTGCCGGAGTCACTGCCGGACGTGTGGTGGAAGATCCCCGTACTGATCGCCTCCGCCGCCCAGAACGCGGTACTGGAAGAAGTGATCGTCGTCGGCTATCTGCTGCGCAGGCTGGGGCAGTTGGGCTGGTCCCCGGCCGGCGCGCTGGGGGCGAGTGCGGTGCTGCGCGGCTCCTACCACCTGTACCAGGGCGTCGGCGGGATGGTCGGGAACATGGTCATGGGGGTGCTGTTCGTGCTGCTCTACCGCAAGTGGGGGCGGGTCGGGCCGCTGGTGGCCGCGCACGCGCTGATAGACACGGTGGCCTTCGTCGGTTACGCGCTGCTGGCGGGCCGGGTCGGCTGGCTGCCGACGGCCTGAACCGCGCCGCATCGCTCCTCCGGGAGCCGGGAGCCGGAAGCCGGACGGGACAGGGGGCTACGGGGCCGCGTGCAGCTCGCCGTCGATGACGGTCACGGCGGTGCCGGTGAGCAGCACGCGGTCGCCGCGCAGCGCGGTGCGGACGGAGCCGGTGCGGGCGGAGACCTGCAGGCCGGTCAGTTCGGCGTGGCCGAGCCGGGCGGACCAGAAGGGCGCGAGGGCGGTGTGCGCACTGCCGGTGACCGGGTCCTCGTCGATGCCGACGGCGGGGAAGAAGCCACGCGAGACGAAGTCGTAGCCCTGGGACGGGTCGTCGGCCGCGGCGGTGGCGATGACTCCGCGCGGGCCAAGTGCGGTGAGAGCGGCGAAGTCCGGGGCGAGGGCGCGCACGGTCGCCTCGTCGGCCAGCTCGATCAGCAGGTCGCCGACGTCAGGGCCGGTGTCGTAGGTGGCCAGCGGCTCCGCCCCGAGCGCCGTCGCGAGGTCCGGTGGCGGCTCGGTGGCGGTGAGCGGCGCGGTGGGGAAGTCCATGGTGAGCGCGCCACCGCCGGCGGGCCGGACGGTCAGGACCCCGCTGCGGGTGGCGAACCGCACCCGCGACGTGGCGGCGCCCGTGGAGAACAGCACATGGGCGGTCGCGAGCGTGGCGTGCCCGCACATGGCGACCTCGGTCGCCGGGGTGAACCAGCGCAGCGCCCAGTCGGCGTCCGCGGTGCCGCCGAGGCGGTGCGCGAAGGCGGTCTCGGAGAGGTTGATCTCGGAGGCGACCCGCTGGAGCCAGCGGTCGCCGGGGAACGCGTCGGTGTCGTCCAGGAGCAGGACTCCGGCCGGATTGCCGGCGAAGGGCCGGTCGGTGAAGGCGTCGACGATTCGAATCCGCATGGGGCGAGGTTAGGCAGCGGCAAAGCCGCAGGCCAGAGCCAATCAGAGGGAGGTGTGACCTGTGCCAGCGAAGATGGGTCGTTTGCCACCGAAGTTGGACCAACGCTAGTTTGTGACAGCGAAGTTGGGCTGGTGGGGAAAGTGTCAGGCGGGGGATGTGGTGGGGGCACCTGTCCGCGCAG
>NZ_JASISZ010000010.1 GCF_030063355.1 Streptomyces sp. PH10-H1
CTCCCGCAGCCGGGCGGCGGCGGTGCGGGCGGGGGAGAGGTGCTGGGCCGAACGCAGCCGGACCAGTACGGCCAGCGGCTCGGCGGCGGGCACCGGCCCCAGCGGCCCGGGGGACGGGACCCGGCAGAGCGCGGCGGCACCGGGGGTCGTACGGATCCCGGGCAGCTCCCGCTCGCCGTCGGTGGGGTCGTCGGAACCGGCGGATGCTGAGGCGGAGGCGTCGGGGGCCGCCGTCCAGCCCAGTACGCAGACGAGCGCGTGCACCTCGTCCGCGTCCGGGCCGAGAGCCGCGCGCAGCGCGCCCCGCGCGGTCTCGCGCCGCTCGCCGGGGCCCGCGGTCAGTGCCGCGCGCAGCTCGCGGCCGACGTCGGCGCCCGCCCGGGACTCGGCGGCCAGCCGGTCGCCGATCCGGTCGCAGACCTCCATCGCGGCGATGAGCCGCGGATCCGGGCCGGGCGCGGCGTCCGAGTCGTCCAGCAGCCACACATAGCCGTGGACGATGCCGCGATGGCGCACCGGCAGGCAGATCCGGCCCCGGAAGACGCCCGCGGACGGGGCGGCGGGGATGCGTACCGGGCCGGTGGCGCGGGCGATGCCGAAGCGTTCGAACCAGGAGCGGACCTCGGTCGTCGAGCGGCGGGTGAGGATCGACCGGGTACGGACCGGGTCCATCGCGCCGTCGTCCTCGCTGTCGTGCGCGCCGAAGGCGATCAGCCGGAAATCGCGGTCCTCCAGGGTCGCGGGCGCGCCGACGAGCGCGGACACCTCGTCGACCAATTCCTCGTAGTCACCTCGCACCCCGCCATTGTCTCTTACATCTGTATGAGGGATGCCGCACGGATGCGTGACAGGTGTCGATGGTTCACCGGGTAGGTGGACCCTAGATTTCGCGGTGTTGCTGCCTGTTCATGCTCATCCTGGAGGAGCCCCCCGTGCTCGGTCCCGTGTTGCTCGCCGCCTCGCGCAGCGACCGCATGCGCCGCATCGTCGCCGCCGCGCCGATCACCCGTCCCGTGGTGAACCGTTTCGTCGCCGGTGACGAGCTGCATCCCGCCATGGACACCGTCCGTGAGCTGACCGCGTCCGGTCTTGAGGTCACCCTCGACCACCTGGGCGAGGACGTCACCGACCGGGACACGGCGAACGCGACCCGGGATGCGTACCTGAGCCTGCTGCGGGCCCTGGAGACCGAGGGTCTCGGCACCCGCGCCGAGGTCTCGGTGAAGCTGTCCGCGTTCGGGCAGGCACTGCCCGGCGGCGGCCACGACATAGCGCTGGAGAACGTGCGCGAGGTCGCGGAACTGGCCACCGTGATCGGCACCACGGTCACCCTGGACATGGAGGACCACACCACGGTCGACTCGACCCTGGCGATCCTCGCCGAGCTGCGCCAGGAGCACCCGGACACCGGCGCCGTCATCCAGTCGTATCTGTTCCGCACCGAGGACGACGCCAGGAAGCTGGCCGTGGCCGGCTCGCGCGTACGTCTGGTGAAGGGCGCGTACGACGAGCCCGCGAGCGTCGCCTTCCAGTCCAAGGCCGAGGTCGACACGGCGTATGTGCGCGTCCTGAAGATCCTCATGGAGGGCGAGGGCTACCCGATGGTCGGCTCGCACGACCCGCGCCTCATCGCGATCGCCCAGGAGCTGGCCGCCCGCTACGGCCGCAAGCCCGGCAGCTACGAGTTCCAGATGCTCTACGGCATCCGTACCGCCGAGCAGCGCCGCCTCGCCGACGACGGCGAGCGCATGCGCATCTACGTGCCCTACGGCGCAGACTGGTACGGATACTTCATGCGCCGTCTCGCGGAGCGCCCGGCGAACCTCGCCTTCTTCCTCCGTTCCTTCCTCCCCAGCCGCTGAGCGACCGCCCTCCCGTCGCCGTCAACCCCAAGGAGCGCATTTCATGGACGCTGTGACCCAGGTCCCCACGCCGGTGAACGAGCCGATCCACTCCTACGCCCCCGGGTCCCCGGAGCGCTCGCGGCTCGAAGCGAAGCTGAAGGAGCTGGCCGGCAATCCGGTCGACCTGCCGATGACCATCGGCGGCGAGAAGCGGATGGGCGGCGGCGAGCGCTTCGACGTCGTACAGCCGCACAATCACAGCGCCCGGATCGGCACCTACGCCAACGCCACGGCCAAGGACGCGCAGGACGCGGTGGACGCCGCCCTCGCCGCCGCCCCGGCGTGGCGCGCGCTCTCCTTCGACGACCGCGCCGCAATCATCCTGCGCGCCGCCGACCTGCTGTCCGGCCCCTGGCGCGAGACGCTGGCCGCCTCCACCATGCTCGGCCAGTCGAAGACCGCCCAGCAGGCCGAGATCGACTGCCCGTGCGAGCTCGTCGACTTCTGGCGCTTCAACGTCTCCTTCGCCCGGCAGATCCTCGCCGAGCAGCCGATCAGTAGCGCGGGCGTGTGGAACCGCAGCGACCACCGGCCGCTCGAGGGCTTCGTCTACGCGATCACGCCGTTCAACTTCACGGCCATCGCGGGCAACCTGCCGACCGCCCCCGCCCTGATGGGCAACACCGTCGTATGGAAGCCGTCCCCGACGCAGACCCACGCCGCCGTGCTGCTCATGCAGGTGCTGGAGGCCGCGGGTCTGCCCAAGGGCGTCATCAACCTGGTGACCGGCGACGGCATCGCCGTCTCCGAGGTGGCGCTCACCCACCCGGACCTGGCCGGTATCCACTTCACGGGCTCGACCAGGACCTTCCAGCACCTGTGGAAGACGGTCGGCACCAACATCGAGAAGTACAAGACGTACCCGCGGCTGGTCGGTGAGACCGGTGGCAAGGACTTCGTCGTCGCCCACCCGTCCGCCGACCCGGCGATCCTGAAGACCGCGCTGACCCGCGGCTCCTTCGAGTATCAGGGCCAGAAGTGCTCGGCCTCCTCCCGCGCCTACATCCCGCGCTCCATCTGGGAGAACGGCTTCAAGGAGGAGTTCGCGGCCGAGGTCGACGGCATCACCATGGGTGACGTCACCGACCTGTCGAACTTCATCGGCGCCGTCATCGACGAGCGCGCCTTCGCCAAGAACAAGGCCGCCATCGACCGCGCCAAGGCCGACCCGACGGTCGAGGTCGTCGCCGGCGGCACGTACGACGACTCGGTCGGCTACTTCGTCCGCCCGACCGTCCTGGTCTCGAGCGACCCGGCGAACGAGATCTTCCGCGACGAGTACTTCGGCCCGATCCTCGGTGTCCACGTCTACGAGGACTCCGACTTCGACGCGATGCTCGCCCAGATGGAGTCCGTCTCGCCGTACGCCCTGACCGGCTCGATCATCGCCCAGGACCGCGCCGCCGCGGTCGACGCCATGGAGAAGCTGCGCTTCGCGGCAGGCAACTTCTACATCAACGACAAGTCGACCGGCGCCGTCGTCGGCCAGCAGCCCTTCGGCGGCGGCCGCGCCTCCGGTACGAACGACAAGGCCGGCGCCGCGTCCAACCTGATGCGCTGGACGTCGACCCGCTCCATCAAGGAGACGCTGGTCCCGCCGACCGACTACCGGTACCCGCACCAGGGCTGACCAGCCCCCGCGGCCTCGTCCGCGGCCCGCGCGCAGACCGCCGCCCCCGCTCTCCGGTCCCCATCCGGACGCGGGGGCGGCCTGCGTTCGAGTGGCATCCGTCTCAGATAGTAGGAAGTCCGAGTAACTGTGGAGACATAACGGCGGAGCTGGCCTAGCTTTGTAGGAGCCGAACGACACGCTTCACCAGCGATCGGCGGATGCGAACCGGTGCGATTCCTCGCAGGTCACCCCCTGCAGCGCCCGTTCCCCGCCCCGTTCTGTGGCGACAACCATCTCCTTGATCTTCCTTTGGAGCTGATCACCATGGACGAGACCGCACGCGAGAACGCGATGAAGGCACTGCAGCGCTCGCTCGACCGCCGGGACAACGGCGGCAGCACCGGTCACGAACGCCGCTAGCCGGTAGCAGTGGGTTTGTCCTCAATCGCCGGACGGGCTGAATTCAGCCCGTCCGGCGATTGAGGCCGTTTCGCTTCGCGCGGCGCGCCACCGTGCTGTGTTTGTCGTTCACTTCGCCCTTCGGGCCACCGTGAAGTGGTCGATGCGCTCGCCCGTCTCCGCCAGCGCCGACACCGTGAGGGTCGACGTACGGCCGGCGGACGCCGGCTCGACCTCGACGGCGATGAACGAGTAGCCCGTGTAGCGGACCCGGGACCAGGCGACGTTCTCGGTGACCTTGCCGCCGCCCTTGGCCGAGTGCCAGGTGGCCACGGAGTCGACGTGGTTCTCGTGACCCTCGAACGAGTCGGGGGCCGGGAAGTTGTAGAGGCTGCGGCCCGCGCCGCCGGCCGTCACGTACACGATGCCGTCGCGGTCCGGGTGCACCGTGTCGCCGATGGCGACCGGCTTGGAGACCTTGCCGCCGCGGATCGCGTCGGTGCGCTCGTAGACGTGGTTGTGGCCGTTGACGACCAGGTCGACCTGGTGCTTCTCGAAGAGCGGCACCCACTTCTCCTGCACACCGCCGTCGGAGGCGTGGGCGTTGGTGGTCGAGAAGGCGCAGTGGTGGAAGAAGACCACGATGAAGTCGATACCGCGCTGCTTGCGCAGCTCACCGAGGCGCTGGTCCAGCCACGCGGTCTGCCGGCCGGCGCTGATGTCGTAGTTGGCCGGGATCTCGTACGAGACATCGTTCGCGTCGAGGGCGACGACGGCGGTGTTCCCGTAGACGAAGGAGTACGCGCCCGGCTGGTTCTTCGCGTCCGGGCCGTTGCCCGGCAGGCTCCAGCGGGCCTCCTGGCCGCCGTAGCCGTTGGGGGAGTACCAGGCCTCCATGTCGTGGTTGCCGGTCGTCACCATCCACGGGACGCGGGCGGCCACGGACTCCGTCTGCGCGAGGAACTGGTCCCAGTTCCGCGCGTCGTAGACGTTGGAGTCGGACTGCTGGCCGGAACCGGCCGGGTCGGCGTAGCAGATGTCGCCGGCGTGCAGGTGGAAGGCCGGGTTCTGCGCCAGGATCAGGCTGTCGTTGGCCAGTGCGTGGTAGCTGACGCCCTGGTCGCCGAAGGCGGTGAAGGTGAAGCTCTCACCGCGGTGGGCCGGGGCGGTGGTAAAGGTGCCGATGGTGCCGAACGCCTGCCCGGAGGCCGGGTCGAAGCCCTCGTGGCCGACGCCGTAGTAGTACGTGGTGCCGGGGCGCAGCCCGTCCAGCGCGGCGTGCAGGTAGTACTGGTCGACGGGCGGCAGCTTGCTGTTGAGCAGCTGCGGGGTGTGCAGCGCCCGCACCTCCGCCTCGATCTTGTGGCTGAGCGCCCACGGCCGCAGGCCCACCCGGATGAAGGGCTTCTTGACGGCGAGCGGGACCTGCCAGGAGACCCGGAACTGGGTCTTGGGATCGGCGCCGAAGGCAAGGTGGCGGCCGAAGGGGGCGACGAGCGCGCCGCTGACGTGATGCCCGGTCGCGGGCTTGCTCAGCAGCGTGGTCGAAGCGGCGGTCGCGGTGCCGCTCAGCAGCCCGGCCCCCGCCACCGCACCGGCGGCGGCGACGGTGCCACGTATGACCCGTCGGCGGGTGAGCTTCGAGCGCAGGTATTCGTGCTGTTCGGCCATGCTCATCCGGTCGGCGAGCTTGTCCGCGATACCCATACGTGGTGTGTCCATGACCCGCAATCTCGCATTCCAGGTCAACCCGCAGTCGTACTAAGGGTGAACGGTGTATGACGGCATTCCCAGGTGTCCGTCATATGGACGTAACGTGTCAATCAATGGGACGCCGAGTAGGGTTTCCCCATGTCTCGCACCCTCAGCCTCGCAGTGATCCCCGGTGACGGAATCGGCCAGGAGGTCGTGGCCGAAGGCCTCAAGGTCCTTGCCGCCGCGCTCCCTTCGGACGTGAAGCTGGAGACGAAGTCCTTCGACTTCGGCGCCAAGCGCTACCACGCGACGGGTGAGACGCTCACCGACGCCGATCTGGCGCAGCTGAAGAAGCACGACGCGATCCTGCTGGGCGCGATCGGCGACCCGTCCGTGCCGTCGGGCGTGCTGGAGCGCGGCTTCCTGCTGAAGCTCCGCTTCGCCTTCGACCACCACGTCAACCTCCGCCCCAGCAAGCTCTTCCCGGGCGTGCCCACCCCGCTGGCCGGCACCCCGGACATCGACTTCGTCGTGGTCCGCGAGGGCACCGAGGGCCCGTACACCGGCAACGGCGGCTCCATCAGGACCGGCACCCCGCACGAGGTGGCCACCGAGGTGAGCCTGAACACCGCGTTCGGCGTCGAGCGCGTGGTGCGTGACGCGTACGCCCGCGCCCAGGCCCGCCCGCGCAAGAAGCTGACGCTGGTCCACAAGAACAATGTGCTGGTGTACGCCGGCCACCTGTGGACGAACATCTTCAACAAGGTCGGCGAAGAGTTCCCCGAGGTCACCACCGACTATCTGCATGTGGACGCCGCGACGATCTTCCTCGTCACGCAGCCCGAGCGCTTCGACGTGATCGTTACCGACAACCTCTTCGGCGACATCATCACCGACCTCGCCGCCGCCGTCTCCGGCGGCATCGGGATCGCCGCCAGCGGAAACATCAACCCCAGCGGCGACTTCCCGTCCATGTTCGAGCCGGTGCACGGCTCCGCCCCCGACATCGCGGGCCAGAGCAAGGCGGACCCGACCGCCACGGTCCTGTCCGTGGCCCTGCTGCTCCGGCACCTGGGCTACGAGGACCAGGCCGCCCGCGTCGAGGAGGCCGTGCGAGCGGACCTCGTCGAGCGGTCCGCGCCGCGCAGCACCGTAGAGGTGGGCGACGCGCTCGCCGCTCGCGTGGCCGGCTGAAACACCCGGCCTCTGGGCTTCACGCCCGAGCGGGTGCGACCATCGACCCCGGGCCGCACATTTATGCCTAGGGCCCCATCGCTGCGATAATCAGCGGTGGGGCCGCTGTGCGAGGGGAAACTCGGACGTCCAAGCACTGGGACGCGGGTGCGGTCCGCCATGACCTCACGGTGAAGGACACGCAGACATGACGACGCCCACGATCGAGCTCAAGCCTTCCTCGCACCCGCTGTCCGACGCGGAGCGCGAGGCGATCCTTGTCAATCCCGGGTTCGGCCGCCACTTCACCGACAACATGGTGACGATCCGGTGGACCGAGGGCCGCGGCTGGCACGACGCGCAGCTTGTGCCGTACGCCCCGCTCTCCATCGACCCGGCGAACATGACGCTGCACTACGCGCAGACGATCTTCGAGGGCCTGAAGGCGTACCGCCAGCCGGACGGCACGGTCGCCACCTTCCGCCCGGAGGCCAACGCCAAGCGCTTCCAGGCGTCCGCCCGCCGTCTCGCGATGCCCGAGCTCCCCGTCGAGACGTTCATCGAGGCCGTCGACGCGATCGTCGGCCAGGACAAGGCGTGGGTGCCCAGCGCGGGCGAGCAGTCGCTCTACCTGCGGCCCTTCATGTTCGCCACCGAGGTCGGGCTGGGCGTCAAGCCGGCCAACGAGTACCTCTTCATGGTCATCGCCTCGCCGGCCGGCGCCTACTTCTCCGGCGGTGTGAAGCCGGTTTCCGTCTGGCTCTCCGAGGAGTACGTGCGCGCCGCGCCCGGCGGCACCGGAGCCGCCAAGGCCGGCGGCAATTACGCCGCCTCCCTCGTCGCCCAGGCCCAGGCCATCGAGCACGGCTGCGACCAGGTCGTCTGGCTGGACGCGATCGAGCGCAGCTGGATCGAGGAGATGGGCGGCATGAACCTGTACTTCGTGTACGGGGCCGAAGAGGGCCGGAAGCCGCGGATCCTCACCCCCGAGCTCACCGGCTCGCTGCTTCCCGGCATCACCCGTGACTCGCTGCTGCGGATCGCCGCCGACCTGGGTTACGAGGTCGGCGAGGGCCGGATCTCCGTCGAGGACTGGAAGCGCGGCTGCGCCGACGGCTCGCTCACCGAGGTCTTCGCCTGCGGCACCGCCGCCGTGATCACCCCGGTCGGCTCCGTCAAGTCCACCCGCGCCGACTGGCCGGTGGCGGACGGGCAGCCCGGCACCGTCACGATGAAGCTCCGGGAGGCGCTGCTGGCCATCCAGACCGGCACCGCGCCCGACCCGCACGGCTGGATGCACCCGCTGGGCTGATCCCTTGTTCATGCCGAAGGCCCCGCACGCTCGAGCGTGCGGGGCCTTCGGCATGAAGCGCGACAGCGGGTCTCAGGTGGTCGCCGGGGACAGCGCCGCCTCCTGCGGATTCGGCACCGTCTGAGCCGCCGTCCGAGCCGCCGGCCGATCCACCGCAAGCGGCACCGGATGCGGCTTCCGCGCGGTCAGCGCGAGATAGGCGGCAGCCGTGACGGCCGCCGCAAGGAGGAAGCTGAGGTCGATGCCCCAGGTCCATCCCAGCAGCGGACCGCTGTAGAGCGGGGTGTCGACGGCCGCCAGGCCGACCGCGGAGCCGGCGGCCCAGGCGAGCACCGCCGGCACATTCCAGCCGCCCCGGTACCAGTAGAGCCCGCCGCGGCCACGGCGGTTGAAGACCTGCAGCGCGTCGGAGTCGTACCTGCCGCGGATCTTGAAGAAGCCGAGCAGGGTGATGACGGCCCAGGGCGTCCCGACGGCGGTGAGCAGCAGGACGAACGAGGTCATGGCGTCCTGTGCGGCCCAGACGAAGTGCCCCAGGAAGACGAGCGCGGTCGAGACGCCCGCGACGACGTAGGTGGCCTGGGTACGGCTGGCGCGCGGCAGGATCGCGTCGAGGTCGAGACCCATGCTGTACAGCATCAGCCCGGCATTGCCGACCGAGCCCGCCGACGCGTTCGCCAGCAGCAGCGCGAGGTACCAGGCGGGGGCGGCGGCCACCAGCGGACCGGCGTAGTCGTCGGCCGCGCCGACGGACAGCGCGGTGAAGGTGCCGAAGAGCTGCGGCACGAGCAGCCCGACGACCAGGCCGAGGCAGGTGGACCAGAACACCTTGCGCTGGGTGAAGCGGCGCGGCGAGATGTAGCGGGTGTAGTCGCCGAGCAGCGTGATGAAGGCGATGGGACCGCTCAGCCCGGCGGACACGGCGGCCAGCAGCCAGGTCGGCCAGAAGCCGCCGAGCAGGTAGCTGGTGCCCTCGACGGGAGCGGTGGTGAAGCTGCCGGCGTAGGCGATGAAGCCGATGAGCAGCAGCACGGTCAGACCGACGGCCAGGGCGCGGCTGAGCCGCAGCAGCATCCGGTAGCCGAAGACGGCGAAGGTCGCGGTGCACGCGGCCAGCAGTGCGTAGACGATCGCGTAGCTCGCGCCCCCGGTCGGCAGGCCGAACAGCCGGTGCAGACAGCCGACGACGGCGTCGCCGCCGACCCACAGGGTCAGGGCGGTGTAGCCGAGCGAGAGCAGCAGGCCGATGACCGAGCCGAGGAGCCGGCCGCGGACTCCGAAGTGGGCGCCGCTGCTGGTGGAGAGATTCGTCGCGCTGCGTAGCGAGACGAGGGCGAGCGGCGCGGTCAGCAGGGTGCCGACAAGGGTGCCGATCACCAGGGCGGAGACCGAGGCCCACCAGCCGAGGCCGAAGGAGACCGGCAGCCAGCCGAAAATGATCACGCCGAGGGCGAGATTCGATCCGAGCAGGATGCTGACCAGGTCACGGGGGCCGCTGGTGCGCTCCTCGTCGGGAACGGTGTCGACTCCGCGTTGCTCGATCTGCATGGGCGGTCTCCCTACGCGTTTCTGCCATCTTTGAGCGACGTTCAATGTCTCCCACGTATGGCCTACGGTCAATACTTCCTGTCCGAGAGATGAATTGTTAGAGTGTTGTTCTAAACAGCGATGCCGGGAGGCGCGACGTGCGACTGACCCCCACAGAGCGGGACCGCCTGCTGCTGTTCGGCGCAGCCGAGCTGGCGCGGGCCCGCCGGGCCCGAGGCCTGCGGCTGAACGTGCCGGAGGCGACCGCGCTCATCGCGGACACGGTCTGCGAGGCTGCCAGGGACGGCAGCCGGCTGGCCGAGGCCATCGAGGCCGCGCGCTCGGTGCTCGGTCCCGACGACGTACTGCCCGGCGTGGCCGACATGGTCAGCCAGGTGATGGTGGAGGCGGTCTTCGACGACGGCTCCCGGCTCGCCGTCGTCACCGACCCGATCGGCGGGGGCTCGCTCGGCGATGACGCCCCCGGTGCTGTACTGACCGGCCCCGCCGTTCCCGAGCGGACGGCGGCCGTGACGCTGACCGTGCACAACACCGCGTCGGTGCCGGTCAGCGTCACCTCGCACTTCCACTTCTTCGAGTCCAACCCGCGGCTGGACTTCGACCGGTCCGCCGCGTACGGCATGCGGCTCGCCGTCCCGGCGGGCTCCTCGGTGCGCTTCGGCCCGGGGGAGTCGGCGCCGGTGGGCCTGGTGCCGATCGGCGGCGCCCGGGTCGCGATCGGCTTCGCGGGCCTGGTGGACGGCCCGCTGGACGCGCCAGGTGCCCGCGAGGAGGCCCTGCGCAGGGCCGCGGCCTGCGGTTATCTCGGCGTGGGGACCACTGGAGCCACGGGCGCCACCGGGACCACGGAAACCACGGGGATCACATCTTTGGAGGACGGGTCATGACCGGAATCGACCCGCGCGAGTACGTCGCGGTGCACGGCCCCCGGGCCGGGGACCGGGTGCGCCTCGGCGACTCCGGGCTCGTCATCCGTGTCGAGTCAGACGCCCAGCTGCCCGGTGACGAGTTCCTGGCCGGCTTCGGCAAGACCGCCCGCGACGGACTGCACCTCAAGGCCGCCGCCGTCCGCGACACCTGCGACGTCGTGATCAGCAACGTCGTGGTGATCGACGCGGTGCTGGGCATCCGCAAGGTGTCCATCGGCATCCGCGAGGGCCGGATCTGCTCGATCGGCCGGGCGGGCAACCCCGACACCCTCGACGGGGTGGACGTCGTTGTCGGCACCGGCACCTCGATCGTCTCCGGTGAGGGCCTGATCGCCACGGCCGGCTCGGTGGACACTCACGTCCATCTGCTCTCGCCGCGCATCATGGAGGCCTCGCTCGCCTCCGGCGTCACCACGATCATCGGCCAGGAGTTCGGCCCGGTGTGGGGCGTCGGCGTCAACTCGCCCTGGGCGCTGCGGCACGCGTTCAACTCCTTCGACGCCTGGCCGGTCAACATCGGCTTCCTCGCCCGCGGCTCGTCCTCCGACCCGGCCCCGCTGGTGGAGGCGCTCGCCGAGGGCGGCGCTTCCGGCTTCAAGGTGCACGAGGACATGGGCGCCCACACCCGCGCGCTGGACACCGCGCTGCGTGTCGCCGAGGAGCACGACGTACAGGTGGCGCTGCACAGCGACGGCCTGAACGAGTGCCTGTCGGTGGAGGACACCCTCTCCGTCCTCGACGGCCGGACCATCCACGCCTTCCACATCGAGGGCTGCGGCGGCGGGCACGTACCGAACGTCCTGAAGATGGCGGGCGTGCCGAATGTCATCGGCTCGTCCACCAACCCGACGCTGCCCTTCGGGCGGGACGCGGTCGCAGAGCACTACGGCATGATCGTCTCCGTCCACGGCCTCAAGCCCGATCTGCCCGGCGACGCGGCCATGGCCCGCGACCGGATCCGCGCCGGGACGATGGGCGCCGAGGACGTGCTGCACGACCTGGGCGCGATCGGCATCACCTCCTCCGACGCGCAGGGGATGGGGCGCGCGGGCGAGACCGTACGCCGCACCTTCCAGATGGCCGGGAAGATGAAGGCCGAGCTCGGCCCCATGGAGGGCGACGGCCCGGACGACGACAACGCGCGCGTGCTGCGCTACATGGCCAAGCTCACCATCAACCCCGCGATCGCCCACGGTCTCGCCCATGAGGTCGGCTCCCTCGAAATCGGCAAGCTCGCCGACATCGTGCTGTGGCGGCCGCAGTACTTCGGCGCCAAGCCCCAGATGGTCCTCAAGTCCGGCTTCCCGGCGTACGGCGTCACCGGCGACCCCAACGCGGCCACCGACACCTGCGAACCCCTCGTCATCGGCCCGCTCTTCGGGGCGCACGGCGCGACCGCCGCCGACCTGTCGGTCGCCTTCGTCGCCCGCGCCGCCGTCGAGTCCGCCGACGACCGCATGCCGACCCGGCGCCGCCGCGTCGCGGTGCACGGCACCCGCGGTATCGGCCCCGCCGATCTGCGGTTCAACTCCCGCATCGGCCAGGTCGACGTGAACGGCGGCTCCGGTCTGGTCACGCTCGACGGCGACCCGCTGCGCTCCGAACCGGCCGACCAGGTGTCGCTCAGCCGCCTGTACTTCTTGTGAACGGCACAGCCAGTGAACGACACAGTCCCGACCTTGAGGAACGACCCCATGACCCAGCGCCCCGCAGCCGACGGTTTCCGGATGCCCCCGGAGTGGGCCCCGCACACCCGTACCTGGATGGCCATGCCGTCCCCGAGCACCACCTTCGCGGACGACGAGGACCTCGACGTCTCCCGCCGCGCGTGGGCCGAGGTCGCCCGCACCATCAGCCGCTTCGAGCCGGTGACGATGCTCACCACGCCCGGTGACGGCGACGCGGCCCGTACGCTGCTCGGCCCCGGTGTCGATGTGGTGGAGCAGCCGCTGAACGACGCCTGGATAAGGGACATGGGCCCGACGTTCCTGGTGGGCAACGGCGAACTCGCCGCCGCCGACTGGGTGTTCAACGGCTGGGGCGCCCAGGACTGGGCGCAGTGGGACCTCGACTCCCAGGTCGGCGCGAAGGTCGCCGAACTGGCCGGCGCGCGCTCCTACACCTCGCGGCTGGTCAACGAGGGCGGCGGCATCCACATCGACGGCGAGGGCACCGTACTGCTCACCGAAACCGTCCAGCTCGACCCCGGCCGCAACCCCGGCTGGACCCGCGAGCAGGTGGAGGAGGAGCTGCACGCGTTCCTCGGCACGAGCAAGGCGATCTGGCTGCCGCGCGGGCTGACCGCCGACTACGGGCGCTTCGGCACCCGTGGACATGTCGACATCCTCGCCGCGTTCGTCCGGCCCGGCACGGTCGTCGTCCACAGCCAGCAGGACCCGTCGCACCCCGACTACGAGGTCTCCCAGCAGACGGTCAAGCTGCTCGCCGCCTCCACCGACGCGCGCGGCCGCACCCTCGAGGTCGTCGAGCTGCCCGCTCCGACGGTCACCGAGGAGGACGGCGAACTGGTCGACTACTCTTACGTGAACCACTACCTGTGCAACGGCGCCGTCGTGCTGTGCTCCTTCGACGACCCGGCCGACCGGGTCAACGCGGAGATCTTCGGCCGGCTGTTCCCCGAGCGCGAAGTGGTCCTCGTCGACGCCCGCACGATCTTCGCGCACGGCGGCGGCATCCACTGCATCACGCAACAGCAGCCCCAGGTGTAACCGTCGGAGGACGCGGTGACAGGACAGCCCCGCGCCAGACGGCGGCTCAAGCAGCCCCGTGAGCTGGTGATGGCCGCCGCCATGACGGCCATAGCGGAGCGCGGTCTGGCCGAGCTGACCCTCGCCGGCCTTGGCCGCGAGGTCGGCATGAGCAGCGGCCATGTCCTCTACTACTTCGGCAGCAAGGACGAGCTGCTGCTCCAGACCCTGGAGTGGAGCGAGGACCAGCTCGGCGCCCAGCGCCGCGCCCTGCTCTCCCGGCCGCTGCCCGCCCGGGAGCGGCTCGACCTCGTCATCGACCACTACCTCGCCGACGGCCACCGCGATCCGCACTGGGTGCTGTGGTCCGAGGTATGGACCCGCTCCCAGCTCGGCGAGGAGGGCCTCCAGCGGCAGCTCTCCCTCGAACTGGCCTGGCACCGTGACCTGGTCGCGCTGGTCGCCGAGGGCATCTCCCGGGGGGAGTTCCGCCCGGTCGACCCCGAACGCTTCTCCGTCCGGCTCCGGGCGCTGCTGGACGGTTTCGGCACCCATCTGGTCGTCGGCCTGCCCGGCACGGACCGCGTGGCGGTGCTCGGCCATGTGCGGGAGTTCCTCGAGGACGGGCTGTTCGCGCCCGCCGCCTGAACGCAACGCACGCAAGTACACAGCATCGTTGCCGCATGCACCCTTGTCGGAGAACGCCCGGTTCCGGCACGGTCGTTGACCATGGGACAGAGCGTGCAACAGACCGAGGGACAGGCCAAGGAAAAGGCCGGGGGACAGACGCACTGGAAGAAGATCTGGGTCGGGTCGTCCGGCAACATGGTCGAGTGGTTCGACTGGTTCGTCTACTCGACGTTCGCGACGTACTTCGCCGCCTCGTTCTTCCCCAAGGGGGACGAGACCGCCCAGATGCTGAACACGATGGGCATCTTCGCGGTCGGCTTCTTCATGCGGCCGGTGGGTGGCTGGCTGCTCGGCCGGATCGGTGACCGCAAGGGGCGCAAGGCGGCGCTGACGCTCTCCGTCTCGCTGATGTCGGCGAGCGCGGTACTGATAGCGGCGGCGCCGACGTACGCGGTCGCCGGGTACGGGGGCGCGGCGGTGCTGCTGGTCGCGCGGCTGCTCCAGGGGCTGTCGGTCGGCGGCGAGTACGCGGCGAGCGCGACCTATCTGACGGAGGCGTCGGCGCCGGGCCGCCGGGGGTTCGCGTCCAGCTTCCAGTACGTGTCGATGACGGTGGGGCAGATCATCGGGCTCGGCCTGCAGCTGATCCTGCAGCACACGATGTCGGACGGGGCGCTGCACAGCTGGGGCTGGCGGATCCCGTTCATCGTCGGCGCGCTCGGCGCCGCCATCGTCTTCTACCTGCGGCGCAGCATGCTGGAGACCGACGTCTACGAGGGGGCGTCCGGCGAGGCCGCCGCGGCGGGCGAGGAGCGCGGCACCCTCAGGGCGCTGTGGAACCACCGGCGCGAGGCGTTCCTCGTCATGGCGCTCACGATGGGCGGCACGGTCGCCTACTACACGTACACCGTCTACCTCACCAAGTACCTGTCCAGCAGCGCCGGACTGCCCAAGCAGACCGCGACCCTGGTCAGCTTCTGCGCGCTGGCGGTCTTCGCCTGCCTCCAGCCGCTCGCCGGAGCGCTGTCCGACCGGATCGGCCGCCGGCCGCTCCTGATCACCTTCGCGGTCGGCTCGACCTTCCTCACCGTGCCGATCATGACGATGTTGAAGCACGTCAGCGGCTTCTGGTCGGCCCTCGGGCTGGCGCTGCTCGCACTGGTGGTGGTCACCGGCTACACGTCGATCAACGCCTGTGTGAAGGCCGAACTGTTCCCGACCCATATCCGCGCGCTGGGCGTCGCGCTCCCGTACGCGCTGGCCAACGCCCTGTTCGGCGGCACCGCGGAATACGTCGCCCTGTGGTTCAAGAAGGGAGGCATCGAGTCCGGCTTCTACTGGTACGTGGCGGGCTGCGCGGCGGTGTCGCTCGTCGTCTACCTGGCCATGCGCGAGACACGGGAGATCGACCTCCACCGGGTGGGGCGCGACGCCCCGGATCGCGAACGGGCGCTCGCATCCTGAGACGGCGGGATCACGGGGGCAGGTCTGTGTCAGACTGCCTCCGTGCTCTCCAGCGTCATGATTATGGACAGCGCACGCCGGTCCGCAGTGCTCGCACCGTAGAAAACGTACGGCAGCGACCACCGTGTCCCAGACCCGCGTGCAGACCTCTCGCATCCGCGAGAGGTCTTTTCGTTTCCCGGCACACCCTCGCCGGGCGGCGGAGCACGAGGGATCATTGGGGGCAAGTGGAGACGGGTCTTCCGGTACCACTCACCCGACAGGAGTTCTCACGACCATGACAGCCGAATTGGACGACAGCTTCCACGTCTTCGACACGACGCTGCGCGACGGCGCGCAGCGCGAGGGGATCAACCTCACCGTCGCCGACAAGCTGAC
Source organism: Streptomyces sp. PH10-H1 (assembly GCF_030063355.1). Lineage (GTDB taxonomy): Bacteria > Actinomycetota > Actinomycetes > Streptomycetales > Streptomycetaceae > Actinacidiphila. The sequence continues at coordinate 15,753 of NZ_JASISZ010000010.1, forward strand.
GATCGCCCGGCACCTGGACGACTTCGGGGTGGGGTTCATCGAGGGCGGCTGGCCCGGCGCCAATCCGCGCGACACCGAGTTCTTCGCACGCGCCGCCACCGAGCTGGAGCTGCGGCACGCCACGCTGGTCGCCTTCGGCGCCACCCGCCGCCCGGGCGGCAAGGCCGCCGAGGACCCGCAGGTCAAGGCGTTGCTGGACTCCGGGGCGCCGGTGATCACGCTGGTCGCCAAATCGCACGACCGGCATGTCGAGCTGGCGCTGCGCACCACGCTGGAAGAGAACCTGGAGATGGTCCGCGACACCGTCTCCTACCTGGTGGAACAGGGCCGCCGGGTGTTCGTCGACTGTGAGCACTTCTTCGACGGCTACAAGGCCAACCCCGAGTACGCGAAGCAGGTCGTGAGGGCCGCGCACGAGGCCGGCGCGGACGTCGTCGTGCTGTGCGACACCAACGGCGGGATGCTGCCCGCCCAGGTCCAGGCCGTGGTCGGCCTCGTCCTCGCCGACACCGGCGCCCGGCTGGGCATCCACGCGCAGGACGACACCGGCTGCGCCGTCGCCAACACCCTCGCCGCCGTGGACGCGGGCGCCACCCATGTGCAGTGCACCGCCAACGGCTACGGCGAGCGGGTCGGCAACTCCAATCTCTTCCCGGTCACCGCCGCGCTGGAGCTCAAGTACGGGATGAAGGTGCTCCCCGAGGGCTCGCTGGCCGAGATGACCCGGATCTCGCACGCCATCGCCGAGGTCGTCAACCTCGCCCCCTCCACCCACCAGCCGTACGTCGGGATCTCCGCCTTCGCGCACAAGGCCGGCCTGCACGCCTCCGCGATCAAGGTCGACCCGGACCTCTACCAGCACATCGACCCCGAGCAGGTCGGCAACACCATGCGGATGCTCGTCTCCGACATGGCCGGACGCGCCTCCATCGAACTCAAGGGCCGGGAGCTCGGTTACGACCTCGGCGGTGACCGGGACCTCGTCGGCCGGGTCGTCGCCCGTGTCAAGGAGCGCGAGCTCCAGGGCTACACCTACGAGGCGGCCGACGCCTCCTTCGAGCTGCTGCTCCGCGAAGAGGTCGACGGGCGGCCCCGCCGCTTCTTCCGGGTGGAGTCCTGGCGCGCGATCGTGGAGGACCGCCCCGACGGCACCCACGCCAACGAGGCCACCGTCAAGGTGTGGGCCAAGGGCGAGCGCATCGTCGCCACCGCCGAGGGCAACGGCCCCGTCAACGCACTGGACCGCGCGCTGCGCGTAGCCCTGGAGAAGATCTACCCGCAGCTCGCCGAGCTCCAGCTCGTCGACTACAAGGTCCGTATCCTCGAAGGCCGTCAGGGCACCGGCTCCACCACCCGCGTCCTGGTCTCCACCAGCGACGGCCGCGGCGAATGGGCCACGGTCGGCGTCGCGGAGAACGTCATCGCCGCCTCCTGGCAAGCCCTCGACGACGCCTACGCCTTCGGCCTGCTGCGAGCGGGCGTCGACCCGCAGGAGTAGCCGGGGGCGGGGCGGGAGTAGCCGGGGCCGGGCGGGTGCACGGCAGCCGGCTGCTGTGCACCCGAGACCACACCGCCCCAGGCGGTGTGGTCCGTCCGGGGCGGGAGGGTCGTCGCGGCGGCCCCCACGACGCGAGCGGCGCGGTCGCGATAGTGATCCTCGTACGCGCTCGGTCAGGTCCCGCAGGGGAACTAACCCGCAGCCTCCGGCTCCAACGGCTCGTCAACGCTCGCCCGTGTCATCCGCGTCATCCCGGACCCGGGCGTCCGGGCTGTTTCCTGCGCCGCCCCAAGTCGCCCCAAGCCGCTGCATAGTGCCGACTGGGCCGGCCGCCTTGCACATCGGGCTCGCGACTGACTGCTACCGCCAACACGCCTTTGGTGTCCAGGAGTTCATCGAGTTGTTCGGCGAGGTCCATCTTCAGGGGTCTGCGGCCCTGTTCGATCGAGCCGATGGTGTCCTCGTGCACGCACAAGCGCTCGGCGAGTGCGGGCTGGGTCAAGTGGGCAGTCTTCCGGAAGTGACCGAGCTGGGCTCCGATCACGTCCCATGAGGTGATCTTCCTGGGCTTGTTCGCCGGATGCATGGGATCTCCGTTCCCGTCCGTCGTCGTACGTGACCCGGTCCGTCGTCGTACAACAGATCCGTACGACGTGACTCGGTGGTTCATCGTAGTCACGTAACGTGACAGTTGGTGCATGGACGATGAGATTCAACGCCCGTATTTCCGTGAGGCGTTCTATCGCCGGGAGCGCCGTTCCGTACCCGCTGCCAGGGGGTTCGTCGCCCGCTCGCTGGCCGACTGGGGTCTGACGGAGCTCGCCGACGACGTGCTGCTCTGTGTGAGCGAGCTCGCCACTAATGCCCTCGCCCACGGCGTTCCGCCCGGCCGGGGCTTCCGGCTGCACCTCACGCTGGAGAGCAGCGGCCTGCTGCGGGCCGAGGTGCACGACAGTGGCGGCGGGAGTGTCCGTATGTGCGACACGGCCGGGCCGCAGGACGAGGGCGGCCGGGGACTGCTCCTCGTCACCGCGCTGTCCGACCAGTGGGGGGTGGGCCGACGCGACCCCGGCAAGATCGTGTGGTGCGAGTTCGCGGGCTCAGCGGCTGAACGTGCCGCCCCGTCCCGCCCCGTACGGCACTTCGCAGCACTCCGCCCCGCTGGAGATAATCCAACGGGGCGGAATCAGCCGACAGTCGACGCTCAGACCGTGACCGCTCCCGCGGCCAGGACGAGCAGCAGGCGGGCGACCTCCTCGGCGACGGCCTCGCGGCCGGGACCGAGGTACTTGCGGGTGTCGGTCAGCTGGGGCTGCGCCGCCAGCGTCGCGCGCACCGCCGCCGTGAATCGGGCGTTGAGGTGCGTGGCGATATTGACCTTCACCATGCCGTGCGCGACGGCCCGCGCCAGGTCCTCGTCCGAGACGCCCGACGAGCCGTGCAGAACGAGCGGCACCGGTACCGCCGCGCGCAGCCGTCCGATCAGGTCGAAGTCCAGCGTGGCGGTGCGGGTGCTCATCGCGTGCGAGGTGCCGACGGCGACGGCCAGACCGTCGACCCCGGTGGCCGCCACATACGCCGCCGCCTCGGCCGGGTCGGTGCGTACGCCCGGCGCGTGCACGCCGTCCTTGCCGCCGACCTCGCCCAGCTCGGCCTCCAGCCAGACGCCCGCGCGGTGGCAGTGCGCGGCGACCGAGGCGGTGACCGACACGTTCTCCTCGTACGGCAGCGTGGACGCGTCGAACATCACTGAGGTGAGGCCCAGCGCGACGGCCTCCTCCACCAGCGCCCGGTCGGTCGCGTGGTCGAGGTGGACGGCGACCGGCACGGAGGAGGCGCGGGCGATGGCGAGGGTCGCGGCCGCGATCGGCTCCAGAGCCCCGTGGTAACGCACCGCGTTCTCGCTGATCTGCAGGACGACCGGCAGCCCCGCGCGTTCCGCGCCCGCCGTGATCGCGGTGGCGTGCTCCAGCTGGATGACGTTGAACGCGCCGACCGCCCGGCCCGCGGCTTTCGCGGGGCCGGTGATCTCACCTGTGCTGACCAGTGGCATGGGATCCCCTGAGGGCACTCGGAACGGATGGAATGCCCAGGTCAGGACAGGACGACGGAACGGGTCAGGTTGCGCGGGGTGTCGGGGTTCAGGCCCTGCGCCTCGGCGATGGCGACCGCGAGCCGCTGCACGCGGATCAGGTCGGCCAGCGGGTCGGTGCCGGACGCCTCCAGGGTGCCGCCGGTGCGCGCCACGTCCCCGTCCAGGCCCTCCGGCAGGTCGCCGAAGACCCAGGCGATCCGGTTCGGGCCGGTGATCGAGATCGGGCCGTGCCGGTACTCCATCGCCGGGTACGCCTCGGTCCAGGCGCCCGCCGCCTCCCGCATCTTCAGGCCGGCTTCCAGTGCGATGCCGTACGCCCAGCCGGTGCCCAGGAAGCTGAACTGCTCGGCGCCGAGCAGCGACGGCGACAGCTCCTCGGCGATCGCGCGGCGCGCGTCGGCGACCGCGGGGGTGATGTCCTCGCCCAGGTGGGTGCGGAGCAGCGCCAGCACGCTGGTCGCGAAGCGGGTCTGGACGACGGACTTCTCGTCGGCGAAGTCGAGCACGACCAGGTCGTCCACGAGGTCCACGATCGGGGTGGCCGGGTCACCGATGACCGCCGTGGTGCGGACGGTGCCGCGCACCGTGCGGAGCAGATCGAGGACCTCGGTGGTGGTGCCGGAGCGGGTGATGGCCACGATCCGGTCGTAGTCGCGGCCGTAGGGGAACTCGGAGGCGGCGAAGGCGTCGGTCACACCCAGTCCGGCGCGCTCGCGCAGCACCGCGTACGACTGGGCCATGAACCACGAAGTGCCGCACCCCACGACCGCGACCTTCTCGCCGGTGGCGGGCAGCGCGCTCGCGACCTCGGGGATGATTCCGGAGGCGCGCTCCCAGCACTCGGGCTGGGTGGCAATCTCTTCCGCGGTGATCGACATGGAAGTGCAGTCCCTTCATGGTGCCTGACCGTCAAGGCGGACGGTACTGGATGCCCCGTGCTGGGCGAGAGGCGAGGTGGAAAAATGGACTAGACCAGATGGGGCCCGCCGTGGGCTCACGGGCAGCCCCGCACGCTCAGCCGAGGTCGGCCTCGGTGCGGATCTCGACGAACGAGCCGGTGTTCCCGTCGAGTTCGAGTACGGCGATCTCATTGCGGCCCGCACGCAGCAGCGGCCACGGCACATAGAGCGTCCGCTGCGGGCCGCGCTCCCAGTAGCGGCCCAGGCAGAAGCCGTTGACCCAGACGTAGCCCTTTGCCCAGCCGGGCAGCGCGAGATAGCCGTCCGCGGGCTCGTCGATGTCCAGGAAGCCGCGGTGGAAGGCGGCCTCGCCGCCGCGGGGTTCATCCGGTGCGGCGCCCCAGGGCAGGCCGTCGGTCGTCCCGTCGCCGAGCGGCACCGGCTCCGCGGTCCAGCCGTGCAGGTACTGCTGGGTGTGCAGCACGGCTGCCACGCCCTTGCGATCGCCGATCGCGGCGCCGTAGTTGACCCGGCCCATGGATTCGACGAGCAGCTCGAGGCGGGCGCCCGTTCTGGTCACCGCGATCTCGGGCCGCTCGCCGCCGTCGCGTTCCAGGACGGCGGTCCGCGTGCCGTCCACGAAGACATGTGCCCGGTCGGCGAGGCCCTCCAGGGTCAGCGGATACGCCTTGCGGGGGCCGGGTACGGCGGTCCGGTACAGCACCAGGCCGTGGGCCAGGCCCAGTTCCTCGAAGGAAGGCGGCGTTGGCGCGTGCACGGTGCCGGTCGAGAGCTGCCCGATGACGTCGAGGAGCGGCACGGATTCGGTGAGTTCGATCCGGGCGGGCTCCAGGAGCGGCGGCATCGGCTCGGGGTCCGGCGGCGTCTGTTCGGCGTACCCGGCGAGCACCTCGCGGAACGCCCAGAACTTGGCGGTGGGCGCGCCGCGCTCGTCGATCGGGGCGTCGTAGTCGTAGGACGTGATCGTCGGCTGGTAGCCCGCGCCGGTGCGCGGATCGGCGGTGTTGGCGCCCGCCCAGGTGCCGAAGTTGGTGCCGCCGTGCGCCATGTAGAGATTGACGGAGGCGTCGTTCTCCAGGATCTCGCGCAGCGCGCCGGCGGCGTCCTCGGGGGAGCGGACGGTGTGCTTCTCACCCCAGTGGTCGAACCAGCCGTTCCAGAACTCCATGCACATCGCCGGGTCGTCCGGCCGGAAGCGGCGCAGCTCGGCGAAGGCCTCGGTGGCGCGGCTGCCGAAGTTGACGGTGGCCAGCCGGCCGGGCACCGACCCGCCGGTGAGGAAGAAGTCCTCCGGGCCGTCGGAGGTGAACAGCGGCACGTCGATCCCGCGCGAGCGCAGGCCGTCGGCGAGGTGTTCCAGGTAAGCGGTATCCGTACCGAATGACCCGTATTCATTCTCGATCTGGATCATCAGGACATTGCCGCCCCGGGTGGTCTGGTGCCGGGCGATCAGCGGGATCAGCCGGTCGTACCAGCGGTCCACCCGCGCCAGGTACTCCGGGTCGTTCACCCGCAGCCTCGCGTTCCGGTCCGCCAGCAGCCACCAGGGCAGTCCGCCGTTCTCCCATTCCGCGCAGATGTACGGGCTGGGCCGGACGATCGCGTGCAGCCCGGCCTCGGCGGAGGCGCGCAGGAAGGCGTCCAGGTCGGCGATGCCGCCGAAGTCGTACGCGCCGGGGCGCGGCTCGTGGAGATTCCACGGGACGTACGTCTCCACGGTGTTCAGCCCCATGGCGCGCAGCATGCGCAGCCGGTGCGGCCACTGCTCGGGGAGGGTGCGGAAGTAGTGCAGCGCGCCGGACAGCAGGCGCAAGGGGCGGCCGTCGAGGGAGAAGCCCTCGGGTGACATCTCGAGCATGAGGGTTCTCCGGTGCGGGCGAGCTGAATGGCTTCCGCGTGATCGTAAGTGGGTGTTCGTGTCGACACAATCAAACGAATCAGACAGTGTTCAAACCGTTGTGAGCGGCAGAACGGCCATGGTAGAAACCGCTTACTAGAGAGAAGTGAAGCACACCGTCGTCTTCGCCCGTGGAGGTTCCAACCGCCATGCCCTCCCCCTGGTCCCGCCGCACGTTCCTCGCCGGAAGCGGCGCCGCGGCCGTTGCCGCAGGCTTTGTGAACGCCTCGCCCGCTCTCGCCGCCGACGCCTACGACACCCTGCGGCTGCGCTGGCGCGCCCTGACCCTGGGCGCCGGCTTCGACGTGGCCGGGGAGCCGTACGCGACAAAACTCGCCACCCTCGGCGCCGCCGCGCGCACTTCGCTGGCGTCCATGGCCCCGGTCACCGGATCGCTCTGGCCCGACCAGCCGCTGAGCGCCTCCGCCTCCGTCACCGGCAGCCACGCGCGGCTCAACGAGATGGCGCAGGCGTGGGCCCAGCCCGGCACCGGTTCCACCGCGGACCCCGCGATGATCGAAGCCGTCGGCCAGGGCCTGGACCATCTCCACGGCCAGGTCTACAACGAGAACACCACGTCCTTCGGCAACTGGTGGGACTGGCAGATCGGCAGCCCCCGGCTCCTGCTGGACTGCGTCACCGTCGCCTACGACGTCCTGACGGCCGCGCAGACCGCCTCGTATCTGCGGGCCGTCGACCACTTCGTGCCGGACTCCGCCGTCGCCTCGTACACGGGTACCAGCACCGGCGCGAACCGCGTCGACCTGTGCCGGGTGCTCGCCACCCGGGGCGTGCTGGGCAAGTCGGAGGCGAAACTCGCGCTCGCCCGCGACGCGCTCTCGCCGGTCTTCCCGTATGTGACGTCCGGGGACGGCCTGTACGCCGACGGCTCGTTCGTCCAGCACACCTGGGTCTCGTACACCGGCTCGTACGGCGAGGTGCTGATCGACGGCCTGGCGCGGCTGTTCGCCCTGCTCGCCGGTTCGACGTGGGAGGTCACCGACCCGAACCGGCAGATCATCCTGGATTCGGTCGAGAAGGCGTACGCGCCCTTCCTCTACAACGGCCTGGTGATGGACTCCGTCGCCGGCCGCGCCATCAGCCGGGGCATCGCCACCACCGACCCCAACCGAATCCAGGCCGACGACCACCGGCGCGGCCATCCGCTGCTGGCCCATATCGCGCTGCTCGCCGAGGGCGCTAGCGCCGCCGAACGGACCCGGTGGCAGGGCCTGGTCAAGGGCTGGATGGAGCGGGACTACTACAGCCCGGTCATGGCGGACGCCAAGCTCGGCATCGCCGACCTCGCCCGGCTGGAGGCAATAGCCGGCAGCGCCGTCACCGCCACGGCGGAACCGGTCGCGCACCGGCTCTTCCCCGGCATGGACCGCGCCGTGCACCGCCGCGCGGCCTGGGCCGCCTCGATCGGCATGGCCTCGAACCGGATCACGTACTACGAGAACGGCAACGGCGAGAACCTGCGGGGCTGGCACACCGGCTCGGGAATGCTCTCCTGGTGGGGTTCCACCTACGGTAACGGCCAGTACAGCGACGCCTTCTGGCCCACCGTCGACCCCTACCGGCTGCCCGGCACGACGGTGTCGAAGAAGGCGCTGGCGGACGGGGCAGGCGGCGCCTGGGGCGCGGCACGGCCGGACGTGACCTGGGTCGGGGGCACCACGGACGGTGAGTTCGCGGCGGTCGGCCAGCACCTCAAGGGCCTGTCCAGCACGATGAGCGCGCGCAAGTCGTGGTTCTGCCTGGACGACACGGTCGTCTGCCTCGGCGCGGGCATCTGCGGCAGCGACGGCGTGGCCGTCGAGACCGTCATCGAGAACCGCAACCTCGGCGCGACCGGCACCCACGGCCTCGCCGTGAACGGCACCACGCAGCCCGCCACCCTCGGCTGGTCCGCGACCCTCACCGGCACCACCTGGGCCCGGATCACCGGCTTCGGCGGCTATGTCTTCCCCGGCGCCGGGGGAGCGACCGTCAAGGCCCTGCGCGAGGCGCGCACCGGCACCTGGTCCGCCATCAACACCGGCGGCACGGCCGACGCGCTCACCCGCCGCTATCTGACGCTGTGGTTCGACCACGGGGTGAACCCGGTGAACGCCTCTTACGCGTATCTCGTGATGCCGGGCGCGACCGCCGCCGCCACCGCGGCCCGCGCCGCCGCCACCGGCTGGCTGGTGACCCTGGCCAACACCGCCGCGCAGCAGGGCGTCTCGGTGCCGTCGCTGGGGTTCACCGGGATCAACTTCTGGTCCGCGGGCAGCGTCGGCGGCGTCACCGCGTCCGCCCCGGCCTGTGTGCTGATCCGCGTCAGCGGTTCCACGGCCACGATCTGCGTGTCGGAGCCGCCCCGGTCCGGTGCTTCGATCGATCTCACCTGGAACCGGCCGGTCTCCGCCGTCACCGCCAAGGACGCCACGGTCACCGTCGGCGCCACCGGCTCCTCGCTGCGGCTCACCATCGCCCCCGGCACCGCCGGCGCCACCCACCGGGCCACGGTCACCCTGGGCTGACGGCCGTGGCCGAATGGTTCGCCGTTAAATGATTGGTTCACGCGGGCGCCCTCCTCGTAGGGTGCCCGCGTGACTCATGACGGCACGCACGACAGTGGCCGGCCCAGTGCGCAGCACGGCAAGCCGGAGATCAGGCCCGCGGATGTGGCGGACGCGGCGGTCATCGCCGAGATCCATCTGGCGTCGCGGGCGGGCACCATGCCGTATCTCCCACCGCAGAAGCGCAGCCTGGAAGAGGTCACGTGGTGGGTGGAGAACATCGTGCTCACCGAAGGGCGGGCCTGGCTGGCGGTCGACGGGTCCGGTGAGGTGCTCGGCTATGCCGCGCTGGAGGGCGACATGCTGGAGCAGCTGTATCTGCGCCCGGCGGCCCGCCGCCGGGGCGTCGGCTCGGTGCTCCTCGGCGAGGTGATGCGGCACAGCCCCGACGGCCTTTCGCTGCACGTCTTCCAGGCGAACACCGGTGCCCGCGCCTTCTACGAGCGGCACGGCTTCACCGTCCTCGACACCAATGACGGCAGCCGCAACATGGAGAACCTGCCCGACATGACGATGCGCTGGATTCCCGGCGCGGACACGGACCCGGAGACCGGCGTGGGCGAAGAGCTGGGTTCCGCTGCTGACACGCGGTGACCAACGGCACACATACTGGCCGGTAACGTATGGGTGGGCGGAGCCGTAGGGTGAGCGCCGTACGATCCTCCCCACCCTCGACCGACATCCGGGAGACCGCATGCGCTCCGCGAAGGACTTCTTCCGCCCGCTGGCCGTAGGGGCTCCGGCCCCGGTACGGGAGGTGCCGTTCCGGCCCTCGCGGATGATCCACTTCTTCGACCCGGGCAACGAGAAGATGGCCGCCAAGGTCCCCACGATCGCGCCCCAGGTGGACGTGCTGCTGGGCAACCTCGAGGACGCCATCCAGGCCGACCGCAAGGAGGCCGCCCGCGCCGGGCTGGTGGACATCGCCAGGTCGACGGAGTTCGGCGACACCCAGCTGTGGACCCGGATCAACAGCCTGGACTCGCCGTGGGCCCTGGACGACCTGCTCACCCTGGTCACCGAGATCGGTGACAAGCTCGATGTGATCATGGTGCCGAAGGTCGAGGGCGCCGAGGACATCCACTACGTGGACCGGCTGCTGGCCCAGCTGGAGGCGAAGGCCGGCGTAAGGCGGCCGATCCTGGTGCATGCCATCCTGGAGACCGCCACCGGCGTGGCGAACGTCGAGGAGATCGCGGGCGCGAGCCCCCGGATGCAGGGCATCTCGCTCGGCCCGGCCGACCTGGCCGCCAGCCGCCGGATGAAGACCACCCGGGTCGGCGGGGGACACCCCGGCTATCTGGTCCGGGAGGACCCGGGCGCCGACGCGGACGCCCCGCGCGCCACCTACCAGCAGGACCTGTGGCACTACACCATCGCCCGAATGGTCGACGCCTGCGCCGCGCACGGGATCCTGCCGTACTACGGGCCCTTCGGCGACATCCGCGACACCCTCGCCTGCGAGGACCAGTTCAGGAACGCCTTCCTGCTCGGCTGCGTCGGCGCCTGGAGTCTGCACCCGGTGCAGATCGCCATCGCCAAGAAGGTCTTCTCGCCCGCCCCGGCCGATGTCGCCTGGGCCCGCAAGGTGATCGACGCGATGGGCGACGGCACCGGAGCCGTCATGATCGACGGCAAGATGCAGGACGACGCGACGTACAAGCAGTGCCTGGTGGTGGCCGAGCTGGCCGACACCCTCGCCGCCCGCGACCCCGAGCTCGCCGAGGCCTACGCCGCGGCAGAGAAGGAGTGACGACCATGACGGACACCACCCTCCGCCCCCGCCGCTCCGTGCTCTACATGCCCGGCGCCAATGAGCGCGCACTGGAGAAGGCCAAGACCCTCGCCACCGACGCGCTCATCCTCGACCTCGAGGACTCCGTCGCCCCCGACGCCAAGGCCGACGCCCGCAAGCGCGTCGCGGCCGCCGCCGCGTCCGGGGAGTACGGCTACCGCGAGGTGACGATCCGGGTCAACGCCCCGGACACCCCGTGGCACGCCGACGACCTGCGGGCCGCCGCCGAGGCCGGCCCGGACGCCGTCGTCGTCCCCAAGGTCGACTCCCCGGAGACCGTACGGGCCGTCGAGCGCGCCCTGGAGGCGGCCGGCGCCCCCGACCGCACCGCGATCTGGGCCATGATCGAGACGCCGCGGGCGATGTTCGACGCCCGCGCCATCGCCGCCGCGAGCGAGCGGCTGACCGTCCTGGTGATGGGCACCAACGACCTCGCGAAGGAACTGCACGCCGAGCACGTCCCCGGCCGTGCCCCGCTGCTCACCGGCCTGTCGCTGGCCCTGCTCGCCGCCCGCGCCACCGGCAAGACCATCTTGGACGGTGTCTACAACGACGTGCAGGACCTGGCGGGCTTCGAGGCCGAATGCCTCCAGGGCCGGCAGTTCGGCTTCGACGGCAAGACCCTGATCCACCCCAAGCAGCTGGAGCCCTGCAACCGGCTCTTCGCACCCTCTGAGGATGCGGTGGCGCACTCCCGCCGGATCATCGAAGCCTTCGATCAGGCCACGTCAGAGGGGCGCGGCGTGGTCACGGTCGACGGCCGGATGATCGAGAACCTGCATGTCGAGGACGCCCGCCGGATCCTCGCGCTGGCCGGAGCGGTCGCCGGACGGTAGGGCGAAAGGTACAAAAAGCCGGGTCTCGCGCACTCTGTGCGGGGCCCGGCCCTTATCCGGTTCTGTCGATACCCGCCATGAAGTACGAGCGGACACTGTACGAAGTCGACCCCCCGTCGAACGGGGTCCCGCTCGTACTGTCGATACATGAGCTTTCTGGATGAGGTGCCCGCCGAGGTGAACGACGCTCGCGGGCGCGTGGCCGAGCTTCGCGCGATCCGCGAGCAGGTCCTCCGCGGCCCCAGCGAGCGGGCGACCGAGGCGCAGCGCGCCAAGGGCAAGCTGACCGCACGCGAGCGGATCGGGCTGCTGCTGGACGAAGGCTCCTTCAACGAGGTCGAGCCGCTGCGCCGGCACCGTGCCACCGGCTTCGGCCTGGAGGCCAAGAAGCCGTACACCGACGGCGTCATCACCGGCTGGGGCACCGTGCACGGCCGGACCGTGTTCGTGTACGCCCACGACTTCCGGATCTTCGGCGGCGCGCTCGGCGAGGCGCACGCCACCAAGATCCACAAGATCATGGACATGGCCATCTCCTCCGGTGCGCCGCTGGTGTCGCTGAACGACGGCGCCGGGGCCCGTATCCAGGAGGGCGTCTCGGCGCTGGCCGGCTACGGCGGGATCTTCCAGCGGAACACCCGGGCCTCGGGTGTCATCCCGCAGATCTCGGTGATGCTCGGCCCGTGCGCGGGCGGCGCGGCCTACAGCCCGGCGCTCACCGACTTCGTCTTCATGGTCCGTGAGACCTCGCAGATGTTCATCACGGGACCGGACGTCGTCCAGGCCGTGACCGGCGAGAAGATCTCCCAGAACGGCCTCGGCGGCGCCGATGTCCACTCCGAGATCTCCGGCGTGTCGCACTTCGCCTACGACGACGAGCAGCACTGCCTCGAAGAGGTCCGCTACCTGCTCTCCCTCCTCCCGCAGAACAACCGGGAGAACCCGCCGGCCACCGAGACCACCGACCCGGCCGACCGCCGCGGCGACGTCCTGCTGGACCTCGTACCGGCCGACGGCAACCGCGCGTACGACATGCGCAAGGTGATCGAGGAGATCGTCGACGAGGGCGAGTACCTGGAGATCCACGAGCGCTGGGCCACCAACATCATCTGCGCCCTGTCCCGGCTGGACGGCCAGGTCGTGGGCATCATCGCCAACCAGCCCAACAGCATGGCGGGTGTCCTGGACATCGCGGCCTCCGAAAAGGCCGCGCGTTTCGTCCAGATGTGTGACGCCTTCAACATCCCGCTCGTCACTCTCCTGGACGTACCCGGCTTCCTGCCCGGCGTCGATCAGGAGCATGGTGGGATCATCCGGCACGGAGCGAAGCTGCTCTACGCGTACTGCAACGCCACCGTGCCGCGGATCTCGATGATCCTGCGCAAGGCCTACGGCGGCGCCTACATCGTCATGGACTCCCAGTCCATCGGCGCCGACCTGACCTACGCCTGGCCCACCAACGAGATCGCGGTGATGGGCGCCGAGGGTGCCGCCAACGTCATCTTCCGCAAGCAGATCGCCGAGGCCGACGACCCCGAGGCCATGCGGGCCCGCATGGTCAAGGAGTACAAGGCGGAGCTGATGCACCCCTACTACGCCGCAGAGCGAGGTCTGGTGGACGACGTCATCGACCCGGCCGACACCCGCGAGGTCCTCATCCGCTCGCTGGCGATGCTCCGCACCAAGCACGCAGACCTGCCGTCGCGCAAGCACGGCAACCCGCCGCAGTAGCCCCGCATGAAGACGGAGATCACCTTGAGTACTCCCGCCGACGCCGTTGTGCGCGTCGAGAAGGGCCACGCCGACGCCGAGGAGCTCGCGGCCCTCACCGCCGTCCTGCTGGCGCGCGCCGCGGCCAACGGCCGCGTGGCGGCCGAATACACCGAGCCGCGCAGTACCGCCGGCTGGCGCCGGCTGGAGCGCCAGAGCGGCTTCCGCAGCGCCCACAGCTGGCAGGGCTGACGCGCCCCGCTCCACGGCGAAGGCCCCGCACACCGGACGGTGTGCGGGGCCTTCGCCGTGGTGGCGCTACCGCAGGCGCGCCATCAGGGCGTGTTCCACGAGTGTGATCAGCGCGGACTTGGCCTCGCCGCGGTGGCGGGCGTCCGTGGTGATGATCGGTGCCTCGGGCCCGATCTGCAGGGCCTCGCGCACCTCCTCGGGACCGTACGGCTGGTGGCCGTCGAAGCCGTTCAGGGCTATGACGAACGGCAGGCCGCTGTTCTCGAAGTAGTCGACGGCCGGGAAACAGTCCGCCAGCCGCCGGGTGTCGACCAGGACGACGGCGCCGATCGCGCCACGCACCAGGTCGTCCCACATGAACCAGAACCGGTCCTGGCCCGGGGTGCCGAACAGGTACAGGATCAGGTCCTCGTCCAGCGTGATGCGGCCGAAGTCCATCGCCACGGTGGTCGTGGTCTTGTCAGGCGCGTGCGTCAGGTCGTCGATGCCGGCTGATGCGGAGGTCATCACAGCTTCGGTGCGCAGCGGATTGATCTCCGAAACGGCGCCGACGAACGTGGTTTTGCCCACGCCGAACCCGCCCGCCACCACGATCTTCGCGGAGGTGGTGGAACGGGTCGCGCCGTTAGAGCTTCCGAAGTCCACTGAGAACCCTTTCAAGCAATGTCACTTCTGGCTGACCACCCGCGGACTCGTCACCACCGGGCTGGTGGACGGCGACCAGACCGGCTTCGGCGAGGTCGGCGACGAGAATCCGGGCGACGCCGAGAGGGATCGACAGCAGCGCGGAGATCTCCGCGACCGACTTGATCTCCCGGCAGAGAATGCAGATCCGCTGGTGTTCCGGCAACTGCCCGCGCAGCTGGGCGGGATCGGCCGTCGTACTGACCAACGCCTCGATGGCGAGCTGGTAACGCGGCCGGGTCCGGCCACCGGTCATGGCGTACGGCCTGACCAGCCCGGAGGGCGCCTGGGCGCGCGGCCGGCCGGACGTGGACCGCGGCGGCGGGGCCTGCGGCGGCTCGTACGGCTGGATCCGGGGCTGCCGGTAGCGGGGCTCGGGCTCAGGAGTCGGAGCCGAGGGGAAGTTGAAGCGGTTCAGAGGCGGCTGCTGTTGCTGGCTGCCGTACGGATCTCCGCCTGGTGGCGTTGTCACGGTTCCTCCTCCTGATGAGGTTGTGGGGGCTGCGTTCCCGCACCCTATGGGTACGGGGACGCGCCCGCACGCCTGTCCGTTAGTTGAGCAGGCACCCAATTAATTGAGAAGGCTGCCTTGCAGTTCCGAGCGGAGGTCGGGGGTGAGGACGGTCCCGGTCCGGTCGACGAGCAGTGCCATTTCGTAGCCCACGAGGCCGATGTCGCATTCGGGGTGGGCGAGTACGGCGATGGAGGAGCCCTCGGAGACGGACATGATGAAGAGGAAACCGCGTTCCATCTCCACGACGGTCTGGTTGACCGCGCCGCCTTCGAAGATGCGGGAGGCTCCGGCGGTGAGCGAGGTCAGGCCGGAGGCGACGGCGGCGAGCTGGTCCGCGCGGTCGCGAGGGAAGCCCTCGGACATCGCGAGCAGCAGGCCGTCGGCGGAGACCACCACCGTGTGGGACACCCCAGGGGTGTTGTCCACGAAGTTGGTGATCAACCAGTTCAGATTCTGTGCCGCCTGGCTCATCGGACTCAACTAACGCTCCTGGTTCTGAGGGCCACCGTAGTGATTGTCGGGGGCCTGGCCGTTCGTGTCAGTTCCCGCAGTGCGTCCCTGCTGGACGCCGCGGCGCAGATTACTCAACCGGCCGCGGACGTCCTCCGGCGCGCGGGAGACCTGTGGGCCGCCCTGCGGAGTCTGCTGTGCGGTGCCCGCGACCAGGTTGGCCTTGGGCACTCGACGGGGCAGGCCGGAGGGGGTTACCCCACCTGCCTTCGGCTCGCGGACCTGTTCGGCCCGCTGCCAGTGCTGGTCGTTCTGGGAACGCCAGTCGGTCTCGTCCTGCTCCGGCGCCTGTTCCGGCTCCGGATCGGGCTGAGGGGCCGGCGGTGCCGCTGCCGCCTCGTCGGGTTGAGGCCACTGCCGGTCACGGCGCGGCAGGCCGGGTTCCGTCAGCGAGGGGGAGCCTACGCTCTCCGGTGCCCCGAAGGAGGTTCCGGGAACGGATTCCGGTCCGGGCCGGTCCTGGTACGCCGTGGGCTGCACCCAGTCGTCCAGAACGGGTGGGGCGGGAGGTCCGGAAGGTGCGGGCTGGGCGGCGAAGTCCTGCTGCCACTCCGGCTCGTACGGCGCCTGTTGCTGATACGCGGGCTGCCCGTACTCGTCCTGGCCGCTGTACTCCCGCTGCCCGGTGAAGTCCTGCCCCGGGTAGTCCTGGCCCTCGGCGTAGCCGCCGTCGTACTGCGGCTCGTAGCCCTGCCGGCCCTGCTGCTGGGGGACCTCCTCGCGGTACACCGGAACGTCCTCCTGCCGGTCGGAGGCCGAGGCCTCCAGCTGGGCCCTGCGCTCCTCGCGCAGCAGTGAGCGGCCGACGGGGTCGAGCTGTCCGGTGCCGGGGGCCGCGAACGCGGACTCGTCGGAGCGCTGGTACTTCGAGTCGTCGAAGCCCAGCTCGGCGGCGGTCGGCTGGTAGCCGAACTCGGCGGTCGGTTGCTCGGGGACGATCCGCGACACGGTGAAGTCCGGCTCGTCGTCGGGCAGTTGGTCCTCGCCGCCGCCACCGTGGGTGATCAGCTCCGGGAGCATGACCAGCGAGGTGGTGCCGGCCTGCTCGCCCGAGGGGCGCAGCTGGACGCGGACGCCGTGCCGGTCGGCCAGCCGGCCGACCACGAACAGGCCCATGCGCTGGGAGATCGCGACATCCACGGTCGGCGGATCGGCCAGCTTGTGGTTGATGTCCGCGAAGTCCTCGGCGGTCAGGCCGATGCCCCGGTCGTGGATCTCGACCATGACGCGGCCGTCCGGCAGCCGGGTCGCGGTGACCCGCACCTTGGTCTGCGGCGAGGAGAACGTGGTGGCGTTCTCCAGCAGCTCGGCCAGCAGGTGCACGAGGTCGGTCACGGCGGTGCCGTGGATTTCCGTCTCCGGTATGCCGACCAGCTCGATGCGCTCGTACGCCTCCACCTCGGAGGCCGCGGCGCGCAGCACGTCGACGAGCGGGACCGGCTGGTTCCAGCGGCGGCCCGGCTCCTCGCCGGCGAGGACCAGCAGGTTCTCGCCGTTGCGGCGCATACGGGTGGCGAGGTGGTCCATCTTGAAGAGGTTCTCGAGCTGGTCCGGGTCCGCCTCGTTGTTCTCCAGCTCGGTGATCAGCGTGAGCTGCCGCTGGATGAGGCCCTGGTTCCGGCGCGAGAGGTTGGTGAAGATCGCGTTGACGTTGCCCCGCAGCAATGCCTGCTCGGCGGCGAGCCGGACGGCCTCGCGGTGCACCTGGTCGAAGGCGCGGGCGACCTCGCCGATCTCGTCGTGGCTGGTGATCGGAATCGGCTGGACGGTGGTGTCCACCCGGCCCGGGTCGGTACGCGACAGCTGGTCGACCAGCCCCGGCAGCCGCTGTTCAGCGACGTCGAAGGCGGCGTTGCGCAGCTTGCGCATGCTGCGGCTCATGTTGCGGGCCATCATGCCCGCGACGATGAAGGCGATGATCAGCGCGAGGACGACGATGACCGCGTTGACGATCGCGTCGGTCTTGGCGCCGGACGCGATGGTCTCCGCGTCGTTCACGGCGGTGTCGGCGAGGTGCTGCTCAACGGTCCGGTAGGCGTCGAAGGCGAGCGTCGTGGTGCCGAACCAGCTCTCCGGCGTGATGCCCTCGGCCTTGAGCTCCTTGGCCGACTTGTCCGAGGCGATCTCGGCGACCATCTTCTCCATCGACGGCGGGGGCACCAGCTTCGCGCCGGCCGCCGCTGCTTCCGTGGCGGCGGCGGTGAACTGCTCCTCGCCCTTCTTCTGCGCGGCGGCCTGGGCGTCCTTCAGCCGCTGCACATCGGCGGGGGTACCGCCGCCCTGATACTCCTGGATCGCGATGCCCTGGAGATACAGGTACGAGGTGAGGGCGGTCTGCTGGAGCTTGCGCTCCTTGGCCGGCACCTGGCCCTCGATCTGGATGTGCATGCCGATGGAGCGGGTCAGCGACTCGGCGGCCTTGGCCAGCGAGATGGCGTAGAGCGTGCGGCCGTAGCTGGTGATGTTGCCGGTGCCGAGACCGAGCTCGTTGGCCAGCTCCATCAGCGGGTGCTGGATGCCGACGTACGCCTCTTCGGTCTGCTTGTCCGGCAGCTGCCGGGTGTAGGCGGCCTGGCGCAGCTTCTGCAGTCCCGGCTCGACTGTGCGGAAGCCGTCCACCCGGCGCCTGAGGCCCTCGGTGGAGGGCATCTGGCGGACCGCTTCGTTGAAGGTCTCAGCGGCGGCGTCGGTGGCCGCGTAGGCCCCCGTCACGGCGGGATCGGTGCGCTTGCCCTGCAGCAGGGGAACGACGGTCACGTCGCGCTCGTTGATCAAGGCGTGGCTGTAGCCGGCCGCGGCGCGCACCAGGATGGCGGTGCGCTTGGCGGCGTCCGCCTGCTGCCAGGTCTGCACGGAGTTCTGCACCGTGAAGCCGCCCATGGCCAGAGCGACGAGAACCGGGATGAGGAGGATGGCGTTCAGCCGGGTGGCCACCCGCCAGTTGCGCACGGCGAAGCGGCTGCGGGATCCCGCGGGCGTCTCAGGGGCGGCGACCGCGGCAGTATCGGGCGCGCCGTCGTACCGCGGGGGCGGCGTGAAATTGCCCCGGGGGCCTTCTGCGGAGCCCGGCTCCGCTCGCCTGGTGTTCCTCACTCGACCAACAACCTCTCGGCGACAACACAGCAATGTGCCGTTACTACTCACGGGTTCTGCGAATTTCAGCACGTCATGGGGGTGCTAGCCAAACGTCGTACGGAGTGCAACGAACGATCGAACGGGGCTATATAAATAAGGCATAAGCTCAATGAGGGGGCAAACCGCACCGTTCGCATCACCCCTACGGAACCAGTCGAGCGCGGGGGGTGTTCATCGCACGCTGATTCTCTGTCGAAACGTTATGAACGCAAGAACCGGCCGTGTCAAAAGACACAGCCGGTCCTGGAGGCAACTGCCGAACTGGAGAGCTTACTTGAGCCGCGCCAGCAGTGCGTGCTCCACGAGTGTGATCAGCGCGGACTTGGCCTCGCCGCGATGGCGGGCGTCCGTGGTGATGATCGGTGCCTCGGGCCCGATCTGCAACGCCTCGCGGACTTCCTCGGGGCGGTAGGGCTGGTGCCCCTCGAAACCGTTGAGGGCGACAACGAACGGCAGGCCGCTGTTCTCGAAGTAGTCGACGGCCGGGAAACAGTCCGCCAGCCGCCGGGTGTCGACCAGGACGACGGCGCCGATCGCGCCACGCACCAGGTCGTCCCACATGAACCAGAAGCGGTCCTGGCCCGGTGTACCGAACAGGTACAGGATCAGGTCGTCGTCGAGGGTGATACGGCCGAAGTCCATCGCCACCGTGGTGGTCGTCTTGTCCTGGACGTGGCTGAGGTCGTCGATTCCGGCCGACGCGGAGGTCATGACGGCCTCCGTGCGCAGCGGGTTGATCTCCGAGACCGCGCCGACGAACGTGGTCTTGCCCACGCCGAAGCCGCCCGCCACCACGATCTTGGCCGAGGTGGTGGACCGGGCCACAGGCGGGCCATAAGCCGCCTGAGGTTGCGGTCTAGAGCTTGCGAAGTCCACTGAGCACCCTTTCGAGCAGTGTCACATCAGGCTGTCCGCCGGCCTCGCCACTGCCCGGCTGGTGAATAGCGACCATGCCGGCCTCTGCGAGGTCGGCCACGAGAATGCGGGCCACACCGAGCGGGAATCCCAGCAGCGCCGAGATCTCGGCGACCGACTTGATCTCCCGGCAGAGGTGGCAGATCCGCTGGTGTTCGGGAAGAAGTCCCTGGTACTGGCCCGGATCGGCCGAGGTGCTGACCAACGCCTCGATGGCGAGCTGGTAGCGCGGCCGGGTCCGGCCACCGGTCATGGCGTACGGCCGCACCAGCGGCTGGTCGCCTTCAACCCCGTACGGCGCGTGGTGGGACGCGCCGTACGGGCCCGGCGAGGCGGGTGGCGGGGTCATGAGGGTCCTCCGTGTCCGGGCAATGCGGTCGCGGTGCAGGAAGTACGCGTTGTCTGGTGAAGCGTGGTCAATGCATCAGGCTGCCTTGCAGTTCCGAGCGGAGGTCGGGGGTGAGGACGGTCCCGGTCCGGTCGACGAGCAGTGCCATTTCGTAGCCCACGAGGCCGATGTCGCATTCGGGGTGGGCGAGTACGGCGATGGAGGAGCCCTCGGAGACGGACATGATGAAGAGGAAACCGCGTTCCATCTCCACGACGGTCTGGTTGACCGCGCCGCCTTCGAAGATGCGGGAGGCTCCGGCGGTGAGCGAGGTCAGGCCGGAGGCGACGGCGGCGAGCTGGTCCGCGCGGTCGCGAGGGAAGCCCTCGGACATCGCGAGCAGCAGGCCGTCGGCGGAGACCACCACCGTGTGGGACACCCCAGGGGTGTTGTCCACGAAGTTGGTGATCAACCAGTTCAGATTCTGTGCCGCCTGGCTCATCGCACTCAACTAACGCTCCTGGTTATTCGTGCCGAAGCCCCGGCCGTCGGTGTTGCCATTGCCTGCCTCGCGGCCCTGCTGGATGCCGCGCCGGAGGTTCGTCAGCCGCCCGCGCACATCATCGGGCGCCCGGGAGACCTGCGGGCCGCCCTGCGGGGCCGCCTGGGGGGTGGCCCCGCCCGCGACCAGGTTGGCCTTGGGTACGCGACGGGGCAGCCCGGAAGGGGTCACCCCGCCCGCCGACGGCTCGCGGACCTGCTCGGCCCGCTGCCGGAGTTCATCGTTGGGCGAAGTGCGCCAGTTCGGCGTCTCGCGGGGCATCGGCTGCGTCGGCTGGGCCGGCGCGGCCGGCCGCTGCGGTGCGGCGGACGGAGCCGGCGCGGGCTGCTCGGCCCGCGCCCGCTGGGGCTGCTGCTGCACCGGCAGCGGCTGCTGGGGCTGGGACGGCTGCGCAGCCGGCCGGGGCTGCGGCGCCGCGGGACGGGCCGGAGCCGCGGGCGCTGCGGGCGCCGCCGCCGCGCTCTCGACGTGCACCTGCTGCATCCGCTCGGCCTGACCGGTACGGAACCAGTCGGACTCGATCGCTGCGAAGATCGGCGTCGGCTCGTCACCGCGCGACGGGGCCGGCGGCAGCGCCATCGGCTCCGAGACCGGCGGCAGTTGCGGCTCGGTGCCTCGGTTGGGCTGCCGGTTGGCCTGCTGCTGGAACCCCTGCTGCTGGTTGCCCTGCTGCGGGTAACCCTGCGGCTGTCCCGGCTGTCCCTGCGGTCCCGACTGGTTGCCGGCGAACCCGCCGTCGGCCGGGGATCCGCCGCGCTGCGGCAGACCCTGCCGGTCCTGGGACGGGACGCGCTGGCCCGGGTACGGCTCGGCCTGCGGCCGGCCGTTGACCGGGGGCGTACCGGGCACCGGGAACTGGCCGGTGTCGCTGCCGTTCGGGTAGTCGCTGCCACGGGGACCGCTCTGCGGGCCGCCCGGCAGCGGGAACTCGCCGGTTCCGCTGTTACCCGGGTTGCCGGGACGCGGGAACTCACCGCTGGGGGAGCCCGGCTGGTGCGCGTCGGGGCGTGCTCCGCCGCGTACCGGGTTCGGGCCCTGCGCTCCGCCGAACACGTCGGAACGGAAGCCGCCGGGTCCCGCGTCCTGCGCCGTGGGCGCCGGGTAGTGGTTCGGGGACGGGGCGAACGGGTCGCCGAGCGGCAGCCCCGCGTCCTGCCGGGAGCCCGCACCGGGACCGGCATTGGGGCGCTGGTAGTCGCCACGCGGCTGCGGGGACACCGGACGGCCGCCGGGCGGCGGACCGTCGAAGTCGGGGCGCTCGAACCGGGCGGTGGACTCCACGTCCTCGTGGCCGCGCGGAGTGTCCTGCGAGGGGCTGCGGTCGCCGGAGCCGCCGGGGGGCGGCGGGGGGAAGCCCTGCGGGGGCCCGCCGCGCTGCGGCTGGCCCTGCTGCGGCTGGCCGTCGCCCTGGGCCCAGCTCGGACCGGACGGCTGCGGCTGGCCCTGAGGCTGGCCGTTCTGGGGGGCACCACCCGCGCGGCGTGCGCCCGAGCCGGGAGCACCCGGGCCGCCGGGACCGCCTGCCGGGCCGGAGTTCAGTGCCGGGCGCGGTCCGGTGCCCGCGACCTGGCCGCGTTGCGGCGGCCGGCCGACCTGTCCCGCGGGACCGGCGGCGGCGCCGAAGGCGTTGGTGGCGGAGGCGCCGGGCCCGTTGGGGGTACCGGGCATGCCCGTGGCGATGGGGCCGCGCTTGCCGGCGGCCGCGTTCTTGGCGTTCTGGCCGCCCTGCGTGACGTCCACCGGCAGCATGACGAGCGCGGTGGTGCCGCCGGAGTCCGACGGGCGCAGCTGGATACGGATGCCGTGTCGCAGCGACAGCCGGCCGACCACGAACAGGCCCATGCGGCGCGAGACCGAGACGTCCACGGTCGGCGGGTTGGCGAGGCGCTCGTTGATGTCCGACAGGTCCTCGGGCGAGAGCCCGATTCCCGTGTCGTGGATCTCGATCAGCACCCGGCCGTCCGGCAGCGCGTGGCCGGTGACCTTCACCTTGGTCTGCGGGGAGGAGAACGAGGTGGCGTTCTCCAGCAGCTCGGCGAGCAGGTGGACGAGGTCGTTGACGATACGGCCGGTGACCTCGGCGGCGGGCACCGAGGTGAGCTCGATGCGCTCGTACTGCTCCACCTCGGAGGCCGCGGCGCGCAGCACGTCGACCAGCGGGACCGGGCGGGTCCAGCGGCGGCCCGGCTCCTCGCCCGCGAGGACGAGGAGGTTCTCGCCGTTACGGCGCATACGGGTCGCGAGGTGGTCGAGCTTGAAGAGGCTGGACAGCTGGTCCGGGTCCGCCTCGCGGCTCTCCAGCTCGGAGATGAGCGAGAGCTGGCGCTGGATGAGGCCCTGGCTGCGGCGCGAGAGGTTGGTGAACATCGCGTTGACGTTGCCTCGCAGCAGCGCCTGCTCGGCGGCGAGCCGGACGGCCTCGCTGTGGACCTCGTCGAACGCGCGGGCCACCTGGCCGATCTCGTCACGGCTGTGGATACCGATCGAGACGACGGAGGTGTCGACGTCCTGCGGGTCGGACTCCGACAGCTGCTTGACCAGCTCGGGCAGCCGCTTCTGGGCGACGTCCTGGGCGGTGTCCTGCAGGCGGCGCAGCGAGCGGATCATCGAGCGGGCCACGATGAAGGCGCCGACGACGGCGACACCGAGGACGATCAGGATGATCGCACCGTCGATGATCGCCTGGCGCTGGGCCTCGCCACGCAGTTTGAGGGCCTGCTGCTGCATCTCGTTGAGCAGCGACCGCTCGATGTTGGTCATCGCCTGGATCTTGCTGCGGGCGGCGTCGTCCCAGTCGCGGTACGTGGCGCCGGTGGCGGCGAAGGTGTCGATGCCGTGCTGCGAGTTGAGGATCCGCGTCGCGTTGGTGTCGTGGTTCTTGATCGTGTCGTTGCCGCCCTCGAGGGGCGCCATGAGCTCGACGGCGTCGGCGCCGCCGTAGATCTTCCCGAACCGGGTGAGCGCGGTCTTCTCGGACTGGGCGGCGGCCTTGGCGTACTGCCAGTCGTTCTCGGAGAGCGAGGCACCGGCCTGCGGGGCGAGCGCGGCGCTGATCACCGCACGCTGGATGGACTCGAACTCCTTGGCCGAGGAGAACGCGGCCAGCGCGCGGGTGCTGCGGATCATCTCCTGGTTGCTGGTCGCCTGCGCCATGTCCTGGGACAGCGAGAGCAGCGACTGGATGAGCGAGTCGTACTTGTTGACCGTCAGCGCGATGTACTGCGGCTGCGTGTAGGCCTGGTCACGGATCTCGTTGATGCCGCCCAGCTGCTGCTCGATGGCGAGCAGGGTGGAACGGACACCGACGAAGACCTGGTCGTTCGGGTCGACGTCGTCGGTGGTGCTCTGGAACAGCTTGCGGAAGCGGTCGGTCGCCTCCCGGGAGGCCCCGACGGCGTCGTCGCTCTTGCCGGTGCCCGAGGACATCGGTCCCGCGGAGCGGTCCCGCTCCTCCTGCAGCGCACCGGCGAGGTCGGTGGCGTGCTCGGTGATCTGGGTGAGCTGCTTCATGTGCTCGAGCTGGGTGATGTTGTCCAGCGAGCTCGAGATACGCAGCGCACCGAGCGAGGTCGCGGCGACCACCGGCAGGGCGAGCAGTGAGATCAGACGGGTGCTGATCCGCCAGTTGCGCATGGCTATTCGGGGGCCCGGCTTGCCGACGCCGCCCGTGATCCGGCCGGCGTCGATGCCGCTGTGCGTGGTTGAGCGTCCGGCGGCCGCGGTGTTCACGGCGTCGTCGGATCGCTGCGGCGACGGACCGCTGTTGGCTCCGCCGGGCTGCTCCGGGTCGCCCGCAGCGCCGCTGTCCCTCTTGAAACGTCCCTGCACTAGCGTCGCAACCTCTGGACCAGGCGTCCCCCGCACGTGCGGCGGGACGGTGTCGAGTCATGGGGGCCCCGGTCACCCCGGAGTAGGGATGAACCGACGATGCCCTTCACCGCCGCTCGATGCTCGAACGCGCCCCCTGACGCGCTGGCTCGATAGATGTGGCGGTCCGGGGAATTCCAGCACAGTGCAGGATCTCCAACAAGGCCCGCAGCCCAGTCAGTGGAATGAGTGACTGGATGCAGTGGTCCGAGCACGGAGCGTCTAGGTCCGTTTCGGAGAAAGCCCGCGATTCTGGAACTTTTGGGCACCACAGGACGGTCCGGGCAGGCTGACCCGGTCGTTCCGGAGCGGGGGGTAACGTCCGGGAACCGCCGCAATGTCCGCTTCGGTTGCCGGGATGGGGCGTCCGATTAGGGCTGTATGTCGGGTAGTTCGTGAGCAAAATCACAACAGGATCGTTGCCTGGGTCACGGAAATCGGGGAACTGTCGCCACTAGCCTGGATCTTTACGCAAGGCAGCGTGCTGTAAACCAGGGAATCCGCAGACCCGCGCCCGACCGGGCGCCTCAACCCCCCGAGGCCCAGACACCACATGAAGACCACCATGCTGTTCCGTCCGATCGCCAACCCGCGCCGCACGACCCTCATGCACCTCAAGGATGCCGAGGAGCTGCAGGCCCCGGTGATCGCGGCCGAGGACGTCATCATGGAGGCGCTGCCGCAGCAGACCGCCAACCCGCGCCGCACGATCCTCATGGACGCGCCCACCGCCTGATCGCACGTTCCGATCGCCGGCAGGGCAGGGCGGGAAGCACGGGGCGGGAAATCGGCGGGGAGCGCCCGGGGCCTCACGTTAATCTGGAGCAATCCAGTCTTCGGCCAGTGAGGGGCAGCAGCTTCCCGTGCGCATCGCCAGGTTCTCCATCGACGGCAATGTCGCCTTCGGCGCGGTCGAGGGCGACGCGACCGTCCCCGACGGCCTCGTCCTCGACATCATCAAGGGCATCCCGTTCGCAGAGTTCGCGCTCTCCGGCACCAAGGTGCCGGTGAGCAAGGTCCGGCTCCTGCCGCCGGTGCTCCCGAACAAGGTCGTCGCCATCGGCCGCAACTACACCGAGCACGCGGCTGAACTGGGCAATGAGGTCCCCACGGTCCCGATCACCTTCTTCAAGCCGTCCACTTCCGTGGTCGGCCCGGGTGACCCGATCGTGTACCCCTCGTTCTCGAACGAGGTGCACCACGAGGCCGAGCTGGCCGTCGTGATCAGCCGGCTGTGCCGCGAGGTCCCGCGCGAACGCGTCAAGGACGTCATCCTCGGATACACCTGCGCCAATGACGTCACCGCACGGGACGCCCAGCGCGCCGAAGGCCAGTGGGCCCGCGCCAAGGGCTTCGACTCCGCGTGCCCGCTCGGCCCCTGGATCGAGACCGATCTCGACCCCTCGGACCTCGCGATCACCGCGACGGTCAACGGCGAGCTGCGCCAGGCCGGACGGACCAGCCAGATGGTCCGCTCCATCGAGGACCTGATCGTGCACATCACCGAGGCGATGACGCTGCTCCCGGGCGACGTCATCCTCACCGGCACCCCCGCAGGCGTAGGACCGCTCAACGTCGGCGACGAGGTCGCCGTCTCCATCGAAGGCATCGGCACTCTCACCAACAAGGTGATCAAGCGTGGCTAGCGCATCCCCCGTACGTGTCCGTTTCTGTCCCTCGCCGACCGGTAACCCCCATGTGGGCCTGGTCCGCACCGCCCTGTTCAACTGGGCCTTCGCCCGGCACCACCAGGGCACTCTGGTCTTCCGCATCGAGGACACCGACGCCGCCCGGGACTCCGAGGAGTCCTACCAGCAGCTGCTCGACTCGATGCGCTGGCTCGGCTTCGACTGGGACGAGGGCCCCGAGGTCGGCGGCCCGCACGCCCCGTACCGCCAGTCCGAGCGGATGGACATCTACGCGGACGTCGCGAAGAAGCTCCAGGACGCCGGCCACGCCTACGACTGCTACTGCACCACGCCCGAGCTGGACGCCCGCCGCGACGCCGCCCGCGCCGCCGGCCGGCCCTCGGGCTACGACGGCCACTGCCGTGACCTCACCGGTGACCAGGTGGCGGCGTACAAGGCCGAGGGCCGCACCTCGATCGTCCGCTTCCGGATGCCGGACGCGCCGGTCACCTTCACCGACCTGGTGCGCGGCGAGCTGACCTTCACCCCGGAGAACGTGCCCGACTTCGGCATCGTCCGGGCCAACGGCAAGCCGCTCTACACGCTGGTCAACCCGGTCGACGACGCGCTGATGGAGATCACCCACGTGCTGCGCGGCGAGGACTTGCTGTCCTCCACCCCGCGGCAGATCGCCCTCTACGGCGCCCTCGCCGCGATCGGCGTCGGCAACGGCACCACCCCGGCCTTCGGCCACCTCCCGTACGTCATGGGCGAGGGCAACAAGAAGCTCTCCAAGCGCGACCCGGAGGCCTCGCTCAACCTGTACCGCGAGCGCGGCTTCCTGCCCGAGGGGCTGCTGAACTACCTGTCGCTGCTCGGCTGGTCGCTGGCCGAGGACCGGGACCTGTTCTCGATGGACGAGATGGTCGCCGCCTTCGACATCAAGGACGTCAACGCCAACCCGGCGCGCTTCGACCTCAAGAAGTGCGAGCACATCAACGCCGAGCACCTGCGCATGCTGGACGTGAAGACGTTCATGGCGGCCTGCACCCCGTGGCTGAAGGCCCCGTTCGCGCCCTGGGCGCCCGAGGCGTTCGACCAGGCGGCCTTCGAGGAGATCGCCCCGCACGCCCAGACCCGCCTCACCGTCCTCTCGGACATCACAGCCAATGTCGACTTCCTCTTCCTCGATGAGCCCGTGCGGGACGAGGCGTCCTGGCAGAAGGCGATGAAGGAGGGCTCCGACGCCCTGCTGCGCACCGCCCGCGCCAAGCTCGCCGACGCCGAGTGGGCGGCCGAGCCGCTCAAGGCCGCCGTTCTGGCGGCCGGCGAGGAGCACGGCCTGAAGCTCGGCAAGGCCCAGGCGCCGGTCCGCGTCGCGGTCACCGGCCGCACGGTCGGCCTGCCGCTCTTCGAGTCCCTCGAGGTGCTGGGCCGGGAGCGCACCCTGGCCCGTATCGACGCCGCCCTGGCCGAACTCGCCGCCTAGCGCCGTGACCGGCCGTCTTTCGGCCGCGTAGTCCTCGAGCGCCGTACGGGCTGAATTCAGCCCGTACGGCGCTTTTCGGCGTCCGGCGCCGCGACCGGGTGCGGGAGTTCCCGGGTGAGCCGCTGAGCGGCGCTGAGGCGCCGGAGTGGTTCCAGCGCCATGTGTCGCACTTCGAGGCCGCCTGGGGCCTGTTCCCGGACACCTTGCCCGTGCTGGAGGTGCTGGCGCCCGGCTGCCGGAAGGGAGTCCTGTCGAATTCCAGCGCTGCCCACCAGGAGCGCAAGCTGCGCACGCCGGGACAGCGGCACCACTTCGAGGTGCTGCTCCGCGCGGCCGAGGTGGGCGTCGGCAAGCCCGCCGCCGGGGCGTTCCTGGCGGGCTGCGCGGCGCTGGGCCCGCCGCCGGCCGAGGTGGCGTACGTGGACCGGGCCGCTGGCCGCGAATACCGGTTTTGGAGCCCCGTCTCCCATCGGGTAATGTTCTTCCTGCGCCGCCCAAGCGGGCCGAAAGGCCAGGCGGGGCAGCGCAACATCAAACAAACCCCCAGCAGGGGGTTGTGTTTTGGTGGGGTATGGTGTAATTGGCAACACGAGGGTTTCTGGTTCCCTTATTCTAGGTTCGAGTCCTGGTACCCCAGCGCAATACCAAACAAGTGCGAGCCCCCGTTGTGTAGCGGCCTAGCACGCTGCCCTCTCACGGCAGTAGCGCCGGTTCGAATCCGGTCGGGGGTACAGATCCTTCTCTCCGTCGCCTTCGGGTCGCACCCGGCCGTGACGATGCAGGATCGCTAGGGCCCCCGTTGTGTAGCGGCCTAGCACGCTGCCCTCTCACGGCAGTAGCGCCGGTTCGAATCCGGTCGGGGGTACTTGACACACCATGGGGTATGGTGTAATTGGCAGCACGAGGGTTTCTGGTTCCCTTAGTCTAGGTTCGAGTCCTGGTACCCCAGCGCAGTAACGTATGGCAAAGCAAGTGCGAGCCCCCGTTGTGTAGCGGCCTAGCACGCTGCCCTCTCACGGCAGTAGCGCCGGTTCGAATCCGGTCGGGGGTACGTAAGGAAGAGGCCCTCCGCAACAGCGGAGGGCCTCTTCCCGTTTCCCGCCGGTCCGGCCGGCTTTCCCGCCGGTCCGGCCGGCCTCGTAGGACCGTCTCAACCGCCCGCGCCGAAGCGGCGGTTGGACTCCTCGGCCTCCGCCAGCCGGCGCAGGCTCAGCAGCACCGGCTCGTAGAGCACGGTGAGCGCGACGGCCGCCTCGACCTGTTCGAGGGGGGTGGTGAACTCCTCGACGAGATCCAGGTCGGCGACGGCCAGTTGGGCCGCGGACCGGGCGTACGGTGCCAAGTGCCCGGCGTCGCAGGGGTATCCGAGCCGGGCCAGCGCGGCCACCGCCGCCACGAGCGTCCGCCAGGCGGGAGAACTGTCGCCCACGTCCCGGCATTCGGACCAGCCGAGCCGCTCCATGAGCAGTCCCACCTCCTGCCGCGCGATGACGGTCGCCGGATCGTCCTCGTCCGGCTCCGGACCGTGCGGCAGCGCCCGTACGGCCGCACCCAGCCGCATGTTCTGGTCCAGTGACTCGTCCTCGACGGCGGCCAGCACCTGGCGCGCGGTGGCGACCGGCATCTTGCCGACCTGGATCAGGGCGCGCACGAGGCGCAGCCGCCGCAGGTGGTCGTCGCCGTACTCGGCCTGGGTGGCGGTGATCCGGCGGCCCGGGGGCATCAGCTGCTCCCGCAGGTAGTACTTGATCGTCGCGGCGGGCACTCCGCTGCGCTCACTCAATTGCGCCAGCCGCATCCTCTTGCGCCCTTCTTTGGATAGTGGCACTATCCAAACATGGATAGTGCCACTATCCAATACGTCGAGGCCGGGGGATCCACCATGACTGCCAAGCCGATCGAGGGCCGGACCACCGCCGACGCCGGGGGCGAGGTGATCGTCTTCATCATCGGGATGCGGATCAACAACTTCCTGGCCGTGCGCAGCTGGTGGCCGGTGTTCACCGCGATGCCGCGCATGCTGAAGGAACTGTCGGGGGAGAAGGGCAGCGGCCTGCTGGGTTTCCGGGGCCGGCCCGGATTCCCGCGCGTCTTCGAAGTGATCCAGTACTGGGAATCGCGCGAGAAACTGCTCGCCTACGCGTCGGACCAGAACGGCGAGCACCGCCCCGCGTGGGCGGCCTTCAACCGGCGTGCGCGGGCCGGCAAGAACAAGGTCGGCTTCTTCCACGAGACCTATGTCGTGCCCGTCGGCGGCCATGAGTCGATCTACGTCAACATGCCGGAGTACGGCCTGGGCGAGGCCACCGGTGTGGTCCCGGTGGGCCGGCGGGGCGAGAGCGCCGCGGACCGCCTGGCGTACCGGGCGGGCTGACAGCCACGGCGACGCCTGCGGGCGGATGACCATGCACGGACGCCGGGGGCCTGGACCGGGCCCCCGGCGTCCGTGCGTGCCGGGATGGTGCGGGTCCGCGGTCGGCCGCGTCAGCCGTTGCGGCGCAGCGCCTCCGAGAGCCGTCCTGCGGCGTCGATGACGGCCTGGGCGTGCATCCGGCCCGGGTGCCGGGTCAGCCGCTCGATCGGTCCGGAGACCGAGACGGCGGCGACCACCCGGTTCGAGGGCCCGCGGACCGGCGCGGAGACCGAGGCGACGCCCGGCTCGCGCTCGCCGATGGACTGGGCCCAGCCCCGGCGCCGTACGCCGGACAGCGCGGTGGCCGTGAAGCGGGCGCCCTGAAGGCCGCGGTGCAGCCGTTCGGGCTCCTCCCAGGCCATCAGCACCTGGGCCGCCGAGCCGGCCTTCATCGGCAGCGTGGAGCCGACCGGCACGGTGTCCCGCAGTCCGGACAGCCGTTCCGCCGCGGCCACACAGATCCGCATATCGCCTTGGCGGCGGTAGAGCTGGGCGCTCTCGCCGGTCACGTCCCGCAGATGCGTGAGCACCGGGCCGGCCGTGGCCAGCAGCCGGTCCTCACCCGCCGCGGCGGCGAGTTCCGAGAGCCGGGGGCCGAGGATGAAGCGGCCCTGCATGTCACGGGCGACCAGCCGGTGATGTTCGAGCGCGACCGCGAGGCGGTGCGCTGTGGGGCGGGCGAGGCCCGTGGCTCCGACAAGCCCGGCCAGGGTGGCCGGGCCGGACTCCAGCGCGCTGAGCACCAGAGCCGCCTTGTCGAGAACGCCGACGCCGCTAGAGTTGTCCATGCAACGATATTCGCGTCTCACACTGTGAAACGCAAGTTCAATTTTCCGGCGCAGCCGTCAGGCTTGGGGGCACACGGCCGGGACGGCGTCCGGAGCGAGGGGACCGGACGGCGCCACATCAGACGAGTAGGCCGGCGGCGACGCCGGTCGGAGGGACAGCGATGGGTAGGACACTCGCGGAGAAGGTCTGGGACGACCATGTCGTCCGGCACGCCGAGGGCGAGCCCGACCTTCTCTACATCGATCTGCACCTGCTGCACGAGGTGACCAGCCCGCAGGCGTTCGACGGCCTGCGGTCGAACGGTCGCGTGGTGCGGCGGACCGATCTGACCATCGCCACCGAGGACCACAACACCCCGACCCTCGACATCGACAAGCCGATCGCCGACCCGGTCTCGCGCACCCAGCTGGAGACGCTGCGCAAGAACTGCGCGGAGTTCGGCGTCCGGCTGCACCCGCTGGGCGATGTCGAGCAGGGCGTCGTCCACGTGGTGGGACCGCAGCTGGGCCTGACCCAGCCCGGCACCACCGTGGTCTGCGGTGACAGCCACACCTCCACGCACGGCGCCTTCGGCGCGCTCGCGTTCGGCATCGGCACCAGCCAGGTCGAGCACGTACTGGCCACTCAGACCCTGC
This sequence comes from Streptomyces sp. PH10-H1, assembly GCF_030063355.1. GTDB lineage: Bacteria > Actinomycetota > Actinomycetes > Streptomycetales > Streptomycetaceae > Actinacidiphila. Next base: position 46,792 of record NZ_JASISZ010000010.1, read on the forward strand.
CGCTGGCCCGCCCCAAGACCATGGCGATCACCGTGGGCGGCGCACTGCCGGCCGATGTCACCGCCAAGGACCTGATCCTCGCGATCATCGCGAAGATCGGCACCGGCGGCGGCCAGGGCTATGTCATCGAATACCGCGGCCCGGCCATCGAGAACCTGTCGATGGAAGCCCGGATGACCGTCTGCAACATGTCGATCGAGGCGGGCGCGCGGGCCGGCATGATCGCCCCCGACCAGACCACGTTCGACTACCTCGCGGGCCGCGACCACGCGCCGGCGGGCGAGGACTGGGACGCCGCCGTGGCGTACTGGAAGACGCTGCGCACCGACGACGACGCGGTCTTCGACCACGAGGTCTACATCGACGGCACGTCGCTGGCGCCGTTCGTCACCTGGGGCACCAACCCCGCCCAGGGCGCCCCGCTGAGCGCCTCGGTGCCGGACCCGGCCTCGTACGACGACCCCAGCGACCGGCTGGCCGCCGAGAAGGCCCTGGAGTACATGGGACTTCACGCAGGTCAGCCGCTGCGTGAGGTCAAGGTCGACACCGTATTCGTCGGTTCGTGCACCAACGGCCGGATCGAGGACCTGCGCGCCGCCGCGTCGATCGTCGAAGGCCGGCGGGTGGCCGAAGGCGTCCGCATGCTGGTCGTCCCCGGCTCGGTGCGGGTCGCTCTGCAGGCCGTCGCGGAGGGCCTGGACAAGGTCTTCACCGAGTCCGGCGCCGAATGGCGGCACGCCGGGTGCTCGATGTGCCTGGGCATGAACCCCGACCAACTCGCGCCTGGTGAGCGCTCCGCGTCCACCTCCAACCGCAACTTCGAAGGACGGCAGGGCAAGGGCGGCCGTACCCACCTGGTATCGCCGCAGGTCGCCGCCGCTACGGCGGTACTCGGGCACCTCGCTTCGCCCGCGGACCTGACCGACGCCGACGCCCGTACCGCTGTGGAGGCCTGACAACGATGGAAGCTTTCACCACACACACCGGCCGGGCCGTACCGCTGCGCCGCGGCAACGTCGACACCGACCAGATCATCCCGGCCCACTGGTTGAAGAAGGTCACCCGCAACGGCTTCGAGGACGGGCTCTTCGAGGCCTGGCGCAAGGACGAGACGTTCGTCCTCAACCTGCCCGAGCGGGCGGGTGCGACCGTGCTGGTCGCCGGCCCCGATTTCGGCACCGGCTCGTCCCGCGAGCACGCTGTGTGGGCGCTGCAGAACTACGGCTTCAAAGCCGTCGTCTCGTCCCGCTTCGCTGACATCTTCCGGGGCAACTCGCTCAAGAACGGCCTGCTCACGGTCGTGCTGCCGCAGGAGACCGTCGAGCGGCTCTGGAAGCTGACCGAGGCCGACCCGACCGCCGAGGTCACCGTAGATCTGGTCGCCCGCGAGGTGCGCGCCGAGGGCATCACCGCCGCGTTCGAGCTGGACGACAACGCCCGCTGGCGGCTGCTGGAGGGGCTGGACGACATCAGCCTGACGCTCGCCAACGAGGGCGACATCACCACCTACGAGGCCGGGCGCCCGGCGCACAAGCCGAGCACCGTTCAGCTCTGAGGGCCCTCAGCCGGCTCCCAGCAGGGATTTCGAAGCGCCTTCCGCCGTCCGCGGAGGGCGCTTCGGCATGCCCGCACCACCGTATTGGCCCTGTCGGGCGAGACATTGGCCCTGTCGTGCGTGACAACTCACCGCAGATGGCACAATCGGCATATGGATCGCGATGGCCAACTCGAGCTCTACGGGGTCCTCGCAGCGCGACTCAAGGAGGCGCACGCACGCGTCGCAAATCTCCAAGTGCCCGATGACGTAAGGCTGCAGTTGAACCGGAAACTCCTCGTCGTGACCGCCGCGGCCAAGCATGATCTCGCAGGTGCGGCACGGCGTCTGGACGCCTTGATGAGGGAGCTCGACGAGGGCGGATTTCTTGATCGAGGAACTGTCTGAGAGCCGAGTTCGTTGCGGCACAAGGGTGATTCGCCCGTTTCGTATTTGATTTGCGGTATATATCCGCCTAACGTGCGAAAAAGCCCGTACTCATTCGCCGGGCAAAGTTTCCGAAGGGGAAGACGTGAACAAGGCGCAGCTCGTAGAAGCGATTGCCGACAAGGTGGGCGGTCGTCAGGCCGCCGCGGACGCGGTTGACGCGGTTCTCGACGCGATCGTCCGCGCGGTCGTCTCCGGCGACCGGGTATCGGTCACCGGATTCGGTTCGTTCGAGAAGGTCGATCGTCCCGCCCGCTACGCCCGCAACCCCCAGACCGGGGAGCGGGTCCGGGTCAAGAAGACCTCCGTTCCGCGTTTCCGCGCGGGGCAGGGCTTCAAGGACCTGGTCAGCGGGGCCAAGAAGCTCTCGAAGACCGAGGTCGCGGTCAAGAAGGCCCCCAAGGGCAGCCTGAGTGGCGGGGCTTCCACCCGCACCACCGCCAAGGCCGCGGCCAAGAAGGCCACCGCCAAGAAGGCCACGGCGGCGAAGAAGGCCGTGACCGCCAAGAAGGCAGCCCCCGCGAAGAAGACGGTGACCGCCAAGAAGGCCTCCCCGGCCAAGAAGGCGACGCCGGCCAAGAAGGCCGCCACCGCGAAGAAGGCCGCCACCGCCAAGAAGGCGACCGCCAAGAAGACCGCCCCGGCCAAGAAGGCCACGGCGAAGAAGGCGCCGGCGAAGAAGACCGCCGCGCGCAAGTCCCCTGCGAAGCGGGTCATCAAGAAGTAGTCCCACCCGCAGGCCGCGACGGGCCGGGCTCCCTTTGGGGAGCCCGGCCCGCGCCGTTTCCCGGACTGGGGCGGCCGTGGTGCCGGTGGCTGTGTCTGTGGTGCCTGTGCCTGTGCCTGTGGCGACTGTGGCGGTGATGTGCGGCCAGGGGCCGTTACGCCCGGGGCGCCTGGGGATCCGCGAAGGTCTGCAGCGTCAGGAAGACCACCCGGCGGTCGTCGCCGTCCCCTTCGGTGCGGATCCGCACCCGCTGGCCCGGCCGCAGCAGCCGCAGGCCGCCCGCGTCGAAGGCCGCCGCGTCGAAGGGCAGCGGAGTCCCGTCGTCGAGCAGCACACTGCCGCCACGGGTCCCTGGGTCGTATGTGTACGCGGTCGCCTGCATGTCCCGCAGCCTAGTGAACATCCCGGCCGTCGGGACATCGTCGGGACACCGTTCGGTCGGGACACCGTTCAGTCGGGACACCGTTCAGTCCGTGATCAGCAGCTCCGCGGCGACGTCCGCGGTGCGCGGGCCGACCCCCAGGGCGAGGGCCACCCGCAGATCGGCGAGGGTGTCGACGTCCTGGCGCACGGAGTCCACGCCGCGCAGCGTGATCTCCCTTGCGCCGGAGGCGCGGTGCCGGGCCCGGGAGGCACCGCCGAACGCCGGTGCGAGGTCATGACCCGGCGGCGCGGTGAGCAGCGTGGTGCCGATCGCCGCCGCATCGGCCAGAAATGCCCTCCCTGGGGCTCGCGCGGCGGCATTGAGCACCGCGGACAGCTCGGCGGGGCGCAGGGCCGGGAGATCGGCGTTCAGAGCCGCTACGGCCGCGTCGGGGCCGACCGCCCGGATGCGGTGCCCGCCGTATGCGAGGGCCGCGTTGAGTCCCGCCGCCGGGGAGTCGGGGACGATCCGCGCCCCCAGGGCGGCCAGTTCCGCCGCCGCCAGCGGATCGTCGGTGACAACGGTCACGCTCCGTACCTCCGCGCAGGCCAGCGCGGCTGCCACCGTGTCCTGGGCGAACGCCAGCGCCAGCCCCGGCCGTACCGGCCCCGCCGACGGCGCCAGCCGGCTCTTGGCCACGGCGAGCGGCTTCAGCGGTACGACGAGAGACCACATGACGGGAGCGGACACCGAACCATTGTGCGGGCCCCGCCCGCGCGGCCGAGACCGGTCCGCCGCCGCGGGCTTGGCCCGTTCTCATTCCCCAGGGGCGCGCCCTTCGGCTCACCTGCCCCCTCTGCCGGCGGTTCGCCTCCGGGCGCGTCAATCCCCTGCCGACGCTCCTCGGCGCTGCGCCCCTTCGTTCCTCAGGGGCTTGGCCTCGTCGCTTTCGGCAGGGGCGCGCCCTTCGGCTCACCTGCCCTCTCCGCCGGCGGTTCGCCTCCGGGCGCGTCAATCCCCTGCCGACGCTCCTCGGCGCTGCGCCCCTTCGTTCCTCAGGGGCTTGGCCTCGTCGCTTTCGGCAGGGGCGCGCCCTTCGGCTCACCTGCCCTTGGCGTTACGGTGTGCGTACCGGCGACACTTGTGCGGCTGCACTGGTGCCGCCCCGTGCAATGAGGAGGAAGTTCTGGTGTCCCGCCGCAGAATCGGCTTCTGGTACCGGCTCGCAGCCGTCATCGCGAAACCGCCGCTTCTTGTCTTCTTCAAGCGGGACTGGCGGGGAATGGAGCACATTCCGGCCGACGGTGGATTCATCACGGCGGTCAACCACAACTCTTACCTCGACCCGCTGTCGTACGGCCATTTCCAGTACAACACCGGGCGGGTGCCGAGGCTGCTCGCCAAGGCCGGGCTCTTCAAGATCTTCTTTGTCGGCACGATGCTGCGCGGAACGGGCCAGATTCCGGTGTACCGGGAGTCCACCGACGCCGCCAACGCGTTCCGCGCCGCCGTCGACGCGATCAACTCCGGCGAATGCGTCGCCTTCTATCCGGAAGGCACTCTGACCCGTGATCCCGGCCAGTGGCCGATGGTCGGCAAGACCGGCGTCGCCCGGGTCGCGCTGCTCACCAGGGCGCCGGTCGTCCCCGTCGCGCAGTGGGGCGCCAACGAGGCGATGCCGCCGTACGCCAAGGGCAAGAGGCTGGAGCTCTTCCCCCGCAAGACCCTGCGGGTCCTGGCCGGCCCGCCCGTCGACCTGACACGGTTCTACGGGCTGGAGCCCACCGCCGAGGTGCTGCGCGAGGTCACCGACGTGATCATGGCGGAGATCAGTGAACTGCTCGGGGTACTGCGCGGCGAGCGCGCGCCCGCCGAGCGCTACGACCCGCGCCAGGCCGCCCGCGTCCGCCGCGCGGTGAAGGCCGACAGGGCCGAGATGGCCCGCAAGGCCGAGAAGGCCCGCAAGGCCGAGAAGGCCGGGAGCATCGTGCAGCAGCCCGTGAAGAATCCGACGGATCAGCAGGAGGATGCGTAAGTGACCACGCGCTGCGCGGTGTACGGAACCGGCTCATGGGGCACGGCTTTCGCGATGGTGCTGGCCGACGCCGGCTGCCAGGTGACGATGTGGGGCCGCCGCCCCGAACTCGTCGCCGCCATCAACACCACCCACACCAACCCGGACTACCTTCCGGGTATCCAGCTCCCGCCGGGCGTCCGGGCCACCACCGACCCCGCCGAGGCCGCCCGCGACGCCGAGTTCGTATTCCTCGCCGTGCCGTCGCAGACGCTGCGCGGCAACCTGGCCGAGTGGGCGCCGCTGTTCCCGCCGGACTCCGTGCTGGTCAGCCTGATGAAGGGGATCGAACTCGGCACGACCAAGCGGATGAGCGAGGTCATCGAGGAGGTCGCCAAGGTCGGCCCCGACCGGGTCGCCGTGCTGTCGGGACCCAATCTCGCCAAACCGATCGCCGCCCGTCAGCCCGCCGCCTCCGTGGTCGCCTGCCAGGACGAAGTGGTCGCCAAGCGGCTGCAGAAGGCCTGTCATACCGCGTATTTCCGCCCGTACACCAACACCGACGTGATCGGCTGCGAACTCGGCGGCGCCGTCAAGAACGTGATCGGCCTCGCCGTCGGCATCGCCGACGGCATGGGCCTGGGCGACAACACCAAGGGCTCGCTGATCACCCGGGGGCTGGCCGAGACCACCCGGCTCGGCATCGCGCTCGGCGCCGACCCGCTCACCTTCTCCGGCCTGGCGGGCCTCGGCGACCTCGTCACCACCTGCTCGTCGCCGCTGTCGCGCAATCACACCTTCGGTACGAACCTCGGGCGCGGGATGACGCTCGCCGAGACCATCGCCGCCACCAGCCAGACCGCCGAGGGCGTGAAGTCCTGCGAGTCGGTGGCCGATCTGGCCCGCCGGCACGGTGTCGACATGCCGATCACCGAGACCGTCGTGGACATCGTGCACAACGGGAAACAACCCGTCGTCGCCCTCAAGGAGCTGATGTCCCGCTCCGCGAAGCCGGAACGGTAAGGTCAACGCGACATGAGCAACCTGCCTTCTTTCCAGAGCCCTGACCACCGGATTCGCAAGCCGCGGGTCGCCGTCGTCTTCGGCGGGCGCAGTTCCGAGCACGGGGTGTCCGTGGTCACCGCGGCCAGTGTGCTGCGCTCGATCGACCGCTCGAAGTACGACGTGCTTCCCATCGGGATCACGGCCGACGGCCGCTGGGCGCTGACCAGCGACGATCCGGACCGGATGGCGATCACCGACCGCCGGATGCCGACCGTCGAGCAGGTCACCGACCATGACGGCACCGTCGTGCTCCCGGTCGACCCGGCCAGCCGCGAGGTCGTCTACACGGAGCCCGGAGCGGTCCCCAAGGTCCTCGGCGAGGTCGATGTCGTCTTCCCCGTGCTGCACGGCCCGTACGGCGAGGACGGCACCCTGCAGGGCCTGCTGGAGCTGTCCGGCGTGCCCTACGTGGGCGCCGGCGTGCTCGCGTCGGCCGTCGGCATGGACAAGGAGTACATGAAGCGGGTCTTCATCTCCTTCGGACTGCCGGTCGGTCCCTACCTGGTGATCCGCCCCCGCGCATGGGAGAACGACCAGGCGTCGGCCCGCAGGAACATCGTGGACTTCGCCGCGGAACACGGCTGGCCGCTCTTCGTGAAGCCCGCCCGCGCCGGTTCGTCGATGGGCATCAGCAAGGTCGACGACCCGTCCGGTCTCGATGAGGCGATCGAAGAGGCCAGGCGCCACGACCCCAAGGTCATCATCGAGTCGCTGCTGCGCGGCCGGGAGATCGAATGCGGCGTCCTGGAGTTCGAGGACGGGCCCCGCGCCAGCGTCCCTGCCGAGATCCCGCCGGTCACCGCGCACGCCTTCTACGACTTCGAGGCCAAGTACATCGACTCGGCCGAAGGCATCGTGCCGGCGCCGCTCACCCCCGAGCAGACCGCCGAGGTCCAGCGGCTCGCCGTCCAGGCCTTCGACTCGGTCTCCTGCGAGGGCCTGGTCCGCGCGGACTTCTTCCTGCTCGACAGCGGAGAGTTCGTGATCAACGAGATCAACACGATGCCCGGCTTCACGCCCATCTCGATGTACCCGCGGATGTGGCAGGAGACCGGGGTGAGCTACCCGGAGCTGGTGGACCGGCTGATCCAGGCCGCGCTGCGCCGCCGTACCGGGCTGCGCTGACGCTGGATCGGGTCAGAGCTCGTTCGGGATCGTCTTCTTGACGGCGTCGGCGAGGTCGGTGAGGGGACCGACGTCGCCGGCGTACTTCTTGGGGAGGGTGACCTCGACGTACGTCTTGCGGAGCGTGGTGGTGAGCTTGAAGCTCCCGTCGCCCTGGGCCTGGATCAGCCAGCCGACACCGTTCACCTCCACCGAGTCCGCGCTGGAATCGTTCATCGCCTCCGGCCGCGGCACCCCGCAGCGCAGCACGATCGCCGGATCGCCCCACCCGGCGGTGAAGTCGGACGCGGGCCTGAGACCATGCACGCCGAGTCCATTGACCGAGTGCGGCAGATCCCTGTGCAGCGCACGGCAGTAGACGGCGGCCCGCGCGTCCGGAGCCGGTACGGGTGTCCCATCGACCGGACCGGCTGCGGAAACGAAGACCGCCGCCGCGGACAAGCACGCGACGGCGGCAACGGAAATCAGCGCGAACCGGCGAAAAGCTATCACCGGACGAGCATAGTCGGGGGCTACAGATGGACGACGGGACAGGTCAGAGTACGGGTGATCCCGTCCACCTGCTGTACCTTCGCGACCACCATGCGGCCCAGGTCGTCGACCGTTTCTGCCTGGGCCCGGACGATGACGTCGTAGGGACCGGTGACGTCTTCGGCCTGAAGAACGCCGGAGATCTTCGCAATCGTCTCCGCTACTGCCGAGGCCTTCCCAACCTCGGTCTGGATCAAGATGTACGCCTGTACCACGGAACCTCCAGGGCGGCTTCGAGGATCATGTGGGAGGGGGGACGCCACGTTATCGCGTCACCGCACGGCGCGGGGAGACCCGCGCGGTACCGAGCACTCGCTTTGAGCGGAATCTCCAGGGGAATGACGACGTGAAAGGGACAAACAGATGAAGGGGACCGTGGGCGAGTTGGGGGAGTTCGGGTTGATCAGGGAGTTGACCTCCCGGCTCACGACCACTCCCAATGTACGCCTGGGGCCGGGGGACGACGCCGCGGTGGTGGCGGCGCCGGACCGCCGGGTGGTCGCCACCACCGATGTGCTGCTCGAAGGGCGGCACTTCCGGCGTGACTGGTCCACCGCCTATGACGTCGGCCGCAAGGCCGCGGCGCAGAATCTCGCGGACATCGCCGCGATGGGCGCGGTGCCCACCGCCGTCCTGCTGGCCCTGGTCGTCCCGGCGGAGCTGCCGGCCACCTGGCCGATCGAGCTGATGGACGGGATCCGGGACGAGTGCCAGGTCGCGGGTGCCGCGGTGGTCGGCGGCGACGTGGTGCGCGGCGACACGATCACGGTCGCGATCACCGCTCTCGGCGACCTCTGCAACCGCGAGCCCGTCACCCGGTCCGGCGCCCGGCCCGGCGACGTCATCGCGGTGACCGGCTGGCTGGGCTGGTCGGCGGCCGGACTCGCGGTGCTGTCGCGCGGCTTCCGCTCGCCGCGTGCCTTCGTCGAGGCGCACCGGCGGCCCGAGCCGCCGTACCACGCGGGCCCGGCGGCCGCCGAGCTCGGCGCCACCGCGATGACGGACGTCAGCGACGGCCTGGTGGCCGACCTCGGCCACATCGCGACGGCCAGCGGGGTGCTGATCGATCTGAAGTCCGCTGACATCGACGTGCCGGCGCAGATGTCCGACATCGGGCAGGCGGTCGGCGTGGACCCGCTGCACTGGGTGCTGACCGGGGGAGAGGACCACGCGATCGTCGCGGCCTTCCCGCCCGACGTGAAGCTTCCGGCCCGCTGGCGGGTGATCGGCGAGGTGCTGAAGGCACCCGGCACCCCGCAGGTCACCGTGGACGGCGCGGCCTGGGACAAGGCCGGCGGCTGGGACCACTTCGGCGACGCCTCGGGACTCGGCGGCGAGGAATAGGGCCTGTCCGACGGATCATGAACGGGGACTAGATTCACCGGTATGCGTATACCTCCGCCGTCCGCGCCGCTGCCTGCGCCGCTGCCTGCACGGCCGCCGCGGGTGCTCACCGTCGCCGGATCCGATTCCGGCGGCGGTGCGGGCATCCAGGCCGACCTGAAGACGATGCTGGCACTGGGCGTGCACGGCATGAGTGTGGTGACGGCGGTCACCGCGCAGAACTCGCTGGGCGTCCAGGGGGCCTGGGAGCTGCCCGTGGCGGCCGTCCGCGCGCAGTTCCGCAGCGTGGTGGACGACATCGGCGTCCAGGCCGTCAAGACCGGGATGCTCTCCTCGGCCGCGATCGCCGCCGAGGTGGCCGGTCTGCTGGCGGATGTCGGCGTCCCGGTGGTCGTCGACCCGGTCGGCATCTCCAAGCACGGGGACTCCCTGCTGGCGGCCGAGGCCCTGGAGACCGTCCGCACCGCGCTGCTGCCGGTGGCCACCGTCGCCACCCCGAACCTCGACGAGGTCACCCAGCTGACCGGCGTCGTCGTGGACGGTGAGGCCGCGATGCACGGGGCGGCGGAAGCGGTGCTGGCGTACGGGCCGCGCTGGGTCCTGATCAAGGGCGGGCATCTCGAGGGCGACGCCGTGGACCTGCTCTCCGACGGCTCGCGGGACCTCTGGTTCCGCGCCGCACGGCACGACAACCGGCACACCCACGGCACCGGCTGCACCCTCGCCAGCGCCATCGCGTCGTTCCTGGCGCTGGGACTCGACGTGCCGGAGGCGGTGGGCGCGGCCAAGGAGTACATCACGGGCGCCATCGCGGCCGGATTCCCGCTGGGCGGTGGTATCGGCCCGGTCGACCACGCCTGGCGTCAGCGCCCGTGAGTCAGCGCCGGCAGGTCGGCACCCGTGAGCGACGCTGAGAACGCAAGAAAACCGGTCCACCCTGAGGTGGACCGGCTTCGAGTAGCCGCAAGGCTGCGCTGCTACGACGTGTACGCGTCAGCGCGAGACCTTACCGGCCTTGATGCACGAGGTGCAGACATTGAGGCGCTTCGGCGTCCGACCGACCACAGCACGCACCCGCTGGATGTTGGGGTTCCAACGACGGGGTGTACGGCGGTGCGAGTGCGAAATAGCGTTGCCGAAGCCCGGCCCCTTGCCGCAGACGTCGCAGTTGGCAGCCACGGGTCACTCCAAAGACTTCGAGATGCACTTACAGTGAAAAGCCCGGGAGACTCCCGGACAACCGGAGCAGCATACAACGACCACTCCCGGACAACGAAACTACCATGGTTACGAGGTCCCCCGTTCCGGGCCGACTGCCGCCGTGATCGGGGTCACGGCTACTCTCACCTGCAGCAGTCTCCGTTTCCGGTGTCCCGCAGGAGGACTTGGTGCCGCACACGCTCGACGCTTCCGCGGTGCGCGCGTGGTGCCGACTGGCCCTCCAGGCGCTGGGCCGGGCCCGCGAGGAGATCGACGCGATCAACGTCTATCCGGTCGCCGACGGGGACACCGGCACCAATCTGTATCTGACGATGGAATCCGCCGCGCAGTCCGTCGAGGCGGTATTCGACGGTCACGGCGCCTCCGGTGCCCGGCCCGACCTCGCCCAGGCCTTCGGCGCCATGGCCCACGGCGCCCTGATAGGAGCCCGCGGCAACTCCGGCACCATCCTCGCGCAGCTGCTGCGCGGCATGACGGAGGTCCTCACGGAGGGCGGCAGCGACGCGGAACTGCTGCGCAGGGCACTGCGCAGGGCCGCCGGATCCGCGTATCTGGCGGTCGCCCACCCCGTCGAGGGCACGATGCTCACCGTCGCCACCGAGGCGGCCGGCGCCGCGGAACGCCATGAGGGCGGGCTGGTGGCCGTCGCGAGAGCCGCCCACGAGGGTGCTCGCATCGCGCTCGCGGCCACCCCGGGGCAGCTCGACGTGCTCGACCGGGCCGGCGTCGTGGACGCGGGCGGGCGCGGGCTGGTGGCGGTGCTCGGCGCGCTCGTCGACGCGCTCTCCGGCGAGGTGCCGATGGGGCCGCTGGCCGACTACGCGACCGCCGTCCCGTACGGCTGCGGCGGGAGCGAAGGACCCGACCCCCACATCGTCCCCGGCGGCCCCGCCTTCGAGGTGATCTACCTGCTGGAGGCGGCGGACGCCGCCCTGCCCGCTCTGCGCGGCCGCCTGGACGGCCTCGGGGACTCCCTGGTGGTCGTCGGCGGCGACGGACTGTGGAACGTCCACGTCCACGTGGACGACGCGGGAGCCGCCATCGAGGCCGGAATCGAGGCCGGCCGCCCCTACCGGATCCGGGTCACCCACTTCGGCGACCAGTCCCGCGACCGGCCCGACACCGAGGCCGACACCCGCGCCCGCCCGGCCTCCGGTGCCCGGCACCAGGAGCCGGACAGCGTGAGGCCGCGAGAGCGCGTGCGGCGCGCGGTCGTCGCCGTCGTACGGGGCGACGGGCTGGCCGAACTCTGCGCGCAGGCCGGCGCGACCGTCGTCGCCGTACGGCCCGGCGACCCGCCCGCCAGCGGTGAGATCGCGGCCGCGATCCGCCGGGCGAACGCCCGCGAGGTGGTGCTCCTCCCGAACGACGCGGAACTGCGGCACGCCGCGGGCGTCGCCGCGGACCGGGCCCGAGCCGACGGCGTACGGGTCGCCCTCATCCCCACCCGCTCCCCGGTCCAGGGCATCGCCGCGCTCGCCGTCCACGAGCCCGCACGGCGCTTCGACGAGGACGTCGTCGCCATGACCTCGGCGGCCGGCGCCACCCGCTACGCCGAACTGGCCGTCGCCGAGCACCAGTCCTGGACCATGGCCGGCATCTGCCAGGCCGGCGACGTCCTCGGCCTGATCGACGGCGATGTCGCGGTCATCGGCGGAAACCTCGTCGAGACCGGCACCATCGTCCTGGACCGGATGCTCGCCGCGGGCGGCGAGATGGTCACCCTCGTCCTCGGCGCCGACGCCCCGCCGGATCTCGCGGACCGCATCGAGGCCCACGTCCAGGGCAGCCACCTCGCGGTGGACACCGTCGTCTACCAGGGCGGCCAGCAGACCTGCCCGCTGCTCATCGGCGTGGAGTAGCCGTATCCATCGCGGCTTCGACAGCGGCGCGGCCTCCGGGCCAGCCGCTGGGCGCCGACGAATGTCGGTCCCATAGGCCAAGATGGACGGCGATGTCTGCTGCCCTTGACGAATCACTGCGCAAAGTCGTCGGAGACCGCACCGCGAAGGTGCTCGCCGACCACCTCGACCTGCACACCGTCGGCGATCTGCTGCACCACTACCCGCGCCGGTACGCCGAACGCGGAGAGCTCACGCGCCTCGCCGACCTGCCGCTCGACGAACACGTCACCGTCGTCGCGGAGGTCGCCAAGGCGGACAAGAGGACGTACAACGGAGGGACCGGCGTCCGGCTGGAAGTCGTCGTCACCGACGGCAGCGGGTCGCTGACGCTGGTGTTCTTCAGCAAGGCGGCGCACGCGCACGCCCACCGGCTGATCCCCGGCCGCCGTGGCATGTTCTCCGGCAAGGTGTCGGTCTTCAACCGCACGCGGCAGCTCGCGCACCCCGACTACCAGCTGCTCGACGCGGACGACGGCAAGGACGGCGGGGAAGCGGCCGCGTTGTTCGCGAACCAGCAGATCCCGCTCTACCCGGCGTGCAAGCAGATCAGCTCCTGGCAGATCGCCCAGTCCGTGCAGACGGTTCTCAACTCGATGGAGGCCACCGGCTGGGCGGGCGTCGGCGAACCGCTGCCGGCCGCGCTGCGCGAGGCGCGCGGTCTCGCCCCGCTCTCCGAGGCGCTGGAGAAGGTCCACCGGCCGCGCACCAAGGCCGATATCGCCGAGGCCAGGGACCGGCTGAAATGGGACGAGGCATACGTCCTCCAGGTCGCGCTGGCCCGCCGCCGGGCCGCCGATTCCGCGCTGCCCGCCACCCCGCGCACCCCGCGCGCCGACGGGCTGATGACCACCTTCGACGCCCGGCTGCCGTTCACCCTCACCGAGGGCCAGCTGAAGGTCTCGGCGGAGATCTTCCATGACCTCTCGACCGACCACCCCATGCACCGCCTCCTGCAGGGCGAGGTCGGCTCCGGCAAGACGCTGGTGGCCCTGCGCGCCATGCTCGCCGTCGTCGACTCCGGCGGCCAGGCCGCGATGCTCGCACCGACCGAAGTGCTCGCGCAGCAGCACCACCGGTCGATCACCGAGATGATGGGCGACCTCGCGGGCGGCGGCATGCTCGGCGGGGCGGAGAACGCCACCAAGATCGTGCTGCTCACCGGCTCCATGGGGGTGCCCGCCCGCCGCCAGGCGCTGCTCGACCTGATCAGCGGGGACGCCGGGATCGTGATCGGCACGCATGCGCTGATCGAGGACAAGGTCCAGTTCCACGATCTGGGCCTGGTCGTGGTCGACGAGCAGCACCGCTTCGGCGTCGAGCAGCGGGACGCGCTGCGCGCCAAGTCAGCCAAACCCCCGCACCTGCTGGTGATGACCGCGACCCCGATCCCGCGCACGGTCGCCATGACCGTCTTCGGCGATCTGGAGACCTCCGTCCTGGACCAGCTGCCCGCGGGCCGCTCGCCGATCGCCACCCATGTCGTCCCCGCGAAGGACAAGCCGCACTTCCTGTCCCGCGCCTGGGAACGGGTTCGCGAGGAGGTCGAGAACGGCCATCAGGCGTACGTGGTCTGCCCGCGCATCGGCGACGAGGAGGACGCGAAGAAGAAGCCGGACGACGCGGAGCGCCGGCCGCCGCTGGCCGTCCTCGACATCGCCGAGCAGCTCGCCAAGGGGCCGCTGGCCGGGCTGCGGGTCGAGATTCTGCACGGCAGGATGCAGCCGGACGCCAAGGACGACGTGATGCGCCGGTTCGCCGCCGGCCGGGTGGACGTCCTCGTGGCGACCACGGTCATCGAGGTCGGCGTCAACGTCCCGAACTCCACTGTCATGGTGATCATGGACGCCGACCGCTTCGGCGTCTCACAGCTCCACCAGCTGCGCGGCCGGGTAGGCCGCGGCTCCGCCCCGGGCCTCTGCCTGCTCGTCTCCGAGGCGCACGAGGCGAGCCCCGCCCGGCAGCGCCTCGCCGCCGTCGCCGCGACCCTGGACGGCTTCGAGCTGTCCCGTGTCGACCTGGAGCAGCGCCGCGAGGGCGACGTCCTCGGCCAGGCCCAGTCCGGCACCCGCTCGTCCCTGCGCATGCTGACCGTCATCGACGACGAGGAGGTCATCGCCGCCGCCCGTGACGAGGCCACCGCCCTGGTCGCCGCCGACCCGGATCTGGCCGGCCACCCGGACCTCCGCAGCGCCCTGGAGAGCCTGCTCGACGCGGACCGCGAGGAGTACCTCGACAAAGGCTGAACGGCCTTGCTGAGCAGGCTGATTGTCAGTGCCCCCTGAGAGAATGGACGTAGTCCAAGTCGATGGACCTTTGGGGGCAAAAGCATGTCGTTCCGTCATCTCAACGAACTGCCGCTCGGCGACAAGGTCTTCCGGATCGAGCTCGCCAGCGACGACGACACCACCGTCACTCTCACCCTCTCCGGCTGGAGTGAGGAAGACCCCGGCACCCTCCTCGCCTCCGGCGACCTGCGCCTGCCCATGGCGGATGTCCCGTCCCTGCGGATCGCGCTCAACCGCGCGCTGCGCGCCCTGGCCCTCGTCGCCGACGTATCGGAACCGATCCCCGACCGTGACGTGCTCCGTGAGCTCTTCCCCGGCCACGGCGCCCCCTGGGTGCCGCAGCACGAGGAGGAACTGCTGCGCCGGTTCCACGACAGCGAGACCGTTGCCCGGATAGCCGCCCGCTTCGGGCGGACGCCGGATTCGGTCCGCACCAAACTGCGTGAGCTGGGTCACGACCCGCGCCGCCCCGAGTACTGCCCGCCCGACGGCTGCCTCTCCTGGTCCCGATACGCCTCCGCCTCCCTGGTGGGAGCCGTGGAGGAGCCCGGCTCGGAGTGACTCCGTATCGTGGGGGAACGACGTTGCTCGCGTCGTTTCCCCCACGATGTCGAGGACGTGACCGACGAGATGACCCGCGTGATCGCCGGAGCCGCCGGTGGCCGCCGCCTGGCCGTGCCTCCGGGCAATGGGACCCGCCCCACCTCGGACCGCGCCAAGGAGGGCCTGTTCTCCACCTGGACGTCGCTGCGCGGCACGCTGCACGGAGCCAGGGTGCTGGATCTGTACGGCGGCTCCGGGGCGGTCGGCCTGGAGGCGCTGTCGCGCGGCGCCGAGCACGTCCTGCTGGTCGAGGCCGATCCGGTCGCGGCCCGCACCATCAGGGAGAACGTCCAGATGATCGGGCTGCCGGGCGCCGAGGTACGGGCCGCCAGGGCCGAGCAGATCCTCGCCGGCCCGGCGCCCGCGCGGCCGTTCGACGTGGCCTTCCTGGACCCGCCGTACGACCTGTCAGCCGAGGATCTCCGGGAGATCCTGCTCACACTGCGGATCCAGGGGTGGCTGGATGACGGGGCGATCGTCACCGTGGAACGGCGCACCCGCGGCGGAGTCTCTCCCTGGCCGGTCGGCTTCGAGGCAGTCAGGGCCCGTCGCTACGGCGAGGCGACCCTTTGGTACGGTCGCGCCGCCGAAGTTACCGCCGAGTCATGAACGGCCCGGAGAGCGAGGAGTCTCAGTTGCGTCGCGCAGTCTGTCCGGGGTCCTTCGATCCCATCACCAATGGACATCTCGACATCATCGCCCGCGCCTCCAGGCTGTACGACACCGTGTACGTGGCGGTGATGATCAACCAGTCCAAGCAGGGTCTGTTCTCTGTCGAGGAGCGCATCTCCCTGATCCAGGAAGTGACCGCGGAGTTCGGGAACGTGCAGGTCGAGGCGTTCCACGGCCTGCTCGTCGACTTCTGCAAGCAGCGCGACATCCCGGCCATCGTCAAGGGCCTGCGCGCGGTCAGCGACTTCGACTACGAGCTGCAGATGGCCCAGATGAACATCGGGCTGTCCGGGGTCGAGAC
Source organism: Streptomyces sp. PH10-H1 (assembly GCF_030063355.1). Taxonomy (GTDB): domain Bacteria; phylum Actinomycetota; class Actinomycetes; order Streptomycetales; family Streptomycetaceae; genus Actinacidiphila. The sequence continues at coordinate 62,929 of NZ_JASISZ010000010.1, forward strand.
GCTCTTCGTCCCCACCAACCCCACCTACAGCTTCCTGTCCTCCAGTCTCGTCAAGGAGGTGGCCCAATGGGGCGGCGACATCTCCCACTTGGTGCCGCCGGCGATCCTGGCGGCTCTCAACGACCGGCTCGGGCAGCGCTAGAGTCTGCATGTCCCGTCCGGACCCGGCCGGGCCCCGCCGAGGAAAGACTGACGCCCCGTGGACGTGCAGAAGAAGCTCGACGAGATCGTCGCGGCCATCGAAGGCGCGCGGTCCATGCCGATGTCCGCCTCCTGCGTGGTCAACCGCGCCGAGCTGCTGAGCAGGCTCGAGGAGGTGCGCTCGGCGCTCCCCGACTCGCTGTCGCAGGCCGAAGCACTGCTCGGCGGCCGTGAGCAGATGGTCGAGGACGCCCGCCTCGAAGCGAACCGGATCATCGAGTCCGCGCACGCCGAGCGCGGCTCGCTGATCTCGGACACCCAGGTCGCCCGGCAGTCCCAGGGCGAGGCGGAGCGGATCGTGGCCGAGGCCCGCCGTGAGGCGGAGGAGATCCGCGCCGAGGCCGACGACTACGTGGACAGCAAGCTCGCCAATTTCGAGGTCGTCCTCACCAAGACCATCGGCTCCGTCGACCGGGGCCGCGAGAAGCTGCTCGGCCAGGGTCCCGGCCTGGACGAGCAGGGCTACGAGGACGCGGACGCCCCCGAACGCAGCGCCGACCCGGAGACCCTGCGCCGCCGGGCCGACGACTATGTGGCCACGAAGCTCGGAGCCTTCGAGGCGGTGCTCTCCAAGACCCTGGAGGCCGTCGGCCGCGGCCGGCTGAAACTGACCGGCCACAGCGTCGAGGACGAGCTGGGCGCCCACATGGCGGCCCAGGACGCCGCGGACGCGGCGGCCGGCCACCAGACCGACGCCGAGTTCATGGCGGGCCTGGCGGCCCCGGTCCCCGAGCAGGCCCAGCAGACGGACTACACGTACGACGCGACGCCCGTCCCCGCCCCCGACTACGGCTACCAGCAGCAGGAGTACGTCCAGCAGGCCGCGTACTCCGACCCGTACGCCGCACAGCAGCAGGGCTACCCGGAGCAGGCCGGATACGGCTACCAGCCGGACTACGGACAGCAGCAGCAGGCCTACGCCGACCCGCAGGCGCAGTTCCCGCAAGAGCAGCAGCCCTACGCCCAGCAGCAGCACCAGCAGCATCAGCACCAGGCCGCCGCCCTGGACGAGACCAGCCTGTTCGACACCGGCATGATCGACCTGAACCGGCTGCGGGAGCTGGAGCAGGGCCGCTGACGGCGCTCGCCAGCGGCCGGTGGGACCGGCGGCCGGCGGGGCAGGGAAGGGGCGAGTTGGGTCCTTGGCGCACGTCCAGTATCCTGACCTTTCCAGCCGTGTGAATCGCCGGCTCTTCGGGCTGCCCACCCCCCGGGTGAGGGCAAGCCGGACCGATGAAAGAGGAAGCCCTGAAAACCCCCCGTCTCGACCACCGCGACCCGCTCGTGTTCGACACGCATGAGCTGGGTCGTCGTCCTGGTTCGATGCGGAAGGTCTCCCGTTCGGTTCCGGCACCGAAGGACCTCGGTATCGAGGTCATCACGGTGCCCGAGAACGCGCCCGTACAGCTGGAGCTCCGCTTGGAGTCGGTCATGGAAGGGGTACTTGTCACAGGTACCGTCCGTGCGCCGCTCACAGGGGAGTGCGTAAGGTGTCTGGAGCCGTTCGAGCGCAAGCTCGATGCGGAATTCCAGGAGATGTACTCCTACCCCGACGCCGACACCCGGACCGCCCGCAAGGACGAAGCCGGTGACGACGCGGAGGAGGAGGCTCTCTTCCTCGAGGACGACCTGTTCGATCTCGAACCCGCGCTGCGGGACGCGGTGGTGCTCGCACTGCCGCTGCAGCCGGTGTGTCAGGAAGACTGCCCGGGACTGTGCTCCGAGTGCGGAGAGCGGCTCGCGGACGATCCGGACCACCACCATGAGGTCGCCGACATCCGTTGGGCGGCCCTGCAGGAATTTAAGAAGAGCGGTGCCGACCAGGGCGCCGACGAGAACCAGGAGAAGTAGCCGTGGCTGTTCCGAAGCGGAAGATGTCGCGCAGCAACACGCGCCACCGCCGTGCGCAGTGGAAGGCTGTTGTTCCGAGCCTGGTGGCGTGCGAGAGCTGCCACCAGCCGAAGCAGAGCCACATCGCGTGCCCGAGCTGCGGCACGTACAACCGTCGTCAGGTCCTCGAGGTCTGATCGGCGGGTGACAGGCTCCATGTCAGACGCCAAATCGCCGAAGCAGGCGCCGGCGGACACAGCCTGGTCTCACACGCTTCTGGAAGGGCGGCTCGGGTACACACTCGAGCCCGCCCTTCTGGTGCGTGCGCTGACCCATCGCTCGTTCGCGTACGAGAACGGCGGTCTGCCCACCAATGAGCGGCTGGAGTTCCTCGGGGACTCCGTGCTCGGTCTGGTGGTCACGGACACGCTGTACCGCACCCACCCCGACCTGCCCGAAGGCCAGCTGGCCAAGTTGCGGGCCGCGGTGGTCAACTCGCGTGCGCTGGCGGAAGTGAGTCGCGACCTCGACCTGGGCGGATTCATCCGTCTCGGACGGGGTGAGGAAGGCACCGGCGGCCGGGACAAGGCATCGATCCTCGCGGACACCCTCGAGGCGGTCATCGGCGCGGTCTACCTGGACCAGGGGCTGGACGCCGCTTCCGAGTTCGTCCACCGGCTCTTCGATCCACTGATCGAGAAGTCGTCCAACCTCGGGGCAGGCCTGGACTGGAAGACCAGTCTCCAGGAGCTGACCGCGAGCGAGGGTCTCGGTGTCCCCGAGTATGTGGTCACCGAATCGGGCCCCGACCACGAGAAGACCTTCACGGCTGCCGCCCGCGTCGGTGGTGTCGAGTACGGCGCCGGCACCGGCCGCAGCAAGAAGGAAGCAGAACAGCAGGCGGCCGAGTCCGCCTGGCGTGCGATTCGCGAATCCGCAACCGCGGCGAGCTGAACGCACACACGTCAGTACGAGCCCACCGGCACTCAGCCGGTGGGCTCGACGCGTACCCGGAGGAGGAGCGGTGCCCGAGCTGCCTGAGGTCGAAGTCGTCCGCATCGGGCTGGAGCGCTGGGTCACCGGCCGCACCGTCGCGGACGCGGAGGTGCTGCATCCGCGCGCCGTCCGCCGTCATCTCGCGGGTTCGGAGGACTTCGCGGACCGGCTGGCCGGTGCGCGGATCGGCCCGGCCCGCCGCCGCGGCAAGTATCTGTGGCTGCCGCTGGACGGCGAGACCTCGCTGCTCGGACACCTCGGCATGAGCGGCCAGCTGCTCATCCAGCCGCACGGGACCCCGGACGAGACCCATCTGCGGATCCGGATCCGGTTCGACGACGAGCTCGGGACGGAGCTGCGCTTCGTGGACCAGCGCACCTTCGGCGGCCTGTCGCTCCACGACGTCGTACCGGGGGACCCACAGGGCCTGCCCGTACCGCTCGCGCACATCGCCAGGGACCCGCTCGACGACGCCTTCGACGAGGATCTCTTCCACGCCGCGCTGCGCCGCCGCCGGACCACGATCAAGCGCGCCCTGCTCGACCAGTCGCTGATCAGCGGGGTCGGCAACATCTACGCCGACGAGGCGCTGTGGCGCTCCCGGCTGCACTACGAACGGCCCACCGCGACGCTGACCCGGCCCAGGACCGCCGAGCTGGTGACCCATGTCCGCGAGGTGATGGCGGACGCGCGGGCGGCCGGCGGCACGAGCTTCGACAGCCTGTACGTCAACGTGAATGGTGAGTCCGGCTACTTCGACCGGTCGCTGGACGCCTACGGCCGGGAGGACGAGCCGTGCCGCCGCTGCGGTACCGCGATCCGCCGCCGCCCCTGGATGAACCGTTCCAGCTACTTCTGCCCGCGCTGTCAGCGCCCGGCGCGCTCCGCGTCGTAGGCCTGCCGGGCTGCCAGCACCTCGGGCATCCGGCCTTCGACCAGGTGGATCAGGTCGAGCAGCCGCTGGGTGGTGTCCAGGCCCAGCGGGGTGAGGCGGTATTCGACGCGCGGCGGGTTGGTCGCCTGCGCCTCGCGGTGCACCAGCCCGTCGCGTTCCAGCGCGTGCAGCGTCTGGGAGAGCATCTTCTCGCTCACGCCCTCGACCCGGCGGCGCAGCTCGTTGAAGCGCAACGTGTCCTCGCCAAGCGCGCCGAGCGTCAGACTTCCCCAGCGGCCCGTCACGTGCTCCAGGGTGCCGCGTGAGGGGCAGCTGCGGGCGAAGACGTTGAAGGGGAGCTGGGGTTCTTGCAGCGACACGTCGTGCTGGGGGCAGTCGGTCATAAGGGCAGCGTACGCCTGGATTGCGCTAACCGACAGGCTGCGCTTTCGAAAAGTTAGTATTTGGATCCTGCTAGAACCCGAAGTCCTGTGTCCACCAGGGGCCGCCCGAAGCGAAGTGGACTCCCACGCCGAGGGTCTTGTAGTCGCAGTTCAGGATGTTGGCCCGGTGGCCGGGGCTGTTCATCCAGGCGGACATCACGGCCGCCGCGTCGGCCTGGCCGCGGGCGATGTTCTCCCCGCCGAGATTGGTGATGCGGGCCGCCTTGGCCCGGTCCCAGGGCGTGCTGCCGTCCGGGTCGGTGTGATCGAAGAAGTCGCGGGCCGCCATGTCCTGACTGAACGCCTGGGCGAGTTTGGCCAGCGACGCGTCCGTGGCGACGGGGGAGCAGCCGACCTTGGCGCGCTCGGCGTTCACCAGCGACAGCACGGCGGCCTTGGCGGCGGTGGTGCTGCCGTCCTGGGTCGGCGTCGTGGTGGGGGTGTGGGTCTGCGTGGCCGCGGGGGAGGTCGACGGGGCGGCCGTCGTACGGGAGGGCGTCACCTTCGGGGACGGGGTGATGCCGGTCGCGGTGGCGGAGGTCGTGGGCGCCGTCGTCGGGGCGCTGCTGCGGGTTCCGCCGCGGCTGGTGGGTGCGGTCGTGCGGCCACCGGTCTGCGGAGTGGGGGAGCCGGCGTCCGTCACCGAGGGGCCGGACGAGCCGTCCGTCTGGGTGCGTGATGCGGCGTTGTCGCGCTGGCCGAGGCCACCCGACGGTCCGTTCAGCGACGGCAGCAGCCCGGAGGACATCGCCACGGCGCCCACGGCCAGGGCGGCGGACGACGCCAGCAGTCCGGTGCGTACGGGACTGTGCGGGCGCCGGCGACCCCGGTGGCCTCGCTGCGGCGTGGCGGTCTCGGCGACTGTGCGACTGTGGCGGCCCATGTGGCGGTGTCCTCACTTTCTCGGATTGACCCGAACGGGTGAGTCCTGTTGCCGGGCGACTGTATCGAACGACGCACGGGACTGGAGTGAAGCCTGCGCAACTGACGGGATAGCGTGCGCACATGAACGAAAATGTCCGGCTTACGGCATGGGTGCGCGGGCGCGTCCAGGGCGTCGGTTTCCGCTGGTGGACCCGGGCCAACGCGATGCGGATCGGCGGTCTGACCGGATACGCCGGCAACCTCGGGGACGGCCGGGTGCAGGTCGTGGCCGAGGGGGAACGCAAGCAGTGCGAACAACTGCTCGACTGGCTGGGTACCGGGGACACGCCCGGCCGGGTCGACGGCGTCACCGAGATCTGGGGCCGGCCGCGCGGTGGCTATGACGGATTCGAGATCCGCTGACGGTCACTCCGCGCGTACATGCCGCGGGCATTCACCGACGGCAAGGTGCCGCGGGACAGTTGCCATATCCGGAGTGTCGTGCAAGGCTGCCGACATCGAGGATGATCTCGACGCCCCACGGGCAGCCGCCGGCGCTATTTCGCCGTGTTTTCTGAGGCCGACCCGAGGACTGGGCTGTGATCGTGTTGACCGTCCAACTATTTGGTGAGACGCTGGAAGCCCCGCGCATCGTAGCCGTAATGCAATCGAAGCGGCGGCTTCGGCGCTCCGCGCGGGTGCACATACCCCTCACTCACGACCCTACCGCTCCCGGTCGGTCACTCAGCGTGGAGGACCATCAATCATGGCAAAGGCGCTTCTCGGTTACGTCGGCGGCCCCGACCCGCGACTCCTCGCCGAGATGCGAAGGCTTCAGCAGCGCGTTCAGGATCTGGAGTCCGAGCTCGTTCGGATGCAGGCCGAGAACGATGAACTGACTGTGGCGTCGCACGAAGAGTCGCTGCTCAGCAGCATCGATGTATCTCGCGCGGAACCCGTACTCGCCTGATCCGGACCCAGTACCCGGACGGGTGCCACGGCACCGCTAGAGAATTTTGCAAGGGACGCTTCGGCGTCCCTTCGTCGTTCCGTCCTCCCCGCAGGCCCCCCGACGATCACTGATCTCTTCGTCTGATGTGCCCTGCACCTTCCCTGGCGAAACCGAAGCCGGAAGGTAGAGTCCGACGGCGTGCATCTCAAGAGCCTCACGCTGCGCGGATTCAAATCCTTCGCCTCCGCCACGACGCTGCGCTTCGAGCCCGGCATCACGTGCGTCGTAGGCCCCAACGGGTCCGGTAAGTCCAATGTGGTGGACGCGCTCTCCTGGGTCATGGGCGAGCAGGGAGCCAAGTCGCTGCGCGGCGGCAAGATGGAGGACGTCATCTTCGCCGGCACCACCGGCCGCCCGCCGCTGGGCCGCGCCGAGGTGTCGCTGACGATCGACAACTCCGACGGTGTGCTGCCCATCGAGTACGCCGAGGTCACCATCACGCGGATCATGTTCCGCAACGGTGGCAGCGAATACCAGATCAACGGCGACACCTGCCGGCTGCTGGACATCCAGGAACTGCTCTCCGACTCCGGTATCGGCCGCGAGATGCACGTCATCGTGGGCCAGGGCCAGCTCGACTCCGTCCTGCACGCCGACCCGATGGGCCGCCGCGCCTTCATCGAGGAGGCGGCCGGGGTGCTCAAGCACCGCAAGCGCAAGGAGAAGGCGCTGCGGAAGCTGGACGCGATGCAGGCCAACCTCGCGCGCATACAGGATCTGACGAACGAGCTGCGGCGGCAGCTCAAGCCGCTGGGACGGCAGGCGCAGGTCGCGCGGCGCGCCGCCGTCATCCAGGCCGACCTGCGGGACGCCCGGCTGCGGCTGCTCGCCGACGATCTCGTCATCCTGCGCGAAGCGCTGCGGGCCGAAGTCGCCGACGAGGCGTCGCTCAAGGAGCGGCGCGACGCGGTGGAACGGGAGCTGGCGGCCGCCCTGCAGCGCGAGACCGCGCTGGAGGAGCAGGTCAGAGCACTCGCGCCGCGGCTGGCCGACGCGCAGGCGACCTGGTACGGCCTCTCCCAACTCGCCGAACGGGTGCGCGGCACGATCGGGCTCGCCGAACAGCGGGTGCGGCACGCCACCGGGCAGCCGGCCGAGGAGCGGCGCGGCCGGGAGCCGGAGGACATGGAACGCGAGGCGGCCCGGATCCGCGAGCAGGAGGCCGAACTCACCGAGGCGCTCGACGCGGCGCAGCGGGCGCTGGACGACACCGTCGACCACCGCGCCGCCCTGGAACGGGAACTCGCCGCGGAGGAACAGCGGCTCAGGTCCGTGGCGCGGGCGATCGCGGACCGCCGCGAGGGCCTGGCGCGGCTGCAGGGCCAGGTCAACGCGGCACGTGGCCGCGCCGGTTCCGCCGAGGCGGAGATCGGTCGGCTCGCCACCGCCCGTGACGAGGCACGGGACCGCGCCGAATCCGCGCAGGAGGAGTACGAGGAACTCAAGGCGCGGGTGGACGGCCTGGAGGCGGACGACTCCGAGCTGGAGGAGCGCCTCGACGCCGCCGGGCGCGAACAGCAGCAGGCCGAGGAGGCGTTCTCGGCCGTACGCGAAGCCCTCACCGCGGCCGAGCGTGAGCGCGCCGCCCTCACCGCCCGCCGCGACGCGCTGGCCCTCGGACTGCGCCGCAAGGACGGCACCGGCGCGCTGCTCGCCGCCGGCGACCGGCTCAGCGGGCTGCTCGGCCCCGCCGCCGAACTGCTCACCGTGGCGCCGGGCTTCGAGGTCCCCGTCGCGGCCGCCCTCGGCGCGGCGGCCGACGCGATCGCCGTATCGGGCCCTTCGGCCGCCGCCGACGCGCTGCGGCTGCTGCGCAAGGAGGACGCAGGCCGCGCGGCCCTGCTGGTGGCGGACGGACCGTCCTCCGGGGTGTGGGCAGGTGTCGCGCGGGTCGAGGCGGGGGCAGCCACAGGCGCGGCTCCGGGAGAGGGCGGGCACAGCCCGGCCACCGGCCCGCAGCCGGCAACGATGCATCAGGCCGCCGTGGCCGCCGCCGTACCGCACGCGCGCGGCGAAGCCGCCACGCTGACGGCCGGCACCCGCCCCGCCGCCGCCCTCGTCGGCGGGCCGGACGATCTGCTCCCCGCGGTCCGCCGTCTCCTGCGCGACACGGTCGTCGTGGAAACCCTCACCGACGCGGAAGCCCTCGTGGCCGCGCACCCGGGGCTCACCGCCGTCACCGCCGAAGGCGACGTGCTGGCCGCGCACTTCGCGCACGGCGGGTCGGCGGGGGTGCCGAGTCTGCTGGAGGTGCGGGCCGTCGTCGACGAGGCGGCGCGGGAACTGGAGCGGCTGGCGGCGCTGTGCGGGTCGCTGGCGGAGGACCAGCGGGAGGCGAAGGAGCAGCGCGCGGCAGCTGCGCGGACTGTCGACGCGCTCGCGCAGCGGCGGCGGGCGGCGGAGAAGGAGAAGTCGTCGGTCGCGCAGCAGTTGGGGCGGCTGGCCGGGCAGGCGCGCGCGGCCGGGGGAGAGGTGGAGCGCAGCGCCTCCGCCGTGGGGCGGGCCGAGGAGGCGCTGGCCGTGGCGATGGAGGAGTTCGAGGAGCTGTCGGTACGGCTGGGGGAGGCCGGGGAGACCCCGGGCGAGGAGGAGCCGGACACCTCCGTACGGGACCGCTTGGCCGCCGACGGGGCCAACGCCCGTCAGACCGAGATGGAGGCGCGGCTCCAGGTCCGTACCCACGAGGAGCGGGTGAAGGGGCTGGCCGGACGGGCCGACGGGCTGGACCGTGCGGCCCAGCTGGAGCGCGAGACGCGGGCCCGCGCCGAGCGGCGCCGGGCGCGGCTGGAGTACGAGGCGCGGGTCGCCGCGGCGGTGCTGGCCGGTGCGCGGGCCCTGCTGGAGTACGTGGCGGTGTCGGTGTCCCGTGCGGAGGAGGAGCGCGCGGCGGCCGAGCGGGCGCGGGCGGAGCGCGAGGCGCAGCTGGGGGAGGAGCGCCGGCAGGGCCGGGAGCTGAAGGCAGAGCTGGACAAGCTGACCGACTTCGTCCACAAGGGCGAGGTGCTGGGCGCAGAGAAGCGGCTGCGTATCGAGCAGCTGGAGACCAGGTCGCTGGAGGAGCACGGCATCGAGCCGTCGGGACTGGTGGACGAGTACGGCCCGCACCATCCGGTGCCGCCGTCGCTGCCGGCCGAGGGCGAGGAGCTGCCGGAGGACCCGGAGCACCCGCGCAACCAGCCGAGGCCGTTCGTGCGCGTGGAGCAGGAGAAGCGGCTCAAGGCGGCGGAGAAGGCCTACCAGCAACTGGGGAAGGTCAATCCGCTGGCGCTGGAGGAGTTCTCCGCGCTGGAGGAGCGCCATAAGTTCCTGACCGAGCAGCTGGAGGACCTGAAGAAGACCCGGCTGGATCTGCTGCAGGTCGTCAAAGAGGTCGACGAGCGTGTTGAGCAGGTCTTCTCGGCGGCGTACCACGACACGGCGCGGGAGTTCGAGGGGGTGTTCTCGCGGCTCTTCCCCGGTGGCGAGGGCCGGCTGATCCTGACCGATCCGAACAATATGCTCACGACCGGCGTGGACGTCGAAGCGCGGCCGCCCGGGAAGAAGATCAAGCGGCTGTCGCTGCTGTCGGGTGGTGAGCGCTCGCTGACCGCGGTGGCGCTGCTGGTGTCGATCTTCAAGGCCCGGCCGAGCCCGTTCTATGTGATGGACGAGGTCGAGGCGGCGTTGGACGACACCAACCTGCAGCGGCTGATCCGGATCATGGAGGAGCTCCAGGAGAGTTCACAGCTTGTCGTGATCACCCACCAGAAGCGGACGATGGAGGTCGCCGATGCCCTGTACGGCGTATCCATGCAGGGCGATGGGGTCTCCAAGGTGATCAGCCAGCGGTTGCGCGAAGGCAAGCGGCAGACCGCCTGACCCTTCCTGCACTCTTCCTGACTCTTCACGTCTTCAATGTTTGAACTCAAGCGAGTGATCTCTGTGCTCATGGCTGCTCGCGGCGACTGCTGACCCCCTGTTGACTTCGAAACTTGAAGGCATAGTCTCGGCAACGTCACTTTTACATTCGAGTGGTGGCCGCCCGGGGGGCGGTCGACCCTGGAAGATCCAGCCCCTCACGCGAGGGCTCACCGCCGAGCCCCAGGAGTACACGTTGACCAGCACCGCACGTGCGGCCGGCCCGGAAGGCCGACTGGCTCATCCGGATCACCTCGGCCATGTCATCTTCATCACCGCGGCCGCCGCCATGGGCGGCTTTCTCTTCGGCTACGACAGCTCGGTGATCAACGGCGCCGTCGAGGGCATCCGCGGTAAATACGACATCGGATCCGCCACCCTCGCCCAGGTCATCGCCATCGCACTGATCGGCTGCGCCATCGGCGCCGCCACCGCGGGCCGTATCGCCGACCGCATCGGCCGGATCCGCGTCATGCAGATCGCCGCCGTGCTCTTCACGATCAGCGCCGTGGGTTCCGCGCTGCCGTTCGCCCTGTGGGACCTCGCGATGTGGCGGGTGTTCGGCGGTATCGCCATCGGTATGGCCTCGGTGATCGGCCCCGCGTACATCGCCGAGGTCTCCCCGCCCGCCTACCGGGGACGGCTGGGCTCCTTCCAGCAGGCCGCCATCGTGGTCGGCATCGCCATCTCCCAGCTCGTCAACTGGGGCCTGCTCAACGCCGCCGGCGGCGACCAGCGCGGAAAACTGATGGGCCTGGAGGTCTGGCAGGTCATGCTGGGCGTGATGGTCGTGCCGGCCATCCTGTACGGGCTGCTGTCCTTCGCCATCCCCGAGTCGCCGCGCTTCCTCATCTCCGTCGGCAAGGTCGACACCGCGAAGCAGGTGCTCGCCGACGTCGAGGGCCGGCACATCGACCTCGACGCACGGGTCGCCGAGATCGACCACGCCATGCGCAGCGAGCACAAGTCCCGCTTCGGCGACCTGCTCGGCTCCCGGTTCGGATTCCTGCCGATCGTCTGGGTCGGCATCGGCCTCTCGGTCTTCCAGCAGCTCGTCGGCATCAACGTGGCGTTCTACTACTCGTCCACGCTGTGGCAGTCGGTGGGCATCGACCCGGGCAGCTCCTTCCTGTACTCGTTCACCACGTCGATCGTGAACATCATCGGCACCGTGATCGCGATGATCTTCGTCGACCGGATCGGCCGCAGGCCGCTCGCGCTGATCGGCTCCGTGGGTATGGCCGTCGCCCTGGGGCTGGAGGCCTGGGCCTTCTCCGCCAAGACCACCGCCGGGACGCTTCCCAACACCGAGGGCACCGTGGCGCTCATCGCCGCCCATGTCTTCGTGCTCTTCTTCGCCCTCTCGTGGGGTGTCGTGGTCTGGGTCTTCCTCGGCGAGATGTTCCCGAACCGGATCCGCGCCGCGGCGCTCGGCGTGGCCGCCTCGGCGCAGTGGATCGCCAACTGGGCGATCACCGCGAGCTTCCCGAGCCTGTCGGACTGGAACCTGTCGGCGACGTACGTCATCTACACCTGCTTCGCCCTGCTCTCGATCCCCTTCGTGCTCAAGTTCGTGAAGGAGACCAAGGGCAAGACCCTGGAGGAGATGGGGTAACGCCCCGTCATGGGCGGGTCGTCACGCCTCACCCCTTCAGGCGGGGCAGGACCTGCTCCGCCAGCAGATGCAGGCTGCGCCAGCCCTCGTCGACCGGCATGCCCCCGCACAGGGGGTGCAGGACCAGGCTCGCCTGATCCCCGCCGGCCTCGGCGAGGGCGACGCATTCGTCGGGCGTGACGATCCGGTAGACACCTTCGCCGCGCAGCTCCTCGACCCCGGTGGCGGCGGAGCGCACCGCGGACCGGATGTCGGCGGACTGCCAGGAGGCGTACATCCGGGCCTCGTGCAGCAGGTGCTCGCCGTACTGCGCCCAGGCGCGGTCGGGGTCCTCGGCGATGTGCAGCAGCGGGACCTTCGCCGGCGGCATCATGCACCAACCCTCGGTGCCGTACTCGGCGAGCCGCTCCTGGTAGTACGCCTCCAGTTCCGGCAGATGCGCGCTCGGGAACAGCGGCAGACCGAGCCGGGCGGCGCGGCGGGCGGCGGCCTTCGAGCTGCCGCCGACCAGCAGCAGCGGATGGGGCCGGGTGAACGGGCGCGGGGTGACCCGTACCGTTCTGCCGCGGTAGGCGAAGGGCTCGCCGGTCCACGCGGACAGGAGCGTCTCCAGGATCTCGTCCTGGAGCTTGCCGCGCCGCGTCCAGTCCTGGCCGTGCGCGTCGTATTCCGCCTGCCGGTAGCCGATGCCGGCCACGGTCACGAGCCGGCCGCCGCTGAGCAGGTCCAGGACGGCGATGTCCTCGGCGAGCCGCAGTGGATCGTAGAGCGGGCCGATCAAGGCGGAGATGGTGACCGCGATCCGGCGGGTGGCGCCGAAGACCGCGCCCGCGAAGGTGAGGGGCGAGGGCAGCCAGCCGTTGGCCGCGCCGTGGTGTTCCTCGGTCTGGATGGTGCCGACGCCGCGGTCGTCGGCGTAGGCCGCCATTTCGAGGGCCGCCTTGTAGCGGGCGCTCAGCGACGAGGGTTCGGCCGCGGGATCGACGAGGTTGAAACGGACGACCGTGATGGGCATGGCAGACGTTTCCCTTCGCCGGTGATGGGCCAGATGGACGCTAGCTGACGGCATGTCAGATTGGTAGGGGCGCGCGCCCGCGGCGCACGGGCCGGCCCGGAGGGCGCCCCGGCACCCGGCCGCATCGACGGGGACGGCGCGGCGACGGCGCGGGGACCGGGCCGGGCGGGGCCGGGCGGAGGCCGGAGCGGAGGCCGGAGCGAGGGAGGGGGAGCCGACCGGGCCGGGCGGTCTTTGTCGCGGCCACCCGCGCACGTGACCGATACTGGTTCGGATATGGAAACCGTCATCCTTGCTGTAGTCATCGCCCTGGTCGCGGTCGTCGCGGCCGGCGGACTGGTGGTCGGCAGCCGCCGCAAGAAGCAGCTGCCGCCCGCACCGCCGAGCACGCCGACCATCACCACGCCGCCCGCCGAGCCAGGCGTCGGGGACGAGGCGGAAGTCCCACGGGACGAACCCCGCCGGACGATCGAAGAGGTCGTCCTCCCCGAAACGCCTGGCGTGCCGGACGCCGTGGAGGAGCTGCCGTTCCCGGCCGCTCCGGAAATCGAGCAGCCGGAACCCAGCGCGGGCCGCCTGGTGCGGCTGCGCTCCCGGCTGTCGCGTTCACAGAACACCCTCGGCAAGGGGCTGCTCGCGCTGCTCTCCCGCGAGCACCTCGACGAGGACACCTGGGAGGAGATCGAGTCCATCCTGATCACCGCCGATGTGGGTGTCGCGCCGACGCAGGAGCTGGTGGACCGGCTGCGCAGCCGGGTGAAGGTGCTCGGCACCCGCACCCCCGCCGATCTGCGCGCCCTGCTGCGCGAGGAGCTGCTGACGCTGGTCGACCCCTCGCTGGACCGGGTGCTGCGTACCGAGAGCCATGAGACGACACCGGCCGTGGTGCTGGTCGTCGGCGTCAACGGCACCGGCAAGACCACGACCACTGGCAAGCTCGCCCGCGTCCTGGTGGCCGACGGCCGCAGTGTGGTGCTGGGCGCGGCGGACACCTTCCGTGCCGCCGCCGCCGACCAGCTGCAGACCTGGGGCCAGCGGGTCGGTGCCCGCACCGTGCGCGGACCCGAGGGCGGCGACCCGGCGTCGGTCGCCTTCGAGGCAGTGAAGGAAGGTATCTCCGCGGGTGCGGACACCGTCCTGATCGACACCGCGGGCCGGCTTCACACCAAGACCGGTCTGATGGACGAGCTGGGCAAGGTCAAGCGGGTCGTGGAGAAGCACGGCCCGGTCGACGAGGTGCTGCTGGTGCTCGACGCGACCACCGGGCAGAACGGACTGGTGCAGGCCCGGGTCTTCTCCGAGGTCGTGGACATCACCGGCATCGTGCTCACCAAGCTGGACGGCACCGCCAAGGGCGGCATCGTGATCGCGGTCCAGCGCGAGCTGGGCGTTCCGGTGAAGCTGATCGGTCTGGGCGAGGGCGCGGACGATCTGGCGCCCTTCGAGCCCGAGGCGTTCGTCGACGCCCTGATCGGCGACTGAGACGACCTGTCCGGCCGGCCAACGGCCGCGAGAGTTGTATACGTAAGGGGCGCCCCTCCCGAAGGGCGCCCCTTACGCCTCCCCGGGATATGGCTTCGGCGGCCGGATGGCGGTCGGCGGTCGCCGGGGAAGAGCGGCTCGGTGTGCTGCGCTCGATGTGCTGCGCTCAGTGCAATGCAGTCGGTGTGCTGCTCTCAGTGTGGCGCTGTCAGGACCGTACGAGCCAGGGGCCGGGCGCGCGGTCGCGGTGGCAGACGTACGCCAGGGTGCCGAGCAGCAGCCGGGCCTCCGGCGGCTGGTGGACCGAGTCGAGCATCGGGGACCTGAGCCAGCGCACGGGCCCATGGCCGCCGAGGTCGGACGGCGGGGCGGTGACGTGGTCGCCGAGCCCCAGGCAGCGCAGATCGAGGTCGGCGTCGTCCCAGCCCATCCGGTAGAGCAGGTGGGGGAGCTCGGACGCGGCGCCCGGCGCGACGAAGAACTGCGCACGGCCGGTCGGGGTGACCAGCACAGGACCGAGCCGCAGCCCCATCCGCTCCAGCCGCACCAGAGCGCGGCGCCCGGAGTGCTCCGCAACGTCGATCACGTCGAAGGTGCGGCCCACCGGCAACAGCACCGCCGCTCCCGGTACCTGCTCCCACGCCGCCGCGGCCTGTTCCAGGGTCGCGCCGCCCGGGATCTCGTCGGCGAAGACCAGCGGGTGGGCTCCGGGCTCCTTGCAGCCGGGGTCACCGCAGGAGCAGACCCCGCCGCCGCGGGCGGCGCGCGCTCCCGGCGTGACCGCCCAGCCGCACAACCCCGTGTACTCCGCCACCGTGGTGCACGCCGTGGCGCGTTCCCTGCGGCGCGAGCCGGACCGGATATCCCGAATGCCGCCGATCGTGAAACCCATGACACCCCCAACGGGTCGCAGTCGCCGATGGTTACGCCCCTGCCTGACCGGCGTGTGTCAAGTGAATCGTGTGCAGCCGCGGAGGAGTTCATTCGAAGGGGTGGCGAATGGTGGCGTTTCCGTGGTGGCACTCGCCGGATGGGTGATCGTAGGATTACTTTCGGTTCGTGAGGCCAGCCATGTGTCCCTTCCGGGTATGCCGGAGGCAAGATATCGGCCCGGACTCAACGGGCCTTGGCCGTAAGGGCGTTGGGCGACTCGGATGGGGGCCTACCGGTGGGCGGCACACAAGACAAGCAGCCCAACGCGCAGTTGAACTCGTGGTTCGTGCGCAGTGGCTGGTCGAAGGGCGAGTTGGCACGTCAGGTCAACCGCAGGGCGCGTCAGATGGGCGCCCACCACATCAGCACCGACACCTCCAGGGTGCGGCGCTGGCTCGACGGCGAGCAGCCGCGCGAGCCGATCCCGCGCATCATGTCCGAGCTCTTCTCCGAGCGATTCGGCTGTGTGGTCCCGGTCGAGGACCTGGGACTGCGATCCGCGCACCAGTCACCGTCCGAATCGGGCGTGGACCTGCCCTGGGCGGGCCCCCAGACGGTCCAGCTGATCAACGAGTTCTCCCGCAGCGACCTGATGCTCGGCCGTCGCGGCTTCCTCGGAGCCTCGTTGGCTCTCTCGGCGGGGCCCGCCCTCGTCGAGCCGATGCAGCGGTGGCTGGTGCCCACCTCGCTCGGCGGCTTCCCGCCGCCGGCCACCGGGGTGCCGCGTGATACCGGCAACCGGCCGAACCGGCTGTCCGAGCCGGAAATGCAGCTGCTGGAGACCACCACCGTGATGTTCCGGACGTGGGACAGCCAGTGCGGTGGCGGCCTGCGCCGCAAGGCGGTCGTCGGCCAGCTTCACGAGGTGACGGACCTGCTGCAGGAGTCGCACCGGGAGGCGGTCGCCAAGCGCCTCTACCGGGTGACCGGCGACCTCGCCGCGCTGGCGGGCTGGATGAGCTACGACGTCGGTCTGCAGCCCACCGCGCAGAAGTACTTCGTCCTGGCGCTGCACGCCGCCAAGGAGGCGGCGGACCGTCCGCTGGGCGCGTTCATCCTCTCCAGCATGAGCCGCCAGATGATCCACCTGAACCGGCCGGACGACGCGCTGGAGCTCATCCACCTCGCCCAGTACGGCAGCCGCGACTCGGCCACCGCCACCACCCAGGCGATGCTGCACGCGGTCGAGGCGCGCGCCTACGCCAACATGGGCCAGGTCAGCAAGTGCCACCGGGCGGTGCGGATGGCCGAGGACGCCTTCACCGAGACCCGCGGCAGCGAGGACCCGGACTGGATCAGCTTCTTCAACGAGGCCGAGCTGAACGCGGAGAACGCCCACTCCTACCGCGATCTCGCCTACGTGGCCGGCCGCAGCTCCACCTACGCCTCGCTCGCCCACCCGGTCATGGAGCGTGCGGTCGAGCTGTTCGGCCAGGACGCCGTCCACCAGCGTGCGTACGCCCTCAACCTCATCGGTATGGCCACCGTCCACCTGCTGGAGCGCAACCCCGAGCAGGCCGCCGATATGACCCACCAGGCCATCTCGGTGGCCAGGAAAGTGCGCTCGGAGCGGGTGAACACCCGGATCCGCAAGACCGCCGACACCGCGATGCGCGACTTCGGAGAGGTGGCGGAGGTCATCGACCTCTCCGAGCGGCTGGCGGTCGAGCTCCCCGAAGTGGCCGAAACCGCCTAGTCGGCGGCGTCTCCAGACTCCGGCCGCGGCAGTCCACCCGAACAGCCCGACTCGGCTCCCCCACGCCAGGTCAACCGGGTGGCTTCCGCGGCCGGTCCCGTATACGGCGACCGCGCCCTCCGGGAACGGTTCATCTTCACGTAACACGCGCGACGTCTTCGTCACCGCGGCGAAACACCCTGCGGCATCACCGGAAACCCGGCTGGGACAACCTCTGGGCGATAACCGGCCCACCCAGCTCGGTCCCGCAGGGCCGCTCGGATGACGAGGAGACGCCGATGGCACCAGCCATCATGACGCTTGCCGCTGACGCGCCCAAGCTCGATACCGGAAGTACGGCGTTCATGCTGCTCAGCGCCGCCCTGGTCATGATCATGACCCCGGGCCTCGCCTTCTTCTACGGGGGCATGGTCCGCGTCAAGAGCGCGCTGAACATGTTGATGATGAGCTTCATCAGCCTCGGCATCATCACCATCCTGTGGACGCTCTACGGATTCAGCTTTGCCTTCGACACCGGCAACGGCTTCATGGGCGGCACCGACTGGCTCGGGATGCGCAACATCGGCATCGCCGAGCTGTGGCCCGGATACGGCATCCCGGTCTATGTGTTCGCCGTCTTCCAGCTGATGTTCGCGATCATCACCCCGGCGCTGATCAGCGGCGCGCTCGCCGACCGCGTGAAGTTCACCGCCTGGGCGCTCTTCATCACCCTGTGGGCGACGATCGTGTACTTCCCGGTCGCCCACTGGGTCTGGGGGTCGGACGGCTGGCTGTTCAAGTACGGCGTGATCGACTTCGCCGGTGGTACCGCGGTCCACATCAACGCGGGCGCCGCCGCCCTCGGCGTGATCCTCGTCATCGGCAAGCGGGTCGGCTTCAAGAAGGACCCGATGCGGCCGCACAGCCTGCCGCTGGTCATGCTCGGCGCGGGCCTGCTGTGGTTCGGCTGGTTCGGCTTCAACGCGGGCTCCTGGCTCGGCGCCGACGGCGTCGCCGCCGTCGCGTTCACCAACACCCAGGTCGCCACCGCCGCCGCGATGCTCGGCTGGCTCGCCTACGAGAAGCTCAGGCACGGCTCCTTCACCACCCTGGGCGCCGCCTCCGGCGCGGTCTCCGGGCTGGTCGCCATCACCCCGGCCTGCGGTTCCGTCTCCCCGCTCGGCGCGATCGCCGTCGGCGTCATCGCCGGTGTGGCCTGCGCCGCGGCCGTCAGCCTGAAGTACCGCTTCAACTACGACGACTCCCTGGACGTCGTCGGCGTCCACATGGTCGGCGGTATCGTCGGCTCGCTGCTCATCGGCTTCTTCGCCACCGGCGGCGTCGGCCAGACCGCCAAGGGTCTGTTCTACGGCGGCGGGCTCGACCAGCTCGGCAAGCAGGCGGTCGGCGTGGGCGCGGTACTGGGGTATTCCCTGGTCGCGTCCGCCATCCTCGCCAAGCTCATCGACCTGGTCATGGGCTTCCGGGTCAGCGAGGACGATGAGGTCACCGGCATCGACCAGATCGAACACGCCGAGACGGCGTACGACTTCGCCGGAGCGGGCGGCGGCTCGGTCCGCACCACCGCGGTTCCCGGCCCCGGCAGCACGACCAGCGAGGCCGGCGCCTCGACGAAGAAGGTGGACGCGTGAAGCTCATCACGGCAGTTGTGAAGCCGCACCGGCTGGACGAGATCAAGGAAGCCCTGCAGTCCTTCGGAGTGCACGGCCTGACGGTCACCGAGGCCAGCGGCTACGGCCGGCAGCGCGGCCACACCGAGGTCTACCGCGGCGCCGAGTACACCGTCGACCTCGTGCCGAAGATCCGCATAGAGGTACTGGTCGAGGACGGTGACGCCGATCAGCTGATCGAAGTCATCGTCAAGGCCGCCCGCACCGGCAAGATCGGTGATGGCAAGGTATGGAGCATTCCGGTCGAGACAGCGGTCCGCGTACGCACCGGCGAGCGCGGACCGGATGCCCTCTAGCAAATAGCGCCCAGCGCTGGAGCACATGTGACGGACAGCGTCGAAGCGAAAGCGGACGACGATTCGGCCGAGGGGACCCCTGAGGGTCCCAGCGGCTACGCGGCGGCCCGGCTGCGTCTCCTCAACGAGGAGGCGCGGTCCGGGCCGCCGCGCCGTTCCGCCCTGTCGGGACTCACCGACCAATGGCTGGCGGCCCTGGCCGCCGGCGCGGCGGGGGAGACCGGCGTCGCCGGATACGCCCTGGTCGCCGTCGGCGGCTACGGCCGGGGCGAACTCTCCCCGCGCAGCGACCTCGATCTGCTGCTGCTGTACGACGGTTCCGCGGGCCAGGACCGGATCTCGGCGCTCGCCGACCGGATCTGGTACCCGGTCTGGGACCTGGGCCTGGACCTTGACCACTCGGTCCGCACCCCCGCCGAGGCCCGCGCGACCGCCGCCGAGGACCTCAAGGTCCAGCTCGGGCTGCTCGACGCCCGGCACATCGCGGGCGATCCCGCGCTCACCGCGTCCCTGCGGACCGCGATACTGGCCGACTGGCGCAACCAGGCCCCCAAGCGGCTGCCCGCCCTGCACGAGCTGTGCCAGGAACGGGCCGAACGCCAGGGGGAGCTGTCGTACCTCCTGGAACCCGACCTCAAGGAGGCCAGGGGCGGCCTGCGCGACGCCACCGCGCTGCGCGCCGTCGCCGCGTCCTGGCTCGCCGACGCCCCCCGCGAGGGGCTCGAGGAGGCCCGCACCCGGCTGCTGGACGCCCGCGACGCCCTGCACCTGGTCACCGGGCGGGCCACCGACCGGCTGGCCCTCCAGGAACATGACCAGGTCGCGTCGGCGCTCGGTCTGCTCGACGCCGACGCGCTGCTGCGCCAGGTCTACGAGGCCGCCCGCACCATCAGCTACGCCGCCGATGTGACCTGGCGCGAGGTCGGCAGGGTGCTGCGCTCCCGCGAGGCGCGCCCGCGCCGCCGCGGGCTGCTGCTCGGCCGCGGCCGCACCGACCCGGTGGCCGCCTCCGCGGAACGCACCCCGCTCGCTGAGGGCGTCGTCGAGCAGGAGGGCGAGGCCGTCCTGGCGCTGGCCGCCAGGCCGGAACGCGACCCCGTACTCCCGCTGCGCGCCGCCGCGGCCGCCGCCCAGGCGGGGCTGCCGCTCAGCCTCCACGCGGTGCGCCGGCTGGCCGCGGCCGCCCGGCCGCTGCCCGTGCCCTGGCCCGCCGAAGCGCGTGAGCAGCTGCTCACGCTGCTCGGCGCGGGTGAGGCCACGGTCCAGGTCTGGGAGGCGCTGGAGGCCGAGGGGCTCATCACCCAGCTGCTGCCGGACTGGGAACGGGTCCGCTGCCGCCCACAGCGCAACGCCGTCCACCGCTGGACCGTCGACCGCCACCTCGTCGAGACGGCGGTACGCGCCTCCGGGCTCACCCGCCGCGTCGGGCGGCCCGACCTGCTGCTGATGGCGGCGCTGCTGCACGACATCGGGAAGGGCTGGCCCGGCGACCACAGCGAGGCGGGCGAGGTCATCGCCCGCGATGTCGCCGCGCGGATAGGGTTCGGCCGCGCCGACGTGGACACGCTGGCGCTGCTGGTCCGCCACCACCTGCTGCTGATCGAGACCGCGACCCGCCGCGACCTCGATGACCCGGTGACCGTACGGGGCGTCGCCGACGTGGTGCGCGACACCGGCACGCTGGAGCTGCTGCACGCCCTGACCGAGGCCGACGCGCTCGCCACCGGCCCCGCCGCGTGGAGCAACTGGCGCGCCTCGCTCCTGGCCGACCTGGTCAAGCGCGTCGCGGAGGTGCTCGCTGGCGGCGAGGTGCCGGAGCCCGCCGACACCGAGCCGACGGCCGAGGAGGAACGCCTCGCGGTCGAGGCCGCCCGCACCGGCGGTCCGGTGCTCGCGCTGCACGCCCACGCGGAACCCGATCCGGAGGGCGGCGACGAGGCCGCCCCCGAGGCGCTGGGCGTCGAGCTGCTGCTCGCGGTCCCGGACCGGCCTGGGCTGCTCGCGCAGGCCGCCGGGGTGCTCGCCCTGCACCGGCTCACCGTGCGGGCCGCCGACCTGCGGGCCGTCGACCCGATAGGAGAGGGCCCGGTGACGCTGCTGAGCTGGCGGGTCGCCGCCGAGTACGGATCGATGCCCGAAGCCGCCCGGCTGCGCGCCGATCTGGGGCGGGCCTTCGACGGCTCGCTCGACATCGAGGCCCGGCTCGCCGAACGCGAGGCGGCCTACCCGCGCCGCCGCGCGCTCGCCGCGCCGCCGCCCCGGGTGACGGTCGCGTCCGGCAGCTCCCGGGTCGCCACGGTGATCGAGGTCCGGTCGCAGGACGCCCCCGGGCTGCTGCACCGGATCGGCACCGCCCTGGCGGCGACCGGGGTGAGCGTGCGGTCGGCCCGCATCAGCACCCTCGGCGCCAACGCGGTGGACGCGTTCTACGTGGTCGGCGCGGACGGCGCCCCGCTCGGCGAGATCCGGGCGGCGGAGGTGGCCCGCGAGGTGGAGCAGGCGCTGCGGTAGGGACTCGAACCGGCCACGCGAACGTGGTGATTCAGATGCCTTCGCCCGGCCGATCCGGCGGGCGAAGGCACCGGGGCCACAGGGCCGGATACCCTGGGGGACGATTGACTCCACCCCCCGACCGCAAGGATCCGCGACCGCCGTGTTCGATACCCTCTCCGATCGCCTGGCAAGTGCGTTCAAAAACCTCCGGGGCAAAGGCCGCCTCAGCGAGGCGGACATCGATGCCACCGCGCGCGAGATCCGTATCGCCCTGCTCGAGGCGGATGTCGCGCTTCCCGTGGTCCGCGCGTTCATCAAGCAGGTCAAGGAACGGGCCAACGGGATCGAGGTCTCCCAGGCCCTGAACCCGGCACAGCAGGTCATCAAGATCGTCAACGAGGAGCTCGTCGGCATCCTCGGCGGCGAGACCCGTCGGCTGCGGTTCTCCAAGAACCCGCCGACCGTGATCATGCTTGCGGGTCTGCAGGGTGCCGGTAAGACCACCCTGGCGGGAAAGCTCGGCTACTGGCTGAAGAGCCAGGGCCACACCCCGCTGCTCGTGGCCTGTGACCTCCAGCGCCCCAACGCCGTCACCCAGCTCTCCGTCGTCGCGGAGCGCGCGGGCGTCGCGGTCTTCGCGCCCGAGGCGGGCAACGGTGTCGGTGACCCGGTCAAGGTCGCCCAGGACTCCATCGAGTACGCGAAGACCAAGCAGTACGACGTGGTCGTCGTCGACACCGCCGGCCGGCTCGGCGTGGACGAGGAGCTGATGCGGCAGGCCGCCGACATCCGCGACGCCGTCCGCCCCGACGAGATCCTCTTCGTCGTCGACGCGATGATCGGCCAGGACGCGGTCAACACCGCCGAGGCGTTCCGCGACGGCGTCGGCTTCGACGGTGTGGTGCTCTCCAAGCTCGACGGTGACGCCCGCGGTGGCGCCGCGCTCTCCATCGCGCATGTGACCGGCAAGCAGATCATGTTCGCCTCCAACGGCGAGAAGCTCGACGAATTCGACACCTTCCACCCGGACCGGATGGCGTCCCGCATCCTCGGCATGGGCGACATGCTCAGCCTGATCGAGAAGGCCGAACAGACCTTCTCCCAGGCCGAGGCCCAGAAGATGGCCGACAAGCTGGCCAAGGGTCCGAAGGAGTTCACCCTCGACGACTTCCTGTCCCAGATGGAGCAGGTCCGCAAGATGGGCTCCATCTCCAAGCTGCTCGGCATGCTGCCCGGCATGGGGCAGATCAAGGACCAGATCGCCAACCTCGACGAGCGCGATGTGGACCGCACCGCCGCGATCATCAAGTCGATGACCCCGGCCGAGCGCCAGGACCCGACGATCCTCAACGGTTCGCGCCGGGTCCGGGTCGCCAAGGGCTCCGGCACCGAGGTCAGCGCCGTCAAGGGCCTCGTCGAGCGGTTCTTCGAGGCGCGCAAGATGATGTCGCGGATGGCGCAGGGCGGCGGCATGCCCGGTATGCCGGGGATGCCCGGCATGGGCGGCGGCAGCAAGAAGAAGAAGCAGGTCAAGCAGGCCAAGGGCAAGCAGCGCAGCGGCAACCCGATGAAGCGCAAGGCGGACGAGGCGGCGGAGGCCGCACGCCGCGCGGAGCAGGCCGACAGCCCCTTCGGTCTGCCGGCCGGCCAGGAAGCGCAGAACTTCGAACTCCCCGACGAGTTCAAGAAGTTCATGGGCTGACCCTCCGGTCACTCCCGCACCGCACGGCGAGAGCGCCCCCAGCTGGGGGCGCTCTTCGCGTGCGGGGCATGATGGCGCCATGCGCGTATCCATCCGAGAACCACGTCCGGGCGACGCCGACGCGTACGCCGCGGCCGTCCTGCGGTCCGCCGAGCACCTGAGCCCGTGGAATCCGGTCGATCCGGACGGTTTCCATGAACTGCTGCGCCGTCAGGGCCCGTCGCTGCGCACGTTTCTGATCATGAACGACGAGGACGGCGGCATCGTCGGCAAGGTCAACGTCGCGAACATCGTCCGCGCGCGCTTCCGCAACGGTGTCCTCGGTTACGACAGCTACCTGCCGTACGCGGGCACCGGCCGGATGAGTGAGGGCCTGCGGCTGGTCGTGGACCGCTGCTTCACCAGCTATCCCGACGGGCTCGGGCTGCACCGGCTGGAGATCAATGTGCAGCCCGACAACGGCCGGTCCCTCGCGATGGCCAAGCGGCTCGGCTTCCGCCACGAGGGCTTCACGCCGCGCATGCTCTTCCTGAACGACGACTGGCGCGACCACGAGCGCTTCGCGCTCACCGAGGAGGAGTGGCCCGGCGCCTGACCCGTACCGCCCCGGCCGGCGAGCAGGGGGCGTCAGCGGAGGCCGGCGGACCTCAGCGGAAATCGGCGGCGTGATCGGCCGCCCATTCGCGGAAGGTGCGGGGCGGCGTGCCGGTGAGATCCTCGACGGTGGCGGTGACCGGTTCGGGGGACTCGGCCATCGCGGCCCAGGCCTTCATGACGGTGTCCAGGCCCGAGGGCGGCAGCCAGGCGAGCACCTGCCGCCGCTTCTCCTCCTCCGGCATCTCCTCGAACCGCACCGGGCGGCCGATGGCCTCGCCGATGGCGTGCGCCTGCTCGGCCTGGGTCACGAGCGCGGGGCCGGTGAGGACGTACTCGGCCCCCGAGTGCACATCGTCCGGAGCGGTGAGTACGTGTGCGGCGACCGCCGCGATGTCCCGCTCGTGGATCAGCGGCCTGGCCAGCGCGCCGTTCAGATCGCGTACGACGCTCTCGTCACGGACCTGCTGCGCCCAGCCGAGGGTGTTGGAGGCGAAGCCGACCGGGTGCAGGAAGGTCCATTCCAGCCCGGACCGTTCGATCAGCCGCTCCATCCGGCTGTGGAACGAGGTGATCGGGTCGGCCTGCCCGCCGGTGTCCTCCTGGGCGCCCAGCATCGAGAGGTAGACGATGCGGCGGGCGTGCTTCCCGACCGCGTCCAGGACGGCGGGCGCCGCCTCGGTGTCCAGGAACGGCCAGACGAGGAACACGGTGTCGACCCCGTCGAGCGCCGCGTGGAGGCTCCCGGGGTCCGACAGGTCTCCCGCCACGACCTCGGTGCCGCCGGGCAGGCCGGCGGCGCCGGGGTCGCGGGCCAGCGCCCGGAACGCCGCGCCCTGGTCGCGCAGGTGGGATACGACCTGTCGTCCGACGTTGCCGGTCGCTCCGGTGACCAGGATCATGGCGCTCTCCTCGTGTTCAGCTCGCTGCTCGGTGGTGGTTCCCAGCATGCGAGTTAAACCAAGGTTGAGGTCAAGCGGCGGCTCAGCGGGTCATACGGCGTCGTGGTACGCCTCGACCTCCCACAGCGAGTAGCCGTAGGACGTGCCGCGCTGGGTGAGGTGGATCCGCAGATACCGTCCCGAACCGCTGAGCCCTGTCAGGTTCTGGGTGCCGCCGGAGGCGCTGGTGGCGGAGTACACGGTGGTCCAGGTGGTGGCGTCGTCGGACAGCTGGATCCGGAACGCCTTGGCGTAGGCGGCTTCCCAGGTGAGCTTGACGTGGTTGACGGCCTGACTGCTGCCCAGGTCGATCCGCAGCCACTGCGGATCCGCGTACGCGCTGGACCAGCGGCTGCCGTAGCTGCCGTCCACGGCGTTCGCCGCGGGGAAGGCGGGCGTCTCGGTGCTGGAAGCGGTCACCGGGCGGCCGAGGGCCAGGTCGCCGGCCGCGGTGTCGCCGGGCCAGCCGGGTGGGCGGCCGACGGCGGTGATGAGCGGCTGGAACTCCGCGTACGTCGCGACCGGTTTGGGAGAGCCCCAGGTCTGCTGGGCCAGGGCGCGCAGCGGGGCCATGATCCCGGCCGCGGTCTGCTGCTCGGTCTCGGCGTTCGGGTTGTCGCACCAGACGTGCAGCGCTGAACCCCGGTTGCGGGACGGGTCGGTGAGGGTGGCGCCGCCCTGGAAGACGCCGGTGTTCCAGGTCTCGTACATGTACCGGGTGTCGGGCTTGGCGCCGCCGTACACGTAATAGGTCGGTGTCCAGCTCGAGTTCATGACGGTATGGCCCGCGGCGACGAGCTGTTGTGGCGTGAGGCCGTAGTTGTACCAGTAGTCGACGGTGATGTCGGCGTTCGGGACGACGGTGCCGTCGCCCGGCTTGATGCCGTCGTTCCACATCCGCATCGTCCGCCCGCCGGCCCTGACGATCGCGTCGGCCCAGTTGACGAATCCGTAGAAGACGTCTTTGGCGGTGGCGTTCGCCCCGTAGTGGGCGCGGGCGTAGCTGAGGAGCTGCGGGTAACTGCCGTAGTTGGTGACGTATTCGTCCGCGCCCAGGTGCCAGTAGGTGGCGGGGAACAGCGGCAGGTACTCGTTGATCAGGTCATTCATGAGGGTGTACGCGGCCGGGTTGGACAGGTCGATGAAGTCGTTGCTCGGAGTGCCCGAGCTGTTGGTGAGGCGTAGTTCGGGGTGGGCGGCCAGCACCGCGTCCATGTGGCCGGGCATGTCGAGCTCGGGCACGACGGTGACGTGGTAGCGGGCGCCCAGCGCGATGAGATCGGTGATCTCCTGCTTGGTGTAGTGCGCGGCGGAGGTGATCTCGGGGTGGGTGGCGCTCTCCAGCCGGAAGCCGTAGGTGTCCGACAGGTGCAGATGGAAGTAGTTCATCTTGAGGTAGGCGAGGTCTTTGATCTGGTTCCGCAGCCACGGCAGGGTGAAGTACTTCCGCCCCAGGTCGACCATCAGCCCGCGCTCGGGCTTGGCCGGCCAGTCGCGCGCCGTACCCGCGGTGATCGTGCGGGACTGCTTGAGGAGCTGGAGCACCGAGCGGCTGCCGTAGAAGGCACCGGCGTCGGCCCGTGCCTGGATGGTGACGGTGGCGGCGACGGTGAGCGCGTAGCCCTCGGTGCCGAGCGCGGTGTCCGCGGAGCCGAGGGTGAGGAAGAGGTCGCCGGGCAGCACGGAGGAGGCCGCGCCCGTGGCGTGGGTGACGGCCGTGCCGGTGAGCTGCGTCAGGTCGTCGGCGAAGACCTGCCCGGTGGTGTCGAGCGCGGCCGCGTAGGCGCTGTCGGTGACGACCCGGCTGCCGGGACCGAAGGTGTACGAGCCGCTGCCGGCCGTCCACTGCTGGAGCGCGGGGATGGTGCGCGGTGCGGCGGTGGCGGCCTGCGCCCGGCCCTGTGAGAGCGGTACGGCGAGAGTGAGGAGCAGGCCGAGAAGCACGCCGAGGACGGCTAAGGGGCCGCTCGGAACGCGGGCACGCGGGGAGCACTGCATGGTCGTGGACTCCTGCCCTGAAGGGGGATGGCGCGGGAGTGGTCTGGACAACCTGGTGCGCCCTCAGTGCAGCGTTATTACCTATACATGTCAACGGTGCGGGCGTCGTCGGCCCGCGGTGAGCGCGGCCCGTGATGCGCTCGGCCCGGCGGATTCCTCTCGATTGGGTGCGAGCGGCGGCGGCACCGGCGAGGCGTGCGTAATGTCGGAAAAGTGACGAATCCGGTGCCGCCCCGCCAGAAGCCCGACGATCCCTGGCGGTCCGAGGGCGCCCCGCCGGCCCCGCCGCCGCGCCGCAAGCGGACCGGCTGGGCCGGGATGATCCTCACCGCGCTGGCGGTCTTCCTGATCACCGATCTGGTGCTGTCGTACTTCACGGGCGGCAACACCCCGACGGTTTCGTACACCGAGTTCGGCAAGCAGCTGGCCGCGAACAACATCTCGAAGATCTACTCCAAGGGCGAGGCCATCGAGGGCGAGCTCAAGGACAAGAAGCCCGTCCCGGACGGCGGCGGCGACTACACCAAGTTCAAGACCCAGCGCCCGTCCTTCGCCGACGACGGGCTGTGGGCCACCCTGGCCAAGAACGGCGTGACCGTCACCGCCGAGCCGGTCGTCAAGGAACGCAGCTTCCTGTACAACTTGCTGATCTCCCTCGCCCCGATGCTCCTCCTCGTGGTGCTGTGGATCGTCATCGCCCGGCGGATGAGAGGCTCCCTGGGCGGCGGACTGGGTGGCCTCGGCCGCAAGGCCCCGCCCAAACCGGTCGTCCCCGGGCTCGGCAAGCGCACCACCTTCGACGACGTGGCCGGCATCGACGAGGTCGAGGCCGAGCTGAGCGACATCGTCGACTTCCTCAAGCGGCCCGACGCCTACCGGGCGCTCGGCGCCAGGATGCCGCGCGGTGTCCTGCTCGCCGGCCCGCCCGGCACCGGCAAGACCCTGCTGGCGCGGGCGGTCGCGGGCGAGGCCGATGTGCCGTTCTTCTCCGCCTCCGCGTCCGAGTTCATCGAAATGATCGTCGGCGTCGGCGCCGGCCGGGTGCGCGAGCTGTTCGCGGAGGCCCGCAAGGTCGCCCCGGCGATCGTCTTCATCGACGAGATCGACACCATCGGCCGGTCCCGCAGCGGCGGCGGCGGTATGGGCGGCCATGACGAACGCGAGCAGACCCTCAACCAGATCCTCACCGAGATGGACGGCTTCTCCGGCTCCGAGGGCGTCGTCGTCCTCGCCGCCACCAACCGCGGCGACGTCCTCGACCCGGCCCTCACCCGCCCCGGCCGCTTCGACCGGACGGTCGTCGTCAGCCCTCCCGACCGGCCGGGCCGGGCCGCGATCCTCAAGATCCACACCCGGGGGGTGCCGATGGAGGAGAACGTCGACCTCGACCGGATCGCGCGCATCACGCCCGGGATGACCGGTGCCGAACTCGCCAACCTCGCCAACGAGGCCGCGCTGCTGGCGGTGAAGCGGGACAAGGACCTGGTCGGCCAGAGCGAGTTCTCCGCCGCCCTGGAGAAGGTCCAGCTCGGCGCCGAACGGCCCCTGGTCATGCCCGAGGAGGAACGGCGGCGCACCGCGTACCACGAGTCCGGCCACGCCCTGCTCGGCATGCTGCAGCCCGGCGCCGACCCCGTACGCAAGATCACCATCGTGCCGCGCGGCCGGGCGCTCGGCGTCACGCTGTCCACACCGGACGCCGACAAGTACGCGTACACCGAGGACTATCTGCGCGGCCGGATCATCGGCGCGCTCGGCGGAATGGCGGCCGAGCACGTCGTCTACGACGTCGTCACCACAGGCTCGGAGAACGACCTCGAACAGGTGACGGGCCTGGCCCGCGGCATGGTCGGCCGCTGGGGCATGAGCCGGCGCATCGGCCGGCTCACCGCGATCCCCAACGACGCTCAGCAGGCGTACGGGCTGTCCGCCGCCCCGGCCACCCTCGATGCCGTCGACCACGAGATGCGCCGGATCGTCGACGAGTGCTACGACGAGGCCTGCCGGCTGCTGCGCGACAACCGCCACAAGCTCGACGCCCTCGTGGAGGCGCTGCTGGAGGCGGAGACCCTGGAGGAGGCCGAGGCGTACGCGGCGGCGGGCATCACCCGGCTCGCGAAGACCGAGGACTAGCGATTCTCCGCCGGAGCGGACGGTGTGGGCGGGTTACGGGCTGGTTATGGGCCGACCGCGGGCCAAACAATGGACTGGACGCGGACTGGACGCGGACTGGACGCGGACTGGACGCGGACTGGACGCGGACTGGACGCGGACTAGACGCGGGCGACCACGTAGCGGAAGACGTTCTCCATCCGCACCGTTCCGTCGGCGCGCCGGTACGGGTGCAGGGCCTCCGCCAGCTCCTTCTCCACCTGCGGCTGGTCGGTGGCCTCCACGGCCGGGTCGAACAGCCCGGTGGAGATCAGCCCGCGTACCGCGCTGTCCATGTCCGGATAGCCGAAGGGGCAGGCCACCCGGCCCGATCCGTCGGGACGCAGCCCGGCGTCGCGGGCCACCTCCTCCAGATCGTCACGGCCGCTGAGCCGGCTCCTGACCGCGTGACCGCGCGGTTCCGCCAGCCGCGCCGCAACACACAGCACCCGGGAGGTGGCACACCGCTCAGAGGGTCCCCAGCCGGCCAGCACCACGGGACTGCCGTGCTCCGTCAGCCGCGCCGCCTCCGTGAGGTCGGGCAGCAGCTCGTCGCAGGGCGACGCCGGATCCAGCGCGGTCACCATCGTGAACGGCGCGCCCGCCCGGTCGGCCGTGCGCTCCGGGCCGCCGCACAGTAACTCGATGCGGGCTTCGTGCCGGGCCGGCGCACCCCACCGCGGTTCGGGGAGCAGCCGCTCCCGGGCCAGCGCGAGCCGCCGTTCATCCGGATCGCAGCCGGTGACGGCCGCGCCGCGGGCCGACGCCATCAGGAGCGCGAGCCCGGATCCGCAGCCCAGTCCCAGCAGGCAGGTGCCCGGGCCGACCTCGAGGCGGTCGTACACGGCCTCATAGAGCGGAACGAGCATCCGCTCCTGGATCTCCGCCCAGTCCCGCGCCCTGGTATCGGCGCCTGTCCTGGATCCGCGAACGAGCGTGGGTGTCATCGAGCCGCCCCAATCAGCCGAGTCGCCGTCCTCGTGTACCCCCCACTGCTTCGTGCATGCCCCCGAAAGCCAGACAACTCCGGTTTTGGGCTCCCGTCCAGAGGGCCGCCCGATTCACGTCAGCGGGTCATGTCCCCGTAACATCGGCGGCATGGCAAAGGCTCCCGTTCTCACGCCCCAGGCGGACGACTTCCCCCGCTGGTACCAGGACCTGATCAACAAGGCCGAACTGGCCGACAACGGCCCGGTACGCGGCACCATGGTGATCCGTCCGTACGGGTACTCCCTCTGGGAGCGGATGCAGCAGGAGGTCGACGCCCGCATCAAGGACGCGGGCGCCCAGAACGCCTACTTCCCGCTCTTCATCCCGCAGTCGTACCTGACGAGGGAAGCCGAGCACGTGGAGGGCTTCGCCCCCGAGCTCGCGGTCGTCACCCACGGCGGCGGCAAGGAGCTGGACGAGCCGATCGTCGTCCGCCCGACCTCCGAGACGATCGTCAACGAGTACTTCTCCAAGTGGGTGCAGAGCTACCGCGACCTGCCGCTGCTGATCAACCAGTGGGCGAACGTCGTCCGCTGGGAGATGCGCCCGCGGATCTTCCTGCGCACCACCGAGTTCCTCTGGCAGGAGGGCCACACCGCGCACGCCACCTACGAGGACGCGCGCGCCTACGCCGCGCGCATTCACCAGGATGTGTACGCCGACTTCATGGTGAACGTGCTGGGCATCGATGTGGTGCTCGGCCGCAAGACCGCCAGGGAGCGCTTCGCCGGCGCGATCAACACCCTCACCCTCGAGGGCATGATGGGCGACGGCAAGGCCCTGCAGATGGGCACCAGTCACGAGCTGGGCACGAACTTCTCCAAGGCGTTCAACACCTCGTACCTCTCGACCGAGGGTAAGCAGGAGCTGGTCTGGCAGACCTCATGGGGCGTCTCGACCCGTATGGTCGGCGGCCTGATCATGTCCCACGGCGACGACAACGGCCTGCGCGTCCCGCCGCGCCTGGCGCCGGTGCAGGTAGCGGTTCTGGCCATCAAGGGCGACGACACGGTCATCGCCAAGGTGCACGAGATCGGCGCCCGCCTCAAGGCGGCCGGCATCCGTGTCCAGGTGGACGCCCGTACCGACACCCCGTTCGGCCGCCGGGCCGTGGACTGGGAGCTCAAGGGCGTTCCGGTCCGCGTCGAGATCGGTCCGCGCGACCTCGAGAACGGCACCGCGATGCTGGCCCGCCGCATCCCGGGCGGCAAGGAGCCGGTGGCCCTCGAAGCGCTGGAGGCCCTGCTGCCCGCGATCCTCGAAGAGGACCAGGCGCAGCTGCTGCGGGAGACGCGGGAACGCCGCGAGTCCCGCACCGTCGACGTGGCCACCATCGAGGAGGCGGCCGAGGCCGCCGCCACCGGCTGGGCGCGTATTCCGTGGGCCGACCTGGGTCCGGAGGGCGAAGCCAAGCTGGCCGAGCAGAGCGTTTCGGTGCGCTGCCTGATCGCTCCGGACGGCTCGGTCCCGGACACGGACGACGCCCCGGGCACGATCGCGATCGTCGCTCGCGCGTACTGACCGGTCGGCGGCGTCACCGACCGGTCGGTCGGGGTCGCTGACGGTCACTGGCCGGAAACAGCCGTACGTATTCGGAAG
Source organism: Streptomyces sp. PH10-H1 (assembly GCF_030063355.1). GTDB lineage: Bacteria > Actinomycetota > Actinomycetes > Streptomycetales > Streptomycetaceae > Actinacidiphila. The sequence continues at coordinate 94,221 of NZ_JASISZ010000010.1, forward strand.
TACGTCCTGGAATGCATGCCAGTGCGTGGGTTCTCCACTATTCTCCGCACCCGCCCTGCGCCGGACGTATCCCTCCGGAACTGACCGATGAGTGCAAATTATTTGGGGTGGCCCGGAATCGGAACACTGGGCCACCCCGGCTCGTTGTTACGGCGTGAGCACGACACCACCAGTTCTCGCCGCCGAACTGGCAGTCGCGTGGGCCGACATTCAACGGCACCACCCCGAACTGCCGGATCTGGCCGCGCCAGAGTCCCTTATCGGAGAGTCCTCGTCCGCTTGCGGGACCGAGCTCTCCTTCGAAAGGCTGCTCCACGAGGCCGTGCACGGAGTCGCCGCAGCACGCGGTGTCCGTGACACGTCGCGGGCCGGCCGCTACCACAACCGCCGTTTCCTGGCGATCGCCGACGAGCTAGGGCTCGACCATGCAGAGGAGCCGCATCCCAGCAGTGGCTTCTCGCTGGTCGGACTCCGTCCCGACACGAAGAAGCGATACCGGTCCACCATCGACCGGCTGCACCGGGCCCTCAAGGCCCACACCGTCGCCACCACCGCGGACACCGCGCGCAGTTTCCGCGGCCCGGCCGCCCGGCACGGCTCGTCCGGTGGCGGAGTACGCGTCAAGGCGGTGTGCGACTGCGGGCGCAATGTCCGCGTCGTGCCGTCCGTCCTCGCTCAGGCACCGATCATGTGCGGCGCCTGCGGGCAGGCTTTCCGCATCCCGGAGGTCGTGGGCGCCGGCGTCGGGTGAGGTGAGCGGAGGCCGACGGGACGCCCGGATTAGCCGGGCGTGTCACCGTGTGGCAGAATGGCCAGCTGAGAACTCGACAGCCGTGCAGGAACCCTCTCTCCTTCGGCTGACGCGTCCGTCGGGCGCACGAATCCCACAACCCCACGTGGGTGTCCGCTGTGCCCAACCTCGTCAACACCAGGAGAACCCACTCCCGTGGCAGTCAAGATCAAGCTGAAGCGTCTGGGCAAGATCCGTTCGCCTCACTACCGCATCGTCATCGCCGACTCCCGTACCCGCCGTGACGGCCGGGCCATCGAAGAGATCGGCCTGTACCACCCGGTGCAGAACCCGTCGCGCATCGAGGTCGACACCGAGCGTGTCCAGTACTGGCTGAGTGTCGGAGCGCAGCCGACCGAGCCCGTGATGGCCATCCTCAAGGTCACCGGCGACTGGCAGAAGTTCAAGGGCCTGCCGGCCCCGGCTCCGATGCTCGTCGCCGAGCCGAAGGCCGACAAGCGCATCCTCTTCGAGGCCGCTGCCAAGGACGCCGGCAACGAGCCGAAGGGTGAGGCAATCACCCCGAAGGCGAAGAAGGCCGAGAAGAAGGCCGATGACGCTGTCGAGGCCGCAGTTGAGGCCCCGGCCGAGTCCACCGAGGCCTGAGCATGCTCGAGGAGGCTCTCGAGCACCTCGTGAAGGGCATCGTCGACAATCCCGATGATGTGCAGGTGTCCGCGAAGACCCTGCGCCGCGGGAGCGTCCTCGAAGTCCGGGTACACCCGGACGACCTCGGCAAGGTGATCGGCCGCAACGGCCGCACCGCACGCGCTTTGCGCACTGTCGTGGGCGCCCTCGGCGGCCGTGGCATCCGCGTCGACCTCGTCGACGTGGATCAGGTCCGCTGAGACCAATGCAGTACCGGCACGGGCCGGGGGCGGCGATTGCCGGCCCCGGCCCGTTGTCGCGTTCCGGAGCGGTCCGGAAGAGCTGGTTCGCAGGGGCCGGTCCGGAAGGGCCGTTTCCGAAGAGCTGGTTCCGAAGAGCTGATGAAGCAGAAGAATGTCTGAGCGAAGGGCAAGCAGAGTGCAGCTGGTAGTCGGCCGGATCGGGCGTGCCCACGGCATCAAGGGCGAAGTCACCATCGAGGTGCGCACCGACGAACCGGAACTGCGGCTCGGACCGGGCGCGGTGCTCGCCACGGATCCGGCCACGGCCGGTCCGCTGACCATCGAGTCCGGCAAGGTGCACAGCGGCCGTCTGCTGCTGCGCTTCGAAGGCGTGCGGGACCGTACCGGCGCCGAGGCGCTGCGCAATGTCCTGCTGATCGCCGAGGTGGACCCGGCGGAACTGCCCGAGGAACCCGACGAGTACTACGACCACCAGCTGGTCGACCTCGACGTGGTGACCGTGGACGGTACCGAGGTCGGCCGGATCCTGGAGATCTCGCATCTGCCCGGGCAGGACCTGCTGATCGTCAGCCGCCCGGACGGCACCGAGGTGATGATCCCGTTCGTCAGCGAGATCGTCCCGGAGATCGATCTGGAGCTGCAGCGGGCCGTGATCGACCCGCCGCCCGGGCTGCTCAACGACGCCGAGGCCGTGATCGTGAGCACCCGGGACAGCGACGGCGCCGACGGCACCGCCTGATGCGTATCGACGTCGTCACGATCTTCCCGGAGTACCTGGAACCGCTGAACGTGTCGCTGGTCGGCAAGGCGCGGGCCCGCGGGCAGCTCGATGTGCGCATCCACAATCTGCGCGACTGGACCCACGACCGGCACAACACGGTGGACGACAGCCCGTTCGGCGGCGGCCCCGGCATGGTGATGAAGCCCGAGCCGTGGGGCGAGGCGCTCGATTCGGTGCTGGAGTCGGGGGAGGGGCGGCCGGTGCTGGTCGTCCCGACGCCCAGCGGCCTGCCGTTCACCCAGGAGCTGGCGGTCGAGCTGTCCGAGAAGCCGTGGCTGGTGTTCACGCCCGCGCGTTACGAGGGCATCGACCGCCGGGTGATCGAGGAGTACGGCGACCGGCTCGACGTCCGTGAGGTCTCCATCGGCGACTATGTGCTGGCCGGCGGCGAGGCCCCGGTCCTGGTGATCGTCGAGGCGGTGGCCCGGCTGCTGCCCGGCGTGCTGGGCAACGCGGAATCGCACCGCGACGACTCCTTCGCGCCCGGCGCGATGGCCGACCTCCTGGAGGGGCCGGTCTACACGAAGCCGCCCGTATGGCGGGGGCGCGAGGTCCCCGAGGTGCTGCTGAGCGGGCACCACGGGAAGGTCGCCCGCTGGCGCCGGGACGAGGCGTTCCGGCGCACCACCGCCAACCGGCCGGATCTGATCGAGCGCTGCGACCCCGCCGCCCTGGACAAGCACGACCGGAAACTGCTGGCGGAGCTGGGCTGGGAGGAGCGGGCGGACGGCCGATTTGGGCGCTCGGCGTCCGCCGTGGAAGAATAGGCAGCTGCTGTACGTCCGGCGCGCGCCCCTGCCACAGGGGGACCGACGTTCGCCCGATGGAGCGGCATCCCGAATCATCATCACGACAGTTCCGCCGATGACCTGTGGCATGGGCGAAGGAAGCAGAAGATCTCCATGCATATTCTCGACTCCGTCGACAACGCTTCGAAGCGTGACGACGTCCCGGCGTTCCGCCCCGGCGACACGATCAACGTCCACGTGCGTGTCATCGAAGGCACCCGCTCGCGTGTGCAGCAGTTCAAGGGCGTTGTCGTCCGTCGCCAGGGTGCCGGCGTCCGCGAGACCTTCACGGTCCGCAAGGTCAGCTTCAGCGTCGGCGTCGAGCGTACCTTCCCGGTGCACAGCCCGATCTTCGAGAAGATCGAGATCGTGACCCGCGGTGACGTCCGTCGCGCCAAGCTGTACTACCTCCGTGAGCTGCGCGGCAAGGCCGCGAAGATCAAGGAGAAGCGCGACAACTGAGCCCATCGCACTCGGCCGGCCCTTGGGCGGGGCGAGGAACGGATGGCCGTATAGGCTCTCCGCTCGATGGACACGGACGCAGGACTTTCGGAGCGCGATCGCGCTTCCACTGCAGAACAGCAGGGGGAGCAGCGGTCGCGCTTCGCTGTGTCCTGGCGGCCGGTGTTCCCTGGGCCCGCTTCGCGCTGGTGCTCGTGCTGGGTTTCGCGCTGGTGGCGGACGGCGCTGCCGGCCGTCGCGGGCGTGGCCGCCCTGTTCCTGGTGAACGCCTTTCTGCTGCAGCCCTTCCTCGTCCCGAGCGGGTCGATGGAGGACACCTTGCGGATCGGGGACCGGGTGCTGGTGAACAAGCTGGCGTACCGTTTCGGCCGGGTGCCGGAGCGCGGGGACGTCATCGTGTTCGACGGCGACGGCTCGTTCACCAGGACCGGTGGGACCGACTATGTGAAGCGGGTGATCGGCGTCGGCGGGGACCGGGTCACCTGTTGCGATCCGCTGGGCAGGCTCATGGTCAACGGCCATCCGCTGGACGAGGACTTTCTGTATCCGGGCGATACACCGTCCCGGGTACCGTTCGACATCCAAGTGCCGTCAGGGAGGCTGTGGGTGATGGGTGACCACCGTGACGACTCCCGCGACTCCCGTGACCATCTCGGCGAGCCCGGCGGCGGCACCGTCCCGCTGGACAAGGTGATTGGCCGGGCCGACTGGATCGCCTGGCCGCTGGGCCGCTTGTGCTCCCTGGACCGGCCGGCCGCCTTCGACGCCCTACCCGGACCGGGTCGCGGGCATGGGTAACCGCGGCAAGCCCCGTTACGGGCACCACCGTCCGGCGGCGGGTGTTGATGCGGGCGCGAGCACAGGTACGGCTCCGGGTCCGGGTTCGGTTTCGGGCACGAGGGCTGGGCACGGCCCGGCCGAGGGTTACGGGTACGGGACGGCGGACGGTTCCGCGCAGGGCCCGGCCGGGGGTTCCGGGCACGGCCCGGCCGGCGGCTCAGCACCGCGCACCGGTGGCAGCCGGGCGGACCGCCGGAAGCTGGCCCGCAAGGTCAAGCGCAAGCGGCGCCGGTCGGCGGCGCGGGAGGTGCCGCTCCTCCTGGTCGTGGCGCTGTTGATCGCCCTGGTGCTCAAGACGTTCCTGCTGCAGGCGTTCGTCATCCCGTCCGGCTCGATGGAGCAGACGATCAGGATCGGCGACCGGGTGCTGGTCGACAAATTGACTCCGTGGTTCGGCTCCCAGCCGCAGCGCGGCGATGTCGTGGTCTTCAAGGACCCGGGCGGCTGGCTGGCGAACGAGCCCAAGCCGAAGCCCGATCCGGTCGTCGTCAAGCAGGTGAAGGAGTTCTTCACCTTCATCGGGCTGTTGCCGGCCTCGGGTGAACAGGACCTGATCAAGCGGGTGATCGCGGTCGGCGGCGACACCGTGAAGTGCTGTGACAGGGACGGCCGGATCACCGTCAACGGCACCCCGCTGATCGAGCCCTACCTCAATCCGGGGAATCCGCCCTCGCAGCTGAAGTTCACGGTGACCGTGCCCGCCGGGCGGGTTTGGGTGATGGGCGACCACCGGTCCGATTCCGCCGACTCCCGCTACCACATGGACCAGCCGGGCCAGGGCACGGTGCCCCTGGATCTGGTGGTGGGCCGGGCGTTCGTCATCGCCTGGCCGCTGGGCCACTGGCGGAAACTGGAAGAGCCGGGCACGTATGCCTCGGTGCCCGACGCGCATGTTGCGGGCACGAACGCACTCGGCCTGCCCGCTAAGGTGGGCACGGCCAACAATGGGCAAGGAACGAACCACCCCCCGACTCCTGCGGAACTCCCGCTCGTTATGGGAGTGGTGGGCCTGCGTCAGTCATGGCGCGGGCGGCAGCGTGGAATGAGGAGTGAACGTGGGGGACCTGGCGGTCGGCGCACGATCCGGATCCGGCGAGCCCGAGGACGGGGACGCCCCGGTGGGCTCTGTCCAGCAGACGGTGGGCGGCGGCCCGGCCCCCGAACCGGGGCATGAGCACGGGCAGCCGCCCCAGGCGGAGGCCGGTGGCGCCGGCGATGGCGGAGACGCGGCGGACAGCGGTAGTCCCGGCAGGCCCGGCCGGCCGGAGCGGAAGCAGCGGTCGTTCTGGAAGGAACTGCCCCTGCTCATCGGCATCGCCCTGGTACTGGCGCTGCTGATCAAGACGTTCTTCGTGCAGGCGTTCTCCATCCCCTCGGACTCGATGCAGAACACCCTCCAGCAGGGCGACCGGGTACTGGTGGACAAGCTGACCCCGTGGTTCGGCTCCACGCCCGACCGCGGCGAGGTTGTCGTCTTCCACGACCCGGGCGGCTGGCTGCCGGAGAACCCGCCGCCCAAGGGCAACGCGGTGTCCAGGGCGCTGCAGCAGGCCCTCAGCTTCATCGGTCTGATGCCCTCCGCCCAGGAGAAGGACCTGATCAAGCGGGTCATCGGCATCGGCGGGGACACCGTCGAGTGCAATGGCACCGGCCCGCTGAAGGTGAACGGCAAGGCACTCGTCGAGCCGTATGTCTTCCAGGACAACACTCCGTGCACCATGGAGAAGCCGTTCAAGGTCACGGTGCCCAAGGACCGCATCTGGGTGATGGGCGACCACCGCCAGAACTCGCTGGACTCCCGTTACCACATGGACCAGCCGGGCAATGGGTTCGTCCCGGTCGACGATGTGGTCGGCCGCGCCTTCGTGAAGGCCTGGCCCATCAACCGCTGGGGCATGCTGCCCATCCCCGACACCTTCGACCAGCCGGGGATCAACGCGGCCGGTGCGGCGCTGCCGGCCGCCGCCGGGCTGGTGGGCGCGCTTCCGCTGGTGCTGATGCGCCGGCGCCGGCTGACGCGAAAGGGTGCCGAGGACTGCTGACCTCGGCACGTACTGCCGGGTAAGGTGCGGATCCATGAGCAGCAGTGCGATACGCAACAATGGCGGCCGGCTCGGACAGGTACTGTCCGGGCTGGCCGTGGCCTTGGGCTGTGTGCTGTTCCTGGGCGGCTTTGCCTGGGGAGCGGTGGACTACCGGCCCTACACCGTTCCGACCGCCTCCATGCAACCCACCGTGGAACCGGGGGACCGGATCCTGGCGCAGCGCATCGACGGTTCCGAGGTGCGGCGTGGCGACATCGTGGTCTTCCAGGACCAGCTGTGGGGCAGCGCCACCCTGGTCAAGCGGGTCGTCGGCGTGGACGGTGACGTCATCTCGTGCTGCGACAAGCAGGGCCGGATGCTGATCAACGGCAAACCGATCGAAGAAATAAGCTATCTGCTGAACGGCGGGCCCGCCTCGCGGGCCCCGTTCGACACCACGGTGCCCAAGGGGCAGCTCTTCCTTCTGGGCGACAACCGGGCCGAGTCGCTGGACTCCCGGGTGCACCTGACCGGCGGCAACGCCGGCACCGTGCCGCGCGGCGCGGTCCGCGCCCGGGTCGACGCCACGGCGTGGCCCCTGGGGCGGATGGGCATGCTGGGCCGGACCACGAACTTCTCCGCGCTGCCCGGCGGGACGTCGCAGCCGGGGCCGCTGCCGTGGATCACCGGCGCGGTGATCGCCGGCGCGGTGCTGATCCTCGGCGGAGCCTCGTACGGCCCGGTCGCCCGCAGGCTGCGCCGCCGGTGATCCGGCGGCGCGCGGCGCGGGTCGTCCTGCTGGATCCCGCGGACCGGATTCTGCTGCTGCACGGCTTCGAACCGGCCGACCCGTCGGTGACCTGGTGGTTCACGCCGGGGGGCGGAGTCGAGGAGGGCGAGAGCCTGGAGGTGGCGGCCCTCCGGGAGCTGGCTGAGGAGACCGGGATGACCTCGGTGGACCTGGGACCCGTGCTGTGGGAGCGGACCTGCTCGTTCGAGTTCGACGGGCGCCGCTGGGAGCAGGACGAGTGGTACTACCTGGGACGCACCGGGACGGCGGAGTTCGACACCCGCGGGCACACGGACCTGGAGCGGCGCAGTGTCATCGGGCTTCGGTGGTGGACCTGCGAGGAACTTCTGTCCTCTCGTGAGACGGTGTACCCGATCAGGCTCGCCGGGCTGCTGCGTACGCTGCTCGACGAAGGACCCCCACAATTTCCGATCCCCCTGGGGACGGAGCGTGACTGACGCACAATGGGGGGACGTACGGCTGAAGGGGAACATGCGATGAGCGCCGAGGACCTCGAGAAGTACGAGACCGAGATGGAGCTGAAGCTCTACCGGGAGTACCGCGATGTCGTCGGGTTGTTCAAATACGTGATCGAGACCGAGCGGCGTTTCTACCTGACCAATGATTACGAGATGCAGGTGCACTCGGTTCAGGGTGAGGTTTTCTTCGAGGTGTCCATGGCTGACGCCTGGGTGTGGGACATGTACCGGCCGGCCCGCTTCGTGAAGCAGGTCCGGGTCCTCACATTCAAGGATGTGAACATCGAGGAATTGAACAAGGCCGATCTCGATCTGGCGTCCGACGAAGCGGGCTTCAACAACAGCTGACGGGGCGGGTCGGGCCCGGAGCCGCGGGAGCCGACCACGGGCTTCGCTCGGTTCTGGGTTATCCACAGGCAAGTTCATGATCATCTGATGCGCACCACCTCCGTCACAGTGAGTGGCGGAGGTGGTGGCATGAACGCACGAGCAGCCCGTGGCCGGTATGGCGAGGACCTGGCGGCCCGCTGGCTCGCCACGGCGGGCCTGACGGTTCTGGAGCGGAACTGGCGGTGCCGTCGCGGCGAGGTGGACATCGTCGCGTCCGAGGGTGACGCGCTGGTGATATGCGAGGTGAAGACCCGCACCGGGAATGACTACGAGCACCCCATGGCGGCTGTCACCCCGCGCAAGGCGGCGCGGCTGCGGCTGCTCGCCGAGCAGTGGCTCAGCGAGCACGGCGGGCCGCCCTCCGGCGGGGTGCGGATCGACCTGGTCGGAGTGGTACTTCCCGGACGCGGTGCGGCTCGGGTCGAGCATGTGCGGGGGGTGGCCTGATGGGCTTCGCACGCACCTGCTCGGTGGCGCTGGTCGGTGTGGAGGGCGTGGTCGTCGAGGTCCAGGCCGATCTCGAACCCGGGCTCGCCGCGTTCACCCTCGTCGGGCTGCCCGACAAGAGCCTGAGCGAGAGCCGGGACCGGGTCCGGGCGGCGATCGTGTTCCCTGTCAAGTCCTGCGTGTTGAGTCTTTGCGGCCTCTCGGCCCCGCGGTGCTGCCCGGGCTCGGAGGGGTTCAGCTGTCCGGGTCGTCGTCCTGGTGGTCGTAGTCGGGGTTGGTGTCGAGGCGGAGGACCGGGGTGCGGTCGTCGCCGGAGCCGCGGTAGGTGAAGTCCTGCCGTCGGACTTCCTCGGCCTCCCAGTTGTCGACCTCCCAAGGCGATCGCTGTGCTTTGGTGGGGTCGCTCGGGCAGCCGTCAGGAGTCCGACGAGCGCGATCAGCACCCAAATTTCGAGGTAGCCGAAGACGACGGTCGGAGAGATGGCCGTCCAGAGGGTGCCGACGCCGCCGCCTGGCCGGTTTGAGGGGCCTCAGCGAAGGGCTTGGCGATCCGCTGGCGGAGGCGGTCGTCCGCTGATGCTGTCGATCTCGCGCCAGGCGGCGTCGGTGACCTCTTCGGTCTGGAGCGGTCCGACCTCGGCGTCGGTGCGGAAGAGGAACCGGAAGTCGATGTGCCAGTGCTCGGGCTCGTCCTTGGTGTCGTTGGCGGGGATGGGGTGAATCACTGCCGAGCTCTCCCTGGAGCTGGAACAGGCCAAGGCGGAGTGCACGAGCCAGCCGGTGACAGCCACCTGATCACCGACCTGCGGTCCTGTCTCGGCCTCGCCGTACGTGTGACGGTAACCGAATATTTCGGTAGCCGATGTACTCTGCGTGGCATGGATACCCGTATGACACCGCGCCCGTCCAGGAAACGATGGCGGGCCGTCCTGGTACAGGAGCGGGCCCGGCCGCAGGGGATACGTGCCTGGCCGAACGCGTGGTGGCTGGCCGTGGGGACGGTGTGTTTCGGGGCGTTCATGGGGCAGTTGGACGCGAGCATCGTCACTTTGACGTACGGCAGTCTGGGGGCGCAGTTCCACACGTCGCTGGCGGCGGTGGAGTGGGTGTCGCTGGCGTATCTGCTGACGCTGGTGGCGCTGGTGGTGCCGGCGGGCCGGCTGGCGGACGCGCACGGCCGCAAGCTGTTCTACCTGTACGGGTTCGCGGTGTTCACGGTGGCGTCCGCCGCGTGCGGGCTCGCCCCGTCCTTGGGCGTACTGGTGGGCTTCCGGGTGGTGCAGGCCGCGGGGGCGGCGATGATGCAGGCCAACAGCGTGGCGCTGGTGACGACCAGCGCGCCGCGCGAGAAGATGCGGACGGCGCTGGGGGTTCAGGCCGCCGCCCAGGCCCTGGGGCTGGCGCTGGGGCCGACGGTCGGCGGGGCGCTGGTGTCCACGCTGGGCTGGCGCTGGGTCTTCGGCGTCAACGTGCCGATCGGAGTGGTCGCGCTGGTCGCCGGGCACTACCTGCTGCCGCGTACCCGTGCCCGCCAGAGCGCCGGGAGGTTCGACGGGCTCGGGCTGGCGCTTCTTGCGGTGGCGACCACCAGCGGGCTGCTGGCGGTGTCGGGTGTGTCCGGGCTGCCGGTGCCCGGCTGGGCTGTCGGGGTGATGTTCGCGGTGTCGGCGGTGGCCGTCTGGGGTTTCGCGGTGCGGCAGCGGCAAGCAGCCGCGCCGCTGGTGGATCCCGCGCTGCTAAAAGTGCGGGCGGTGTCGTTCGGTCTGTGCGGGGCGTTGAGCGGCTATCTGGTGCTGTTCGGTCCGCTGGTGCTGGTGCCGGTGGTGCTGACGGGGGCCGGAGCGTCCGAGCTGACGGCGGGGCTGGTGCTGACGGCGCTGCCTGCGGGGTTCGCGTTGGCCGCGACGGGTGCGGACAAGGTGCTGCCGACAACCCTGTCCGACCGCGGCCGGTGCGTGCTGGGCGCGCTGGTGTTCACGGCGGCGCTGGCCGGGCTGCTGGTGCTGCCGCTGACCGTCGCCTGGCTGACACCGGTGCTGGCGGTGATCGGTCTGGGGCTTGGCAGCTTCACTCCGGCGAACAACACCATGATCATGGGGGCGGTCCCGGCGCGGTCGGCCGGCACCGGTGGCGGACTGGTCAATATGGCCCGCGGCCTGGGCACCGCGCTGGGCGTCGCGCTGGTCACGCTCGCACTGCACCTGGCGGACGGGGGTGCGGCCGGGGCCCGCTGGGCGGTGCTGGTCCTGCTGGGGGCGTCGGCTCTCGCCCTGGGCTGCGCATGGTTCGGGCCGCGCGGCCGCCCGTCACCGGCCGAGGAGGCGGCACGGTGAAGCATCCTGTGTCCCGGTGGCTGCGCGACGCGTGGGTGACCGGCGCGGACTTGCTGGTCACGGCCGCGTTGATCACGGCCGCCGTGCTGGTGCACTCTCGCTGGCTCGCGGCGGTGGCAGGGCTGTGGTCGGCACTGACGCTGCGCCAGGGCTATCTGGCGGTGCGGGCGCGCCGGTCCGGCAGGGGGTAGGCGGGGCGGCCGGTGAGCAGCCGCTGGATCAGGAAACCCGCCGCGAGGGTGGCGGCCCCGGCGGCCGCGTCGGCCACGAAGTGGTTGGCGGTGGACAGGATCACGGCGAACGTCGCCAGCGGGTAGAGCGCGCCAAGGATCTTGACCCACCTGCGGCGGGCCAGGTGGACCAGGGCCAAGCCGCTCCAGGCGGACCAGGCGATGTGGACCGAGGGCATCGCGGCGTACTGGTTGGACATCGACGCCACGTCGCCGGACGCCCACGATCCCCAGGTGTGGTGCGTGACCACCGTGTCGATGAACCCCTGGCCGGCCAGGAACCGCGGTGGCGCCAGCGCATAGAAGGTGAACCCGACCAGCGCGAGCAGGGTGGCCGCGAACAGGGCGGTGCGGGCCGAGCGGTAGAAGCTGGGATGGCGGACGGACAACCAGACCAGCACGCCGATGGTGACGATGAAGTGCAGCGTGGCGTAGTAGTAGTCCATCGGCACGATCAGCCAGGTCACCTTGTCCGCGGCGTGGTTGAAGGCCAGTTCGATGTTGAGGTGCAGGGCTTTCTCGGCGTCCCAGATCGTACGCGCCCGGTGCAGGGCGGCGTCCCTGTGCGCGGGCACCGCGTTGCGGGTGAGGGAGTAGGCCCAGTAGCCGAGCACGGTGAAGGCCAGCTCGACCCACAGCCGGGGCCGGCCCAGCGGGCGCAGCCGGGCGGGCAGCAGCGGTCCGAGGCGCACACCGGCAAGCGCGGGCCGGTCTGCCGCGGACGAGGAGACCGGGGGTTGGGTGGGGGCGGTCATCGCTTCTCCTCCACCTGCTGGTTGCCGGCCGGGGAGGCGGGGGCGGTCCCCTCGGCGGGGACGTGGTCGGGCGGGGAATTCGCCCCAGGCTCCGAGCCGCTGGGGCCGTCAGCATGCGGGTGGCGGGTCATCAGGAGGTAGATCAGGGCGCCGGCGAACAGCGCGGCGGAGACCCAGTCGTTCAGCCGCAGGCCGAGGAAATGGTTGGCGTGGTCGATACGCAGCGCCTCGATCCAGGCCCGGCCGGCGGTGTAGGCGAGCACGTAGCAGGCGAACAGCCGCCCGCGGCGCAGCCGGTAGCGGCGGTCCAGCACCAGCAGCAGGGCCATCACCCCCAGATCCCACAGCGATTCGTACAGGAACGTGGGGTGGTACAGGGCGGAACCGGGAGAGTCGGCGGGCCGGTGGGCGGGGTCGATGAGCAGTGCCCAGGGCAGGTGGGTGGGACGGCCGAAGAGTTCCTGGTTGAAGTAGTTGCCCCAACGGCCGATCGCCTGGGCGAGCACCAGGCCCGGGGCGAGCGCGTCGGCGAAGTCGGCGAGCTTCACGCCGCGGCGGCGGCAGCCGATCCAGGCGCCGACCGCCCCGAGGGCGACCGCGCCGGGGATGCCGAGCCCGCCGTCCCACACATACAACGCGTGGAGGGGCTGCTTCCCTGCGGTGAAGTACAGCTCCGGGTCGGTAACCACGTGGTAGAGCCGCCCGCCCAGCAGCCCGAACGGCACCGCCCACAGGGCGATGTCGGCGACATCGTCGCGGTGTCCGCCGCGGGCGGCCCAGCGGCGGCCGGTCAGCCATACCGCGGCGAAGATCCCGGCGATGATGCACAGCGCGTACGCGCGCACCGGCACCGGTCCCAGATGCCAGACACCCTGGGACGGGCTCGGCAGGTACGCCAGCAGCATGAAGATCATCACTTTCGCCGTACGGTCCGGCCGGTGCCGGCAGACCCGCCCGAGATTACATCGGATGCCGAACCTTTCGATCACCGGACCATCGGCGCCGCGCCGCCTCCGGGCCGATATCTTGCCTTCCGAAAATATCGTTCATCGAATATGTCGGATATCGAGGAAGGAGTGTCCTCGACGTTTCTCCGGGGCTTCACGAGCGTGCGGTGGGAATCCTCGCAGCTCAGCGGCCATCAAGGTGATCCTATCCGATGCAACAGGTGTGGTGCATGGGACGAACGGAGTTGGCCGGCTGGTCCTTGGGGTGCCGTTGGCGAGCGGCGAACCATCTGACAAGTAACCCGCCAGTAGCTTTTGGATCGAAGGTGCCACGCTGATCCGGGTGTTCGCTACTGACGATGAGAGGACCTCGGCCGACCGCCGGGGTCCTCTCGTCTCGGGGACGGTTCAGTGGCTGGTGAGTTCGCCGGTGAGCTTGCCGTGGAGGTCCGCGCTCGGATCGTTGAGGCCGATGATCTCGACGCTCTTGCCTCGCTGGGCGTATTTGGTCTCGATGGCGTCGAGGGCGGCGACGGAGGAGGCGTCCCAGATGTGGGCGGCGGACAGGTCGATGACGACCTGGTCCGGGTCGCCGGCGTAGTCGAACTGGCCGACGAGGTCGTTGGAGGAGGCGAAGAACAGCTCGCCGGTCACGGAGTAAACGACGCTGCTGCCGTCGGGGTCGGTGACCGCCGTGACGTTGGCAAGGTGGGCGACGCGCTTGGCGAAGATGACCATCGCGGTGACGGAGCCGACGCCGATGGCGAGGTTATCGGTGGCGACCACGCAGATGACGGTGATGACCATGACGGCGATCTCCCCGGTGGGCATCCGCTTGAGCGTCTTCGGCGCGATGGAGTGCCAGTCGAACGTCGCGAACGACACCATCACCATCACGGCAACCAGCGCGGCCATGGGGATGTCGGAGACGACCGGGCCGAAGACGATGCACAGCACCATCAGGAACACGCCCGCCAGGAACGTGGACAGGCGGGTGCGGGCTCCCGACACCTTCACGTTGATCATCGTCTGGCCGATCATCGCGCAGCCGCCCATGCCGCCGAAGAAGCCTGTGACGATGTTGGCGATGCCCTGGCCGATGGACTCGCGGGTCTTGGAGGAGTGGGTGTCGGTGATGTCGTCGACGAGCTTGGCCGTCATCAGGGACTCCATCAGGCCGACCAGTGCCATCGCGAACGCGTACGGGGCGATGGTCGTCAGCGTGTCCATCGTGAACGGCACGTCCGGCAGGCCGGGGACCGGAAGGGAGGACGGCAGGGCGCCCTTGTCGCCGACGGTCGGGACCGCGATGCCCGCGGCGACGGTCAGGATGACGATGGAGACGAGCGGGGCTGGGATCACGGTGGTGATCTTCGGGAAGAACACCATCAGCGCCAGCCCGGCGACGATCAGCGGGTACACCGGCCACGGCACGTCGTGCATCTCGGGGACCTGCGCCATGAAAATCAGGATCGCGAGGGCGTTGACGAAGCCGACCATCACCGAGCGCGGCACGAACCGCATCAGCTTCGCGACGCCGAGTGCGCCGAGCGCGACCTGGATGACACCGGCCAGGATGACGGCGGCCACGAGGTAGCCGAGGCCGTGCTCCCGGTTGAGGGGTGCGATGACGAGCGCGATGGCACCGGTCGCGGCGGAGATCATCGCGCGGCGTCCGCCGACGATGGAGATGGTCACGGCCATGGTGAAGGAGGCGAACAGGCCGATCGCCGGGTCGACCCCGGCGATGATCGAGAACGAGATCGCCTCGGGGATCAGCGCGAGGGCGACGACCAGGCCGGCCAGCACCTCGGTACGCCATACCTTCGGATTGTTCAGCCAGTCCGGACGCAGGCCGCGCAGCCGCGCGGCGGGAGAGACAACGGAAGAAGACAAGAGAACAGGAACCTGTCGTACTCGGGCACACCCCGTTCCGGCAGGCCGGGCGTGTGCGGGAGGGCGCGGAAGGGCCGGGCCGGCACCCCCGCGGACGGCCCGTGAGTAGGGGCCGGAAGTCAGAAGGGACGGAGCAGGGCCTGCGCGGCCGGGGCTCACATTGAGGAGCGAAGCGTCACGGTGGGCAGGCGGCGGCGCCGGGCGTCATGGGATCGCGCACGCTCTCTCCTGCAAGAATCGGATCTTCGCCGGGGGCGCCATCGGCCCCGACACGGCAACAGAGGGACAGCGGCAGGCCGCCCTCGCCATCAGCGACTCTACCCTAACGTTAGAGTAGAGATCGGCGGGGGCCGCATGGGACGCGGCCCGCCAGGACGAGACGGACCAGAGGATCACGGGCGTGGACGACAAGCACATGCAGATCGGCGAAGTCGCCGCGCGGACCGAACTGTCCCTGCGCACCATCCGGCACTACGAGGAGACCGGCCTGGTCGCCCCCTCCGCCCGCTCGCAGGGTGGTTTCCGCCTCTACACCGAGACCGATGTGCAGCGGCTCATGGTCATCCGCCGCATGAAGCCGCTTGGCTTCACCCTCGACCAGATGCGCGACCTCCTCGACGCCACCGACCTCCTCGACGCCGACGGCGACCTCGATGCCGGTGAGCGGGAGGCCCTGCTGACCCGCGTACGCGAGTACGAGCAGGCCGCCGCCGAGCAGGTCGACAAGCTCCGCGTCCAGCTGGCCCGTGCCGAGGACTTCGCCGCCACCCTCCGCACCCGCCTGGAACAGAACGTCCCCGCCGCCCGTCCCTGAATCGCTCCTCCTCCCGTCGACGTCCTCGGGCACGCCAGGAGTCCGCCTGTACTGAGAGGACTACCTGGGTGTGGTCGGTTCTGACCGGTTGAGCTGGGCCATGAGCTCGCGGTTGGCCGCGCGGGCTGCGGCCAGGTCGTCGTCTCGTTCCTGGAGTTTCAACTCCAGGTCGATGAGCTGCTGTTCGAGGGTGGTGATCCGGGCTTTGAAGTGCTCGGTGTCCTCCGGCCCCCCGGCGCCGGTCTCGCGCCAGACCTGGTCGCCGAGCACTTCGCTGAGCCGCGCTTCGAGGCGGCGGACCTGGGCGGCAAGGCGGGCGGTGCGGGCGTCGGCGGCCGCGAGGTCGGCCTTGAGTGAGGCCCGGCTGACGGCCGGGCCTCGGCCGCCGGGGGCGGTGACGGGTTCGGCGGCCTGGGCGTGGATCTGGGCGAGGAGGTCGCGGTGGCGGTAGAGGAAGGTGCGGTCGACGCCCGCGTGCCGGGCGATTGCGGTGACACTGATGTCCGTGCCGTTCTTCGCCGCGTCCGCCAGGGCGGCGAGAACGCGCTGGCGGCGGCGTCCGGTATCGGCGCGGCGGCCCACGACCATGGCCTGGACTGCGGGTTGGGGGGCGGTCATGCGGGTCGCTCCACTCGGAGGTCGGGCAAGGGCCGGCGGATGCGGGGCATGCCGAGGAAGTTCTGCCGCATCTGTCGGACGATCTGGGCGGCCTTCTGGATCTCGGCGCGTTCGGCCTCGGTGAGCGTGTTGACGTCGTCGGTGACCCGCTGGATCAGACGCCGGATGCGGGTGATCTCAGCATCCGACGGGGTGGCCTCGGCGCGGGCCCAGTCGTCGGCCTCGGACATCGATCTCAGCTTCTCCCGCTGCCGGAGCAGGTCGTCGAGGTAAGTACGCAGGTCGGGAAGGTAGGAGACGTCGGTGGAGAAGTGATCACAGCCCACGCAGCGGAAGCGGAGCGGGCAGGCTCCGCCGCCGGCGGCCACGTTGGAGGGCTCGGAGCAGGTGCCGAAGGGGACGACGACCGCGCCGATGGCCCGGCGGGCGCGTTCGGCGTCGAGCACGCTGGTGACCGCGCCCCAGATGCGGGCGCCGTGCCGGTCGAACTGCAACTGGGTGACGCGCTCGACCGCCTCCCGCAGGCGTACTTCCTTCACCTGGTAGTACGTCCTGGTGGTCTGGTAGTTCTCGTGATCCATGAGCTCGGCCAGGACGTCGATGGGGACGCCGGCGTCCGCGTGGCGCTGGGCGAAGGAGTGCCGGTAGGCGTAGGGGAAGATCTTCTCCTTGTCGAAGACAGTGCCGTCGTCGAGGACGAAATCGGGCAGGGACTCGACCCACTCACGGTGCATGCCACTGAGGTGGTTGGCGTCGACCGAGCGGTCCCCGCGAAGGTTCAGGTTCAGCGCGGGCAGCAGAACCAGCTGGGACGGCGGCCGGTCGGGGAAGCGTTCGCGTACGCGTTTCTGCTGCGCGATGATCAGCTCGGCGGTCGGCTCATGGATGGGCAATTGCCGCCCCATCCGCTGTTCCTTCCAGTTGTTGTAGAGCAGCACCGGCTTCTTCTGGCTGTCGCGGGTGAGGCAGTTCAGGTCCAGGCGGCAGATCTCCTCGGGCCGGCGGCCCGTGTCCATCAGCAGCTCGACGCTCAGCCGTATCTCGTAGCAGGTCATCGCCTCGAAGGTGTCCAGGTGGGCGCCGAGCTGGCGCATCACCTCGGCCGGGAGGTCCTGGCCCTCTTCCGAGGGCTCCGGCGGCTTGGGGACATCGTGGCGGGTGATGACGAAGTCGTCCGGCAGACCCGCCAGCGGCCCCTGCGGACGGGTCAGGCCCATAGCCCGTCCCTCCCGGAGCACGTTGCGGGCCTTGCCGACGTAGGCGATGCGCGTGCGGGTGGTCATCTGGCCGTTGGCTTCGAGGAACGACATCCTGTTCAGGAAGTTCTCAATGTCGGCGCGGGCCAGCGCGGCCTTGTCCATGCCGCGGTCGGGCCGGGCTCGCAAGGTGTCCGAGAGCTTGGCCAGGCCGTGAAGATGCTGTTGCGCGTGCGAGGAAGCACTCTTGGAACGGACCTTGGAGAGGTAGTCACGAGCCCAGCGTCTGGCACTCTCCCGCAGCCACGGCTGGTGGATCATGGTGAAGACGAGCGAGCCGCGGTGCCCGAACGCCACTAGGGCCTGTCCTGTCGATCTTGACCGGCCAGCGGTCACACTCCGATGAAGCTCACCGTTTCTGTCATGTCCGCCCGCTCGGTGCGCAGTTGCGGCACGCCCTCCTTCTCGTACCCCACTGAGACGCCGCAGAACAGTACGAGTCCGTCATCGGCTCCGACTGCCCGGCTGGCAGTCTCCCGGTACACGGTCCACATCACCTGGGGGCAACTGTGCAGCCCCTCGGCCCTCAACAACAGCATGACCGTCTGCAGGTACATCCCCGCGTCAGCCCACTGTCCGGGCCCCATCCTTCGGTCGAGGTAGCAGAACAGTACGGCCGGCGCTCCGAACGCCTCCGAGTTCAAGGTGGCGATCTTCCTGGGCCGGTCTGGGTCGTCGCGCTCGATCCCCAGCGATGCGTACCGCTGGGCGGCGGCAGCAGCAAAGCGGTCCAGATACGGCGAGGCCAGCCCGTCCGGGTACATCGGGTACTCACGCTCGTCGCCGGGGTCCCCCGCCAGTGCCCTGGATGTTGCGGCCCGCTTGAGTTCCGCCAAGGGTTCACCGATCACGACGTACAGATGCCACGGCTGGAGGTTCCCGCTGGACGGAGCCCGCGTCGCTGCGGTCAGCACTCGTTCGAGCACCTCCTTGGGCACGGGCTCATCGCTGAACGCCCGCACGGCCCGGCGACTGTCCACGGCCTCATACACATCCACGACTTCGCGTCCTCTCATTCAACCGGGCCCCTCCACCGTATTGAGCCTTCAGTACCGAGCATCGCCGGGGGTTGGAAGACGCCCCGACCTTCAGTCCAGTCGTTGACAGGACCGTGAGAGACAGAGGTGACTTGACGGACGCTCAGTGGGAACGGCTGAAACCGCTTCTACCGGTCAGCAATGGGCGCTGTGGCAGGTGGCGGGACCACCGCCAGGTCGTGAACGGGGTGCTGTACCGGATCCGCACGGGCGCGCACTGGCGCGATCTGCCGGAGCGGTACGGACCGTGGAAAACGGTGCACGAGCGGCATCGCCGCTGGTCGGCGGACGGAACATGGGAGATGCTCCTGCGGCGGATCCAGGCCGAGGCGGACGCGGCTGGCGAGATCGACTGGGATGTCTCGGTCGACTCGACGTCCGTGCGCGCACACCACCACGCCGCCGGCGCCCGGCACGCTCCGCCGCCCGCCATCAAAGAGGGGCTCCGCCCAGGCGGTCAGAGCCGCTCGGGTTTGGGCGGAACTGATCGACCGGCTGGCGGAGGTGGCGAGGGAGGTGAGGCGCTCGGCCGATCGCGCGGCGGGTTCACTACCAAGATCCACCTGAGCGCGGACGGCCGCTGCAGAGTGCTCTCGCTGGTCATCACGCCTGGGCAGTGCGCCGACTGCACCCAATTCGAGGCAGTCGTGGACCGGATCTGCGTACCGCGGCTGGCCTGTGGCAGGCCACGTACGAAGCCGGACAGCGTCAGTGCCGACAAGGGCTACAGCAACCGCCGAACTCGCCGCTACCTGCTCAGACGCGGAATCCGGCACGTCATCCCGGAGAAGGCCGACCAGGCAGCCAACCGGGTGCGCCGCGGCCGCTCCGGGGGCCGACCGCCCGGTTTCGACAAGGACCTCTACAAGAAGCGCAACACCGTCGAACGGGCTATCAACAAACTGAAGACCCTCCGCGCGGTTGCAACCAGGTTCGACAAGCGCGGCTACGTCTACCTCGGAACCGTTACCGCAGCCGCGCTCGTCATCTGGCTCCGCTCATGATCGCCAGGACACTGCCTAGGTCCCACTCGTCCTTGGCGTACTCACCCTCGGGGGTCTTCACCGCCCGAAGCGCGTAGATGCGGGTCCGGTTCAGCAAGGTGAGAGCCACGCTGTTCGCAGCCGGATCGGGAACATCCTCCAGGCGCTGGGCGAGCGAGGGGCGAATCGTCTTGTCGATCAAGGCACGGAAGTTCCCAATCTCGGTGCGTGCGCCGCGGTGGCAGCGATGCTGGAGTCCGAACAGCAACTGGGCGACGACAAGCTCGGGCAGGCCCCTGAAGCTGACCTCAATGCCGTAGCTGGCCGACGGCGCGGTCCGCAGCCACCTCTCCTCATCAAATCCGGGCTGCCGGCGCAGCGCGGGCAGCGGTTTGCCGTGGGGATGGCACAGTCGCGTGCCGAACTCGCTGATGGCCTGGCGGTTGCAGGCGAGCACCGAGCAGTCCCCCAGGCCGGGCAGGCCCTTGACGGCCGGATCGGCAAGGAACTGCTCCAACGCGCCGCCGTGCTTGATCATCTGCCACCGGTGGCCACGGCAGACCGGTTCCTTCCCCGAGTTGTTCCACGGGCGCTCGCAGCCCGCGACCCGGCAGGTCCCGGTGCCCAGGTGCAGGTGGCGTGAGACGCGCGGGACCTTGACGAACTCCTCCTGGGACATCCCGGACGTGCGGTGGCGGGTGTAGCAGGTGCTGCACAGCTTCTTCCCCCGCACCGGGGACTGGCAGTTGGGCACCGGGCAACTCCTTCCGCCCATGGTGGGATGGCCCACCGGCGTCAGGACGCGCCGCTCGGCGTTCCAGCCGGCCTCGGTCAGGAAGTCCTCGTTGATCAGCGACCACAGGAAAGCGGTCAGCTCGGTATCAGAAGCGTCCGGCGCCGGGGCCGGAGCGGTAACGATCGGCGTAAGCAGGAACGTCATCGGACACCGCCAGTGAGCTCGCGCGGCGAAGGCACCGCATCAACCGCGTTCCGTAGCCGGTCCGGGGCCGGCGTCAGATACGGCTCAGCGCTGGACAATCGCGCGTGGTCCAGCAAGGCGGCGATCTCGTCCTGGCCGCCGCCCGCGTCCGCGAAGTTGCTGCCTGCCGCGCACCGCAGCATCCGCGGCGTGATCCTCCTGCTCAGCCCGGCGCGCTTCGACAGCCGCCCGAGCAGTTCCCCGAGGCTGTCCGTGGTCATCGGGGCGCCCAGCGGCTCGGCGAACAGGTTCACCAGCACGAAGTCGCTCTCCGGGCCGTGCGGCAGCGCCATCCGCTCCAGCACGTACTGGTCGTGGGCGAGCACCACCAAGTGGTCGACGGGCTTCCACCGGCCCGGTGCCGCGGTCGGCTGCCGCTTCGCCCAGGCCCCGTTCGGGTTGTCCCGCCGCAGCGTGTGCAGGTGGGAGCCCTGCTTCGGGCAGCCAAGCGCCGACGAGTCCGGCATGAAGTGCATGTCCTCGCGTCGCAGGCCGGCCGCACCTCCCGGGCGCAGCCCGGCCCAGCAGCAGCACAATGAACCGGTCCCGGGCACTGTGGCAGGCCAGGAACAGCGCGACGATCTCGCGGTCGGTGGCTCGCTCGCCCTTCTTGCGCGGGACCTGCACCCGGTGCCGGGGCCGCATCCGATAGCCGGTCACTCCTTCCCCACGGGCCTGCTCCGGCAGGTCCCAGTTCTCCGCCACCTCATACAGCTGGGCCATCACGAACGAGGGCACCGCCTTCGCCGTGATGCCGTACAGCAGGAACTGCCGCACCCCCGCCAGGACGTTCTGGATCCGGGCCGGCTCACGTGCAGGCTCCGCCCCCGGCCCCGGGTACACCAGCCCGGTCCCCGATGGGCGGTCGATGCCCGTGACCGCCTTCGAGCCGAACTTCAGCCAGACGACGAACATCGCCAGCTCCTCGGCCGCCACCCGCCAGTCGCGGCCCGTCCGGATGCACCAGCGCAAGTACAGCGCGATGTGCCCGGCGTACGTGCGGGTCGTCAGCTCGGCCTGGTCCTTGCCGAACCGCACGTGCCGCAGGAACGCGTCGGCCTCCGGGACCACGGCCAGGTCGTCGTCCAGGACGGTCCAGTACCGGACACCGGACGGGAGTTGAACAGGAAAGGCCCTCAAGGGTCTCCTCCGAATCTCTTGTGCAACGTGTCGCAACAGCCACGACAGCCCCAGAGATACTAGAGAAAACCCCAGCTCACACAGCTAGTGCAGCGTCACGCCACACTCGTAGAAAGCCGGGAGAACAGTGCACCGATCAACTCCGTCCCACTACCCGGCCCGGCCGTCCTTCCGTCGGGCGGGGTAGGGCCCGACCGAACCCGCGCACCGCACGGCCTGTTCCCCCACGCCGTAACCGTCGCCGGGGACGCGCGCAGAGCTGACGCGCACGACATTCAGGCCGCCGCCACCGTCGGGAGCCATGTGCGCCCCGCGCCACGAAGGTGACAGTGAGCCGGCCCGGAGGCCGCCACCGGGCGTGGAGCCCGGTTACGCTTCTCCCATGCCCGAGCAGTCGCACCCCGAGACCTCCGCCCCCCGGGGCGTCAGCACGGTCCCGGAGGCCCACCTTCTGACCGACGCGGTCACCCGGCTGCGGCGTGCCCTGCGTGCCTCGATCCGCAGCGAATTCCCCTGGGAGGCGCTGCCGATGGCGCAGGTGGAGCTGCTGCAGGTCCTCGGTGAGCACACCCCGGCCCGCGTCGGTGACCTGGCCCAGCGTCAGCGCCTGGCGGCCAGCACCGTCAGCGGCATCATCGGGCAGATGATGACCGCCGGGCTGGTGGCCCGGGAGGTCGACCCGAACGACCGCCGCGCCTCGGTGGTCACCCTCACCGACGCCGGCCGCGACAAGCTCGCCGCCTGGACCGACGCCCACGAACGCCGCATGGACATCGCCCTGTCCA
The DNA here is from genome assembly GCF_030063355.1 of Streptomyces sp. PH10-H1. GTDB lineage: Bacteria > Actinomycetota > Actinomycetes > Streptomycetales > Streptomycetaceae > Actinacidiphila. Next base: position 116,636 of record NZ_JASISZ010000010.1, read on the forward strand.
CCCTCGACGAGGCCGACCGCGCCGCGCTGCGCGCCGCGCTGCCGGCCCTGTTCCGGATCGCCGCGCACCTCGGCGAACCGGCCGACGACGACGCGGCACACTGACACCCCCGCAGGATCGGACCACACCCGCCCGCAGCATGCCAGGCCGGGCCGCTGATCAGCGGCCCGCACCGGCGTCGGCCGCTGCCGCGCTCAGCAAGGGGCGCAGCCGCCCGGCGGACAACGAGGCCACCAGGGGAGCGGCAAAGCGCCGCAGCACCAGGCTGACCGCCAGCGCGACGGGAAGAGCGATCACGGCCGAGCCCGCCACATCATGCGGGTAGTGAGCCCCGACATAGACGCGGGTGAAGCCCTCCAGCACCGCGAAGACCGCCGCGATCAGGCTCAGCCTGCGGTCCAGCACAAACAGTGCCGCCACCGTCGCCGCCGCCACCGTGGTGTGGCCACTGGGGAAGGCGTAGTCACCCGGCGCCGGACAGGCATCGACGATGTACGCGTGGGGCAGCGACCGGCACGGCCGCACCTCCGCCACCACCTTCTTGACCACCTCCGCGACGGCGAACGCCACCATCACGCACACCGGCGCGGCCAGCGCCAGCGTCATCGCATCGGCATCCCGGCGCCGCGCGGACCACCAGCCCGCCACCATCAGCAGCGCGAACACCCCCAGCCCCAGGTTTGTCCACGCCTCCACTGTGCCGTTGAGCCAGGCCGTATGCCGGGCGAAGTCCGTGACGGTGGTGAACCACGAGCCGTCGATGTGCGAGCCGTCGAAAGCCAGCGTCACCGGGGAAGCAACGGTCATCAGGCAGGATCCTTCGAGATCGGGGCCGGCGAACGCAACCGTGCACTGCCGCGACGGTGCACGGACAGCAGCAGGCATGGCACACTCGGAACCAATAAACTTCTACAAGCTTGTAGATGGTCTACAGGACTGTAGACGATGAACGGAAGGAACCCAACCCGTGAACTCCGAGCGCCCCGCGGAACCCCCGGGCGAGCGTCGGCCGGGCGGCGCCCTGGAAGGTGAGGTCATGGCCGTGCTGCAGGCGGCGCCCGAGGCCCTCACGCCGCCCCAGGTGCGGGAGCAGCTCAGCGGATCCGTGGCCTACAGCACGGCGGTGACGGTCCTGTCCCGGTTGTACGACAAGGGACTGCTCAGTCGCACCAGACAGGGCCGCGCTTACGCGTACACCCCCGTCACCGACGCGCACGGCCTCACCGCCCGGCGCATGCGCCAGGTGATGGAGACCGATTCCGACCGCGAGGCCGTCCTGACCCGCTTCGTGGACGACCTTGCCGCAGGTGACGAGCAGCTCCTGCGCCAGCTCCTGGGCACGGACCTGCCCCGCGACCAGTGAGGGCGCGCCGTTGATGCATCTGCTGGTCTACCTCCCCCTGGTCCTTCCGATCCTGGCCGCGCTCGCCGCTGGCCCCGTCGCCGACCGGCTGGAGCCTCGCCTGGCCACCTGGCTGCTGGCCGCCTGCGCCCTGTGCCTGGCAGCCTGCAGCTGCGCCGCGCTCGGGGTCCTGGCGGTAGCCGGAATGATCCGCATCCCCGCGGCCGTCCTCGTCGGACACTGGCCGCTGGCCACCATCCGCTCCGGCGACCCCGTCTCCGGCGCCGAAGCAGCCCTGGCCGCCCTCCTGCTGGCCGCCGCCGCGTACGCGGCGGCGCGCTTGCTGGGGCGGCGCGTGCGCGCAGTGGTCGCTGCCGGGCTGGAGGCGGCCTGTCTGCCCGGTCCCGGCCCGCTGGCCGTGATCGACGACCCGGTGCCCGACGCATACGCGCTCCCCGGGCTCCCGGGACGGATCGTGGTCTCTACCGGCATGCTCCAGGCCCTCGGACCCGCCGAACGCGAGGCCATGGTCGCCCACGAACGCGCGCACCTGGCCGCCCACCACTACGCGTTCGCCGCCGCCGTCCACCTGGCCGCCGCCGCCAACCCGTTCCTGCGCCCGTTCGCCACCGCAGTTGCCTACACCGTGGAACGCTGGGCCGACGAGAACGCCGCCCGCGCCTGCGGCGACCGCCGCCAGATCGCCCGCGCCGTCGGCAAAGCAGCCCTGGCCACCCGGAAAACCCCCGCCCGCCGCCGTGCCCCGGCTGCGGCATTCGGACTGCTGGGATGGCGGCGCGACCCGCTGGCCGGCGCCGGACCCGTCCCCCGCCGCGTCGCGGCCCTACTGGCCCCACCCTTGCCGCGCGGCCTGCTCCTCCCGCCCCTGGACGGGTCCCTGATCCCCCTGGCCGCAACCGCCTGCGCGGTAGGCGCCAGCGCCCTGTGCACCTTCGCCGCCGCCCACGACCTCCACCTCCTCCTGAAGATCGCCGGCGCCTGATCTCGCACCGCCGCCTGCCCCAGGCACTCGGCCACCAGCGGCCCACACCGCTCTGTCGCCGCATCGGCGCAAGAGATTTCGCCTGCTGCGTGCGCCTCACGGACAAGCCCATGACCCGCATCGCGGGATCGTGCCGCGAGCCTTCTGCGGCTGCCATCTCCAGGAGGAAACGGGACCCATCCCCATCTACTCCTCGTCGGACCAGTCACATCCGGGACGAGGTGTTCAACGCGTTGCGCTCGCAATCAACCCGCAAGGGCAGCGGGTCGGGCGGGCCGCCACCCCCGCGTGTTCCGGGCACCACCGCAGGGGAAAACACTATCGGGTGACCACCCGTCGAGGATGCCGCGGCCGCTTCGGCGTCTGGCGTCTCGGCGGTAGTTCAGGTGGCGGTGTGGTGGGCGAGGACGGCGTGCGGGTCGCGTCCGGCGGTGTGGTCGGTGTGGACGGTGGCGGCGGTCAGCCGGGGCACGGCGTGGATCAGGGCGTGCTCGGCGGCGACCGCGAGTTCGTGGGCCTGGACCACGGTCAGGTCGGGGTCGACGACGATGTCGGCCTCGGCGCGCAAGGCGTGGCCGATCCACCGCATCCGCACCTGACCGAGGCCGCGCACGCCGTCCACACCGCGCAGTGCGCTCTCGGCGGTGTCGACCAGGGCTGGGTCGACGCAGTCCATCAGGCGCCGGTAGACCTCGCGGGCGGCGTCCCGCAGGACCATGAGGATCGCGGCGGTGATGACCAGGCCCACGATCGGGTCGGCCGCGCGCCAGCCGATGGCCGCGCCGCCGGCACCGAGCAGGACGGCCAGGGAGGTGAAGCCGTCGGTGCGGGCGTGCAGGCCGTCGGCGACCAGGGCGGCGGAGCCGATCTTCCGGCCGGTGCGGATGCGGTAGCGGGCCACCCACTCGTTGCCGATGAAGCCGACCACTGCGGCGGCGGCGACCGCCCAAAGGTGGGTGACGTCGCGCGGGTTGAGCAGCCGGTCCACGGCCGTGTAGGCGGCCAGGGCGGAGGAGGCGGCTATGGTCAGGACGATCGCGATGCCGGCCAGGTCCTCGGCGCGGCCGTAGCCGTAGGTGTAGCGGCGGTTGGCCGCCCGCCGGCCCACGACGAACGCGATGCCCAGAGGGATGGCGGTCAGCGCGTCGGCGGCGTTGTGGATGGTGTCGCCCAGCAGTGCCACCGACCCTGACAGCACCACCACAATCGCCTGGATGACCGTGGTCGCGCCCAGAATGCCGAGCGACAGCCACAGCGTGCGCATGCCCTCCTTGGAGGTCTCCATCGCCGAGTCGACCTTGTCCATCGCCACATGGCTGTGCGGGGTGACCAGATGCGCCGCCCGGTGCCTCAGCCGCGACCAGCGCGAGTGACCATGACCATGGCGACCCTCGCCCCGGTCACCATGCTGATGAGGGTGCCCGGGCGAGTGACCGCCCCCATCACGGTGGGCGCGGCGCGGATCGCGGTGGCCTGGTTCGTGGATGTGCTCCGTCCCCTCCATGCCACCCACCGTCGCACACGAAACCCGTTGCAGCCATCGCCGTTATAGGGCTGGTGACCAGGTGCGATGCCCTCGCAAATGCGTTCGTTGAGAAACTGCGGCAGCCGCGCGGTGTCCGGCCGCAGCAAGAGGCGAACAGCCGTGTCAGCGGGGCTCCCCGTCGACCGCCGCCTGGAGGGCCTGCCGCAGGCCGCCGAGCGCGGGCAGACCGGCAAGGCCGTCCGGGGTCCGGTACACCCGGCAGGACAGTGCCGGGGAGCGGCCGGGCTCGGCGAACAGGTCACGCCCGTTGACCAGGAAACTCGGGGAGCCACTTCGACCGCCTGCGCACCAACACGGGGTGCAGGCATTCCTGACCGGCGCCGGACCGGCGGTGATCGGCGCGATCGCCGGGTCCGCGATCCCGCTGGCCATGGCCCTGCAGCACGCCTGGCAGTTTGCCGTCCTGGCCCTCGTGGCCCTGTGGCTGCTGGCCGCCCGCAAGGGCGTGGTCAGTGCGCTCGTCGGAGCCGGAGTGCTCGGGGTGACCGCGGCCATGGCGGGCTGGGCGGTGTCCTGAACACCCCAACCAGGCACGTCCCGCAGCAAGCAGCCCCGGCATGTCGGTGGGATCTGGCAGGCTGTTGTCTCCGAAGCGAGGTGTGGCGATGGGACTGGTGCCGGACGAGCCGCGGGTCCTGGTGTGCGGGAGCCGCCGGTGGCCGTGGCCCGGCGTGGTGGACGTGGTGCTGGACCGCCTCCTCGCCCGGCATGGCGAGGGCCTGGTGGCCATCGAGGGCCGGGCGACCGGGGCCGATGCGGCAGCTCACGCCTGGTGCGAACGACACGGCCTCGGGGCTGAACGGCATCGGTGCCATCCGGTCGACTGGAAGGCTGAGCGCCGAGCCCGCCCGGCCGACTGGCGCCTGGCCGGACCGGAGCGCAACACGCGCATGCTGCTGGACGAGCGCCCGCGGCTGATCATCGCCTTCCACGACCACTTCTCGCCGGCCAGCGGCGGGACCTCGGACATGTGCCTGCGAGGGCTGCTCAAGCAGCTGCCGGTGTGGCTGGTGCCGGGCGAGAACGTGCAGGTCGGCTCCTGGCTGAAGCTGAGCATGTTCCCCGCGGACCGGCAGCGACGGCTCCGGGCCGAATTGGACGCTGCCGCGCGATCGCGGAGCGACGCCGACGAGGCCGTCCCGCGGCCCTGAGCCGGGCATAGCTTGACCCCGGCGACATGGGCCGAGGCCAGCGGTCCACCGGGGCTTTCGCTTCAAGAGTGGCTTCCATCCGCAGGTCTGGCCGGGAGGCGGGAAGGACTTTCCTTTAACGCTCTGACCAGTCTGTTCAAGGAAAGCGAGGCGCCTTGCGTGGTCTGGTCGTGAAGGTGATTGAGGCCGTCCCCGCGCCGTGCGGGGACGGAGATCGCGGGGACGGCCAGCTGGACAGCGTCAGCGAAGAGCCTGGGCGATCCGCTGGCGGAGACGGTTGCCGCTGATGCTGTCGATCTCGCGCCAGGCGGCGTCGGCGACCTCTTCGGTCTGGAGCGGTCCGACTTCGGACTCGGTGCGGAAGAGGAACCGGAAGTCGATGTGCCGGTGCTCGGGCTCGCCCTTGGCGTCGTTGGCGGGGATGGGGTGAATGTCGATGTGGAGCGGGCTGTCACTCGAAGGGGTGACGGTGTCGGCCGGGATGCCGGTCTCCTCGGCGAGCTCGCGCAGAGCGGCGTCCAGGAGGGTGGTGTCGGAGGATTCCAGGTGGCCGCCCGGCAGCAGCCACTTGCCGGTGACGAGGTGGTGGATGTGCAGGATCCGGCCATCGGGACCGGCGAGGATCGCGCCGGCGGTCGCATGCCCGCGGAACTCGCTCCGCGAGACCAGGTCGGCCCCGGCGTCCAGGAGGCCGAGCGCGGGGGCGAGGTCCGGCTTCTCCTCGGGGTGCTCGTCGAGGTAGGCGGCCAGGGTGGTGCGGATGTGGTCGGTGCTGATGGGCAAGTTGATCACCTGTTGAAGTAGGAGAGCCAGGTCGCCGCGATAGCGGCTCGGTCGGCCGCGGAGACCTCGTGCATGCCGGGGTCGAGGTCTCCGCGGGTGAGCATCCTGATCCCGGCGAGGATCTCGGCCTGGACCAGGAAGATGAACGGCCCAACGCTGGCGCCGTGCAGGAAGTTCACGGCGTTGCCGCCGTTCGCCAGATAGAAGTAATGGCCGGTGGTCTGGTAGCGGGTGACGTGGTCGCCGACCATCGTGCGGGTGTAGACGTCAGGGAGCCGGTTCAGCTCCAGCTCGTCCTCGCTGGAAGTGACGGTGGCGACGTAGGCGCCGTTGCGAAGGTGCGGGAAGTCCTCGCCGTGCAGGGAGACCGCGCCGGTCGCGCAGAGCACCAGCCCGGCCCCGGTCAGCGCGCTCTCGCGGTCGCGGGCGACGGCGAAGCCCTGGGAGAGGGCCTGGGTGCGGCGGACGGGGTCGATGTCGAAGACGGTGACCTGGACGCCCTTGGCGTGCAGAAGGCGGGCGATGGAGGAGCCGAGCTTTCCGAAGCCGATGACCAGGGCGGGCCGCCCGTGCAGGATGTCGCCTCGTCCGCGCATGACGGCCTCGGTGGAGAAGACCACGGACTGGCCCACCAGGAAGTCCTCGGGGTCCTTCAGCGGCGAGCGGGCCACCGAGATGACCGGGCAGGGCAGTTTGTCGAGGTCCTCGTAGCGGCGGTGGCCGTTCTCGGTGTCCTCGATCACCCCGGCGATCTGGCCGGAGAACCGGCCGTGGAGGTCGACCAGGGTCGGGGCGAAGTAGCCGCCGACGTCCAGCAGGGCGACCTGTTCGCCGGCGGCCCGGGACTCGAAGTAGTCCAGGGCGGTGTCGGTCTCGGCGAACAGCTCGCGGGTCAGGGCGTCGACCGGGACGCATCGCTCGACCTCGCGCTGGGCGGCGGGGCTGATGGACTTCGGCTTGGGCAGCACCGCCCGCAGCTTCGCGAGGGAGGCGACCGCGCGGACGAAGCCGGGCCGCTCGGGCAGCAGGTGGGTGACCAGGAAGGCCGCGGCCTGCTCGTCGGGGGCGAACTGGGCGGCGATCTTGGCGAAGTAGGCGTCCAGCCGGGCGCGTTCGAAGGATTCCATGGCAGTTCCCTCTCGCTCAGTGCGGGGTGTGCATGGCGCGGTCAGGTGGTGCGGGCAAGTCCGAACAGGAGCCGGTCGGCGGCGAGGGCGGCGTCCAGGTAGGTGTCGACGCGGGCGGCGCCGGCGGACCGCGCAAGCGGATCCAGGCCGAGCAGGAGGACCGCCCGGCCGCTGCCGGTGAGGAGGTCGGTCCAGGTCGGGTGGGTCGGCAGCCGCAGGCCGTAGCGGGCGCCGTCGAACCGCAGCAGCACCCGGTCGCCGATGACCTGCAGGTGTCCGTGAAGGTCCGGGATGCTCTCGCGGGCGGCGTCCAGGCCGCCGAGCGATGCGGCGATGTGGCGCATCCGGGCCTTGATCGCCTCGGCGGTGTCGTGGCTGGTGCGGCCGGGCGGGTGGGCGAGCAGGATGTGCGCGATGCTCTGCCCGGCCGGGTCGGTGCCCGGCCAGGTCCAGGCCCCCAGCGAGACCAGCAGCCGGGGACCGGGTCCGGAAGCGGCGGGGGCCAGCGTCGCGGGGCGGGTCAGCACGGCGTCTGTCCGGCCTTGAAGCGGGACCAGACGACCTTGCCGAACGGCAGGCGGTCCTCGACTCCCCAGCCGTCGGAGAACTCCTCGACGATCAGCAGGCCCCGGCCCGACGGGTCGCTGCCGGAAGGGTGCCGGACTTCGGGGCGGTGATTGCGGCTGTCGTGTACTTCCAGGCGTACGAAGTCGTCGTCGGCTTCGAGCTTGACCAGGAAGCCGTGACCGGGGGCGGAGCCGTGGACGACGGCGTTGGAGGCCAGCTCCGAGACGCAGAGCCGGATGTCCTCGGCGCGGGCGGACATCCCCCAGGAGTCCAGGGTGGTCAGGGCGAAGTCGCGGGCCTGTCCGACAGATTCGGGCTTCGCGGTGAAGTACTGCTGGGTGGGGTCGGGCATGGTGAGCCTCATGTCTCGGCGTCCAGGGCCGGGGCGTGTCCTGGCATCCGGCGGCGGGCGGGGCCGCCGGGAGGGCTGGAGTGGCCGTGTCCGGCCGGGCGGGACCGGCGGGTGCCGCGGACCAGCAGCAGCCGGGCCCCGACCGTTTCGATCCGCCTCTCCCGCTCGGCCGCTATCGCTTTGGGGCCCAGGTGGGAGGCGGCAGGCAGCACGACGCCGTAGGTGTCGGGCAGCGCGAGCACGTCCAGCAGCCCGGTGAACGCCGCCGAGGCCGGGCTTCCGGTGGCCGTGCGGTCGGTGAAGACACCGGACAGCGTCAGCTCGTGCTGTCGGCAGTACTCGGCCAGCGATGCGGTCAGGGCGATCTCCCGTGGGGCAGAGACGTTCACCAGTCGCAGGAAGCCATAGACGACCGGGCCGCTGACGCGGCGATGCTCCGTGAGGGGTTCCATGCTTCAGACCGTCCAAGGGGAAGTCGGCAAAGAGCGGGCGGGGGGCCGTGGCCTGCGGCTTCGGCCCCTGCAATCGAGCGTGGCGGCAATCCAACGGACGGGAAATGACCGGGTGTTGTACTTCCGTTGCACTTGCGTCCCCCGCCGTGCGTGCCCCGTGCTTCGATGACTTCTCGGAAGGGAGTGTCGCGTGGCGACCGTGCACCACTGGAGCGGCCTGGAGGCCCATGCTCTGCGGCTCGCGCTGCGGATGAGCGTCCGCGTGTTCGCCGATCACCTGGGCGTCGCCGTCCGCACCGTCTCCAAGTGGGACAAGCTCGCCGCCGCCACCGAACCCCGCCCGGACACCCAGGCCATCCTCGACACCGCGCTCGCCCGCGCGGACGCCGCCGTCCACCTGCGTTTCGAGACCCTGCTGTCCGAGAGCGGCCGGGCCACTGCCGCGGGCCCGGGGCGGCGGGTCACCACCAGCGGGCCCCGGATGTGGGACTACGAGTCGTGGACCGACGACCTGGACCGGACCGTGGTCGCGCTCTCCCGCCAGAACTTCACCTTCGCCTCCAGCCTGCTGACCCGGTGGATCAACCGTTGGAGACCGCCGGAACTGGATGACAAGGGCCTGTATCTGTTCGCCCGCTCCACCGCCCTGCTCGGCGACCTCCAGCGCGACCAGGGTGCCGTGCTGGGGCCGCTGTCGGCCCAGCACTCCTATGCCGGGGCCCGCTCGGTCTTCACCCAGCTCGACATCCCCCGCCGCGTCGCCCAGCTCGACCTGTCGCTGGCGGTGGTCGCGGAGATGTCCGGGAAGCTGGAGATCGCCGCCCGCAACTACGAGACCCTCGCGGTCGATGACCGGCTCTCGCGCCGTGACCGGGCCCGTGCCCGGCTGTGGGTGGGGACCGCGCTGAGCAAGGATGGCAACCACGACTACGCGGCCCGCGTCATGACCGCGGCGACCCGCGAGTTCGAGGATCTGGCCGAGCCCGACGATTGGTCGGTGGCCCACCAGAAACTCGCCCTTGCCCACCGCGGTGCCGGCGACCTCACCGGGGCGCTGCACTTCATCGACATCGCCCGCAGCAGCGGGATGACGGACTCACCGATGCAACGCGTGCGACTGGATACCGCCCACGGTCACATCCTGCTCTCCGACCGGGACACCCGCGATGATGGACTTCTCGTCCTCGACCATGCCGCCAAGGTGGCCGCGCAGTACGGACTCGTGCACCAACTGCGCAGTATCGAGGGCATCAAGGCCATGAGCGAGGGGCCGACCGGGCCCCGGCGACGGTGACCAGGGAGAAGACGCGTGACGGACAACCAGCAGGCCATCACCGAGGACCAGTGGCGCGACGCGAAGCTGATCTGGGACTACCACCAGATGCACCACGAGATCCGGACCGCCGACGTGGCGATCGGCCTGGGCAGCCACGACCTGGGGGTGGCGGCGTTCTCCGCCGAGCTGTATCGGGCCGGGCTCTTCCCGCACCTGGTCTTCACCGGCGGCAACAGCCCCACCACCGCCCAGGTGTTCCCGCGCGGAGAGGCCGTGCACTTCAGCGAGCACGCCATCGACCTCGGCGTCCCCGCCGAGGCGATCCTGCTGGAGCCGAACGCCGGGAACACCGGCCAGAACATCACCCTCTCCCGCGAGGTGCTGGCCGCCGCCGGGATCACACCGAAGAGTGTGCTGCTGGTCTCCAAGCCCTATATGGAGCGGCGATCCTTCGCCACCGCCCGCAAGCTGTGGCCCGAGGTCGAGATCATCTGTGCCTCGGAGCCACTGGAGTTCGACGACTACCTCAAGAGCATCGGCGACGAGAAACTCGTCCTGGACATGCTCGTCGGCGACCTCCAGCGGGTGATCGAGTATCCGAAGCTCGGTTTCGCCATCGAGCAGGACGTCCCGGAGGACGTGCATGCCGCGTACGAATCTCTCCTCGCTGCCGGCTTCGACAGCCGTCTCCTGGGACCCTGAGCTCCCCGCCCCGGGCGGGCTGTGTGCGATCCACCAGCCCAACCTGTTCCCGCGGCTGACCACCCTGGCCAAGCTGTTCGCGGCGGACTACTGGATCGTCCTGAACGACGTCCAGTTCACCCGCCGCGACTACCAGCAGCGCACCCGCCTGGCCGACCTTGACGACCCGAACCGCAGGCAGTGGCTGTCCATCCCCACCCACCTGCCCGCCGGCCGCCCGACCACCATCCGGGACGCGCTGGTCGTCGAACCGCACCGTGCCCGGCGGCGGACTGCGGCGATGCTTCGCCAGCACTACCGCTCCAGCCCGCACTGGGCCGCCCTCGACCAGGCCCTGGACCCGGTCCTCGACCTGTTCGAAGCCACCGGCAAGACCGCGGCCGTCGCCGAGGCGTCCACCCGCATCCTGCTGGACCTGCTCGGCTGGAAGGGCCAGATCCTCCGCAGCAGCCAGCTGTCCGCCCGGCCCGGACGCTCGCAAAGGCTCGCCGACCTCGCGGCCGTCACCGGCGCGAGGTCCTATCTGTGCGGGACCGGCGGCATGAAATACCTGGACGCGGGCCTGTTCGCCGCCGCCGGCATCGGCGTCACCCCGTTTCGCACCCCGGCCGGCGGCATGTGGGACTCCGGCCGCCAGATCAGCGCGCTGTGGGCCCTGATGAACAAGGGCCCACAGGACATGGCCAGCAGGCTGCGGGCCATCGCCGCCGTCCAGCACGAGCTGCGGCCCGCCGCTTGAGCACGTTTCTCTGTACTTCCCCTTTCCTCGAGGGGGGAAGTACAGAGATACGTACCCAGTCGCGTACGACGTGAGCGACGAAGTGCGTACGACTGTGCGTGCTCAGCCGGTCGGCCCGCGCGGGGCCGGGGGCTGTGGCAGTCCCGGCAGCACCCGCAGGCGGCCGCGCGGCGCGGTGAGCTCGGTCCGCAACTGCTGGTTCTCCAAGGCCAGCTGATTGACGGTGCGGACCAGACCCTGGACGTCCTCGCGCAACTGGGCCAGCTCCTCGGCATCAGCGGTCCGCAGTTCCTTGAGCTTGACGATCTGCTTGCGCAGTCGCTTCTCGGCGTCCGGCGTCTGCCCGCGCTCGCGGACCCTGTCGTAGAAGTCGTTGCGCAGGTCCAGGTGCCGTTGGGTGAGCGCGTTGCGGGGGACCTGGGCCTCCTGGGCCAGCGCGACGATGGTCAAGGCCCCGGTGGAGTGCTCCGGACTCCCGGCCAGGATGCGGTCCATCGCCGCGCGGATGCGATCACGTTCATCGAGGGCGGGGCTCATGCGGGAGTCTCCTGGCGGGTGAAGCGGGTCTCGTCGTGTTCGTCAGCGAAGGAACGGAGTTTGTCGGCGTTGGCCCGGAGCCGGTCGCCGATCGGCTGGGGGGTGTGCGCCGCCTGCTTGTCGATGTGCTCGGCCCGCTCCCGCAGCCGGGCCGCGTGCTCGTCGGTGCGGACGGTGTTCCCGCAGCCGGGGACACACCGGTCCAGCGTCGGGGCCTCCGCGCCGACGCCGTCACGCTGGCAGAGGGCCCGGTCCTGCTTGTAGAGGCAGAGCAACAATGCGTTCGGATTGTCATAGAGCACGGCGCCGTCCCGGGCGAGATAACGCTGGGCGGCGGCATACTTGCGGGCGAAATCGGTCTTGATCTCGCGGCCCTCGAACCGGCGGCTGGTGGCCGCCTCCACCAGGGCCCGGCGAGCCGACGGGCCGGAGATGCCGCCGCCGGTCTCGAACTGCTCGTGCAGGTCGGCTGCCGTCTCGGCGGTCGCCAGCGCCGTCTCCAGCGCGAGCACGTCGTGGATGCCGCCGCGGCTGCGGGTGCCATAACCCCCGGAGACGTCGGTGTTCAACGCGGTGCGGATGTGGCCGTACTGAATGGCGAGGGCGACCAGCCCGCCGGGACGGCGGGCGATGTGCCAGGCCAGGGACCGGCGGAAACGCGCGGTGCCGATGTTGCCGTGCGGGTCGGGCGGGATCACCTCGGCGGGCAGCCCCTGGGCCTCGGCCTCGGTGTTCGCCCAGGTCGCGAAGTCCTCGATGCGCTGGCGCATTCCCTGGGCCCTCAGGGCGCCGCGGGTGCTCGGGCGGAGCCCGTAGAGGGCGTCGTGGGCGTCGTGGTCGAACAGCAGGTGACCGGCCGGAACCATGCGCTCCAGGACCCGGATCGCGTTGACCACCGGGGTGATCGCCACCCAGGGGACCTCGCGCTCCGTGCCGCCGGCCAGGTAGTTGCCCTCGCCGTCGGTGACGGTCTTGTAGTGGACGCTGCGGATCAGGTGCCGCCCCACGTTGCCGTCCTCGTCCGGCTGCGGGTCCGGGCAGCAGCCGGACCGCATCCCCAGCACCTCCTCGGGGCGCATACCAGTCAAATATGCACAGACTATGAAAGATGCCGTACCCAGGTTTCGCATCAACGAGGCGGCCTCGGAGAAGTCGATCGCCGTTCGCCAGGGGACTCCGGCGATGCGGCCGGTGACCGGGCGGTCAAGCGGACATGCCCCGGGACGCATCCCCGCCGCCTTCGTCAGGCCGTAACGCTTGATCGCCGTGTCGACCTGCCGCTCGGAGGCGCCGGTGAGGCCGCCGACGTAGGAGCGTGCGAAGCACAGTTCGCCGCGGTTCCAGCTGGCCGGCACCGGCGCCCCGTCCTCGATGATCGGGACGAGGTAGGCGTGCAGGGCTGCCCGCCCGGCGGTCGTGGCGGCGGTCGTGCGGGCGGCCTCGGCCAGCCTCCTCGCCTCCTCCCAGGCGGCCAGGATGTCGTCGGCGAAGTCGTCGACCGTCCGCATCGCCCAGATCAGCAGCGGTCCCATCGTCTGCGTCGCCAGCGGCTCGCGCGAGTTCTCCCCGCCGCCGCCCTTCTCCGAAGGCAGGTAGTCGTCGATGCCCGTCTCGTCCCACGGTGGTCGCTCGATTCCCGTCGGACGTGCGCTGAGCTGGTCGAACGCCCACATCCGTGTCACGAAGCCCAGCAGCTTGACCACCCGACTGCGGCTGACGCCGGAATCGCGCACCTTCACGCCGTAGTCGTGCAGCACAGCGGCATCGCACTCGGCCAGGCTGCGGATGCCGCGTTCGCCCAGCCAGCCGGCCATGCGGAACCATTCCTGCACCGCCTGCCAGGTGGCGTCGGGGCCGAGCCGCGATCGGCGCGAGCGGCGTTCCTTCACGAACGTCGGCCGCAGTTCGCCGTTCAGCAGCGTCCAGGTCACCAGCCGCATCTCCTCGCGCAGCGAGACCGGGCACTTGGACCACTCGATCACGCGCAGAGACGTGGCGGGATTGTCGATCAGCGGTGCCAGCGGCCACTTCGCCGCGCTGTAGTGGGTGTTGAGGTGAGCATGCAGGGCCACGACACGGTCCTCGGGAATGACGGGCGTGCCGGGGCCGGGCAGCGGCATCCGGTAGCGGTCCAGTTCAACGGCGGTGGTCACGGGTTGAGTTCTCCAGAAAGCAGATGGCCGATGACGGTGCGGTCGGTGTCGGTGACCCGGTCCAGGGCGTGGGCCCACCCGCCCGGTCCGATCCGCCGTTTCAGGTCCTCCAGACGGGCGTGGTGATCACCCCAGTCGCGCCGCCAGACCGGCGGTGCCAGCACCGACCTCTGGCCCTCCAGGCCCTGGTGCAGCAGGGCGAGGCGGGGGTGGTGGCCGGGGTGGACATGGGCATTGCGGCAGGCCAGACACAGCAGAAACGACGCCCCGCAACCCCCGCCGGGCGCGGGCCACGGGCTCGCATCGGCATCCGCGCAGTCGGCGGTCGCGGTCTCGGCGTCCCGCGGATCGGGCTCGTCGCGCAACTCCGCGACCAGGACCGCCTTGCGAGCCACCTCCACGGCCTCCTCGGCGCCGCCGGCGATCACCGCGACGGCCGCTTCCTGCACGTTCTTGTCCGGCAGGACGTAGACGCGGTCGTGCGTCTCCTGGGAATGCTGGGCCGGCTCGCGGCGATCGAGCGCGCGGACCGTGCGCCGCCCGCGCTGGAACGGCGAGCCGCCCAGCCCCACCTTCTGCGTCCACCACTTCACATCGTCGTGGCTGAGGCCGAAGTAGAACGGGCCGACGGACGGGTGCCGGTCTCCGTCCGCGCTCTCCTTGCCCACCCGCCCGGTGCGGGAGACCATCAGCAGGTCGGTGCCCGGCGCCAGTCTCTCCACCGCCGCCCGGGCGAACCGGGTGGCCGCCAGCGCCTCCGTGATCAGCCGTCCCGGCGTGCCGGCCCCGTGATCGGTGACGTTCTCCGTCTCATACCAGTCGCCGCCTCCGCGACGGTGCTTCTCCACCGGGATGCGGTAAGTCAGCTTCCCGTCGTCCCCGCCCGGATCCGGGGTGGCCCGCGGAACCTCCGCCCGCTCGATCACCGACAGGTTCCACCCGTACTCCCCAAGCAGCAGCACCCCCAACGCGGCCGCCTCCGACCGCGACAGGAACAGCCGCTGCCAGGTCACCTCCGTGGCCTGCCCGCCGAGCGCCTTGCGGTACTTCTTGGCGATGTAGGGCTGACCGCTCGGCCCCTCGATGCGCGGCAGACCGCCGTCGCGGGCGATCAGCTCCAGGGCCTCCCCGACCACCCACTGCGTACTTCCCGGCGTGAACTGCCCGGCATGGAAGCGTTCCAGGTGGCGGGCGTTGTCCTCGATCCGCAGCAGAGCCGACCGGAACGTCCGCCGGGCCACCAGCTTGATCTCATCGAACTCCGCGGTGCTGTAGGACTGCCGCGTGCTCTTGTGCGCCGGAACACGGCGGGCCAGCGCGTCGGCCACCGGCCCGCTCTGCAACCGCTCGTCGTCCAACAACAGCGAGCACACCGTGCGGAACCCGGCCCGGTTCGAGCCCGTCGAGGCCATCGTCAGCCAGAACCGTTCGATCAGCGCGGCCGTGAAGTCCTCCACCCGCTGCGGCGGCTCCGCCTGCGCGGCCAGGAATATCGCGAACCCCTCCACCTTCTCCCAGACCGACTTCGACGACTTGTGGACGCTCCACCGGTTCGGCTCGCAGCGGGCGGCGAACAGAACCGCCAGGAACCGCTGCACCGGTTCGACGACCGGCAGCGTCGAAAAGTCGTACTCCTTGACCCGGCCCGCCATGTTGAAGTGCCGAACCACCAGGCCATCGGGCTGAAGCCGCTCGGGGCGGGCATGGCCGGCCGCAGGCAGCACGGCCTTGCGCCCGCGGCGGCTCACGCCGCCCTCGTCGTCGGCGTCATCCGGACGTCGATGTCCTGGATGCCCTCGGCGTCCCGTGCCACCCGCGCGAACACCCCGTCCAGATCCGGCAGCATCGCGTCCACCGGCTCCGCGGAGGACGCCAGCATCGACTCCAGCTGCAGATTCCTCACCGGCGCGAGGTAATGCTTGACCGTTGTCTCCCGGTTTGCGTGCCCCAACAGGCCCTGGACCATGAACCACGGATCGCCGTAGAGCAGACGGAAATCACGCCTCTCCTCCGGCGTCAGCCCATAGCGGCGGTCCATGATCGCGTTCAGCACCACCAGCATGAACAACGCGAACGAGTGCCGAGCGGAGTGCACGGTCGCATAGGGCGCGTAGACCTTGTGCGGGTCCATCCGCAGATGCTCAGGCGGCGTCAGCACCCGTTCGCACCGCTTGTTGGCGGCGCGGAACACGCCCTCCCACGAGTGCGGAAGGAACGGCAGGCCCTGCTCGTTCAGCCACAGCCACAACGGCTCCGGCCCGCCCGGCCCCTCGGTGAACAGCAGCATCCGCTCCTGCCACGTCAGCTTGTCCAGCTCCCGCTCGCCGACGACGCCGTCCAGATCGCACCAGCGGACCTTGGGCTTCAGCCCACCGCCGACCTCGGTGACCAGCCGCATCTGAGGCAGCCGCTCGTAGCGGCCCGCCGCCTGGGCCTTGCTGATCGCCCAGGCCCGCGACGACTCCATATAACTCTCGATGTCGCCGACCGCCCCGCTCGACGCGTAGTACGTCCGCGCCGTCTTCGACCGCGTCACCTGCGCGGCCACCTTCCCGTGGCAGTAACGGCCGCCCGACAGCGGAATCCTGGGGATCTCGAAGGTCAGCAGCGACCCGCCTTCCAGCCGCCGCAGCCCCGAGGAAACCAGCAGCCGGACGAACGCCACATTGCGGTCCTCCAGCCGACCCACCCAGCCCAGCTCCGGCACCCCGTCCCGGCCGTGACCGCGCAGGCCCACATCCACCCACAGCCGCCACGTCCGCGGAGTGAGCCAGTGCACGTTCGCCGACCGGGCGTTCTTCGCCCTCGCATCAGGGACCTTCACCACCTCGCCGCGGGCCGTCACCACCTGCCGCATCGTCACCGGGTTCGTGGCGACCCACCCCGCCCTGTCCGCCCACTTGAACAGACCCAAGAACGCGGCCAGCTCCCGGTCCCATTTCGACCCACCGATTTGGGAAGGATTCTCCGGCGCGAACCGCCGCCAGTCCTCGTAATCCTCCAGATCGCGCGGGACCGTCTCCACCCACGATTTCCCGCGCGCCCACAGATGCGTCAAAAGCAGCGCGATATCCGTCGCGTAATTCCGCTTGGTCTCCGGCTCGTAGTTGCGGAACTTCGGCGACTGCCCGTACAGACCCAACAACGGATCTACACGGAAGTCCGGCGACAGGAAGATCGGGTCGCCCGCGCGTACCCCCGCCGCCGTCTCCCGCACCGCCAAGGCCTCCCACCCCTCCAGCACCGACGGCCGCAGCCCGCCCCTCAGCCTGTCCGGTGGCACCCAGAACACCCGCCAACTCGTCACTGCAAGCACCCCTCTTGTACGGCTTCAACACGCTCATTCAATAGGGAAATGATCAACAGCGGCGAGTCCTGGCCGCAGAAGAAGCTCACGGTCGGCCTCAGTCCGGCCTCGGTACCCAAGAGCGGCAGCGGGTTCGATCTGTCAAGACTATCCGAATAGCTCTTTTAGATTTAGCCTTGGCCCATGCAGATCCCCGCGCGGGTGCCGCGCCGAATGGTCATCTACCGCCGGATCAGCGACGACCGGGAAGGTCGCCAGAACGGCGTGGACCGCCAGGACAGACAGTGCCGCCAGCTCGCCCGGAAGAACGGTGACGAGATCGTCGCGGTCTTCACCGACGACGACCGCTCGGCCTACTCCGGCAAACCCCGCCCCGACTACATCGCCATGCTCGCCTACCTTGAGAACGGGCTCGCCGACGGCGCTTACGCCCTGGCGCCCACGCGCTTCTACCGGCGCTTGGACGACGGGCTGGAGTTCTTCCGGCTGATCACCGACAGGAAGCTTGAGGTCGAGACCGTCAAGCAGGGCCGCTACGACCTGTCCACCGCGGACGGCCGGCGTGATGCTCTCCGAGCCGCGGTGGATGCTCAGCACGAGTCCGAGCAGATCAGCGAACGCGTCCGTGAAGCGAAGGCCGACTCTCTGGTCAAAGGCGAGTTCCGCGGCGGCCCCCGGCCATTCGGGTACGAGGCCGATGGCGTCACCCCGCGGGCGCTCCTGTGCCCCAGCTGCGGGGCCACCCAGGGATTCACCGTCGACCGGGTGTGCGAGTCCTGCGAGGCTGAGGCCGTCAACGCCTCCGGCTCCGAGGCGTGGCACGTCGAACAGGCGATTGACTGCATCATCGCCGGCGATTCCCTCCGCTCCCTCTGTCGCGACCTCAAGGCCGCCGGAGTCCGTACCGTGGCGCGCCGCTACAAGCAGCCCGACGGCACGCGGGGTGAGCCCGAGTCCCGCGACTGGGCGCCGACCGAACTCCGGGTCATGCTGCTGCGCCCCCGGAACGCCGGCCTCATCGACCACCACGGCGAGATCGTCGGCCGGGCGGCTTGGCCGCCATTGGTCTCGGAGGAGAAGTGGCGGGCCGCCAAGGCGATCCTTGAGAACCCCGAGCGCCGCACCACCACGGGCAACGCCCGGGTATGGATGGGGGCAGGCATCTACAGGTGCCACTGCGGCCTGGTCGCCCGGGGATCCACGGGTGGGACTGGCGGGGTCGCCAAGGCAGCCAGGAACGCTGAGCGGGCCGTGGAGCTGGCAGCATCCGGAGCGGATCCCGGGCGGCTCGAAAAGCTGAAGACCCGATCCTGGGCGGCCAAGTACCGCTGCAGCAGCGGCAAGCACTTCGTGCGCGAAGCGTCGGAGCTCGACAAGTACGTGACGCGCATGGCGATCGCCCGCCTGTCCCGGCTCGACGCCGCAGATCTCCTTCTGCCACCCCCGGCCGCCGAGGAGGCGCAGGAAGACCTGGCAGCCACCGCGAACGCGCTACGCGCCAAGCTGGACGGCTACACGGAGGACTACGACGAGGACCGGATCACCCGTCAGCAGATGCTGGATGGAACGGCGCTGACGCGGAAACGCCTCGAGAAGATCGAGGAGAAGATGACGGCGCGCGCCCGCACATCCGTCCTGGCGTCGCTACCCCTCGGTACGCCGGAGATCGCCGAGCAATGGCCCGGGTACCACCTGGATAAGCGGCGGGCCATCATCGCCGCCATCATGACCGTCACGGTTCACCCTGCGCGGCGTGGTCGCCGGCCTGGCTTCAAGCCGGGCAGTGGCGAGTCCTACTTCGACGAAGAGACCATCGCGATCGAATGGAAGGTCGCAGGCTGAGGCCGTCATTCGACAGCAGCGCCGGCGTCCTCACCGGCGCTGCTGTCGTTTTCGGTCACTTGTAGCCCGTCATGCTGCAGGTCCGACGTCAGGACGCCTAGCGCGATCTTCAGCCGCCGCGCGATGTCCTCAAGTTCCCGAGGCGCGTCCTCTACGTTCGCGGCCTTGAAGGCGCTTGCAGCCATAACGTGCAGTGTGGCATTTTGCCGTGCCACGTAGGCGAGGTACGAGCCGGTGCTGTCGCGGGCCGGCCCCTGGGCGGCGAATTGGGTGAAGAGCGCTTGAGTGCGGCCCTGTAGATCCGTGACCATCTCGCCGTCGATAGGAAACAGCAGCCCTAGGAGTTCGTCCCCGCTGATCGCGACGTCGTCTCCAGCGTTGCGAGGCGTGATCGTAGAGAAGGGGCCCGGGGGCAGAAACCACCACGTCAGCGGCAGCCGGAAGGCCCGCGACATCGCGACGAGTTCATCGGTGCTGAACTCCTTGACCCGGGCTGACCGGTGCGAGCGCTCGGCCGCCGCGTAAACGGCGATCGACCATGGCTTGCCCAGCGTTTCGGAGATTCGGACCGCCGCCTCCTGCTGGGTCCACCCGCGTAGTTCTCGGGCGCGCAACAGGTTGTACGAGGCGACGCCATCGGCGCTCATGGGGGGGAGCTGGCGGTCGTCGTTGGCCCGGTCAATCTGGGCCGATACCTCTTCGGGGAGGTTGCGGTCATTCGCGTTGGCGGTCACGCCCAAAAATCTAGCAGCCAACACTGGCGTTGGGTACCGGACACCCTTGCATGTCGTTCCAATCCATGCCAGGATCAGCGCCATGAACACACATGCTCGCTACCCGACATGTATGTCAGGCCAACTTTCGCCCCTCCGCGCCTTGCGGATCGCACGGGGGTGGACGCTCAACGAGGCGGCAGCCAAAGCCTCAATGGATATGTCCCACCTGTCCAAAGTGGAGCGGGGACTCGCGGGCCTAAGCGTTGAGGCCCTATCTCGAGTCGCACGGGCTTACGGCTTGGCAGACATCGAAGAGCTACTCGCTCCATATATGCAGGCGCCTGCCGCATGAGCGCCGAGCCGGGCCAGATGCGTTACGAGGACCGGATGGCCGCCGAGGCTCTCGAGCGCGGTGACACCGGCGACGCAGCGCAGTGGATGCGCATCAGGGCGCTCGTCGACAAGGCCCCGCCGTTCACCCAGGCCCAGAGAGACCAGTTGCGGATCCTGCTCCGGCCCAGTCCGGCCGCCGCATCCGACGCCGCATAACGAAGCGGCCCCCACCAGACCGCCGGTGTTAGCGCACCAACGCGGCAGGGGCCATCGCCTCACCCACATGCAGAAGCCCCGGGCTCAATCGCTCGCCAGCGACCCGGGGCCTGCACTACAGAAACGGACTCAGCACATGAAGTCTCCCACGATCCCCCCGCCGGTGGCCACCGGTCTGACCCGGCAGGTCGTGCCGCGGTACGACTACGAGCAGCTGCTGGCCGCCGACCGGCTGACCACCGGCGAGTTCAGCTACTTGGTCGGCAGGGAAGGCCGGAACTCCGGCCCGGAACTGTTGCTCGAGATGTACGACGACGACAAGATCAAGGCCGACACCGTCACCGCGCTGATCGGTGGTATCTGGTCCGGCGCGGAATTCCCCGACCGGCACCTCGACCGTGACGATTGGCGCTGGCTGTTCAAGGTCGCCGGCTTCACGGTCGACGGGATCCCCGCGGACCGCCCCGACCACCCGGTCCTGCTCTGGCGCGGCACCGTACCCGAGCGCCGTACCGACTGGTCCTGGACCACGGACCGCGCAGTCGCGGAACGGTTTGCCGCTGGCTCCGGCGGTCGACCGCCCGGCCGCGTCTACACCCTGCTCGCCCCGCCGGAAGCACTGCTGTGCGCCTACAACGGGCGCCAGGAAGCCGAGTACGTCGTCGACACTCGCGGGCTCACCGTCCACGAGGTGAACCTGTGACGGCCTTCGACGACTTCGACCACATCACCCTGCACCAGCGCTACGCGTCCGATGACGGCGGCTTTGATGCCCTCTTCGAGCAGGCCCTGACGAAGATGCGCAACACCTGTCCCGAGGGCTTCCCGGCGTCGGCCCCGGGTCGGGGCGCCTGGGATCAGCTCGACCCCGGCCAGCGCGAACGGGCCCTCGACTCGCTGCTGTTCGTGCACTTCTGCGAACACCGCCGCGAGCAGGACGAAGCTCTTCACCACGACGCGATCACCGCCGAGTCCAGCTACCTGCGGGACGGGGACCTCGACCACCTGGCGCAGATCGCCGTATCCGCACGGGGATCCGTAACGGTCGATTCCGCCGAACTGTGGCGGGCGGTGAAGGAGCTGCGGCTCCTCGTGCACCGCGTCGCCCTCCTGCAGACCCTGCGCACGACGGAGCCCATGACGGCCGAGGCGCTGAACCTTCTCGAGGAGCAGCTCCGGCAGGACCTGTACGGCGACGAACAGCAGGACGGCCTGTGACGGCCCGGGAGCGGTTCACCGCCGCCTGCGTCGACATCACCAACGACAGTCTCGCCGTGCTGGCCCTTGAGACCGGGCTGCGGTACCTCGGATCAGCCGGCCCGCTGTACCTGATGGGCAGCGTGCGGGCACGCGGAACATTCGTGGGACCGGACGGCCGGTACTGGGCTGACGGCAACCTGGTGGCCGAGTCTTTGACCGCGGGCACCGGCCGGACGTACGACGACTGCGAGTACTGGGCGGAACGGGCGTGCGGCGGGATCGAGGGGCACGGCCTGTGGGTCGCGACCGTGGAGCGCGGTCTGCACGACGCCACGCTCAGCCCGCTCCCGCAGATCGCGCAGCAGCTCGAACTGCCCGCCCCTGAGCCGTTCCCGGACGGGTGGGCGCGCAGCTGGTCCGACTTCCCGTGGATCTCTGACGAGCGCGAGCTGGGGCTCATCGCCCACGGCCACCCCGGCAGCGCCAACTGGCGCAACGGCGGCCAGCTGTGACCGCCCGCCGTTGCGCCAGCGCCGACCTTGGCGTGCGCGGGGCGGCGGGCTCCCGCTTCAACCAACCCCGCGAGGGGCGGTCACCACGACCGCCACGCCCTCTCCCTCGCCCTCGCGATCAGGACGACGTCATGCACGACCTCGACGCGGCCGTCGGCCGCATCACCCAGCTCGATGACCGCCAGCTCGCCGAGTTCGTGGCCAAGCTCGACGCCGCCCTCGCCGATTGCCATCACGGAGCCGGCGGGGATGACCCGAACATTCTCGCCGTCGCTGCGCTTGCACGTATCGCCCTCCGGCGGCGACGTGATGCCGCAGCCATGGCGCGGGCAGTGGCCATCGTCAACGAACTGATCAGCGCAACGGAGACAACCGAGTGACCGCTCTGGAGCGCTTCCTGAATGCCCACCGGGACCATGGATACCTCTCGCGCCAGTCCGGTTCCGGCTACGTCGGGCAGTGCAGCGGCCATGATGACCGCACACCGTCCATGAGCATCAACTACGACGGCGGCAAGGTGCTTCTCTGCTGCCAGGTCGGGTGCGCCACCGAGGACATCGTCGCCGCCATCGGGCTCAACATGTCCGACCTGTTCGACGAGAAGCCCAAGCCACGCGGGCGCCCGCAGAAGTACGTCGTCGTCGACTCCTACGAGTACGAGAACCAGCGCGGTGCCGTGCTGTTCGTCAAGGAGCGCAAGGAGCCCGGCAAGGACGGCCGCGACAAGGACTTCAGTATCTACCGGCCGCTGACCGGCGGAAAACGCAGCTACAGCTTGAAGGGCCTCGAAGAGAGGCCCCTGTTCCGGTTGCCCCGTGTGCTGGCCGCCATCGAGAAGGGCGAGCCGGTCTACCTCCCCGAGGGCGAGAAAGACGTCAAGGCTGCCGAGCGGGCCGGCGTCACGGCTACCTGCAATTTCGACGGAGCCGCCCGCGAGGGGCAGCGCACCAAGTGGAAGCCGGAGTACGGAGACACCCTCAAGGGCGCGCACGTCGTCATCGTCCAGGACAACGACGAAGCAGGCCGCGCACACGCCGCCGCCGCGTACCGCGATCTCCTCGGCAAGGCCGCCAGCGTCCGCATCGTCCAAGGACTCGTTCAGGCTGAGCACTCGGACCTCTCCGACCACTTGGCCGCCGGGTACACCCTGGACGAACTGGTCGACGTACTGGCCCCCGCCGACGGCCAGACGCCGACGGCGCCATCCTCACCGCCAAGGCCAAAGCTCGCGCCTCTCCAGACCGGCGAGAGCATAGAACAGCTGTACGCCAGGCTGTTCGACCAAATCGGCGAGTACCTCCATCTTGAGGACCCCGCGCACATTCGCTTCGCCCTGGCCGCCGGGGTCTCCTCGGCCCTGGACGGCGATCCTCTCTGGGGCATGATCGTCGGCCCGCCATCGGGCGGCAAGACCGAAGCGGTGGGACTCCTCGACGACGTCACCGAGGAGCACGTCGACGACATCACCGGCCCCGCCCTGCTGTCCTGGACCCAAGGCAAGAACCCGAGGCCAACGGGAATCCTCACCCGCGTCGGCTCCCGCGCCTTCGTCTCCATCAGCGACTTCTCCACCATCCTGGCAAGCTCCGATCGTGGCGGCCGAGACGTCCTCTTCTCCCTCCTGCGCCGCGCCTATGACGGCGAGGTCAACCGGGAGGTAGGTAACACCCCGGACCCGCTCGTCTGGCGCGGTCGACTCACGCTTCTTGCCGCCGTCACGCCGGCCATCGACAACTTCTCCTCACACTCCGACGCGCTCGGGCCCCGCTGGCTGTACTGCCGCACCGCAGACACGGATGCCGAGCACAAGAAGGCCGTCCAGCGGAAGCGCCGCCGGATGACCGACCTCAAGGCCAAGCAGGAGGAAGCCCGGCGCACGGCCACCGCACTGGTGTACGCCGCCCGAGGCACCGTGCGGGAGATCGAGCTGGACGACGAGACCTACGACGCGCTCGAAGACGCAGCCTCGCTGACGTGCCTCGGACGTGCCGCAGTACCCCGCCATGCCTACGGGCGCCGCGAAATCGACGGCGTACCGGTGATCGAGGAACCGGGCCGGGTCACCGGCCAGATCGTCGCGTTGGCGAAGTCGCTCATCGCCCTCGGCGAGCCCGTCGAGCACGCCGTCGCGCTCGCACGGAAGTGCGCGCTGGACACGCTGCCTCAGGCACGCCTGAGGGTGCTGGAGCAGCTGGCCAACGGCGAACAGATGACGGTCTCGACGTTGAGCGCAACCACCGGCCTTCACCGTCACGTCGCACGCCGAGCCCTTGAGGACATGGAGGTCTTGGACATGACCCAGTGCCCTCGAACCGAGGAAGCCGCAGACAGCGAGGAGTCGGGCTTTCCGACGTCCAACCCGTGGAACCTCGGCGAGGAGGCCGGGCTGATCACGAAGGTGTTGCGGGCCAAGCGGATGGACGACCTCAAGATCGCGGCCGGGTCCGTCCCCTTGGCACGAAGTGTTGGTTCCCATCCCCCAACCCCCCAAATAAAGGAGCTAGAGAACTCAGAAAGTCGCATTTCTGACAGCAGTCACGGGGACGGTTCCCACACTTCGTGCCAAGTAGAACCGCAGGCAGGGCCGTCGCCGGTGCCAGAACCGCCCGCCGACGACGGCGACCTGTGGGACGCGCCCCTCGAAGACCCCGACGACTACTTCGCCGATGCCATCTGAGCCGAAGGAACAGACCATGACTCTCACCCTGTCCCCCACCCGTCCGCAGGCCGTCAAGCGCATCGCCGACCACATTGCCGACCGCGACAGCTACGTCATCACCGTCCCGCCCGACGCCCTCACGTCCTTCGCCCACCGGCTCTGTGACATCCCGGACTGGAACGCCTACCTCGACAACGGCACCGGCACGGTGCTGCACACCGGCCACGCGCTCACCCTCCTGGCCTGCGATCTGATCATCGAGACCGCCGCGGTCGTCATCGTCCCCAAGACCGTGCCCACCGCGGTGCTCACCGAGGCCGTCGGCAGGGACGTTCCCGCCGACGGCTCCCAGGACATCGTCATCCTCACCGGACCCGCCGGCCGCCCCGTGTTCTGGCCGCTGCTCCTCGTCGACGCCATCGAGATCGTCGACCCCGCCGTGGCCGCGCAGCTGCGTGCCAACCAGATCCACAACCTCAACTGAAGGAGACCGCCATGACCGCCATTGATCAACTCGCCGCTGAGGACCAAGCCCGCGCCGCTATCGAGAAGGACATCAACGAGCAGGGCTTCGCACTCTTCGTCTTCCCGTCCCGACCCGGGGCCTTCACCTGCGACGGCACCGGCTGCACCGCTCCCGCCACCGACGAGCTGAACCTCTTCACCGAACACCACTTGGCCGAGCCGAACGCCGCCGGCGCGACCTTCAGGGCCTGCCCCGACCACCGCAAGGCTGCCCTCGATGACGCCGAGGAGTGCTACGGCAAACCCGTGCGCACCTGACCCGCACGGCGAAGCCGGTCCCGCTCCAACCGGGGCCGGCCACCACCAGCATCCACTCGAAGGAGAAGCCCGTGACATCTACCCGGATGACCAGTGACGACAAGAAGGCCAGCCGTGAGCAACTCCGCAGCCTCCGAATCGACCTGAAGGTCTGGACGCTGAAGGCGCCGGGACTGCACTTCGACCAGACCATCGTCTGCCCGACCCACCGAGGACGTCTCCGGAACGGCGAGCCCTTGCTGTGCGAGGACGGGAAGCGGGGCATGTGCGAGGGCTGTGGGACCACGCTCGACCGCCACGACCGCGCCAGCGAGGTTCGCGACGAGATCCGTGCGCTCGCCGAGCGATTGAACGGCGCGCCCACGCCCGAGCCGGACACGACGAGGAAGGCGACGGTCACCACGGGCGCCGGCGAGCAGCTCGTCATGTTCGTCTGACCCGCGCAGAAGCCGGCCCCGCGGGAACCGGGGCCGGCACCCGTCCAGCAGACCACGAACCGGAGGTCGGAGTGAACAGCCCCAGGAACGAAACCGCACAGGAGCACCACCGCCGACTGTACGAGCGGCCCCTCGACCGCGCGCACGCCCTGATCGACGAGTGGACCGACGACCTGACGCCCATCACCCGCGACCAGGCCGCCGACATCTTCAACGAGATCCTCCGCACCGACGGCTGGACCGAGACCGCCCAGCCCATAGGGCTCGCCCTCGCACCGTCGGATTCAACCCAGTAGCCGTAACGCCCCTGCGACCCCCCAGAGCACCATGAAGGAGAACCCGTGACCACCGCATCCGAAACCCGCACACCGACCGCCGACGACGGCCTGGCCGTGGCCGAGCGCCGCATCGCCGACGAGTACGAGATCACCGCGAACATCTGCGGCGACACCCTCGACCAGCTCGACGCCGACGACCTCGACGCCGCCGACCAGGACGACAACGACGAAGGCGCCACCGAACTCGTCGAGCAGCTCCTCGCCGTCCTCCGCGACTGGTGGGACGCCCTCGACCACCTGCACGCCGACATGGCCGACACCACCGTCACGCAGAGCACCCTCAGCCCGGCCGCCGCGCAGTACGTCGCCAACGCGGCCACCGAATACTTCCGCGCCCTGCACCGCGTCCGCAAAGCCTGGATCGACTACAGCTTCGGCCCCGGCGCGTGCCCCTCGCCCGGTATGTCCGGGTCGTGCATCACCTTCTCCAACTTTCCGCCGGTCGCCCTCGACGGGCGTATCGCTGCCGAGTCGGAGGGCTGATCCGTGACCACCGTCGATGACGTCGTCGCCGCGCGGATAGCGGAAGCGCGCCGCCGGACCGAGGCCGCGAAGCAGCGCCGCGTCGCCCTCAACGCCGCACGGCAGTACGGCCTCGTCTCCCGCTACCGGGCCAAGCTCGCCGAGCTCGACCGGCGCCAAAGCGACAGCACTAAGAGTGCTGAAGCTGCTGACGTACAAGCCGCTGACATCCCCGTCGTTCCGCCCCCTACCGGTCGCCCCGCCCGCCACTGACAGAAACGGACCCCCACCGTGACCTCGTACACCAGCCTCAGCAATGACGTGCCCACCGTCCCGGCCGCCGACCTCGTCACCTCCGGCACCCTGCAGCTCGTCGTGCGCTGCCCCCACTGCGGCGCGCAGCACCGGCACCTCGGCCTCGGCCTCCGACGCAGCCCATGCGGGAGGTACTACGTCCTCGCCCACCCCGCCGCCCAGCTCAGCGCAGCCTGAACGGAGCACCATGTACCACCCGGACCCCGACCGTGCGCACGACCCCCTGCAGTCCGCAGCCGACGCCCTCACCGAACTCGGCCACACCCCCGGCCTCGACTCCGTCACCCAGCTCAAGCACGTCGCCGCCGAACTCATCCGCCGCAAAGACAAGGCGCAGGCCGCCATCGGCGACCTCACCGCCACCGCCAACCCGCCGTCCGCCGCCGCGCTCCTCAACCTCGTCGCCCTCTGCGAGCGGGCCGGGACTGCGCTCGCACCGCTGGTCGAATCGCAGCTCGACGGCATGGAGCAGGCGCTCCTCGCGGACCTCTTCCAGCCCGGCGACCAGGGCGGTGGATCATGACAACAGTCGCCAGCCAACAAGGTCGTGACAGCAAGCCGAAGTGCGGCGCGAAGAAGCGGCAGGGCGAAGGGTTTTGCACCCGTCCCGCCGGATGGGGCAGCAGCCACCCGGGCGCCGGGTATTGCAAGTTGCACGGTGGCAATACGAAGAACCAGGTGATCAGTGCCGAGCGGAAGCGTCTCGAGGTCGAGGCCCGCACCTTGTTCGAGAAGATCGCGCCCAGCGCCATCCCCATTCATGATCCGCTGACCGCCTACGCCCAGTTCGCCGGCCGGGTCATGGCATGGATGACCTTGATGGATTCCCTGCTCGACGGTCTAGCGTCGCCCCGGTACGAGGGCACGAGCGAGCAGGTCCGTGGCGAGGTCGTGCTGTTCGAGCGGGCCATGGACCGGGCCAATAGCGTCCTGGCCAGCTACGCGAGACTCAACATCGATGCCCGGCTCATGACGATCTCGGAGCGGCAGGCGACGGTGCTGATCGCCGCCCTGAATGCGGGCCTCGGCGAGTTGCACCTGACGGGTCCTGACGCGGTCCGTGCCAGGCAGGCCGCCGCACGTCATCTGCGGGCTGCCGGCGCCACCTTCGCAGCGGAAGGCGCGTGACATGACCGAACACCTCACCATCGCCGGGGTTCAGGGGGCGATCGCGCTCGTCACCGCCCGCCTCGCGCGTCTCGACGTACCGCAAGAGCAGATCCTCGGCGACACACCCGCGCAGGAGGCTCTGGCCGCCCTCTCCGCGATCGTGGTGTCTGTCCTTGAGCAGACCGTCCCGGATCATCTCGTAGGCGCTCTGCGGCGCGCAGGAGTCACAGCGGGCCAGTGGGAGGCCGAGCGATGACCAGCCCGCGCACGCATCCGCGGATCATCGTCGCCGTGCGCGGCCTTCGCGGCCCGTACCGGCAGAAGCTCGACTTGACCGGCCGCGACGCAGCAGCGACCAACCTGCCCGGGATCAAGGACGGCGGACGGGTGTGTGTCGACGTCGCCGATGGCCTTCGGGTGGAAGACCTCGCAGTGGTGACTGCGTTCGCGCTGAGCGTCCGCAACGCGGGCGTGCTCGAGATCATCGGCAGAAGTCGCCGTGCTGTCGACAGGGCCCGCGCCATCTTCATCGACGCCTGGAAGCTCGACGTCGACATCACGACCCCCGAACACCCCGAGCGGGCCTCCGCCACGCGCTGGGCGGCGCTGTTCCTCGGGACCGTGCGCGAGGAGGACCGGGACCGATGAGCGACGCGCACGCGGGCATGCCACGGGATGACCGGCCGGCGCCGACCGTGCTCCCCGGCGGACTGCTGTTCGTCCCCGGGGAGCTGGCGGCCGAGCTCGCTGCCGCGCTCGAGGTGTTTGCCGCGTTCACGCGTGGGACGTTGCCCCCAGCGGATTGCCGGACCCCCCAGTTGTCCCGGGCGATCCTTGCGCTGCTGATGGCCTCCCGGGATGCCGCAGCCCAGCACCGGCGCATGGAGACACGGAAAGCTTCCGCAGTCCCAACTGCCCCGTTTCTTCCGCCTGCCCAACTCCCGTCACTCTCGGAACACCAGGAGATGGTGACCACTGCGCAGGCTGCGGCCGTCGCCGGGGTGTCGCCCGAGTGGGTGCGTCGCCTTGCAGCCACGGGGAAGATCCGTGGCCGCCGGACGGACCGCGCCGTTTGGCTTGTCGACCTCGGTGACGTCCGGGCCTATCGCGCCCGATCGAGGAGCAACCGGCATGAAGACTCTGACCGCGCCGACGCTGGCCGAGCAGCACGCGCACGCGCAGCAGACGGCGGCAGAGCTGCGCCTGCAGCTTGAGACGGCAGAGGCCGACCAGCGTGAGGCCGTCGAGAACCAGGACTTCGAACGGGCCGCGGAGGCCAAGGGCCGGGCAGATGAGGTCCGGGAGCCGCTCTTGATAAGCCAGGCGCACGCGACGGCGCTGGCGGCCGGGCTCGCCGCCCTGGAGGAGCACCGCCGCGCCGAGCAGCAGGCCACCCGTGACCGGGAGCAGCGCGAGCAGGCCGCCGGGCTGTACGACGAGGCCCGCGCCCGAGAGGCCGCCTCGCAGGACGATGTGCAGCGCCTCATGGCCGAAGTCTCCGCGGCGCTTGATGCCGTGCGGCAGGTGATGCGTGAGGCCCTTGCCGCCGAGCAGAGCCTCACTCAGGCGCGGCAGGACGGGCACAGCGCGGCTGTTGCCGCCGGCCTCATCGACCTGCAGCACCCCGCACCGGCTCCCGCGAGCAACGTCCGCAACCGGTTCGAGGGCGACCAGCTGCTGCGGGCGATCCTCCACAACCAACAGCTGCTATGACCCCCAAGACCCGCACGGCCACCGGGGCGTCAACGTCACGCTCCGTGGGTTCCAGCGCGGAGGCGATCGAAGGCGGCGAGCAGGGTGACCGCGGTCTCCTCCTTCCGCTAGGACCCGCCTGCGCCCCGGTGGCCGCGCGCCCGACCCGTACATCCGTACCGCAAGGAGGACCTGATGAACGACGAGGAATTCAGCGAGATGCGCGGCGCCGCGATCCTAGGACTGCGCCGCACTCCGCTACACGAGGTGTACTACGACGCCGCCGAATCGGCATCCAAGCCCAAGACGAAGAACAAGAAGGTCAAGGAGAAGAAGGGCAAGGGCGGCGAGGTCAGGGAGTCGCGGCCTTCGCCGGGTGTCATCGACTCGCCCGCCGGGGCGATACCCGCACCGGCCGGCGACGGCGCCAAGATGTGGGAGCTGCCCCCGGAGGAGCTGCGGGCCCAGCTCACCAACGCCCTTTGGCCGACGGACACCAGCCGGCACAAGTGGGTGCCGCGTCCGGCGATGACGCTCGACCAGTTCGTCCGGGACGGGATCTGACCTGTGTCCGACATCGGCGAACTCTTTATCGTCCTCCGTGCGGTCACCGAACCGTTCAAGCGGGGTCTCAAGGAGGCCGCCGCCGAGGGTGAGGCGTCCTCGTCGCGTATCGGCGGGGCGTTCAAGAAGCTCGCCGGGATCGGCATGGTCGCCGGCGGGG
>NZ_JASISZ010000110.1 GCF_030063355.1 Streptomyces sp. PH10-H1
TATCCGGCCCGCCGGCAACGCCACCCCCCGGGGCGTACGTCAGAACCGTGGGCCCGCAACGGACACTTTCGATCCGACGGGAGGGGGACGGGGCCGCAGGGGCGGGGGTTCGAAATGCTGCCGAGCCATTTGTGGGCCGCAAGGCCCGTAAATAGTCGATTTCGAACCCCCGCACCGGAGGACCCGGCCCCCGGACCTGGCAGGATGCCCGAACACACCCGACCAGAAGGCGGCACATCCATGGCCCACGCAGACGTAGACGTAGACCCCCACGTCCAAGCCGCGTTCGAAGCGGCCAAAGGCTTCATGCCGCTCGACGAAGGCCTCGCCCTCCACGCCGCCGCCACCGACGCCGCCACCCGCCTGAAAGGCCTGCCACTGCTCGAAGTGGGCACCTACTGCGGTCGCTCCACGATCCTCCTCGCCGCCGCGGCCCGAGCGGCCGGCACTGTGGCCGTCACCGTGGACCACCATCGCGGCAGCGAAGAGCAGCAGCCCGGCTGGGAGTACCACGACAGGGACCTCGTCGACCCGGAGGTCGGCCTGATGGACACCCTGCCGACGTTCCGGCGGACGCTCCACGCCGCCGGTCTGGAGGACGACGTGATCGCGATCGCGGGCCGTTCCCCGAAGGTCGCGGCGGCCTGGGGGAAGCCGCTTGGCCTGGTCTTCATCGACGGCGGGCACACCGATGAGCACGCCACCGCCGACTACGAGGGCTGGGCCCCCCACGTGGCGCCGGAGGGCCTGCTGGTGGTCCACGACGTGTTCCCCGATCCGGCGGACGGCGGCCAGGCGCCGTACCGGGTGTACCGGCGGGCGCTGGAGTCCGGGGCGTTCACGGAGGTGTCGGTGACGCGCTCACTGCGGGTGCTGCGCCGTACGGGAGCGGGGATCTGAGATGGCCCGATAGCATCGGAATCGTGTTCAACGACGAGTCAAGGACAAGTGGCAGGGCCGGCGCCCTGGTCATTTCCGCGGCCGTGCTGGTGCCCACCTGCTTCGCGGGCTGGCTCGTGTACCAGTCGCTGCACGGGCCGGGCGGTGGCGACGGGTCCCAGCGGGTGCTGCCCCTGCCGTCGGCGTCGGCGCCGCGCGGGAACGACTCGGTGGACGGCAAGGCCGCGCCTTCGGTGCCTGCGGCGTCGCTGACGCCGTCGACGGCGTCGTCCGGCGCGCAGGACCCCACATCGGATCCAGCGAAAGCGGCTCCCGCCGCCCCCCTCCCCCTCCGGGGAAAGGTCGTTGTCATCGACCCGGGACACAACACGAACAACGTGAACCACACCGCCGAGATCAATCGACTCGTGAATATCGGGACGACCAGCAAAGAATGCGACACAACCGGCACATCCACCAATAGTGGATATGCGGAGGCGTCGTTCTCTCTCGACGTGTCGCGCCGGGTCCGTGCCCTGCTGGCGGAGCGCGGTGCGAGGGTGCGGTTGACGCAGGACGGCGACCGCACGTTCGGGCCGTGCATCGACGAGCGGGCGCGGATCGGCAATGAGGCGCACGCGGACGCGGCCGTGTCCGTCCACGGGGACGGATCGGCGGCGGGGAATCGCGGATTCCATGTGATCACGCCGGCCACCGTGCACGCGGGGGCCGCCGACACCCGGCCCATCGTGGCGCCGTCCGGGCTGCTCGGCCTGGCCCTCAAGGCGCACTTCGCGTCCGCGACGGATTCCCAGCCGTCGAACTACCTCGCGGACGGCACCGGGCTGATGGCCCGCGACGATCTGGGCGGGCTCAATCTGTCCACGGTCCCGAAGGCGTTCATCGAGTGCGGCAATATGCGGGACGCCCAGGACGCGGAAAAGTTCACGGATCCGACGTGGCGGCAGCGCGCGGCGGAGGGCATTGCTGACGGAATTACTGCTTTCCTCCAAGGGAAGAGGTGACCAACCGGTAGCCATTCGGCGCCGATTGCGCACCAGTTGCCGCACCCGGCTCACCGGCTGCGAACCGCACCCTTACGATGGGGGGCCACCCCCGCGCCTCGCCCATGAACTGGCAGAGAGCGCTGCGCGTACCGGCGACAGCGACGAAGACCCCGAGACTGACAAAGGACCTTACGTGAACATCCGCTCCCTGTCCCGAGGAGACGGCGCGGTGATCGGAGCAGCGGTACTGCTGCTGATCGCCTCGTTCCTGCCGTTCTTCACCTACAAGTCGTACAGCGGCTCCGGCGAAGGCGTCGTAGAGAAGTCGGTCAGTTCATGGAACTCCGCACTGTTCCCGGTGCTGCCTTCCGTGACTCTCGCCGCGCTGATCGCCGCGGGCCTGATCGTCGCCGCCCGGACGCAGCCCGCGGGGCGTCAGGTGCTCGGACTGGCGCTTGACCAGTGGGGTGTGGCGCTCGCCGTCTTCGCCGGCTGGTCGGCCCTGTGGTCGGCGCTGTCCAACCTCTCCCCCGAATCCAGCGACGGTGTCAGCAAGGGCGTCGGCGCGTGGCTGACGCTCGTCTTCGGCATCGCGCTCGCGGTCGTCGCGGTGCTGTCGACGCGCCTGCCGGCGCTGAAGGCTCCGCTGGCCGGCGCTCCGAAGCCGCCGCAGCAGCCGTACCCGGGCCAGCCCTACCCGGGCGCTCCGCAGCCGGGTCTGGCACAGCCGGGTCTGGCACAGCCGGGCATGCCGCAGCCGGGTGGCTACGGCTACCCGGGGGCTCCGGCGCCCGACCCGTCGTTCGGCGGACAGCCGCAGCCGCACGCCTTCGGCGGTCAGCCGCCCGCCCCGGCGGCCCCGCAGGCCCAGCAGCCGCAGCCCGGTTCCCCGGACTTCACGGCGTTCTGGTTCGCGGTGCCGGTGCCGCGCCCGCTGTTCCCTGAGGACGGCTCGCCGACGCCGATCGCCGAGCTGGCGCCGGGTACCTGGTACCTGGCCGTTGAGCAGCGCGGTCCCGCGCTGGTCGCGCAGACGCAGGACGGCCGTCGCGGCGTGCTGCAGGACACCAGCGGTATCCAGCGCGGCTGATCACCAGCCGGCTCGGCCGATCACTCGGCCATGCGCACAGCGTGAGCCCCCGTCCGGTGTCCGGGCGGGGGCTCACGCCTTTCGCGGCCGCGGCCGGTGCCGTACAGTCCCGAACTGAACTGACGCATCGTCAGATATCGGGAAGGGGCGGCCCCGTGAGACTCGGACTGGCACTCGGCTACTGGGGGCGCGGCCCCCACCCGCACGACGTGGAACTCGCGCAGGAGGCCGAGCGGCTCGGCTACCACTCCGTCTGGACCGCCGAGGCGTGGGGCTCCGACGCCTTCACCCCGCTGACCTGGATCGCCGCGCACACCTCCCGTATCAAACTGGGGACCGGCATCGCGCAGATGGCCGCCCGCTCCCCCACCGCCACCGCGATGCACGCCCTCACCCTGGACCATCTGTCCGGCGGGCGGATGATTCTCGGCCTCGGGCTCTCGGGGCCTCAGGTGGTCGAAGGCTGGTACGGCCGGCCGTTCCCGAAGAGCCCGCTGACGGCGACCCGGGAGTATGTGGAGGTGCTGAGGCAGGTCTTCCGGCGGGAAGGTCCGGTGGAATTGGCGGGCCGGTTTCACAGTCATCCGTACTCCGGCGAGGACGGTACCGGACTCGGCAAACCGCTCAAGCCGATCACCCACCCGCTCCGCGCCGACCTCCCGATCCTGCTCGGCGCGGAAGGCCCGAAGAACATCGCGCAGACGACCCGCATCGCGGACGGCTGGATGCCGCTGTACTGGTCGCCGATGCGTACCGATGTCTACGAGCTGTCGCTGGCCGACGCCCCCAAGGACTTCATGGTCGCGCCCCTGGTGCGGGCGAAGGTGTGCGACGACGTGGCCGAGGGGCTGCTGCCCGTCAAGGCGATGCTCGGCTTCTACATCGGCGGGATGGGTGCGCAGGCGAAGAACTTCCACGCCGACCTGATGGCCCGGATGGGGTACGAGGAGGAGGCCCGGCACATCCAGCGGCTGTTCCTCGACGGGCGCAGGGAGGAGGCGGTGCTGGCGGTGCCGGATGCTTTCGCGGACGAGATCTCGCTGGTCGGGCCGCGGGAGCGGATCGCGGAGCGGCTGGAGATGTGGCGGTCGGGGCCGGTCACGGACTTGCTGGTGACGGCGCCGGACGCGTCCACGCTGCGAGTACTGGCCGAGCTGAACGCCTAGGCGGCGGGCTTGGGGGTTGGGTCCGGTCGGGTGCGGGTCGGGGGCCGGGGGCCGGGTCCTCCGGGGCCGGGTTCCGTTGGGATCGCTCTCCTCTGCGGTCCCGGCCCCCCTGCAGCTTTTAGCCGCCCAGCTGGCTTGCTGACGGGATCTGGTCCGTCACGGTGGCGCCGGCCTTTTTGCCCGCGTCCTTTACGCCGTTGATCGTGTTCTCGAAGCTGCCGACCACGGCATCCGTCGAGTCGCCCTTGCGCAGCTTGCTCGGCAGGTCCTTGAGTGCGTCGATTCCGCTGGTCAGCGGGGCGACCAGTTTGGACAGCGTCGGATCACCCTTGGCGTTGTCGGCTGCGGCCTTGAGGCGGTTGTAGGCGAACGCTCCGGCCAGGCCCGCCTTGACCAGGGCGAACGTCCGGCCGTCCGCGCCCTTTTTGAACGTGCCGGCACGGAACGGCTTGATGATCCACTGGTAGGTGGCACCCGCCGCGAGCCCGGCGTTCGCCACGAAGCGGGTCTTGGCGAGCTTCTGCTGCTCTGCCGTGGTCGATGGCGTCGGACTGCCGGACGTCGCCGCGTTCTTCGCCTTGTCGTTGCAGGCGGTCGTCGCGGTGAGGAGCGCGGTGCAGAGCAGCAACGCGGTCAGCAGGCGGCGCAGGGGGATGCCATTCGGCACGGTCGACCTCCGAGGACGTACGGGGCACACGTCCTCGCAGGATCACCCGCCCCGCGCACCCCCGCCACTCGGGGCGGCTCGGACCGCTCAGAAGGCCGTACGTGCCAGCCAGTGGTCCAGCAGCGCGCGGTCCCCGAGCACCTGCACCCGGTCGCTGTCGAGCGGCAGCCGCCGGTAGAAGGCGAGCAGCAGGTCGGTGAGCGGGGCGCGCAGCGCGACATCGCCCTTGGCGTGTTCACGCCGCCAGGTGACGGCTTCCGGACCGCGCTCTATGACCCATTCCGCCACCAGCCCGTCCGGACTGTCGGTCGCGTGCAGGTGGAGGGTCTGTCCATGGCCGCGCAGTTCCGCGAGTTCCGGGGTCTGTTCGACGGCGAGCGGATCGGTGATGATCTCCAGCCATTCGTCGATCGCGTCAGCGGCGAGCTCGGCGGGCGCGTGGTAGTCGCTCCAGGTGGCCAGCGAGGCGTCGGCGCGGTGCACCAGGGTCTCCAGGACCATCCGGCGGGCCCAGAATCCGGCTTCCTGCGGCCGGGCCCAGGTCCATACGGGCAGCTCGGGGCCCGCTTCGCGGAGCGTGGCGGCGAACCGCTCGGCGCCATCGGCCAGCCAGCTGTCCAGCCGGCCGGCGCCCGCCGGCGCCTCGTAGTCCGGCACTTGGTTCTCGGGGAGGTACTCCTCGGCCCTGGTTCTGACGATCGCCTCCGCCCAGCGGTGCGCCTGGCCGACGTGGGCCGCCAGCTCGTGCAGGGTCCAGCCCGGGCAGGTGGGCACCTTCGCACCGGGGTCGGAACCGCGGAGTGTGTCGCGCAGCCGGGCGGTCTCCTCGACGATCGCTGTGCAGTACGCCTCGTGCGCCAACCAGGCCATGCGCCGCCGCCCCTGTCACTTCGGATCGAAAGGATTGTCCACCAGCAGTTTCAATCAGCCTAACCGGGCAAGGCGAGGGTTATGTCCAGACGCTACCGAGGCAATCCCGCAGCGGCGATCATCCTGATCGCCGCAGATGTCGCAGCCCTGATCCTGATCGTGTGGATACTGATGTATCTGCTCGACGCCAACAGGGCCAACGACCTGGTCAACTGGGTCCACAATTCAGCGAATTGGCTGGCGGGCTGGTCCCTCGACCTGTTCACGATGAATTCGGACAAACTCCGCACCGTGCTGAACTACGGCCTGCCGGCCGCGGTCTACCTGGTCATCGGCCACGCGGTGGCCGGCCGGGTCAACCGCGCCTGACCCGGCGCTAACAGCAGCCCGCGTCGTCCGGGGCCAGGCCGATCGGAAGCCGTTCGCCGCCGAAGACCGCGGTGGTCGCCTCGTCCCCCCCGAGCGCGGCCACCGCCAGCAGCAGCGCGCCCGCCGTCCAGGAGGTGCGCTCCTCCGGCCATACGGCGTCGTCATCGTAGACGTAGCCGGTCCAGTACATGCCGTCCTCCCCGACGCGCAGGTGCTGGATGTCGGCGAGGATCTCCACCGCGCGGTCGGACTCGCCCATCGCCCACAGGGCGAGGGCGAGTTCCGCGCTTTCGCCCCCGGTGACCCAGGGGCGGTCCGAGACGCAGCGGACCCCGAGGCCGGGCACCACGAAGGCCTCCCAGTGCGCCTCGATGCGCTCCTTGGCGGCAGGACCACGCAGCGCGGTACCGAGCACCGGGTAGTACCAGTCCATCGAGAAGCGGCCCTTGTCGAGGAACCGCTCGGGGTGATGGAGCACCGCGTGGCCGAGCAGGCCGGTCGCCAACTCCCAGTCGGGCTGCGGCTCTTCGCGGTAGTCGGCGACGGCCAGCGCGCAGCGCAGCGCCTGATAAATGGAGGACGAGCCGGTGAGCAGCGCCTCCTCGGGGAAACTGCCGTCGTCGTCACGCTTCCAGGCGATCTGCCCGCCGGGCAGCTGGAGGGCGAGGACGAACTCCACCGCGGCGTAGAGCGTCGGCCACAGACGCTCGAGGAAGGCGTCGTCGCCGGTGGACAGATAGTGGTGCCAGATCCCCACGGCGACGTAGGCGACGAAGTTGGTCTCGCGCGTCCGGTCGGAGGGCTCGCCCGCCGCGACCCCGGCTGCCGTATCCGCGCCCGGCACGTCCCCGGCGTACGAGTACGCGGCGTACCAGGAGCCGTCGGCGTTCTGCCGGTCGGCGAGCCAGCGGTACGCGGCCTCTGCGCGGCTGTGCTCGCCCGCGGCGTCCAGCGCCATGGCCGACTCGACGTGGTCCCAGGGGTCGAGGTGACCGCCGGTGAACCACGGAATGGCGCCGTCGGCCCGCTGGATCGCGGCGATGCCGGCCACGGTCAGCTCGGCCTCCTCCGCGGTGAGAACTCCGGGCAGGACGAGGTGCTCGGTGCGCCCCGGACTCGTCATGCGTCCACCCCGGCGGCCGCGGCGGGCAGGTGCGGCTTGGTGGCGTAGGCCACGAAACTCTTGCCGATGAGCGGGTTGAGGGCCTGCTCGGCGACCCTGGTGGCCAGCGGCTTCTTCATGATGTCCCAGACCAGGAGCTTGTGGTACAGCTTCACCGGCAGGGCCTTGTCGTTGTCGACGCCGACGGCGCACTTGATCCACCAGTACGCGGAGTGCAGCCCGTGCGCGTGGTGGGTGCCGTAGGGCGTGAGGCCGGCCTCACGCATCTTGCCGAGGAGTTCGTCGCCCCGGTAGATGCGGATGTGGCCGCCCTCGACCTCGTGGTAGGCGTCGGAGAGCGCCCAGCAGATCTTCTCGGGACCGAAGCGCGGCACGGTGATCGCTATCCGGCCGCCCGGCCGCAGCACCCGCACCATCTCGGCGAGTACGCCCTTGTCGTCCGGGATGTGTTCCATGACCTCGGAGATGATCACGACGTCGAAACTGTCGTCCGGGAACGGCAGCTGCAGCGCGTCGCCCTCCATGGCGATGGCGGAGGCACCGGCCGGGGCCTCGCCCTCCGCCTTCATCGCCGCGAACCACTTGGCGACCTCGCGGATCTCGTCGCCGTTGCGGTCCAGGGCGACGACATGGGCGCCGCGCCGGTAGCACTCGAAGGCGTGCCGGCCCGCGCCGCAGCCCAGATCGAGCACCCGGTCGCCGGGTGCGAGCGGGAAACGGGAGAAGTCGACGGTCAGCACGGAGCCTCTGCTTTCGTCCGGGGGTTCGTGGCGGGGGCGGCGGACTGGGCGGCGATCGCCGCCCGGTAGTGCTCTGCGGTGCCGATGGCGGCCTGTTCCCAGGTGAAGCGGGTCAGCACCCGCTGCCGGCCGGCCGCGCCCAGGCGGCGGCGCAGGTCCACGTCCCCGAGCAGCCGGCCCAGCGCCGCGGCGAGCGCGCCGGCGTCGCCGGGCGGTACGGCCAGACAGGTCTCGCCGTCGGTTCCGGCCACCTCGGGGATCGCACCGCCGGTGGTGGCGACCAGCGGGGTGCCGGTGGCCATCGCCTCGGCGGCGGGCAGCGAGAAGCCTTCGTAGAGCGAGGGGACACAGGCGACCTCGGCGCCGCGGATGAGGTCGACGAGTTCGGCGTCACTGATGCCCTTGACGAAGTCGATGGCGCCTTCGAGGCCGAACTTGGTGATGGCGGCGGCGACCGGGCCGCCCTCGGCGCGCTTGCCGACGACGACGAGATGCGCGTCGGGACGCTCGGCACGGAGCTTGGCGAGCGCCTCGACGAGGTGGACCAGGCCCTTCAGCGGCACATCCGCGCTGGAGGTGGTGACGATCCGGCCGGGGATCTCGGGCACCGAGGCGTCCGGCGAGAAGAGCCGGGTGTCCGCGCCGATGTGCACGACATGGACGCGGTCGGGGCGCACCCGCAGATCCTCCACGATCTCCGCGCGGGAGGAGCCGGAGACGGTCAGCACGGACGGGAGACGGCGGGCGACGCGCTTCTGCATCTGCGTGAAGCCGTACCAGCGGCGTACGGACAGCCTGCGCTTCCAGCTGGGGGCCGCGGCCAGGTCCAGCCGCCGGTCGACGGTGATCGGGTGGTGGATCGTCGTGACCAGCGGGGTGCCGAGCCCGAGCAGCCCGTAGCCGAGCGTCTGGTTGTCGTGGATCACGTCGAACTCGCCCTGCCGGGCGGCCAGATGGCGCCGGGCACGGAGTGAGAACGTCAGCGGTTCCGGGAACCCGCCGGTCCACATCGTGCCGACCTCGACGGCGTCGATCCAGTCGCGGTACTCGCCGGGCCGGGGAGTGCGGAACGGGTCCGGCTGCCGGTAGAGGTCCAGGCTGGGCAGCTCGGTCAGGGTCACACCCTCACCGAGGGCGTCGAGCACCGGGTAGGGCTGGGCACCGATCACCTCGACGGAATGGCCGAGCCGGGCCAGCTCACGGGAGAGATGACGTACGTAGACGCCCTGGCCCCCGCAGAAGGGGTTCCCCTTGTAGGTGAGCAGCGCGATCCGTAGTGGCATGGCCTCAACGGTCACTCCCGGCCCCCTTCTCACTCACTTCCGCCGGAGCGTAACCGGTCGCGCTAATCTAGAACAAGTTTCAGACTCGTTCGTTCAGAACCGAATCTACCGGCAGCGGGACAGCCCCGAATGAGGCGGACCAGGTGATTCGCACCACGACACCTGGGCTGCCATCATGCAACGCAGCGCCACGGTGACCGCGGAATACGGATGGAATGTCACGGAATGGGACAAATGACAACAGAACCCAAGCCGCCGGCGCCGTCGTCATCTCTGCTGACCGAGCGTCAGGAGGCCCGGCGCCGTCGCATCCTGCACGCCAGCGCGCAGCTCGCCTGCCGCGGCGGTTTCGACGCGGTCCAGATGCGTGAGGTCGCCGAGAACTCCGGCGTCGCCCTCGGCACGCTCTACCGCTACTTTCCTTCCAAGATCCATCTGCTGGTCGCCACCATGCAGGACCAGCTCGGCCAGATGCACGAGACGCTGCGGAAGCGCCCGCCGGTCACCGCCGAGCCAGCCGACCGGGTCGCCGAGACCCTGATGCGGGCCTTCCGCGCGATGCAGCGCGAGCCGCACCTCGCCGACGCCATGGTGCGCGCCCTGACGTTCGCCGACCGCTCCGTGAGCCCCGAGGTCGACACGGTCTCCCGGCTCACCACCGCGATCATCCTCGACGCCATGGGGCTCGACGGCCCGCCGACCGCCGACCAGCTGTCCGCGGTCCGGGTGATCGAGCACACCTGGCACTCGGCCCTGGTGACCTGGCTGTCCGGCCGCGCCTCCATCGCCCAGGTGAAGATAGACATCGAGACGGTGTGCCGGCTCATCGACCTGACGGCGCCGGAGCAGCGGGCCTGAGAGGCCCGCGCAACCTCGGGCGCCCTGTGCCCTGTGCCCTGTGCCCTGCGCCCTGCGCCCTGCGCCTGCATGATCACCGCTGGCGCCCGCGGGAGCGCCGTACGGCACCGGCCCGACCCCGGCGTGCGAGGGGCACATGCGCGCGGCTTGTGCGCCTCCATGCCCCTCCTTGGCCGGATTGCGGCGCCATGCGCGCCGCCATCGCGGGTACGAATGGGGTTGCTCGGTACGAGGTCAGGTAACACGGTTCTCAGAGGGGCGAATGTGATCCGGGTTTTACTGGTACATGACACATGGCTGATGCGGTCCGCGCTCGCCGCGCTGCTGGGCAGGGAGCACGACATCGAGGTGGTCGCCACTCCCTGGCGCAACGCACCACGACGTGCACGCTCGTTACGGACTCAGGTCTGTGTGGTCGACGTGGAGTGTCCCGGCGCCGCGGAACATGACAACGTGGCGCAACTGACAGAGTTACAGGACCACGCGGCCGGCCAGGAGTGCGCATTGCTCGTTCTGGCCACCGCGAGCCGCCCGGGTCTGCTGCGCCGCGCGTCGCAGGCCCGGGCGCTGGGGTTCGTCAACAAAGACGCCCCGCCGGAGGAGTTGGTACGCGGAATCCGGCGGGTCGCCACAGGAAAACGTTTCATCGACAATTCGCTCGCCTTCGACTTTCTCCAGGCCGCCGACATTCCGCTGACGCCCCGCGAGTTGAGCGTGCTGTCACTCGCCGCCGAGGGCGCGTCCATCGGCGAGATCGCCCGCGGCCTGCACCTGGGCAATGGAACCGTGCGCAACTACATGGCCGCGATCACCCGCAAGACGGGTGCCCGCAACCGGGTGGACGCGATACGGATATCCCGGGTGGCCGGATGGCTGTGACCAGTTCCCCACCAGGTCCTGGTAGAGCGCGGAGCGCTCCAGCAACTCCTCATGGCTGCCGCAGACCGTGTGCGTACCGTCCATGACCATGCCCCGGTCCGCGCGCCGCGCCGAACTGATGCGGTGCGCGATCACGATCAGCGCGCCGCCGCCCGGCCGGGGCGCAAGGCCTGTTCCGCGCGAGCCTCCGCGGTCGGGTCGAGGTGGCAGGTCGACTCGTCCAGAAGCACGAGAGGCGCGGGCGACAGATAGGCGCCGTGTCCGCGCGGTGCGGGCTCCGTACGGCGTCGCCCAGGCTTCGCGCCACCACCCGCCCCATCAGGCTGCCGCGGAGGGGTTCCACCAGGGCCGCCACCGCACGGAACACCCGTCCCGTCCCGTCCCGTACGCGCCCGCCGCCACGGCCAGCGCAGCCGCGCCCAGCCAGCCGAGGCCCACCGCGCTGTGTCCCGCCAGGAATCCGTCGTCCAGGGCCCGCGCCAGCGCGAACCCGGTCAGGAACGTCTCCCCCGCCTCCAGCAGGGACCATCCGAGTAGCGCGGCCAGCACCCGCGGCCGCCGCACCGGCCGGGATGGGCGAAGGCGCGGGCCAGGCCGAGGCGTTGGGACTCTCCGCCGGAGAGGAACGCATCGCCGCAGGGCGTGGCGTAGCCGTGCAGGAGGAGCCGGATGAAGCTGTCGGCACAGGCGCTACGGGCGGCCTCCCTGACCCGGTCCTGGCCGGGGTCGGGGATGCCGAAGGCGATGGTGCCGCCGATGGTGTCCCCCAGCAGCGCGGGACGTTCGAAGGCGTAGCCGACGGCGCCGCGCAGTTCGTCGCGGGAGAGGCCCGACAGCGGAACGCCGTCGAGTACGACGGTTCCCTGGTCCGGATCGGCGAGCCGCCCCGCGATCGCGGCCAGTACGGACTTGCCGGTGCCTGAGCGTCCGACGACGGCCACGGAGGTACCGCCGGGCACGGTCAGATCGAGGTGGTCAGCACGGTGCGTCCGCCGCGTACCACCGTGATGTCGCGCAGCTCGAGCCGACCCGTGCCGCCGGGCGCGAGCCGGTCGTCTCC
Organism: Streptomyces sp. PH10-H1; assembly: GCF_030063355.1. Classification (GTDB taxonomy): domain Bacteria; phylum Actinomycetota; class Actinomycetes; order Streptomycetales; family Streptomycetaceae; genus Actinacidiphila. The sequence goes on from NZ_JASISZ010000110.1 coordinate 11,992, forward strand.
GTACACCGTGGCCGGTTCCGCGAGGAGATCGGCGAGCCGCCGGGCGGCGGTGCGGCTGCGGACCAGCCCGTTGATCTGGCCCACGGCCATGCCGAGGGCGGTGGCGAGAACCGCGTAACGCGATGCCGCCAGCAGGTCTCCGACGCTCAGCTGCCGCTGGGCGAGGCGGACACCGCCGACCGCGAGGACGGCGATCTGCAGGAGCGGTACGACGGTGGCGGCCTGCGCGGTGGAGCGGCCCTGGATGCGCCACATCCGCAGTCCCTGGCGGCTCACTTCCGGCAGGGGTTCCATGATGCGGGCGGTCTCGCGGGCGGTGGTACCGGCGGCGGCGATGGTGGGGGCGCCGCCGAGCGCTTCGACGAGCCGGCCCGCGATGTCGCCCTGGGCGGTCTGGTAGCGGGTGATGCTGTCGGTCGAGCGGCGGACGAAGGCGCGCAGCGTCAGGGCGAGGACCGGCAGGCCGACGAGAAAGGCGGCCGCGAGCCAGGGATCGATGAGGGCGAGGGCGACGAGGCCGCCGACCGGGGTGGCCACGGTGGCGAGCAGGGTGGCGGCCTGGGCCGGGGCGGTGCCCGCGTGGGCCGCGTTGCCGACGAGCCGGGCGGACGAGGTCGCCGGGCGGGAAGCGGGAGGTGACACGCGGTCCTGTGGCCGGTACGCGGCGCAGCAGACGGCCGCGCATCCAGGCGGTGCCACGGGCGTTGGTGACGCCGGTGATCAGCCCGTTGAGGGCGTCGAGGAGGACCAGCGCGCCGGTGATGGCGCCGCAGAGCAGGGATCCACCGGGTGGCCTGCGGACCGCTGTCGCGGGTGAGCAGCAGGTCCATAGCCCGGCCGAGGGCGGCCGGCAGAGCGAGTCCGATGGCCGCCGAGACGGTGGTGCACAGACAGAGGGCGGCGCTGCGGCCCGCGCGTAGGTCTGCGGGATTTCCATCGTCTGCAGGTCGAGAAGTGCCATGGTGTAGTTACGGCGGGTCCGGTGGCGCCGTGCAGGAGTCCGGTGTGGTTCCCCGGGCCCTCGGCGAGCCGGTCGGCGACCGACTGGGCCGCTTCCAGCGCATGGTCACGCAGCCGGCTCTCTCCGGTGGTCCGGGAGAGGTGGTCCAGCACCAGCCCGGCTCCGGCGAGACCGCCGTACAGGTCGGGGACCATGCGCTGCCATCTCTCGGCGAGCACGCGTTCCGTCAGTTCCAGGGCGCGCGCGGTGTGGCCGAGCCGGTCGAGGACGTAGGCGGTGCCGAGCAGGCCGTCGTAGAGACCCAGCGGGGTGCCGAGCGGCGGCGGGTCGGTGTGCCGCAGTAACCATTCCTCACCGGCTTCGTACCGTGCGGCGCCGGTCTCGGCGAGCGCGTACAGCACGCCGGCCGCGCCGTGCGCCAGCCCGAGGCCGCCGCCGTCGGAGAACTGGGCGACGTCCCCGGGGAACAGCCGGTCGTCGCGTTCCGGGGTCGCGGAGGCGAGGACCGCGCGGACCATCGAGTCGCGGCTGCGCGGCCAGTCGGCGGGCTCCACGGGAGCGTAGGGGTCCGGCGGCGGACGGCGGGACTGCTGCCGGTGATGGTCTCGACGGCCTCGTCGAGGAACTCCCTGGGCACCGGGAACTGTTCGGCCACCATGTCCGCCAGGTGAACGGCCTTGTCGCGGTCGATCACCAGCAGCGTCGTCATCGGCAGGAACAGGGCGAGCCGCAGACAGGCGAGCGCGTACCGGTCCACCTCGAAGCCTCTGCGGTCGGCCGGGGCGATGAAGCCGGGGCGGGCCATCACCTGACGCTGGTGCTCGTCGATGTGCGCGGCGGCCTCGAAGTCCAGCAGCGAGACGGATTGTTCGTCGGGCCCGACCTTGATGTTGAACATGTGCAGGTCGTTGAAGACCACGCCCCGGCTGTGCACGGCGGCGACGGCCGCCTCGACGGAGGCGTGGATGCGCAGCGCCCAGTCGGTGTAGTCGGCGACCTCCACCGGGTCGGGTTCGGCGTTGAACAGTTGAACAGCGGAAGGCGCTGCGCGAAGAAGGAGTTGAGGGTGCGGCCCTCCAGGAAGTCCATGACCAGGAATCGGTGGTCGCCCAGGACGGACCAGTCGCGCACCTCGGGGGCCGCCCCGAGCCCGGACAGCCGTTCCAGGGCGGTCTTCTCACGCCCCAGGCGGGTGACGGCGTCGGCCCGGTCGGCGGCCAGTCCGGCGTGCGGCCGGGCCTCCTTGAGGACGACCTTCTCACCGGTCCGCACGTCCTGGCCGGTGTAGACGCCGCCCCCGTTGGAGAAGTGCAGGGCGCTCTCGATGCGGTACGGAAGGTCGTTCGTGGTCGTGGCGTTGCGTGCGTCCAGATGCGGCCGCAGGAAGTCGGGCAGCGTCACCCACGTCGGCACGTGGAAGGCCGGCTCCCGCAGATCCGGTACGAGCCGCCCGTCGGAATCCTCGATGGCGGGCACCATGACCCCGGAATCGTCCACGCAGTACCGGCGGACGAATCCGCCGTACCGGACGTACAGCGGTCCGTCCGCCCAGCGCAGATCGGTGAGGATGTACGGACCCGGCTCGCCGCCCAGCAGGACTTCCAGCTCCCGCAGGATCGTGTGCAGCCGCTCGTCGTCCGCCGGGTAGATGGTGATGAACTTGCCGCTGGATCCACGCCCCGCGTATTTGGAGTTGCGCAGGTACAGGGCGTTGGGACCGGGCACGAACTTGAACGGGATGGCCCGCGGGACGCAGTAGTCCCAGACCTTCGCGATGGTCTTCTCGGCGTTGTCCAGACACGCGGAGACATGGATCTTCCAGCCCTGCTGAGGCGATCCGGGTCTCGGGGCGCCGGCGCCGTCCACCGGGAAGAGGTTCAGCCAGTCGCCGGAGCGTCCGCTGCGCCATCCTTCGGGGACCGGGCGCTGGGCCGCCTCGTACAGCCCCGGCACCGGACCCCGCTTCCGCTCCGGAGCCCGCGGACAAGCGGTCCGGTGTCTCGTAGAAATGCCTGTCGACTAGGCAGAAGACCTCGTACCGCTTGTCCATGGCTCTCCCCCTCCGGCCGCGAGGTGTTGAGATTTTCACGCGGCCGTGACAGGGAACAGTCGTGTCCGTCACGAAAGGACCATGCAGAACGCATACGTGCGGAATGCACGGGTGCCGGGCTGCTCCTCGGGCAAAAGAGCCGGGCTACTCCTCGGGCGGGAAGACCGGCTCCCCGGTGGCGAGGAGCCTGATGGTGATCGCCTCGACCGGGCAGCCCTCGGCGGCCGCCAGCACCAGCTCCGAGGCATCGGCCTCGGCGGCGGCCGGATGGGACTGCCGGGCGTTGTCGAGGGTGAAGCCGTCCGGGGCGGCGCTGACGCACATGCCGGAGCCGATGCAGACCGTACGGTCCACCTCGATGTGCCAGCGGTCGCCCATCAGCCCTCCGCCCCTGCCGTGCCCGCCTTGTAGCCCGCCGGCAGGTGGATCATCTTGTGCTCCAGGTACTCACTGAAGCCCTCGGGACCGAACTCGCGGCCCACGCCGGAGTTCTTGTAGCCGCCGAAGGGGCCGAGCATGTCGAGGCTGAAGGTGTTGACCGAGTACGTGCCGGTCCGCACCTGGCGCGCGATGTCGATGCCGTGCTCGACGTCGCCGGTCCACACGCTGCCGGACAGGCCGAAGTCGGAGTCGTTGGCGATCCGCAGCGCCTCGGCCTCGTCGTCGTACGGGAGCAGGCAGATGACCGGGCCGAAGATCTCCTCGCGGGCGATCCGCATGGAGTTGCTGACATCCCCGAAGAGCGTCGGCTCGACATACCAGCCGGTGTCCAGGCCGGCCGGGCGGCCGCCGCCGGTGAGGACCTTGGCGCCCTCCTCCTGGCCGATCCTGATGAAGTCGAACGAGCGCTGCTGCTGCCGCTTGGCGACCAGCGGGCCGACCTCGGTGGCCGGGTCGAGCGGGTCACCGACGACCAGGGCGGAGGCGGCCGCGGCGAAGCGCTCGGCGATTTCGTCGTAGCGCGAGCGCGGCGCCAGGATCCGGGTCTGGGCGACGCACGCCTGGCCGTTGTTCATCCAGGCGGCCGACGTGATGCCGGGGACGGCGGTGTCCAGGTCCGCGTCGGGCAGGATGACGGCGGCGGACTTGCCGCCCAGTTCAAGGGTGACGCGGGTGAGGTTGCGGGAGGCGACCTCCATCACGCGCCGGCCGGCCGCGACCGAGCCGGTGAACGAGACCTTGTCGATGCCGGGGTGGCCGACCAGGTACTCGCTGACCTCACGGTCGGCCGCCACGATGGACAGCACACCGTCGGGCAGCCCGGCCTCCTTGGTGATCTCGGCGAGGACGTACGCGTCGAGCGGGGTCTCCGGCGACGGCTTCAGTACGACCGTGCAGCCGGTGAGCAGCGCGGGCGCGAGCTTGGCGGCGGCGGTGAACTGCGGGACGTTCCACGGCACTACGGCCGCCACGACGCCGACCGGCTCGCGGCGTACCAGGATCGGGCCGAGGACGCCGGCGCGGTGCTCCTCGTAGGGGAAGTCGCGGGCGACGGTGATCGCCGCGTCCCACACCATCATCGCGCCGAGCGACTGGGCGAGGATGCTCCATGAGTACGGGGAGCCGTTCTCGGAGCTGATGAGGCGGCCTATCTCGTCGTACCGGGCGGCGATCGTGTCCTTGATGCGGGTGACGACGGCGATCCGCTCGTCGAGGGTCATCCGCGGCCACGGGCCCTCGTCGAACGCCTTGCGGGCGGTGGCGACCGCGCGGTCCACGTCCTCGCGGGAGGCGTGCGGCACGCGCCCGATGACCTGTTCCGTGTGCGGGGAGATGACCTCGATGGTCTCGCTGCCGAGCGGGTCCACCAACTGGCCGCCGATGAAAAGCTGTCCGTATTCGATGAGGTCGGTCATTACTGGTGCCTCCTGCGAGTCGGCCCATACCTGACGCTGTTTCAGAACTGATACCAGTTCTAGTTATAGTGGGCAATGACTTCGTCGGCGAGAGGGGACCAGATGGTGCGCGTGACCGACCACGGCGGAGGGGTCTGGAGCATCCCGGTCCCGATCCCCGACAACCCGCTCGGCCACACGCTCGTCCACCTTCTGGACACCGACCGCGGCCCCGTGCTGATCGACACCGGCTGGGACGACCCCGACTCATACGCCGCGCTGGAACGCGGCCTCATCGAGGCGGGCACCTCCGTCGCCGAGGTGCACGGCGTCCTCATCACCCACCACCACCCCGACCACCACGGTCTTTCCGCTCAGGTCCGCGAGGTCTCCGGCGCCTGGATCGCCATGCACGCCGCCGACGCGGACGTCGTACGCCGCACCCGCTCCGCGGAGCCGGCCCGCTGGCTGACCTATATGACCGCCAAACTCGCCGCCGCCGGCGCCCCCGAGGAACACATCGCGCCGCTGCGCGCCGCCCGCGAGTCCGGCAGGCTGCGCAGCCTGCCGGGACTGCTGGCCGCGCTCCCGGACCGCGACATCGTCCCCGGCGAGCTCGTCGATCTCGCCGGCCGGCGACTGCGCGCCATCTGGACGCCGGGGCACACCCCCGGGCACGTCTGCCTGTTCCTGGAGGAGAGCCGCCGGCTCTTCTCCGGCGACCATCTGCTGCCCGGGATCTCCCCGCACATCGGCCTGTACGAGGACCCCGACGACGCCACCGAGACCGATCCCCTCGGCGACTACCTCGACTCCTTGGAACGCATCGGCCGCCTCGACCCCGACGAGGTTCTCCCCGCCCACCAGTACGCCTTCAAGGACGCCGCGGGCCGGGTGCGCGAGCTGCTCGACCACCACGAGGCGCGGCTGGCCGGCCTGCGGGCGCTGATCAGCGAGTCGCCCCGTACGCCCTGGCAGCTCGCCGAGGTCATGGAGTGGAACCGCCCCTGGGAGCAGATCCCCTTCGGCTCCCGCAACATCGCCGTCTCCGAGGCCGAGGCCCATCTGCGGCGTCTGGTGAAGGCCGGCCGCGCCGAGGCCGTCCCGGGCTCCGACCCGGTCGCCTACCAGGCGGTCTGACGTTTCGGTCCGACGGAGCGGGCGGCGCGGACGCGCGCGGGCCGGGCCGGCGCGGACCCCCGCGGGCCGGGACCGGAAGCGCCACCGGCAGGGCATATGGTGTTCGGGACAATTCAATCCACGTCCGAGTGGGGGAAGCCGGCGCGAATCCGGCACTGACCCGCAACCGTGAGCCGTCTCCCAGGGCAGGGGCGGTGAGTCGGAGTACCCGCGCGGACGGGAGCGGCTCCCGGTCCAGGCAAGCGCAGCGATCGGCACCGTCGAGGTTACGGAGCCGGAGCCCGGTGCCCCGCGCAGTGCGCGGGCTCGCAGTGGTGCGCCCGGCCACGCACCCGCTCAGCGAAAGGCATCAACCCCTCATGAAGCTCCGTCGCAGCGCCGCCGCGCTCGCCGCCGCCACTGTGCTCGGTATGGCCGCGGTGCCCGCGGCCTCCGCCGACACCCCGCTGCCGTCCGGCCTCTACGGCACCGCGGACCCGACGTACGACGGGGTGTGGCGGCAGTCGTACGCGCTGCTGGCGCTGAGCACCGCGGGAGTGAAGCCGGCCGACAGCGCCGTGGCCTGGCTCACGGGTCAGCAGTGCGCGGACGGCGGGTTCCCCTCGTACCGCGCCGATCCGGCGAAGGCGTGCGACGCCAAGACGGAGGACACGAACGCGACCGGTATCGCCGTGCAGGCGCTGGTCGCGCTCGGCGGCAAGGACGCGTCCGTGAAGAAGGCCACCGACTGGCTGACGTCGGTGCGCACCAAGGACGGCGGCTGGTCGTACAACCCCGGCGGCGCCTCCGACCCGGACTCCACCGGTGTGGTGATCGGCGCGCTGGCAGCCGTCAAGCAGGACGTCAAGCCGTCGCAGGACAGCCTGAAGGCCTTCCAGTTCGGCTGCGACGCGAAGGCCGCCGACCGCGGGGCCTTCGGATACCCGATGAACGGCAAGCTCACGGTGAACGCCAAGGCCACCGCCGACGCGGTGCGCGGTGCGCGGGGTACGGGCTTCGTCGTCACCGCGCCGACCGCCAACCAGGCTGCGAAGGCCTCGGACTGCGCGTCACCCGACGCGTACAAGTCGCTGGACGCGGCCGGTTCGGCCTCGGCCGGTGCCGCGTATCTGGCAGCGCAGCTCACCGCGGGCGGCGGGCATCTGACCGCCGTCACCCCGGGCGCGGACAAGCCGACGGCGGACTACGGCACCACCGCCGACGCGGTGATCGCGCTGGCCGCGGGCGGTCACCTCGACCCGGCGAAGGCGCCGTACGACTGGCTCGCGAAGAACTCCGCCGCCTGGTCGAAGGGCAATCCCGCGGCCCTGTCGCAGCTGATCCTCGCCGCGCACGCGACCGGCAACGACCCGAAGAGCGCGGGCGGCGTGGACCTGGTCCAGCAGCTCACGAACCTCGGCCCGAAGCCGGCCGCCGCCGCGAGCGCGAGCCCGTCCGCATCCGCATCCGACAAGGCCGCGAAGAAGGACGGCAAATCCTCGGCCGCCACCTGGTGGATCGTCGGGGTCTTCTTCGTCGCCAGCATCGGCGTCGGACTCCTCGTCAGCGGCCGCAAGAAGAAGCAGGGCTGATGCCGCGCCCACGGCTGCGGGCGCTCGCGGTGCTGCTGACGCTCGGCGCGTTCCTCGCGGTCACCGCCCTGCCCGCCCAGGCCGCCGCGTACCGCTACTGGTCGTTCTGGCAGCGCTCCGCCTCCGGCGACACGTGGACGTACGCGCAGACCGGGCCCGCGCTGGACCGGCCCGGCGACGGGGCCGTGGAGGGCTGGCGCTTCGCGGCCAGCGCCGAGGCCCAGGACGCGTCGAAGCCGCGTGACGTCCCCGGCGCCACGTCGTTCGCGGCGATCTGCGCGGGAACCCCGGCCGAGGCCGGGAGCAAGCGGGTCGCGCTGGTCCTGGACTTCGGCACGGCCGCCGACGCGGGCGGCGGCCAGACCCCGCCCGCGCCCCGCACCGCGTGCGCGCGGGTCCCCGGTGACGCGACCGGCGCCGACGCGCTCGCCGCCGTCGCCAAGCCGCTGCGCTACAACTCCTCGGGCATGGTGTGCGCCGTCGCCGGCTACCCGAGGACGGGCTGCGGCGAACCGGTCTCCTCCGACACCGGTACGAAGACGAAGACGCCCGCGCCGCAGGCGTCGGGTGACGCGGGCGCCTCCGGCGGTTCCGGCGGCAGCACCTCGCTCGGCGTGTTCGCGGGCATCGCCGCCGTCCTCGCCCTCGGCGGGGCGGCCGTCTGGCAGGCCCGCCGCCGGCGCGGATGAGCGGCAGGGCACGCCGGGCGTTCCGGTGCGGCCACAACACCGCCGCCGCACCGCCGGCGCAGGCGGCGCAGGCGGCGCAGGCGGCGCAGGCGGCGCAGGCGGCGCAGGCGGCGGCGCAGGCGGCGGCGACGCAGGCGGCGGCGACGGACGATGCGCCGAACGCGGCACCGGACGCTCGCAGCGCGCGGGCGGCGAACCCGTTCGGCCGGGCGGCGGGCTCACAGGCGGAGCCGCAGGCCACGCCGCGCCGGGACCCCGCCGGCATCCGGGTCGCGACCGCCACCCGGTCGACCGCGCTGCACGCCGGGGCGTGGTGGCTGTGGGCACTCGGGCTGGCGACTGCGGCGTCCCGGAC
>NZ_JASISZ010000111.1 GCF_030063355.1 Streptomyces sp. PH10-H1
CCTGTGGCTGCTTCTTCTCGACCGGCTCGACCTCGAACAGCCCATCCCCACCACTCATACCGACATCATCCCGCATGAATGATCACGAACCACAGGCGGGTTGCCAGTTACTGACCCACGCTCCTAGCCCGCCGTGGTGTGCACGGCAGTCATGCATGGTGAGCAGTAACGTTCCGTTGACTCAGGGTCCTCCTCGATCCTCGTGATCTTCACGGCCGGGGCCGGGAGTTGGCGTCCGCACAAGGACATGCGGCTGTCGTTCTTGGACACGACGTGCCATGTCGGTGCGAGGCTGCCAGTCCGATCGGGTTCGGCGCGCATCTCATACATCTGCCTGTCCCTGCCTCATGCCCCGGGTGGGTGCCGCGGCTCTCGGTAAGACGCTGCCGGGCGGCCTCTTTGCGGATCCCATGCCCCAGTGCGCCTACGTTCATGTAAGCCCGCGGGCGGCAGGTGGACCATCAGAAGTAGGCCGTCAGGGTGAACCGCGCACCAAAGCCAGAGTTCCCGCTCGCCGGTGCACACCGCCCAGCGCCCGATGTTGCTCTGGACCGACCAGTCGTAGTAGCGCAGGCTGCCCGAAGCGGCCTGGCTGGATGTCACCCGGATTCCGCCGGGAGGGAGCAGGTCTTCCAACGACCCGGCGGTCGAGGGCGGGAATCTGCAGGCGGCCTCGACCAACTTCGTGACCTCCTCCACCCTGACGCGCAGCCAGGCGTACCCGCTTCCCTGGGCGAGCACCGCAAGGGGCGTGCAAGCTGCCATCGCACAGTTCCGCATCAGCTCCGGATACTCGTCCAGCCCGTTCAGCGCCGCGAGAGCTGGCGCGAACAACGCCCAGAGTGGGACCCGTCCGTCGGTGAGGAAGGGGCCGCGTACCCTGACCACCCGCTCCTCGCCGAGCAGCGGCAGTGACTCGGACCAGCGGAACGGCTCATTCGGGTCCAGCGGCAGGCCAAGAGGAGAGCAGAGCCGTCCGCCCACTCCACACACGCTGTGCCTGCCTACGCGGCCCAGAGCGGCACAGGACTGACCGACCAGGCGCGTCGGGCGCACCCCGAGCACGTCGGGCACGGCACGGTGACGGTGATCGACATGCAGGCGTGATCGCGGTCCCGGCACAAGACGTCCAGTGACATCAGGAATCGGTGAGATTGGTCAAGGAGCGGTGCGACACGACACCCGGCCCGGCCGGAGGCGACAACGACACCTGAGACCAGCTGAGAATCCAATAAGTTCACGTGAGACAACGACAACGGTGCGTGAGACACGACAGCGGCAGCCTGAACTGCATCGACCCGAGATCATCTACCCGTCACCCGAACGAGGGGTAGCCCCGGGCCGCCCACCCGCGATGGACTCGGGCATGGACACTCCCCACGGCCCGGTACCCGCAGCGCTCTGCCAGGCGATCGGTCACATCGTGGCCCTGTGCCGCACCGGTGACGATCCCGAACGGCTGGCCCTCCTGCTCGACCGCCTCGCCGGCGTTGCCGACGTCGCGGCCCTGATACTGCTGAGGCGCCGGCTGAGCGAACACCTCGACGACCACACGGGGGTGAGCACCGGACCGGCCAGCGCCCGTCAGGACAGGGCCGGGCTGCACTCGGTGAGGTGAAGAAGCATCAGGCACCCGTGCCCGACGCGCCGGCGGTCGTTGACCCCCGTATGACAGTGACGCAGGAGACCACGATCCCTACCGGGCGACGCCGCAGGACCGTACCCGGCGAAGGCCAAGCGGTTCTTCTTCCTGATGAGCCGCCCATCTACGCGGCGCTGGCCGCCCGATGGCGACAGGCCGGCCGGATGGTGCCGGGGCAGCACGACCCGCAGTGGACCGAGCTGATGGCCGCCGCCCGTCTCCTGGTCGGCCTGCCCGATCAGGGCGTCTGTGCCGTCAGCCGCTCCAGCTCGGGCAGCCCATCGTTGGAGCAGGCCCCGCACACCAAGCGGCGCCTGTCGGGCTGTTCGGGGATGTTGTAGGCCATCCGCTCCTGGTCGCCGCGGGTGCGCAGGTCGAAACCGCATACCGCGCACAGCAGCCCCATCGCCGCGGCCTGTACGTCCGTCCACAACGGCCACTCCACCGCGAACGAGGACAGCATCATCATCGCCATCCCGGTCGCCCTGGGCTCGCAGTACAGGAACGTGAAGCCCGGGGTGTCGGGAGAGCAGCTCGTCGATCGGCTGCTGGAGGCAGGGCACCCACCGCACCAGCTGCGGCAGCTCGGGGCGCGGCACCCGAACTTCCTGGCTGTACTTCTCGTGCGGGATGCCGCGCTCCCACACCGTCTCGAACGCCGACGCGCACAACCTCACCGCGGCCGGGTCCTCGGCGATCTCGAACCCCGGGGCAACCCAGTCGCCGTCGCCGCTGAAGAAGTGGAACATGACCAGGCGTCCGTCGATCAGCCAGAAGTCGTTGCCCGGCAGATCGGGGTGCGGCGGCGCCACGCTCCGCTCGTCAACGTCGTCCGACGTATACGCCCGCGGAGGTTACCACAGCGCGACCCCGTCGATCTGCGACCAGCTCAGGCGCCCTTCGAGCAGCGTTACGCCGTCCGCGTCGACGCGGAGCCGAAACGCCGTCCGCGACCGCCTCAGTGACCTGAATCCGGCGACGACGAACACGGCCGCCGCCACCATGATGAAGAGCGCAGAGTCCCGAGCCTCGCCGTGCGCCGACAGCATGCCCACCACCGCAGCGGCCTCCACGCACAGGCCCCACACCACGTAACGCCTGCCCTCGCTGCGCAGCCGCCCGGCCGTCGTGAACTCCACCTCGCCGCCCCTCACCCGCAACGTCGCCCCAGGCGAACCCGAGCGTACCGCCGCCCGCGCCCAATGGGACTCCCCCCGACAACTCAGCCTTAAGCACGGAGGTCTGGCCCCTTTCGTGCAGCAGCCGTGCATAGATCTCGCGCAGAACATCGCAGATCCGCGGACTCACGCAGCCGCCGCGGAGGATCGCTACCCTGATGCTGTCTCTGGACAAGCAGGCGCCGGCTGCGTGCAGCACATCCCGGGGCAGCGGCGTCGATCGCGGTCCGGATGAGCGTACGGGCCGCGTCCCCGTACACGGCCATCGAGGGCAGTGCGGTGAACGCCTTCGCGTAGTCGGCCAGCTCGCGCGGCTGCGTCACATTGATCTCCGCCGTCAGCGTCTCCACCACGGCCTGGACGTCGTCGTGGAGGTAGAACGCCTCCAGCGGCCACCGTGCGTCGCGCGGTGAACGGGATGATCCCCAGGGAGACCGACGCCAGCGGCATCACGGCCGACAGCATGCGCTGGTGAGCAGGAAGCCCACGACCGTTGCGGGGGGCATGTTCCCGGCTGGCGATCCATGCTCACGTATCCGTACGTGATGTACCGCCACTGACCCCACTCTCGCAGCCCCCGTCGCCGCCCGGGCAGAGCACCCCTGAGCCCGGGCGGGCTCTCGCACAGGAACCGCCAGAGAATCTTCCCACACAGCGAGACCCCGACCAGGCGCCAAACGATGGCGACCTGGGCGAAGGAGAGAGCCTTGGTCCCGCCCGAGCGGCCCTCGACGCCGGGCGACGAACCCGCCCCCGGCCGCGATGCGTGACCCCACTCACCTCCCGGCGGCCGGGGCGGGGACGCGCATATGCCCCATGGGGGCGCATTCGATGAAGAGGCCGCCCATACCCACGCCGGTGCATCCTTTGGCCGATAATGCGGCCCATCGTCATCGACTACCGGGGTACATGGAGGTCGTACATGGCCGGGCGGCGAGCGGTTCCCGGTGCCGGAAGCGTCGGCACCGGAACCAGCAGAGACGAGATGAGGCGAACGTGATCCGGGTCCTTTGGGTGCACGACTCACAGCTGATGCGCTCGGCGCTAGCCGCGCTGCTGGACGATCAGCGCGACATGCAGGCGGTCACCTCCTGCTGGGAGAACGCGGTGGCACGGGCCAGAGCGCTGCGTCCGAATGTCTGCGTGGTCGACGGGGACTGTCCTGGAGCCAGCCGATTACCGACCAGGCCGGCCCAGCCGTGCTGTGCGCTGCTGGTGCTGACCCGCCAGTTCCGGCCGGGGGTGATGCGTCGTGCGACGGAGGCCAGGGCCCTGGGGTTCGTGGACAAGGACGCCCCCCCGTCGACCCTGCTGGGCGCCATACGGCAGGTAGCGGCGGGTGAGAGGTATGTCGACAAGTCGCTGGCCTTCGATGTGCTCCAGGCCACCGAGATACCACTGTCACCACGGGAGCTACGGGTGCTCTCCCTCGCCGCCGACGGCGCCTCGGTTCCGGAGATCGCCGAGATCCTGTGCCTGCGGGAGGGAACGGTGGGGAATTACATGACCGCCATCACCCGAAAGACTGGCGCCCGTAACCGGGTGGACGCCATCCGGATCTCGCAGGAGGCCGGCTGGGTTTGACCGGGCCAGGCTCGCCACATGCTCACAGGTGACTGGCGTGCCAGCGTCCGACGAGGTCCTGGTATAGCGCCGACGACGCGAGCAGTTCCTGGTGGGTGCCCTGGGCGGCGTGGACACCGTCCAGCAGAAGGATCCGGTCGGCGCGCCGGGCCGAGCTGATGCGGTGGGCTACCACGATCAGTGTGCCGGGCCGCTCGGCGAAGGCCCGTTCGACCTGGGCCTCGGCGGCCGGGTCCAGGTGGCAGGTGGCCTCGTCGAGCAGGACGAGCGGCGCGGGCGACAGATGGGCCCGGCACAGGGCGATCAGCTGCCGCTCACCTTGAGAGAGGGACGCCGGGTCGACCGGTGCGTGCAGCCCGCCGATCCGCCGCATCAGTGGGCCGAGCCCGACGGCTTCCACGGAGGCCCGGACGGCTTCGGCGGGTGCGCCGCGGGCACACAGGTAGAGCAGGTTCTCGCGCAGCGTGCCGGTGAAGACGTAGGCCTGCTGCGGGATGAGGACACGCCGCAGCGACGGATCTGCCCCGGCGGTCGGGCCGGCCGGGCAGCCGCCCACCGTGATCCGGCCGCGGTCTGGTGTCAGGACTCCGGCGATCAGTGCGGTCAGGGTGGACTTGCCGATGCCGCTGGGGCCCACGACCGCCCAGTGCTCGCCCGCCCCGATCGTCAGATGGAGGTCGCGCAGCACCGGTGCCGCCTCGGGACCGTAGGCGAAGGTCAGCCCGGTGACCTCGACCTTGGGCAGGCCGGCGGGCCGCTCGCCGCCACCAACAACAGGTGCCACCGCTCGGCCGACGATCGAGGCATTGCCCGGCCTGGTGTCGTCGGTGAGCCGCCGCAGGACGACCAGGAGCCTGGTGCCGGCCGCGCCGAGGGCGTTCATCAGTGTGTGGAGGGCCGGCAGGAGCGCCTGCGTCAGATAGGTGAGGGCGCCCAGCAAGGAGCCGGTGGTCAGACCGCGGTCCAGCAGCCAGGGGGCGCAGAGCAGCAGCAGTCCGATCGGCAGCTGTCCGGCGATGCCCAGGGCCAGGGTCCGTACGGCGGCCCAGCGGGCCAGGGAGCGTGCCGCGTCGGCCTCGGCGCCGATCATGCGGTGGGTGTCATCGGCGATGGCGGCCTGGGAGCCGCAGGCCACCACGTCGCGCACCCCGGTGGCGATGGTCCCGAACCGGGCGGACAGTGCTTCGTCGGCCCGCAAGAACGCCTCCTGCCGGGCGGCCATGGGCGCGAGCGTCGCGAGGAACAGCGCGAGCCCCCCGACGAGGGGCGGGACCACGATCAGCAGCAGTTGCGTGTCCAGCGAGGCGAGCCCGACCAGCGCGCCGACGGCGGTGAAGACGAAGGACCGTGCGACGAGGACCAGTCCGGCGAAACTGTCGCGGGCCATCTCCGTCTGGTTGGTCAGCTGGGAGACGGCGGCGCTGTCCGCGGCGCGGCCGCTGTCGTCGAGCGACCGGGTCAGGGCCCGGGTGACGACGGAGCGTACGAGGCCGTCCCGCAGCGGTTCGACGAGGTCGGCGAGGCCCTGGAAGACCTGCCGGGTGGCCAGACCGCCGATGACGATGGCCCCTGCGGCGGCGGCGAGCCACCACAGTCCGGTGCCGGTACGGCCCGCGAGGAAACCACTGTCCAGGGCCCTGGCGACGCCGTAGCCGCTGAGGAAGGTCTGCGCCGACTCCAGCAGCGACCAGCCGGCCAGCAGCAGCAGGACCCGGGGGCGGGCCCGCAGGAAGGACCGGGCCCGCGAGCGCACGGACGTGCGCGAGCCGGTCATGGGCCGGGCTCGTCGTCGTGATCCGGATCGGCGAACACGGCCCGGTAGCCCGGTTCCCGCCACAGCTGCTGATGGGTGCCGACGGCGCGGACCCGCCCGCTCTCGATCCACGCGACCCGGTCGGCCCGCGCGGCGGACGAGGCACGGTGGGCGATCAGCAGGCGGGTGCCGGGCGTCACCTCGTGCGCCAGCGCCCGGCCGACGTTCAGTTCCGTGACACTGTCCAGGCTGGATGTCGCGTCGTCGAGGATCAGCAGTCGGCCTGCGTGCGCGAAGGCCCGTGCCAGGCCCAGGCGTTGCAGTTCGCCGCCCGACAGCGGCGCGTCTTCGATCCGGCAGGCGTACCGGCCCGGCAGCCGCCCGATGAACTGGTCGGCGTCGGCGGCGCGGGCGGCCGCCTCGATCTGCCGCCGGGCGGGCGTGTAGGGGCCGAAGGCCAGGGCGCCGCCAATGGTGTCGCCGAACAGCGTCGGCCGTTCGAAGGCGTACCCGACCTCGCGGCGCAGTTGGGTGGGATCGGTCTCGTCCAGCGGTACCCCGTCCAGCAGGACCTGGCCGTTGTCCGGATCGGCCAGCCGGCCGGCGACCGCCGCCAGCGTGGACTTGCCGGCTCCCGAGCGGCCGACGACCGCCATGGTCGTGCCGCCGGGCACCATCAGATCGACCGAGCGCAGCACGGGGACACCGCCCCGGTGGACGGTGACCGCGCGCAGTTCCAGGGTTCCGGGTCCGTCGGCGGGCAATGCCCGGTGGCCCCGCCGCATCGCTGGGACCTCCAGGATCGCCAGCGTGCGGGCGGCCGCGGCGCGGCTGCGGATCACGGTGTTCAGCTGCCCGAGGACGCCGCCCAGGCTGGCGGCGAGCGCGGCGTAGCGGGTGGCGGCTAGCAGTTGGCCGACGGAGAGGTGCCCGGCTGCCATCCGCAGCCCGCCGACGGCGAGGACCGCGGTGATCAGCAGGGGGACGAGGATGCCGCTGGAGGCGACTGCGCGTCCGTAGACCTGCCACATCCGTCTGCCCTGCGTGTCCAGTTCGGTCAGCGGTGCCAGGATGCGGGCGCGCTCGCGCCGCTCCGTGCCGGCGGCGGCGACGGTGCGTGCTCCCGCCAGGGTCTCGACGAGCCGGTTGGCGAGCTCCGCCTGCACCGCCTGGTAGCGGATGACGCTGTCGGACGAGGTCCGGGTGAAGGCCCACAGCAGCAGGGCCAGGAATGGCAGCCCGGCCGCGAAGACGACGGCGAGCGGCCAGTCGGTGAGGGCCAGCGCGACCAATCCGCCGATCGGCGTGAGGAGCGCGGCAAGTCCGGTGGCGGCGGTCACCGGTGCGGCACCCGCCTCGGCGGCGTTGCCGGTCAGGCGGGCCACCAGGTCTCCCGGGGGAAACCGTCCGGCGGCCTGGTGCGGGGCGAGGGAGAGCAGCCGGTCGGTGCCGCGGCGGCGCAGCCACGCGGTGCTGCGGGCCGTCATGACACCGCCGGACAGCGCCACGACGCTGTCGAGCAGCACTTCGGCGGCGATCAGGGCCAGGCACAGCGCGATAGCCCGGCGGGTGCCCGCCGCGTGCGCCAGGATCAGGTCGAGGGTGTGGCCCAGGACCGCGGGCAGCGCCACCGCGACTGCGGCCGAAGCCGTGCTGCAGACCAGCACGGTCACGGCGTGCCGGGCACTGTGGCGCAGGGCCCCGGTCAGGGCGGGTCCGGGACCGGCCGTGTCCGCCGGGCCGGCGGGCGCCGGGGCTGGTACGGGGGTGATCCGCGGGGATGCCATGGCGAGGTGGTCCCCTTCGTCGCTGGGTCGCTACGTAGGTGCAGCGTCCCGGGCGATGCTCCGCCCGGGACGCCGCTGCCGCGTCACATCGCGGCCGGTGACCTATGAGGTCAGTTACAGGTGGTGACGCTCAGGCTGCTGTTGCCGCAGAGCAGCAGGCTCGCGCGGCTGCCACCGGTGGTGGCGAGCTCGCCCATGTCCTCGACGGCCGGGGTTTCCAGGGTCTGCAGGTCAAGGAGTGTCATGATGATGATGTTCCTTTCGCTTGTGGGGACGGGGTTTCTGCTTCGGTCCTCTGGACGGAGGACCGGCTCTGGGGCCGCCGTGGCGGCGGGAGGAAGGGCAGGTGCACGGGAGTGTCGTGCAGGGCGCTGCCCAGTGCGAGGAGACAGCCGGCGGTGCCGGTGCTCAAGTCCATGGAGAGGCGCATCATCTGCTCTCCGGCGAAGGCCAGATGTCCCTGGTAAGGGACGGCGCCCCAGGCCAGCGAGTCGATCTGGCGGCGGAGGTCTGCGCTGTGGGTGCCGGGTCCGCCGGTGGTGGTGCGCGCCAGATGCAGGACCATGCCGGCCGCACCGCGGAACAGTCCGGGCTGGGCGTAAAACTTGGCCTGCGCGGCCTGCACGATCTCGCCGCGCGCCTCGTCGAACCGCTCGTCGTAGCGGTGCGGGAGGTAGTCGTCCAGGACCATCCCGATGCCCACGCTGCCCGCGCCGAGGTACGGCATAGTGCGCCGGCCCTCGTCGACCTGGAGGGTGCCGCCCACCGCGCGCACACAGCGGGCCAGGTCACGGCGGAGCGCCTCGGCGGCCAGGTCGAGCAGCGCGTCGTCACCGGATCGCTCGTACAGACGCAGGTACAGCAGCGCCGTGCCGGTGGCGCCGTGCAGGAGCCCGGCGCGTACCGCGGGGCGCCCGCCGGTGGCCCGGGGGGTGGCGTCGGCCGCCAACTGGGCGCAGCGCAGGGCGCGGTCGCGCAGACCGCTCTCCCCCGTGCTGGCCGCCAGCGAGTCCAGGGCCAGGCCGATACCCGCCAGGCCGCCGTGCAGATCGGGGCCGATGCCGTCCCAGTTCTGCGACGTGATCAGGTCGGCGAGATCGAGGGCGCGTTCGCGGTGTCCGAGCCGTTCCAGGACCCAGGCGACGCCCGCCAGGCCGTCGTAGAAGCCCAGCGGTGTGCCGGAGGCCGGTGACTTGGTGGTGCGCAGCAGCCATTCCTCGGCGACGGGCGAGGGTGCGGCGCCCGTCTCGGCGAGGGCGTGCAGGACACCGGCCGCCCCGTAGGCGAAGCACGCGCCGCCGCCGGGGACGGAGAACTGCGCGATGTCGCCGGGGAAGATCCGGTCCTCGCGGTCGGGGGTCGCCGAGGCGGTGATGGCCGCCACCATGGAGTCGCGGGAGGCGGGCCAGTCGCCCAGAGCGACCGGCAGATAGCCGGCCACAGCGCCCCCCGCCCCTCCCGTCCGCGGGTGCGGGGCGCTGTGGCCACGGACGATCTCGTCGACCGCTTCGTCGAGGAATTCGCGCGGTACGGGGAACTGCTCGGCGGCGATCTCCGCCAAGTGGCGGGCTTTGGCCCGGTCGATCGCGAACAGGCTGGTGAGCGGCAGGAACAGCGCCAGGCGTAAGCAGGCCAGTGCGTAGGTGTCGACCGTGAAACCGCGGCGATCCGCGGGGGCCACGAATCCGGGGTTGGCCACCACCTGGCGGCTGTTGATGTCGTCGACGGCGGCGGCTTCGAAGTCGAGCAGCACCACGGACGACTCGTCCTCGGACATCATGATGTTGAACAGGTGCAGGTCGTTGAAGGCCACACCACGGGAGTGGATCGCGGCCACCGCCTGCTCCACCAGCTGGTAGACCCGCATGGCCCACGTGGTGTACTCGGCCAGGCTCTCGGGAGTGGGATCCGGCTCAATCAGCGGGTGCCGGTGGGCGAAGAAGCTGTTGAGCGGGCGTCCCTCGATGAACTCCAGGGCCAGGAACTGGTGGTCCCCGACGGTGAACCAGTCGTGGACCTCCGGGGTGCACCCCAGTCCGGTCAGCCGCAGCAGCGCGTCGCGTTCGCGCTCCAGCCGGGTGACGGCGTCTGCCTCGTCGGCGGCCAGCCCGGCGTGCGGGCGGGCCTCCTTGAGGACGACGCGCCGGCCGGTGCGCAGATCCGTCCCGACGTATACCCCGCCGCCGTTGGAGAAGTGCAGGGCGCGCTCGAACCGGTACGGCAGGTCGGTCACAGTGGCCGCGGCGCGGGCCTCCAGATGGGGCCGCAGGAACTCCGGGAGGGTGACCCACTCCGGTACGTGGAAGGCGGGATCCCTGCGGTCGGGAACCAGGCGGCCCTGGTCGTCCTCGATGGCGGGACACGACCGGCCCTGGTCGTCGTAGCAGTTACGCTCGGTGAAGCTGCCGTAGCGTACGTACACCGGTCCGGCTCCGACGCGGAGGTCGGTGAGGATGTACGGGCCGGGCTCGCCGCCCAGCAGCGCGTCGAGCTCCTCCGCGACGGTGCGGCACTGTTCGTCGTCCGTGGGATAGACCGTGATGAACTTCCCGCTGCCGCCGCGGTCGCCGTACTTGGCGTTACGGGTGTGCAGGAGGTACCTGCTCGGCATGCACTTGAACGCGATCGAGCGGGGGACGCAGTAGTCCCAGACGCGGGAGAGGATGGATTCGGCGTTGTCCAGACAGGCCGATATATGGAGCTTCCACCCCTGGAAGGGGAGGCTCGTCTCGACGGGCCGGAACGCCAGCCAGTCCCCCGAGCGGTGCTGCTGCCAGCCGTCGGGCAGTTCGCGTCCCAGCGGCGGGTACATCGCGCCGCGGCCCTGGCCGTCGGCGGAGAGCCGGTAGGGAGCGTCGTAGAACTGACGGTCTGCGTCACAGAAAACCGCGTACCCCTCGTTCATCGCACTCCCTCGCCCGGTGGTTGAGGCCTTGACGCTGTCATGGGGTCCGGGGGTCGGAACAGTCGTCAATGTAACGAAGGGGCCATGAAGAATGCACAGACGGTATTCGGCCAGCCGGTCGTGACGGCCCCGCCCCAGGGGCCGCGGCGGCGGCGCGACCGCCCGGCCGGACGGTCGCGGACCCTTGGACGGAACGGAGTCGTGCCCGCCCCCGGAGGTTACGTAACCTGCTGGGAACGGCCCGGCGCGGGAGCATGAGCGGGAGCGGCTACGACGCGCTCTGCAGGCGTTCACGACGGCGCATATGGGTGTAACAAGACGGTCGTACTCTGCCGTGCACAGAGACGTTCAGCGTTAGTACTGCAACCGCATGTGGTGTGACGGTTGGCGGTGTGGCTCGTTGGTCCGTCTGTGTGACGAATCGTTGACGGTGGGGCGGGTCGAGTCGTGGGCTGCGGGTGTAGAAGGGTTGCATGCCCGGTTCGCAGGGCGTTTTGGCAGGTCGGAGCCACGTGAGCGGGCTTTGGACTATCTGATGGGTTTGCTGGCTCCGTTGGAGAAGAAGAATGGGTGGACGCTGGCCGAGCAGGTCGGTCAGCTCCGCCCCGATGGTGTGCAGCGTCTGTTGAATCACTCCGAGTGGGACCAGGACGCGGTCCGTGATGATGTGCGGGACTTCGTCGTGGAGAGCATCGGGTCCCCGGACGGGGTGCTGATCGGTGACGACACCGGCTTCCTGAAGAAGGGCACCAGGTCAGCGGGCGTGCAGCGGCAATATTCCGGCACCGCGGGCCGCACCGAGAATTGCCAGATCGGCACGTTTTTGGCCTACGCCTCAGCCAGGGGGCGGGCGTTGATCGACCGGGAACTCTACGTCCCGCGGTCCTGGACGGACGACCGGGCACGGTGCCGGGCGGCCGGGATCGGTACCGGCACATCACCCTGGCGATGGCCGCGCTCGCCTACCTGACCGCCATCCGCGCCACAGAAACAACAAAAGGGGCAACGCTGACGACGAACACGACCTCATACCTCTCAGCGTCCCCGAGATCCGCCGCATGATCGGGCACCTCGTCCTCACGCCCCACCACCTGGACAACGACCATCATCTGCACTGGTCACGCTTCCGACGCCACAGCCAAGCCCGCGCCCGCAGATGCCACTACCAACGCCGAGGCCACCACCCCCACATGCGGTTGCAGTATTAACCACCGGCGTTCCGGGGCTTCGGCGGCCCCGCGCTCCGGGGAGCGTCGCGGAGGAGAGTCAATGCGTGATCAAACCTTGCTCGCGTGCTCGAACAGCGCTCCAGTGGGCATGACGTCACCAGACGTCGTCCATCAGCGCGCCCGAGGAGTGACGTGACAGACGCCCATGAATCCGTCGGTTTGTTCACCATCGCGGGGACGCAGCACGGCCCCTACCCGGGCGCCGTCACCGGAGAGACGAGTCCCTACGATTCCATCGCCTTCGACCGCGCGACCGTCGATCAGCTGATGGACGACATCAACCGGGACAACAGCCCGTTCCGCGCGGCCTGGGAAGACCCGGTCCTCCGGTTCAGCTGGACGACCGACGCTGCGGACGGCGTCGCCAGCGCGCACATCCGGCCCGACCCGCACGGCCGCTACCGCATCGGCGGGCTGTGGCCGTGGGCCGACTGGGACGACTGGGACGACGAGGCGGCACCCTGTTCGCCCAAGTACGCTTTCGCCCTGGGCGTCGTCGAATTCTGCTTCACCCGCACCACCCCCATGCCCGACCACCTCCTGGAGCCGTACAACCGGGGCCGCGAGGCGGCACACCACGTCACGCTCTACCAGTACGCCGTCTAAGCTTGACTCTGTCGGGGATCTTGAGAAGCTCGGCTTCAGCGGCGACGAACCGCCAGGACCGCGGCCGGGGCATCCCCTGCTGGTCCAGATACGTCTGGAACGCGGTTGGTGGCTGCGGACGACGCGGTTCTCCCGGCGGGAGCTGGTCACAGAGTCGTTCGATGTTGACCGCGATGGCGGTGAGTACGTGCTGGACGTGGGTCTTGTCCAGGCCGCGGTAGCGTGCCGCTGCGGCGCCATCCTTAACGCGGTACGGCAGCGCCGCTCCCCCCGCCGCACGCTCGGCCCGCCGGCATCGGGACCGGACCCGCCGCCGGCGGATGAGTGGCAGCTGCACACCCTGGGCGGCGACCCGCCGCAGCGCAGCGTGCACCACACCGACTGCTGGATACCGGCCAAGGGAGAGGAGCTCACCACCGCGCAGGCCCGGCAGGTGGCGGCTAATGACGACGTCGCCGCGGACTGCACTGTCTGCCACGTCTCCTGACATGGTCAGCGTCCCGGGCACCCAGTACGCCACCCCGTACGTCCTGCAGCCCGGCCCCGGCGGCGACAAGCCCTACGTCCTGATGCGCCAGGCCCTGTCCCGCTCCGGGAAGGCCGCCGTCGGCAAAGTAGCCCTGCACCGTCCAGGCAGTCGCCGACGACACTGCCGGCCCGTAGCACTGTGCGCAGCACCGGCCGGTGCCGCGCGGGGCGATGACCCCGCTGCCGGGCTGGCCGCTCCTGGCGCACTCGCCTGTCATCTGCTCCCGGCAGCCCGTGAGTAATTCGGCGGGACGGGGCCGGGTTGAGGGTCCGGCACCGGCGGGGGCAACGGGTCGGGGCCAGGCGCAGGCATCGGTCCCGGTCGCGGGCCGGGCTCGGGTCCGGGCGGGCCGGCGCCTGGCCCGGGCGTGGGTGGGACCGGATCCGGATGGGTGGGGCCGGGGTGTCCGGGAGGTGCTGGCACCTCATGTCATCTCCGATCACCGGACCGTTTCGCCGGTCAGCGTCCGACGGCGTGGGCGAGCTGCTGCTTGTTCATCTTCGAGCGGCCGTCGACGCCCTTCTTCTTCGCCTCCGCGTACAGCTGGTCCCGCGTCGGCCCCTGGGCTCCGCTGTGGGAGCGCTGACCGCCGCGCTGGGAGGCGGACTTGGGGTGCGGGGTGGAGGTTTTGCTCGCCGTCTTGGACTCCCCGGAGCGGGCCCGCTCCTTGTTCACCGTGCGGGCCGCGATCTCCTTCGCCCTCACGGCCGACACGCCCCGCTTCTCTTGGTTGTCCTTAATGTGTTCGTACTGACGCTCGCGCTTGGGACTGGCACCTCGCGGCACGATCCTGATCCTTTCGCCGACCCGACCCCACCGGGGCCGGGCATCGCCTGCGGTCAACCGGCGCGTACCCCGGACCGCTGCCGTTCCACAGCGATCCGGGGGCGCCACCGGGTTCAGTCCACGCCGCCCGCCGGTCCGGCGCGAGGCGGCAGGCGCCGCACGAGTGACGGCGGGGACGGCCCAGTGCGGCTGCGCGAGCTGCGGGCGCGGGCAGCCGGCGGGCTCAGTCCCGGGACAGGGCATCCAGCAGCCGGCCGACTTGGGAGTGGGGCAACACCCGGGCCACGTCGGCCAGGGCGACGATGCCGATCAGCCGTCGGCCGTCGATGACGGGTAGGCGGCGGACTTTGTGGGCGGTCATGGTACGCAGGATGCGGTTGGTGTCATCGTCCGCCCCGATGGTCACCACCTCACCTTGGGCGAGCTGTCCGGCCAGGGTGGTGTCCAAGTTCTTGCCTCCGGCCAGGGCCGCGACGATGTCGCGGTCAGTGAGCATGCCCCGCACCCGCCCGTCACCAGCGCAGATCGGCAGCGCCCCCACACCCAGTTCGATCATCTGCTGCGCCGCGCGCAAAACCGTCTCATCCTCACCGATCCCATGGGCGACAGGCGTCATCAGATCACGGGCGGTCCTGTGCACCGGCGGCTTGGGAAGGTGCTCCGGATTGGGCGTCATGACGGCTCCCGACCCGTCGAGAAGAACTCGCGGACCCGCTTCACCAGGCTCGCGCTGGGGACCAGCAGGAGATCGAACTCGGGCGGAGTATCCGGTGCGGTGGCCCGCGGGCGGGTGAGCGCCGACTTCTTCGCGCTGCGAATCTGGTCGCCCAACACGTTCAGGATGTCCGGCGAGCACACCTGGGCCAGCGCCGGGAACACCCGGTTCTCCTCATCGGCCACATGCGCACTGACCTCGGCGATCAGCTCGTTCACGACCACGTCGAACTGCGGGTCGTCGGCCGCCAGGTGCGACAGGGCCGCCAGGAGTTCCTCGACCTTCGCGTGATCGGCCAGCTCCTTGTCCGCCATCTCCCCACCCCCCGGCACCCGCTCGCGGACCGCCGGATACAGGTGCTGCCCCTCGGCCACCGAGTGCCTCACCAGCTCGATTGTGAACCGATCGACCACCTTGCGCCGCTCGGCATCGCCCTCGGTTGCCCGTCCGGGCAACGGGCACGCATCCGCTCCCCCGCGCCAACGACCGGGTGCCGCATCACTCAGGGCTTGCATGGCGAACCCGCAGACGACAAGGCCGGTGGCCGCACCGGTCGGCGTGAACCGTCGGACCCCTGGGGTCCGACGGCGGGGCTGAACGGAACGGCACTCAGCTTGCGAGCACACCCCGGCGTCAGGACTGGTCCTCGGCGCGCGAAGCCCCGCGCTGGTGAGCCGGCCCGGTCCCGTCGTCGTCAGCGGCGTCGCCGGAAGGGGACCGCCGTGACCCTCCGGCCGCCTTCTCATCCGCGGGTGATCCGGTCGCACCGCCTCTGGTACGGCTGGGCTCGGGCGCCTTCATGTCGTCGTCCTCGACGGGCCCGCTCGCCCCGCCGGTCTTCACTCCGCCCTTGGTCGGTTCCGCGTTGCCCTTGACGTGGGCCGACGTCCGGCGCCCTTCGTACGGCGGCACCGCCTTGCCTTCGGTGTCGATGTCATCGGGCCGGTTCGGTTCTCTGATCATGCTGTGCTCCTGCTCTGGAGCCCCCGAGGCGGATCCCTCTCAGCCGCCGCCGGACTGCAGGTCGGGCGCGTTCGGATCGGACGACTTCTGAGGTTGGATGGAGGTATCGGACTTTGCGTCCCCAGTGCCGGACGGCCTGTCGGACGGTCCGCCGGACGGCTGGTCCGACCCGGTGTCACGCGACCCTTTCGGACCCCGCGCCTCCTGGGGCTCTTCCTGAGCGTCCGCACCTGGTGTGTGGGCCATGAGATCCACTCCCTTGATCACATAGAACGTGTTCTCAGGTACCGGCGAATATCGGGGAGGAAATCACCCCGAAAACGACCGCCATGATTCTCGTCTTACCACAGGGATGCGAAGCGCGCGACGCGCCACCGCACGAGCATCCGCAATTCACCGCTGGCGGGGCCGAACGCTTCCGGGAGGACCGCTACGCCGCCGGTCCGGGCCCAGACAGTGGCAGGCCGAACGCCGTCCTTGCTGGTCTCCCGCGCCAACGACCGGGTGCCGCATCCCGCAGGGCTTGCATGGCGAACCCGCAGACGACAAGGCCAGTGGCCGCACCGGTGGCGGCGACGCAGCAGCCGATGGTCCCGCCCCGTCCCGCGCCATCCGCTGCCATAGGCCGCAGGCGCGTCGGGCGGCCCGGGGCGGGCGCGGGAGGTGACGCTAGATGTGCGGCTGCGCGGTGTAGTAGTCGCCGACCTGCTGGTGGTAGCCGGGGTCGGTGGTGTGCTTGTCCTTGTCGAACTCCGGGGCGTTCTTGATCTGGTCCTTGGTGCGGGCGACGTAGATCGTTGCTGCCTCGCGGTCGACGGCGGCGATGGTGCCCGCGGGCAGCAGAACGTGCTTCCCGAAGATCCATACGCCGGTGTCGACGACCAGGTAGGCGGAGCCGACCTCTTCGGAGTGTTTGTCGACCTTGCCGATGGAGCCATCGGTGGCCTCGACTTTGTAGCCCGTCAGGTCGGTGCCCGCCTGCCAGCCGGAAGACGGTCCGTAGCCCCAGATGCTGTCGCTCATAGTCAGGTCCTTTCGTGGCGCCACCGGCGCCGGGAGGAAGTAAACGCTGTCGTGGCAGTGCCCGACCCGGGCTGCCGGCACGCAGCTGTTCCCCCGGTCGGCGGCCAAACCTCACCCGTTCGCCAACCCCAGCGCCGGCACCCCATCCCCAGGGGGCGGCGCCGTACGGGTGACAGATCCACCCACCTGCACACCACCACGGGCGGATTGCCCGCCCCCACGAGACGATCGGCGCACATTCCCGTGGATCCCCAGGAGCTGACCACTCATGCTGGAACGCACCAAGCACAAGAACGGCACCCAGATCACCTTCGTGCCTGCGGCTGCCCAGGCGCGGCCCCGCGCCAGGAACTGCGGACAGCCGGTCTGACCGCACCGAACGCGTCCGGCCGCCCTTGGCGAAGTAGTAGGGCGGCCGGGCGTTCCGCTCCACCGGCGGTTCACGCGCACCGGGAGAGCAGCCTCATCTCAACGACCAACACCCTCGGTACGATCCGCCCGCGCGATTTAGCGCGGCGAGGCCTCCCACGACGCCGCCGGGGAGGCCCTGCGCGTGCTGAAGGGCGTGTCACTCGGGGAAGTCGTTGTCCCGCTCGCGACCCCCATGACCCGGCATGTCCTGGCCCATACCCCCGCCCTGCCCCATGGACTTCTCCTGCAGATGCCGGGCCTTGTCCTGAAGCTTCTTGCGCTCCTGCGGGTCGGTGGAACGCTCGGCGCGCTCGCTCAGCTCCCGGACCTTGTCCTGCATCTGCTGCGCACGGTTACCCGACTCACCTGCAACGTTCATCGTCACTCCTGAAACGAAGGATCTGGACACATAGCAGCAAATCACCACCACGTGACCTCGGCACATCGAAGCGTCACCGTACGCAGTCGTCACTGGTGAGGCGGGGCCGCCGCCAGCCGGCCCGTGCCCGAAGGGAAAGCGACACACCGAATTCACGACGCAGACGAGGAGGCAGCGCCCCGGAGGCGGCTGATGACCGGCCTTGCACTCTCCTTGGCGCACCTCCTCCGTCCGCGTCCCGGCCGGGCCCGCGCCGCCAGGCCCAACCCACCACAGTCCCGCCGGATCATTCGTGGGCAAGCTCGCGTCCACTGGCACACGTAGCCGCGGCCTGGACCGGCCCGGACGGCACCGCGCACCCGGCGTCGGCCGGGTGGAGCGAGGCGGACCACACCGCGGTGGAGGAGCTGCTGGACCGCGAGCGCGAGCTGCGCGCCGTCATCGGCGCGCACCCGGCCTGGGCGACCGCTGTCCTCGAGGAAGCGCCGGCGCCCCGGGCCCGGCCGGCGCTGTGCTCGGGGGCGCTGGAGCAGGCGGCGTAGCCATGGACGGCCAGGAGGACCCGGACCGCCACGACGGGGCTGAGCCGCCCGCGGCCGCGGCAACGCCTCCGGTCAGGGCGCTGCTCCCGGACGGGCAGGTGCTCACCGCGCGGCTGCTCGGCAGATTCCAGGTGCGCTCCGGCGCTTGGTTCTACGACCTGGAAATGACCGCCTGGTCCCTGGTGTGGTTGCCGGACCGGGAGGTCGCCGAGCCCGCGCCGGTGCGCTTCGCCGTGCCCGCCACCCACGTCCGCCCCGTCCCCGACACCTCCTACGAGGGCGTGCCACTGCGACGGCACCCCGACGCGGTACGGCGCCGCCGCTCCTCCCCCCGTAGCGGCGCACCCGAACCGCCGGCCCCTGCGCCCGGCCCGGAACCGTTGCCGAAGGACAACGAATGGCAGCTGTACGCCCAGCGAGGCGACCCTCCTCGGCGCAGGCCCGGGAGGCTGCGGCCCGGGACGACATCGCGGCGGACTGCCCGGTCTGTCACGTCGCCCAGCGCCTGCCCGCCGGCCCGTAGGCATCTGGCCTGCGAGATTCCTACCGCGCGGTGGGCCGGGTGGCGGCTTACGTTGATCAGGGGGCTCTGCCGTGCGAAGGGCGTCGTTATGAAGCCGCTGTGGTAAGGAACGCTCAGCTTCGGCCTGGTCGCCATTCCCGTGCGGATGGGATCGATCGTGTCCAGCCACAAGATCCCGTTCCGGCAGATGCACCGCGAGGACGGCGGCCCGGTCCGGTACCGCAAGAAGTGCGAGATCGACGACCAGGTCCTCGACCAGAGCGAGATCGGACGCGCCTACGAGACCCCGGACGGCACCCTGGTCGAGATCACCGACGACGAACTCGCCAACATGCCCCTGCTGACCGCGAAGACCATCGAGGTCAACGGGTTCCTCAACGCGGACAGTGGCGACTCCCTGCAGCTCGACACCCCCTACGTGCTGGCCCCCGGGCAGGGCGGCGAGAAGCCGTACGTCCTGATGCGCCGCGCTCGGCAAGGGTCGGGCAAGGCAGCGGTGGGGAAGGTCGCGATGTCCGGCAAGGAGAAGCTGCCCCGCGGCCAAGAAGACCGCATCGCGCAAGTCCAAGCGCAGCGCATGATCCGGGAAGTCGGCAGTCAGGCGGCGGACAAAGGCGGGTGGCAAGCTGAGGGAATGGATGATTGAACCGTTCCGGGTTCGGTAGAGACTCTAGGTTGTGGTTGTGGTTGTGGTTGTGGTTGTGGTTGTGGTTGTGGTTGTGGTTGTGGCCTGTGGTTCTTGTGTGTTCTGTCGGTAGTAGGTGGTCTCGTATGCGGTGGGTGGGACGTGGCCTATCTCACCGTGGGGTCGATGGTGGTTGTACCAGTCG
>NZ_JASISZ010000112.1 GCF_030063355.1 Streptomyces sp. PH10-H1
CGACTGGTACAACCACCATCGACCCCACGGTGAGATAGGCCACGTCCCACCCACCGCATACGAGACCACCTACTACCGACAGAACACACAAGAACCACAGGCCACAACCACAACCACAACCACAACCTAGAGTCTCTACCGAACCCGGAACGGTTCACCCTCGCCCACGGCCTGCCGACGATCCTGCTCCCGATGGGCGCCGATCAGCCGAACAACGCGAAGCGCTGCGCAGAGCTCGGTTTCGGGCTCGTGCTCGATGTAGTCACCGCAACTCCGGACCAGGTGCGCGAGACAGCGCAGGCGATGCTCGGCGACCACGCCTATCGCGCTGCCGCAGAACGCCTCCGGGACGAGATCGACACCCTGCCGGGCGTGGAAGCGACGATCCCGCTCATCGAACAGCTCCGATGAGCAATCAGACGATCCAGGCCAAATCAGCCCCGACGACACCGCCGGGTGACGGCAACCCCCGCGTCAACCGGATGTGACGCCGCAAAAGACCCTGGGTTCGCTGGGTAGGGCTGCTCGACCGGGAGCCCCCAGCCGAGCGACTGGCTACACTGCTCGCCGTCCGACACAACCGATCACGTGTTGCGACGACTCCTAGAATTCGCCGCCGTCCGGTTCAGGTCACGAGCGCGGGCGCAAGACCGAACGTCGGCACCAGGCTCGGGTCGTTGAAGAAGGTGATGCGGGCAACGCGGGCGCCGGACAGGGTGAGGACCTGCATGCCGTACGCCTCGTACCGACCGTCGCCCGCGTTGTGGTAGATGGCGAACGCGGGCTGGCCGTTGGCGCGGGTGGGCACCAGCCGCCACAGCCCCGGTCGCAGCACCCGTGCGGCCAGGAACCCCACGACAGCCGGGCGCCCGGTGAACCACGTCGGGATCGGCGGCATCTCCATGGCGACGTCGGCCCGCAGCAGGTCCACCAGAGCCGCAGCGTCGGCCCGGGTGAAGGCGTCGACGTAGCCGTCGAGCAGCGTGCGCTGGTCCTGCTCGTCCGGCTCGGCCAAGTCGTCCTGGACCGGTCCGGCCTCCGCCAGCCGGGCCCGGGCGCGGCGAAGCGCGCTGTCGACGGCCGCAGGCGTGGTGTCCAGCATCTCGGCGACCTCGGCGGTCTGGAACGCCAGCACGTCGCGCAACGTCAGCACCGCCCGCTGCCGGGCGGCGAGGAACTGCAACGCGGCGATGAAGGCGAGCCGCACACCGCTGCGCCCGGCCACGATCGCCGCCGGGTCGCCGGCGCCGAACAGGGCGTCCGGCGCCGGCTGGAGCCAGACCACCGCCGGCTCGCGGGAGGCCGCCGGCACCTGGTGATCGTCCGAGGGCGCGCCTAGTCCGGACGGCAGCGGTCGCCGGGAGCGCGTCTCCAGCGCCGTCAGGCAGGCCATCGTGGCGATCTTGTACAGCCACCGCCGTACCGAGGAGCGGCCCTCGAACCGGTCGTACCCGCGCCATGCCCGCAGGTAGGTCTCCTGCACCAGGTCCTCGGCGTCGTGGAGCGAGCCGAGGATCCGGTAGCAGTGCGCGAGCAGCTCGGGCCGGAACGGCTCGGCCAGGGCGGCGAACTCGGCGTTGGGTGGCATCGCGGTCTCTTTCGGGGGTGCGGTGGCGTCCACTCTAGGTGGCGGCTCAGTCGATCGGGCGCAGGCCGGCAGCGGTGATCCGGTACTCCGGAGCGCTGTTCGCGTCTGCGGCGACCTCCACGACGGACTTGGCGACCTGCTCCGGGGTGTGGATCGGCTGGCGGCCTTCGACGAAGGTGTCCTGGTCGACGCCCTGGCGTGCGGCGTAGCCGGCGATCGCGACCGAGCCGATGCCGGTGCCCGGGGTCATCTGCGGAAGCAGCGTGACGAACCGGATGTCCAGTCCGGCCCGCTGTGCCTCCTCGGCCGCGTACCCGCGGATGTACCGGATGGCGGCCTTGGCGCTGGCGTATCCGCCGCTGAGCGGGGAGCCGCCCAGGACGGCTCCACTGGACATCGAGACGACCATGCTGCCCGGCGCCAGCGGCTCGCGCAGCGCCGCCCGGGTCCAGGTGAAGACGTGCCGTGCGTCGGCCTGCCAGTTGCGGCTGAAGGTCTCCCAGGTCTGCTCGTGCACGGGCGCCATGTGCGGGGTGGCCCCGGCGTTGAGGACGAGCAGGCCGGGGCGGTGTTCGCGGATCACGTCCTGCGCCAGCGTTTCGTCGGTGGCGTCGCCGGCGACGGGTGTGAAGCTCGCGCCGGGTTCGTCGCCTACGGCGCGCAGCTCCTGCTCGTCGCGGGCGATGCCGATGACGGCGGTGCCCCTGGCGACGAGCGCGGCGGCGATCGCGCGCCCGAAGCCGCGGCTGGCACCGGTGACGACTGCGGTCTGGAGGGGATCGGACATCTCAGGCTCCACGATGGTGGTCGGGTTCGGTCCACATCAAGACCAGCCGCCAGAGGAATTACCGTCGCAGTAGCCGAAACCAACGGAATGAGCTGGATCACAGTCCATCGGTCATTGCGTGTTCGGCGCCGCCGGAGAGGCATAGATCCGCACGAGGACCGCGAACCTTCGCTTGACTCGCAAAGGGTGACAACAGGCTCGACCAGTGGTCATTTAGCTCGCAAAGTCGCATCGGGGCGGGCGTGCGGAGCGGGCCCCACAAAGACATTCGAACAGGATCTACAGTAGGAGCCAGGTGGGGCACCCGAGGACAGCAATAGACAGCGAGGAGAGCCACCACCATGACGACACACCCGTGCGCCTCCTACCGGCTGACGGCCGCCACCCGGGCTGATCGCAGGGCTGCCCCGAGGCTGCACCACCAGTGCTGTACGCCTGCCACCACCCCCCAGCCGAGACACTCTGAAGCGTCTGGTGAACTCCGGAAGCGCCGGGTGATCCGCATGGAACACACCTCACGCCACATCATCCACGCGCACCTCCACACTCGTGGGGCGAACCCGGAGGACTTCGAGAAGACGATGGCGATCCTGGAAGGGATCTCGCCCTGCCTGCAGGCGCTTCCGCCCGACAGCGCCGACCTCGACGTGACTGCCGCGCGGCGGTACTTCGACCGTGACGACCACTCCCTGGCCGAACTCATTCGCCTCCGAGTCCTCGCCCTGTTGGGTCTTCAGGTCACCCTGGGCTGCGGTCCCAATCGTCGGATCGCCTCCATGGCCTGTGCTGCCACACCGCCCGGCGGCATCACCGTGATCGACCCCGACCCGGCCGCCATCGAAGCGTTTCTGCGCCCGCAACCCATCAACACCCTGCCGAGTGTGGGACCGGCGACCGCGAAGGTGCTGGCACGTCACGGGCTGCAGCGCGCCGGGGACCTGGCAGACACCCCGCTGCTGACTGTCCAGCGGCTGCTCGGCGCTGCGGCCGGGCGGGCCCTGCACGAGCGTGCACACGCCGTCGACCCGCGCCCGGTCACCCCCCAGGCCGCCGCTCGCTCGCTCAGCGCCGAGCACGACTTCCCAAGAGACGAACTTCAGCCGAGCCAGCACCGCCGCGTCCTGCTGGACCTCAGCGACCAGCTCGGAACCCGCCTGCGGACCGAGGCACAAATAGCCGGGGCACTGGCCCTCAGCCTCCGCTACGCCGACCGCTCCAGTACCACCCGAACCTGCACCCTGGTCCCCACAGCCCACAGCGACGACCTACGAGGCGCCGTATACCGGATGTACGCAGCCCTGAATTTGCAGCGGGCCCGCGTCCGCTGTATCGCGCTGCGCGCCGAAGACCTTCGACCCGCCGCCACGGCAGCAGAGCAATTGACCTTGGACCAGGTCAGAGCGGACCGCATGGCCCTCGAACCGGTCATCGACCGCGCCAACGCCCGATTCGGCAGTGGCGCCGTCCGTCCGGCAACCTTGGCGCCACGTCGCCCGGCTGCGAGCTGACCGCGGACCACCGTCCGCGTCCCCGCGAACACGATGCGCCGGTATGACGTCCCCGGCCCGAGACCTTGCTCGGACGACGAGCCGCTACACCCAGCCGGGCGCGTTGACCGCCTTCTTCAGCTGGATGTGGAGATCTTTCCAGGAGCCGTTGGCCATTGCTTCCATCACCCCCGGGTGTCCCCACAGGGCCTTGAGCGCTGCCATGCGGACGGCCCGCAGTCGCTCCAATTCATCCGATTCTTCCTCGCTCCACACTTTCCGACCGGAAGCCGGTTCCTGGCCATCGGCGGGCTCTTCCGCTCGGGCGTGGTCGACGGCTTCGACGTAGGCGGCCACCGCCGCGTCTGCGTCCTGGAATGCCGCTTGGAGCGCGACCAGGTCGGCGGGAAGTTCGGCAGAGGGCATGCTCACCGCGCTATGCGCCCCCACTGACAAGCCCACCCGGCACACCGCGCGCAAGGCGGTGCGTCACTGGTTCGCTGCGGTCGCGGGTCGTCAGCTGCGGTCGTAGCGTCGGAATATGACCTGCTCAGGCGAGGGACCGAACCGATGAAACCATTGTGGAGCGGCACCGTGAGTTTTGGGTTGGTCTCCATTCCGGTGCGTTTGGGGTCGACGGTGAGCAGTCATAAGATCCCGTTCCGGCAGATGCACAAGGCCGACCACGGGCCGGTGCGGTACCGCAAGAAGTGCGAGCTGGACGACACGGTGCTGAACCCGGACGACATCGGCCGCGCGTACGAGACCCCCGACGGCACGCTGGTGGAGATCACGGACACTGAGCTGGCGAGCATGCCGCTGCCCACCGCCAAGACCATCGAGATCAGTGGCTTCCTCGACATGGCCGGCGTCCCGGGCACCCAGTACGCCACCCCGTACGTCCTGCAGCCCGGCCCCGGCGGCGACAAGCCCTACGTGCTCATGCGCCAGGCCCTGGCCCGCTCGGGCAAGGCCGCCGTCGGCAAGGTCGCCCTGCACAACAAAGAGCAGCTGGTCCTGATCTACGCCTATGAGGACGTGCTGATCGCGCACACGCTGCACTGGCCCGACGAGATGAAGCCGTCGGCCGAGGCCGCGCCCACCGGCAAGGTGGAGCTCGCCGACAAGGAGATCGAGGCCGCCATCGCGTTGATCGAGGCTCTGGGTGAGGCGGACCTGGATGCGTACGAGGACCGGTACACCGCCGCCGTGGCCGAT
This sequence comes from Streptomyces sp. PH10-H1, assembly GCF_030063355.1. Lineage (GTDB taxonomy): Bacteria > Actinomycetota > Actinomycetes > Streptomycetales > Streptomycetaceae > Actinacidiphila. The sequence goes on from NZ_JASISZ010000112.1 coordinate 5,081, forward strand.
CTGGTGCGGGCCAAGACCGAAGGTGCCGCACCCGCCACCAAGGCCGACAAGACCGCCGCCCACGCGGAGCAAGTCGTCGACCTCATGGAGGCGCTGCAGGCCAGCCTCGCCCAGGCCAAGAAGAACCCCGGCCAGGACGCCACCGTCCACGACATCACCCCGGCGAAGAAGACCGCCAAGAAGGCCGCCGCAAAGAAGACGCCCGGGAAGAAGGCCGCGGCCAGCGGCACGCCCAAAGCCAGCGGCGGAAAGAAATCGACGGAGAAGAAGTCGACGCCCAAGAAGACGCCGGCGAAGCAGGCCGCCGCGCGCAAGCGCAGCGCCTGACACCCACCCGTCAGGTGCGCAAGTCTGTCTGGCTGCGGCTTCCGGCCGGTACCGGCAGACGGTTGCCAAGCGCCCGAGCGACAGCTCCTTGAAGCGCTGGAAGCCGAGGTGCCCGAGGCGCCCAGCGCGACTGCTGTTCCCCTTACACGTGGACGGGCAGATCGCTGAAGGGCCGGCCTTGCAGCACGATGCCCGCAGGTGATGCGGTGCGCAGCAGGCTGCCGCGTGCGTTTCCTGCGCTCAGGCGGCGGGGTGGTGGGCGCGGGTGCGGAGCTGTTCTTTGAGCGCGAGAGCTTCCTCGAGCTGGCCCTGCAGCGCGACGATCCGGCAAGCGTCCTCGATCGCGGTGCCCTGGTCGACCAGCTCACGGACCCGGGCGGCGATGCGCAGTTGATAGCGGGAGTAGCGGCGGTGGCCGCCCGCGGAGCGCAGCGGGGTGATCAGGTGGGCTTCGCCGATCGCGCGGAGGAAGCCGGGGGTGGTGCCGATCATTTCGGCGGCGCGGCCGATGGTGTAGGCGGGGTAGTCGTCGTCGTTGAGTCGGGCGAAGGAGTCGTCTGCTGTCATCTCACCTCACTGTGAAACAGGTGAAGGGTTGAGGGTGACGCGTGGAGGGGCCCTGGTGCCGTAGCACCAGGGCCCCGAAGGACGGAAAACACCACCTGCCGGCCCTAGTACTGCGCCGGCCTACTGTGTCCGCACTGCCGACCGTGGTCGGGGGTGCGGGGATCGCGAATGCGTGACCGGAGACCACCTCGCTATCGATGTCCTGCGGTACCCAGGCCTCCTACTTCGCCCGGGCGATCCTGATGGCGCTCAACCCCTCCGTTCCCTCTGAATCGAATTACTGACCAAACCAGTCTTACGAGCTACTGGTACTGCGAACTGCTGATGGCCTTCACTGCACCACCGTCCGGCAGCCAGCCCCGTCGCCTGTTGTGCAACTGCTCTGGCTTAGAACCCCACTGCCGAACCTCTCGGCACGCGCGCCCGCAGCCCGACGCCTTCACCGAGAAACCACTCGTTTACTGCACTGCTGGTACTGCAACTTCATCCGGTACTGCTGTCCTGCGTGATGCGGTACTGCCGTACTGCGTTATTGCGGCGGCCCCTCCCGGGGAAGTCCGGCCCGGCAATCAACCCTGCGACCCACCAGCACCTACCGGCCGCCGGATTCCATCACCGTGCCACCTGCTCTGCGCGGCAGTTCGTGTCTGCCACGCCCTGCTTCCTTCTTGGCTACGAGAGGAACCCTACCCACACCCAGAAGCCAATGTCTACTTCGAGCGCGATAGATTTCGTGGCAACAGCCGATAGGCATCCTGTCTCCCACTCGGCAGGCGCCGGGGGCGCGAAATGGCACGGAAAGGGCAGAGGAACCGCATGAGACCCGACTACTCAGCGCCCATCCCGGAAACAGATATCTGCGATGCGTGTGCCCGCCGGCTCACCGACGGGTGCCACCTGGACGTCATCCCGGACTCCTCCGCCCTTCACTCCCGCGACCCCGCCCGCGACGGCCGGCGCCTGGTCGTCGCCTGCTCCCCCGAACACCTGGCCGCCCTGCAGGACGAGTACCGCACCCGGCCGTTCACGGCGGAGGAACTGTGGGCGGGCCAAGTCGACCGCGCGCTGGCCGGCCAGAGGAGGCTTACCCAACAGGAACTGTCGGAGGTCACCCGACTCACTGCCCTGCAGATCCAGCGCGCCCGCGCCTGGAAAGAACAACAGCAGCGCCGGCCCTACGGGCCGAACCAGCAGACCCCCGAAACTGGCTGAGCGGTGAGCGCCGTCCGGCGCGCTGCCGAGGGGTCGGCTGTTCGGTCTCCTACCGGGTACTTCCGGTGGGCACGTTGGGCGTCACCGTGCAGGCGGCGGGTCGTGACGGGCCAGCCGCGCACCGGGACGGCGTGAGGTCTGATTCACGGCGTGGTGGGCAGACCTCTGCCAGGCGTTGGCGGATGCGCGGCCACCCGGCCAACACATTGGCGATGACGGGCAAGCAGCTCAGCGGCTCGGTACGCGAGAAAGGCATTGCGGACCTCGTCACGGGCTACGGCAACGGCGCCCCGATCCGCAGCCGGCCACCCTCTCCGGCGTTTCCTACGGATTCATCCAACGTGTGCTCCTGAAAGAAGGCGTCACCATGCGCCGCCGAGGCGGCCCCAACCACCCCAAGCCCGACCAGTCCACGGCCCCTGACGGGTGCTGGGGGCGCGGGCGCGGCACGGCTGAGGCCCCTGGCGGGGCCGGGGCCGGAGTACGCCAATGTCTTCAGCTGGTGGGGGCGCAGGGGCGTTCAGAGGCGTTCTGGCGGAGTTGGTCGGTGTGGTCGGTGATGGTGTCGATGCGGTCGGCGAGGTCGTGGTGGTTGGCCTGGAGGTGGGTGCGGGCGTCGGCCAGGGGTTCCAGGAGGTGGACGGCGTCGTTGTGGGCCAGGGCGTCGGTGAGCTGGGTTTCGGCCCGGGCCGGGAGGTCGGTGAGCGCGGTGACCTGTCCGGCGAGCTGGCGCAGGTCGGCGGCGTTGTCGCGGGCCCAGGTGGTGATGGTGCGGTCGGCGGCGCGGCGGTTGCGGGTGGCTTGGACGCGCTGTTCGCCGGTGGTGCCGGGGGTTCCGGGGCGTACGCGCAGGTAGCGGCGCTCCGCGGCCTGGCGGCTGGCGACGCCGAGGGGTGGGGCGAGGTCGGCCCAGCTGGCGCCCGCATCCCGGGCGGCCTCGATCAACGCCGGCTCCCAGGCGGCGAGCTGTTCGCGCGTTTCCCGCAGGAGCAGGAGGGTGGCCAGCGCCTGCTCGGAACCGGTGCGCTCGTCCTGCGGTTCCTGTTCTTGGCGGGGAGTATGGGCGCTGTGGACCGCCTCGTTGATCTGGTGCAGGGCGGTCGCGGCGGCGAGGAGGGAGGCGGGTTCAGTGGGGTGGGGGGTTGGCATGGACGGTCCTTTCGTCGGCGTCACCCTTCTGACGACTTCGCGCTTGTCATCGTTTGGATGACATGTTACAACGGAAGCACCTTGCAGCGCATTGGCAGTTCCTGCCTGAACCAACTGGAGGTGTTTCGCGATGTTGATGCGCACTGACCCGTTCCGCGAGATGGACCGGATCGTCCAGCAGCTGACGGGAACGTCCGGGACCTGGTCGAAGCCGTCCGTCATGCCGATGGACGCCTACCGCGACGGCGACGAGTACGTCATCGCCTTCGACCTTCCCGGCGTGAGCCCCGAGGCCCTCGACATCGACGTCGAGCGCAACATGCTGACCGTCAAGGCGGAACGCCGCCCGGTCGCCAAGAACGACGTCCAGGTCGAGCTCTCCGAGCGGCCGCTGGGAGTGTTCTCCCGCCAGGTGATGCTCGCCGACACCCTGGACACCGAGCACATCCAGGCCGACTACGACGCGGGCGTCCTGACCCTGCGCATCCCGATCGCTGAACGCGCCAAGCCCCGCAAGGTCAGCATCGGCCGCGCCGACGACCGCCAGCAGATCAACAGCTGAGCCGCCCCGCCCGCGGCCTGACCGCCTGCGGAGGACGGGGCGCCCCTCTCCCGCGTTCCCGTCCCCCGCTCCGGGCACCCGCACCGAACGAAGAGGGACGCGATGGTCATGCGACAAGAAGCCTTCCTCGACACCGTCCAAGAGCGCGGCAAGTACGCCACGCTCCAGGAAGCCGACCAGGCAGCCCGAGTCGTTCTGGCGCTGCTGGGCGCACATCTGGTGGGCCAGGTCCGGGCGGAGCTGGCCGCCCGGCTGCCGGAGGCCTTCGCCCTGATCCTGCTCAACCCCCTGCAGGCCGCCGAGCCGCTGTCCGCCGAGCGGTTCGTGCGGGCTACCGCCGCCTGGATCGAAGGAGCCACGGAACAGACCGCCCTGTGGGATGTCAGCGCCGTGCTCAGCGTCACCGCCGATGCGGTCGGCCAGGACCTCACCGCCCGGATCCTGCTCCAGCTCCCCCCGGGCTACGGCCTCTTGTTCGGCCACCCCCACCACACCTGATCCCCAACCCAGCACCCCATCGGTACCCACACGCGAGAAGAGAAAGGCAACCAGCGATGGTTCACCCGGAGCCAGCACCCGCCACGACTACCCCCGGCGTGCCCTACGAGCAGATGCTGGAACAGATCAGGTACGACGGCGCCTACCCGACCCGGGAGCGAGCCGAAGAGGTTGCCCACGCCGTGTTGGCCGCTCTCGGCGCGCAGCTCACCGGCGACGAACGCGTCGACCTCGCCGCCCGCCTCCCCATCGAGGCCGCCCTCACCTTCACCGCCCAGATCCCCGCCACCCACCCCTGCACCGGCTGGGAATTCGTCCAGTACCTCGCTACCCGCACCGGCGGCACACCCGCCACCGCGCGCTGGGACACCGGCGCCGTCCTCACCACCATCGCCCACCTCACCGACCCCAGCCTCCTCAACCGGATCCTCGCCCAACTCCCCACCGGCTACGCCCTGCTGTTCGGCCGCGCCGAGCTCATCCAAGCCGCCTAGGGCGCGTATTTGGTTGTGATCAATTGGCAGTCCGGGTGAGGTCTTTGATCCAGATCATCGAGGCGCGGAGGTGGACGCCGGCGAGGTAGCTTTCCGGGGTCTTGTCGTACCGGGTTGCGACGCCTCGCCAGGCCTTGAGCTTGTTGATCAGGCGCTCGACGGTGTTCCTCTCCTTGTAGAGCTCGGCGTCGTGGCCCACGGGCCGACCGCCGCTGGAGCCCTTCCTCTTCCGGTTCGCGGCCTGGTCGGCCTTCTCCGGGATGACGGCCTTGATGCCGCGCTTGCGCAGGTGGGCGCGGTTGCCGCGGGACGAGTAGGCCTTGTCCCCGGCGACCGCGTCCGGCCTGGTGCGGGGCCGGCCGACGGGCACGCGGACCCGGATCTTCCTCAGTACGGGGATGAACTGCGGACTGTCCGCGGCCTGCCCGGCGGTCAGGATGAACGCCAACGGCCGGCATGTGCGGTCGGCGGCAAGGTGGACCTTGGTGGTCTGCCCGCCTCTGGACCGCCCGAGCAGAGCGGCCTTCAAGCGGAGTCTGCGACGACGCCGGATGCGCCGGCGCTCCTCCCGTTCAGGGTCGACTTCTACGTCCTGACCGTTTTGTTCTTCGGCGTCGCCCCCTTTGACCTGGCCTTCTCCTCCTCGGCGGCAGCTTTCTCCAGTGCGGTGAGCACGTCCTCGCCCATGTGCATCCCTGCGGCGTCGTGATGAGCCCGCGCGGTGGTGGAGTCGATGCTGACCAGCGACAGGTCCACCTCGCCGCGCTTCGCGGCCTCCGCGATCAGACCCTCCAGCAGAGCCTCGAACACGCCCGCGTCCCGCCACTGCCGGAAGCGGTTGGACACCGTCGACCAGGCGCCGAACTCCTGCGGCATCTCCCGCCACTGCCCGCCGGTCTTGAACCGCCAGATCACGCCCTCGAACTGCTGCCGCAGTTGCTCGGGATACGGGCCGAACTCGCCGATCGGCAGGTGTGGCTGAATGAACTCCCACTCACCGTCAGTCAGTTGCGCTCTCGTCACGCACGTAGATCTACCAGTCCAAGCCCTGCGAGGAGGGCGAATCCCACAGAATGATCACGACCCGATACGCGCCCTAGAGCCGACCGGACCGGAGGACCTCTGCAGGAGACCGAACGACCGAAGAACGGCAGCCTGACTTTCGAAACCACCTGGCTCCGGCTGCACTACGCCTTCTGAACCGGACCGCCGTCCGCGGGCTTCATCGCCCAGCGGATCACCTTCGTCAGGGCGTGCCCTGCCAGCCGGACCCCGGTAGCGGCCCGGACGACAGCCCCGCCCCAAGGGGGGCGGGGGCGAGCCAGACCCGTCCGGCGGAAGCTGACCGGGCGCAGTTCCTCGTGACGACGACGCCGGGCAGATATTCCTGGAATCAGCTTCAGCCGGCGGCTGGCTGGTTGCCGGATCCGAACAGCGGCGCGTCGCTGGGGGCAAGGTCGGATCGCACCCGTAGCCAGCGGACGGGATGCCTCCACCGCCCCGATGAATCCAAGGAGACGTCCGCAGCCACCTCGGCGACCAGCAGCGGCTCCACCAACTCCACGGCCAGGCTCCCTTTACTGCCCCAGCCGGCCGAGAACGACCACCCCGTCCACGGGTGCTCCCCCGCAGTCGGAGTGAGCTGATCGGCCAGGGCCCGGCTCAACTTCTGTGCCAATACCGTGCTGCGGCCGACGTACTGCAAGCGCCCGGCGGTATCGAATCGCCCCAACAGCACCGTCATGGGCCCCGACAGTGAGCCGCTGACCGCACCCACGATCGCCTCCGTGCTGGCCCGGGAGCGGTACTTCTGCCATCGGCGCTCGCCCGGCAAATGGCGCTGGGTCAGGCGCTTGAAGGTGAGCCCCTCCATACCCACCGCTGACCAGGACAGCCACTCTGCCGCGACCTGCGGATCGGCCGTCGACGGGCACAGCGCCCAGGGCGGCCCGCGCGCTGACCCGGCTTCCGCGCGGGCCTCGGTGAGCTGCTCCTCCATCTTCTCGAGGGTGGTCTCCTGGGGTCCCGGCCAGTTGGCGGGCCGATGACTCGGGCGCAATGATGCTGTCGAGGCATCGGAGACGCGACGCTCGACGAGCGCACCCTGGACTCGCGTCGTACCTTCGAGGCGTGTTCGATAACCGAAGCGGAATACGGCCGGACCTGCTCTGCCCGCTGTGCGATAGGCCGGTCTTCTACACCGGCCACATTGACACGACGGCATCCGGCGACGAGAACCGCTCCCAACGGCGCGGTGTGTACCTATGCAAAAACGTGAACTGCGAGAAGTACGAACAGATCGTGGAGCCCGGAAGCGTTAGCAGGGACGTGCGTCTGCTCCCGGTCGTTGCGGCACCATAACCCGACAGCTGCGGTGCGTGGTGGCTGCTGCCGTCTACCGGGCGGGCTGGGTAGGACGCGCCGCGACGGCTCGCCCGCGCGCCGGGCTTGTCGTCCAGGGAGTGACTTTCCAGCGGCGCGTGCCCGTGCCGGCGATTCGCTTGCCACTGAGTTGGTCATCCCTTCGCCGCAGGATCCGGAGGTCGATCATCGCGTCTCGGGCCGCTGTCGCGCCATACCTCGAAGCTACCGCCCCACTGATCGTCAGCAGCGTCCGGCACATGCGCTGGGACGGGAGGTACTCCGCCGTGGCCAAGCCAAAGGCCAGTTAGAGGTACTGGACCTGCCGGATGTACACGCATTCATGACGAGGGACCACGAGGTAGAGGAACATCCCGCCGGGAACGGGCTGCATCGCGGCACCGGGGCCGGTGTCCTGGTACGTCGTGCCGTCCAGATACTTGGCCGAGGCAGCCCGGACCAACTCGTCAGCCTTCTTCTCGACCACGGCGATGAATGCTGGCGGGGCCCCGCCGATGACGTACTCCTGTGAGGGGTCGTACTCCCACCGCCAGGTCACCCACTGACCGCCTGGTCCGCTTCGGCCTCAACGGCGGTCAGCTCCTCCATCGCGGTGCGGAATGCGGGATCGTCCTTGCCGGTTGTCGCGTGGAGCGACCTCAACGCGTGATCCCGCCGCTGGCCAAGATCGGGCCGCCGCTCGACTTCGACTTCCCGGGCCCAGAACGCCAGCCAGGTGTGGACATGGCTGATCTTGCTGTCCTGTGCCATCGCGGCGAAGGCCTCGTCTTTGTGCTTCTCCATCTCGGGGAGGCGGCTCGGGGCGACAGCGGCCAGAGCGGCGCGCAGGGCCGGGGGCGTCCGGTCCGGGCGCGGAATCCGCTCCCCGCCGTGGTGATCATGAGGCTGCGTCGTCATGCGCCGAAGAACCCCTCTGTGAGCTGATGCCCTGCTGTGTGCTCCGAGTCTACCGAGGATTGGCACATCAGAAGAGGCGCTAGCGAAACGGCGAACCTGCTGGTCAGATGGCGTGAGTGCGTGGGGTGCGGCCCTGCTGGATGGCAGCCGCCCACTCGGGTCTCGAACAACCTGCCGGCGAAGAGTACCCGCGCAGTGTCCGGCCAGGGACATCCGGCTTTGCATATCAGCGCGGTTGCCCTCTTTACCAGTGGGGGCGGAGCGTTCAGCATCAGTCGCAGGGTGTTGAAGGGCCAGGGGGCGGGAGTAGAGATGTCTGCTGGAACGGGCGGGGATTACTGGTCGGAACAGCAGCTGCCCAGTGTCCTCAAGCACAACCTGCTGGGTCGGTACATTCCCCAGTTCGGCGGGATGACCGGATCGCGCGAGGGCCGCATTGTCTATCTGGATGGCTATGCCGGCGAAGGACGCTATGAGAGGGCGTTTACATAGGTATATTCCGGAAAGCGGCTTTACTCACTGTCCTGCTTTGCCCAGGTTCAGGAAGTACACGAATTTCGTCGCCTCCTGCCGCGCAGGCCCTGCGGTCCGTTTCACTCGCTTCTGCCACTGGGATTCCGTCTGGTTTGATGATGCACCAGAACCTCCCGATGAACAGCGGAACGGCACCTTCCGGCCTTCCCGTGGCAACGCTACGGCGTGAGCAAGCGCAAGCCGTACCCGAGCGACCTGTCCGACGCCCGATGGGCCCTGATCGAGCCGACCCTGACGGCATGACGGAAAGACCGGCTCGACCGTCGCCCCACCGGACAGCCGGCGAAAGTTGAGCTCCGCGACGTGTTCAACGCGATCCTCTACGTGAACCGCACCGGAATTCCCTGGAAATACGTCCCGCACGATTTCCCGAGCCACGGCACCGTCTACGCCTACTACGCCGCGTGGCGCGACCAGGGAATCTTCACCCAGCTCAATTACGACCTCACCGCGCTGGCTCGCGTGAAGGAAGGCCGCAAGCCCGAACCCACAGGCTCCGTCATCGGCACCCAGAGCATCAAAACCTCCACCAACGTGCCACTGACCAGCCAGGGAACGGACGCCGCCAAGAAGATCGTCGGCCGGAAGCGAGGCATCCTCACCGACACGATCGGCCTGATCCCGGCCGTGACCGTCACCGCTGCCAGCCTCTCCGAAAACGCCCTGGGAATACGCCTCCTCGACCAGGCCAAAAGTACCTACCCGACCATCACCAAGAGCTGGGTCGACACCGGCTTCAAGAAAACCGTCGTGGAACACGGCGCCAACCTCGGAATCGACGTCGAAGTCGTCAACAGAAACCCCGGAGTTCGCGGCTTTCACGTCGTGAAAAGGCGCTGGGTAGTCGAGCGGAGCATCGGCTGGATTATGATGCACCGACGCCTCACCCGCGACTACGAGACCCTCACCGTCAGCTCCGAAGCCATGATCCACATCGCCTCGATCGACAACCTCGCCAAGCGCATAACGGACGAGACCACACCAACCTGGCGAGGAACCTACTAGGGCATAAGCAGCAATTCGGCTACACCAAACGCCCTCTGACAGTCGTCCCCGAGCCGCAGCGCTGAACGCGGCGATCAAATCGCGCATCACCCGCACAGCCTAGCCCTTCAGTTGTAGATCAGTGTCGCCGCTGTAGTTCGCTCGGTCCTGTTCGGCGGGGGTCGCGGGGTGCCGGGTGCGGCTGGGCGGTTCTGGTTGCGTCGGCGGTGACAGGCACGGGCGAGGGCCTGGTGGCGGCGGCGCCAGCGTGACCAGTGCAGTCCGTGCCGGATCCGCTCCCTCGGGTCGGGCTGAGGGGCCATCACCTCAAGGAGTCGGCAGACCTCGTAGGCGGTGAACGCGATCGGGGTGGTGTCAGCGAGGCTGGTGGGACTGCGGAAGTCCCCCTCTCTGCCCCGGTGGCCCCTCGGGGCGGGGAGCGGCCTGATCGCGTGCGGCGGCGGCCTGGGCGGCCAGGAACGCGGCGGCCAGCTGGGCCAGGGTGATGTGCCGGTACCAGCCGTGGAAGGAGCGCACCTCGTAGTCGGCCATCCCGGCCGACGACTTGGCCAGTTTGATCGCCTCCTCCACCCGCCAGCGCGCCCCGGGCACCAGTACCAGCTCCTCCACCTCGGTCTCCTGCGGGCCCCAGGCCAGGTAGTAGTCCCGCTTGTCGGGTTCGGTCGGGCGGCGGCGGACGATCACCCACCGCGCCCAGGAGCCCTCCCCGAACTCCGAATCGGGGTCGGGGATGCGACGCACCCACCACTGCCAGGCCCGGGAGTCCAGTTGGCTCGGGCCGGCCGCGAGCTCGACCCAGTCCTGGTCGGCTGCGACGCGTTCGACCAGGCGGGCCAGGTGTCGCCAGCCCGGGCGCGGCAGCACCGTGTGGTCGGCCGGCACATTGACGGCGTACGGCAGGCGGTGCCGCTCCAGGAAGGCACGGAAGGCCCCGTCGCGGCCATAGACCTCGTCCGCGGCCACCCACACGCGCCCGGTCGGCAGGTCGGCAGGTCGGCAGGTCGGCAGGTCGGCAGGTCGGCAGGTCGGCCAGGATCCACTCGATCATCTGCTCGGCCAGCCGGGGCTTGGTGGCGAAGCCCCGCTCATCGGGGATGTGCGCGGCCCGACAGCGCTCCCGGTCCTGGCACCACTCCCTGGGCAGGTACAGCTCCCGGTCCAGCAGCGCCTGCCCGGCCCCGGTCGCCCAGGCGGCCATCACCCCGACCTGGCAGGGGAAGACCCCGCCCAGCGTGCCGGTGAACTGCCGCGCCACCCCGGCCGAGGACCGGCCCTTCTTCGCGAACCCGGTCTCATCGACCACCAGCACCCCGCACCCCTCCGGCCCGGCCCCCACCCCGCCGTCGTCCAGCGAGGCGATGACGTAGCGGCGCACGAAGTCCCGCAACACGTCCTCGTCCCAGCAGGCCCGGCCCAGCAGGTGCTGCTGCCCCCACGGCGTCAACTCACGGCTGTGCTCCGACAGTTGCCAGCCGTTCTTACGGGACAGAGGCGCCAGCAACCCGCTGACGCAGGCCCCGGCACGGCGCCGCAGATCCGCTCGCGGGAAGACCCCGCCGACCTCCAGCAGCAGCAACTCCAGCTGGTCAGAGAACTCCTCAGCCCGCTCCAGGTCCGTGACCGGCAGCGGTACGTCCAACAACTGCGCCTGCATACCCGCCAGTTACCCACAGCGGCTGATCGACGAACTACGGCAAACTCGTTGATCTACAACTGAAGGGCTAGTACTCCAGCCGTAGATCGTGATCACGGATGGGAAGGTCAGGCCCGGGACGCTCCGAGGAACCGCAGCACGGCCAGGACGCGGCGGTGGTCCGCGTCGACCACGGGCAGGTCAAGCTTGGCGAAGATGTTGTTGATGTGCTTCGCCACGGCGCTCTCGCTGACCACCAGCGCCTGCGCGATGCCGGCATTGGAGCGCCCCTCGGCCATCAGGCCGAGCACCTCCCGTTCGCGGGGGGTCAGCCGCGCGAGGGGGTCGCTGTCGCGCCGCAGCAGCAGCAACTGGGCGACGACCTGCGGGTCCAGGGCCGTGCCCCCGTCCGCCACTCGCCGGACCGCCGCCACGAAGTCGGCGACATCGGCAACCCGCTGCTTGAGCAGGTAGCCCACACCGCTGGTGTTCGCAGACAGCAGGTCAGCCGCGTACCGCTCCTCCACGTACTGCGAAAGCAGCACCACCGGCGTCCCCGGCCAGCGCCGACGGATCTCCATCGCCGCCCGCACCCCCTCGTCGGTGAAGCCGGGCGGCATCCGGACGTCGATCAAGGCGAGTTCGGGCCGGTGCTCCGCCACTGCCGCCAACAGCCCCTCCGCGTCGCCGGCTTCCGCAGCGACCTGGAACCCGCCCATCTCCAGCACCTTGATCAGGCCGACCCGCAACAACACCGAATCCTCGGCGATCACCGCGCGCACGGCAGCTCCGCGGTGATGGTGGTGGGCCCGCCAACGGGGCTGCTGACGTGGAAGGCCCCGTCGAGGGAGCCGACCCGCTTGGCCAGCCCGGTCAGCCCCGTGCCGGCAGCGGCGTCGGCACCGCCCAGCCCGTCGTCGGTAACGCGCACTCGCAGCACCTCGCCGACCTGACGGACTATCACCTCTGCATGCATCGCGTTGGCGTGCTTCGTTGCATTGGTCAGCGCCTCAGAGATCACGAAGTACGCGACTGACTCCACGTTGGGCGCCACCCGCTCCTCCAGATTGACCCGCAGCCGCACCGGCAGGGGCGTGCGGGCAGCCAGCCCGGACAACGCCGCGTCCAGACCTCGGTCTTCGAGCACGGCCGGGTGCAGCCCCCGCACCAGGTCATTGAGTTCGGCGATCGCCTCCTTCGCCTCCAGGTGCGCTCTCGCGATCACCTCGCGGTCATCACTCGGCAGGTCCGGGCGGGTGGCAAGGGCCAGACCCAGGTTGACCGCGAGAGACACCAACCGCTGCTGGGTGCCGTCGTGCAGGTCGCGCTCGATCCGGCGGCGCTCCGCGTCGACGGCCTCGATCAAGTCGGTCCGGCTCACGGCCAGCTGATCGACCCGCTCCTGGAGCCGCTGCGCCCGGCTGGGCCCGAGCAGGCCCAACGCCAGCCGCGCCTCGGCCCGGGCTACTGCCCGCGCGGTCCAGGGCAGGGCGCACAGGAGGAGGAGTCCAGCCGCTGTGTAAGCCGGCAGCTGGGTCAGGTAGCCGAACCAGTCCTGGCGGATTCCGGTTGGCAGCGCCCATGACCAGGCGTAGGCGATGACGCCCGCCAGGCACGCCGCTGCCACCGCGAGCACCAGCAGCTCCAGCAGCGCGAGCAGCGGGCCCAGCAGGAGGTGGTAGCCGATCTTGCGCCAAGGCCGCGTCGCCGCGAGCCACCGGGCGGTCGAGGCCCACGTCCATTGTTCCGGCGCGGTGGGGGTGAGCCGGGGGACGTCCACACCGATGAGCACCCGGTAGCGAGCCCGCTGAACGGCCGTCAGCACCGGGGTTCCGAGCAGGACCAGGGCGGCCGACATGGAAACCGTAAGGAGCCAGTTCCCCGTCCTGGCGGTAGTCGCCGCCGCCCAGGCCCACACGGGCACCAGCGCCAGGTGCGGCAGCACACCAGCGGCAAGAAAGCAGGTGTCCCGCCGCGCCCGGAGGACCGTGCGTCTCAGTCCAGCTGGAATCGTCATGGCACGACGCTAGGGCACCGCAGGAGGACGGTGCCATGAGAGTGCGGTTCGCACTGTAATGCCGGGTTTGGTGTCGCTCGATGGGGTGGCGTTGGGGCGTCTCTGCCGGTCAGGCGTTCGGGGTTCGCTTGGGTGGCGGGATGAGTGGTCGCAATCCGTACCCGA
>NZ_JASISZ010000113.1 GCF_030063355.1 Streptomyces sp. PH10-H1
TTCGGCCTGGGGGCCGGATCGGATCCAGCGGGCTTGGTGCTGGTCATGAGGGTGTGGTTCTCCTGTCGGTGCCCTCTCAGGCTAACCCACCGAAGCGGGACGTCTCACCCAAGGCTGACAGAGAGGGAGTCAGCAGACGATCAGTGGGTGCTCCGCGAAGGCGAGTCTTCCGATGATGTCGGGGCGAGCCGCGAACGCAAGGTCGCAGAGCTGACGAAGGGGACGATTCCCTCCGGTGAGCCCGGCAAGCCTGGACTGCTGATTAAGCAGCCGAACGTTGGTACCACGGATGTTGATGTCATCGGAGAAGACGGTTCATACATCGCCGTCGGCGGGCCCGCGAAGGCGAAGAAGTTGGCGAGCCTTGGCCAGAAACTGAATATTCTGAAATGGGCAGCCAACCAGGCCGGAAAGAACGCGCAGGCATACTTCGAGGAGGGCACTCCCGATACTGCGATCAACCTGGCGAAGAAGATCCTTGGCCCCGAGAATGTGAAGACCTTCAAGAGGTAGCGATAAACATGTCAGATGGATTCATCTACTGGTACGAGACGGACTGGTCGGCGCCACGTGTCGTCGCCCGGCTCGCGGAACTGGAGAAGCATGGCCTTCTCCTGGCCAACCCGGAATCTGGAGTCATCACCGAAATCAGCGACGACTGGGACACGTTGGGCAACCAGGTCGTCGTGCAACGCGCCGATCTTCTGCGTCACGCGGTACTCGACGATTCGACCGAGCTGACCTTTCAGTTCTGGATCACTGGGGCAACCGACGTGATCTGTCGGGTGCGTCGTGTCAAGTCCAACATCGTGGTCCACGAGTTCGGACTGGACGGTCTCACGGCAGCGGAGCTGGCGAACACTGTGCGGGTCCTCTACGCCGAGGTGGGAGGCAACCTCACTCATTCGCTCGGATGGATCGCCGACACGATCGGCGCCTCGGAAGAGGTCAATTGGGATGCCGTGGTGACCGGCGATAAGACACCAATCCGCCCCGTTCCCGATATCTTGATCATTCCCCACGACATCGCAGCGGAACATCCGGAACTGGCAGCCATGCCGTCCCATCCACTCGGAGATCTCGTCGTCCATACCCGCCCGGGCCATGATGAGCGAATTGAGCTATAGCCCAGGATCCCGTCAAGTGAAGAAGTGACAGCTCCGGCCTACCCGATCGGTACCGCCCGGATGTGCGTCGGTGCGCGGCCCGCGTACGTCGTCAAGGCCTGGGCGATGTGGCGGATCACGTCGTCCGGTCTGTGGCGGAGTTGGGCGGGGGTGAAGGCCAGGGGGTGCAGGCCGTGGGAGGACAGGTGGTTGCGGCGGTTCATGGTGCGGTGTCAGTCGGCCGGGCTGAGGTGGTACTCGCGGGAGTCGATCTCCAGGACGACGCCAGTGTCCGGCCAGTAGCCGTCGGGGGTGGCGAGGAACGTGCCGTCGGCGAGCAGCAGGGTGGCGTTCCAGAGGGGTTCCGGCAGACCGCCGGTGCGCAGCACATCGCGGGCCTGGGCCTCGGAGACGGAGCGGACTCCGGCGAGCAGCTCCTGTATGACGGCGCGGATCGGGGCGATGCCCCGGGCCGGACTGCCGAGGATTTCCTCGGTGAGTGCTTCGACGGAACAGCGGCCGCGCTGGACGGCCTCGGCGCAGGCCGCCCGGACCTGTTGGAGGTCGGCTCCAAGGCGGGTGGTGTCCACCAGCGCCCGCGGCAGCGGCGCGGTGGGGAAGCCGGCGACGTTGCGGGGGCGGGGTACATGACGGGCGCGCAGCACGGTGACGAAGTCCCGGCTGCCGGTGTACCGGTGGTAGGGCACGAGCACATGCGTCCCCGGCAGGGGAGGGACGTAGCGCAGCCCGAAGAGCCGTAACGCCTCAGGCCCGGTGAGCATCGCCCCCTCCCCCGCGTACAGGAGCGCCGCTCTGGTCCGTTGTCGCGCGGTCGGTGGGCCGTTGTGGAAGAGGTACGTGCGCGGAAGCACCCGCTGCCACGGGCCGCCGGGACGGCACCGGTGGGTGAGCGTGCCGGCCCCTACGCCGAGCGCTCGCAGTTGGCGGACGGTCGCGACGCCGACCTGGCGGAGGTGGGTGAGGGCGTGCGCGTCGCGGGGGATGCTCCGGGACGAGGCACGGGATGCGATGCGGTTCGTGGTCATGAACTGATGATGACCCGTCCCGGTGTCACCCCCGGGCCGCCTGTGGATAACTCCGTGCCGCCCCGCTCCCCGCTGCAGATCAGAAGTCCGGGGCATCGAGCCCCGCGAGCGGTCACTTGGCCAGCTCACACCAGATCACCTTGCTCCGGGTGCCGAACAGACTCGTCGCGATGGGGTAGTGCCCCCACCGATCCGCACAGACCTCCAGCAGATACAGCCCCCGCCCGTACTCGGCGTCCTCCGCCGCGCACCGCAGGCGGGGCGGCCGGGGACTGGTGTCCCACACGGCCAGCCGCAGCACCCCCCAGCACCACTTCAACCGCAGCCGCGCCTCACCGTCCGAATACAAGTACGCGTTGGTCACCATCTCGCTGCTCAACAACTGTGCGCGATCGGTCAGTTCCGGCAGCTCATGGGCATCCAGCACGGCCCGGACAGTCGCGCGGGCCACGCCCGCACCACGCGGATCGTGTGGGACCTCAACGCTGTATTCCCAGGCGTCGGGATCGGGAGCAACGATCGGAGAGAGTGCCAGCACGTTTGCCTCCAGCGGGTAGCGCGTTGAGGGGGGTTGGGGTCGAGGTTCACGCGTGACGCCGCCCGTGCGGTGGCCATCCCGCCATCGGGCCATGCCGCTGCCAGGGCAGGGGGCATGGGTATGGCGGTGCGCTTCCGGCTTGCCAGACGTCTCACTGCGTGAGCGAAGCAACACTCACGGTAGAGCCATGCTCATCACGCGTGCAACCCGATCTCCGGATTCAGTGGACCGCAGTGCGTGAGGACGGCACACTGTGAGCGAAAACCGCCTGGAAGGAACCCTCTTGGCACTGCGAACGAGCGCTACCGAACGGCAGCGGCGCCTTGGCGCGGAACTGCGCAAGCTCCGCGAGGGCGTGGGGATGTCCATCAGTGAAGCCGGCGATGCGATCGGGATGGGGCGCACCCACCTCAGTCACGTGGAAGCCGCGCGGACCGCGATCCCAACCGATCGGTTGCTTGCCCTGTGCCGAACGTACGGCTGCACGGATGAGCCCTACACGGAAGCCCTGGTGAGCCTCTCCGAGGACTCCGGAAAAGGGTGGTGGAGCGACTACCGCCGCACCATGCACCCTCTGGCACTGGACATGGCCGAGCTGGAAGCTGCGTCCAACGCCCTCAGCAGCTATGAATCCCTGTTCATCCCGGGCCTGTTCCAGATCGAGGACTACACCCGCTCAATTTTCGAGTCGGACGCGGCTGCCACCGGCACGCAGCTGAACGAGCACGCGGTCACCTTCCGCATGGAGCGCCAGGAGATCCTCAAGGGCGAGCGCCCGCCCCAAGTTCACGCCATCATCCACGAGGCCGCACTCCATATGCGGATCGGCGGTCCGTCGACGATGAGACGCCAGCTCCTCAGGCTGATCGAGCTGGCCGATCTCCCCCATGTCACGATCCAGATCGTCCCCTTCGCCGCCGAGGGCGTATCAACTCTCAGCACACCGTTCTTCATCATCAGCTCGCATGGCTCAACGCTCGAAACCGTGCTCATGGAGCATCCCGCGCAGTCTCTGTACCTCCACGAAGTGGAGGCTGTCACCAAGTACCGATCCCAGTTCGCCCGGCTCGGCTCAGTAGCGCTGCCCTCCGTGGACGCCCGGGTCACCCCAGCAGCTCACGACTCGTCACGCGATTCCCTCGGTCTTATCCAGCACCTCCTCTACACCCTCTAGGAGAGGCAGCCATGTCTCAGCTCAGCTGGCAGAAGTCCACATTCAGTGAGAACCAGGTGAACTGCGTCCACGTCGCATCCGCCGCTGACGGAACGATCCGCCTCCGCGAGAGCGACGACCCGGGCGTGATCGTCACGACCACGCCCGCACAGCTCGCGGCGTTCATCCTGAGCGCCAAAGCCGGGGAATTCGATCACCTGAGGTGACCCCGGAGCGCAAACCTGGACGCCCGCCAAACCGACGATGTCGATCAGCTTCTGCCGCCGGTCGGCCCTTCGCCGAGCAGTAGTGCGGCGACCGCCTCCGGGGCCTCATGCATGGCGTCGTGGCCGGTTGGGAGGTCGTGGACCTGCCATTCGGGATCGGCTTGGAGCCGGGTGCGGAGTGCAGTGAATGGCGTCCGGTCCTCCCATCCCGAGCAGTAGATGAACTCCCGACGGGGGACGTGGGCGCGCGTGCCTGTGAGCCGGATCGTTTGCAGGAACGAGGCGAGGGGGTGGGGACGTCGGCGGGGATCGCCGCCGTCCGGCGGTCGGACGGCGTAGCCGTTGGCCGCGGCGCCGGCAGCGAACACTTCCCGGAAGTGCTCGTTCGTTGACGACCAGCACGACTCGCCATCGCGCGGTACGTAGGCGTCGAGATGCACCAGTCGTGAGATCCGGCCGTCAGCGCGATCGGCGGCGGCGGCGATCACCATGCCGGCGTAGCTGTGGCCGACCAGCGTCGCGCTGGTGATGTGGGCGCGATCGAGGAGCCGCAATACGTCGTCGGCGTGTGTGTCGAGGTTGGCGCTCGCGACTGTCGCGTTGTCATCGTCCGGCCGCAGACCGGTCAGGGTCAGGGCGTGAACGGCATGACCGGCACGCTCCAGCAGCGGAACCACCGTCTCGAACGACCAGGAGCCTTTCCAAGCGCCGGGCACGAGGACGAACGTCGCCATGTGTTTCTCCTTCTCCGTCAAGCCGCGGCATCGAGGCACGCCGCCTCAACTGAAGTCCGCTCCGCATGGAGGCAGTCTCACCGGATCAAGGTTTGGCTTGCTACCGATAGGCTGCCAACTGATGCCTGTTCCCCGCCAACCTCGCCGGAGCGCCGGTGTGACGTCACATATGTGGCCGTCCGGCGGGCGCCACCTGTGGCCATCCGGCGAAACGAGCGCGGTGCAGTCGCACGCACGGGGACACCTGGTGTACGCGGCCAGCGGCGTCCTGGCAGTTCACACCGAGCGCGGCACGTCGATCGTTCCCGCCAACCGGGTCGCCTGGACCCCGGCCGAGTTCACGCACCAACACCGCGCCCACGGCGACACCGATATGCGGATCGTCCTTCTCGCGCCACCCCTCGCCCGGCTCATACCGGACCATCCCGCCGTATTCCTGGCCTCCGACCTCGCCCGCGAGGTCCTGCTCGCCCTGACCGGCCCCCGCAACTACGACGGCGCCGCGCCTGCCTACAGCCGCTCCGCGCGCTCCCGTCTCCTTCGGGTCCTCGTCGATGAACTCCGCGAAGCACCCGAACAGCCACTGCACCTGCCGGACCCACGGGACGACCGACTGCAAGCCATTGCCCTGATGCTGTACGAGAATCCGGCGGACAACGCCACGCTGGCCGAACTCGGGAAGACCATCGGAGCCAGCACCCGCACCCTCAGCCGACTGCTCCGCAACGAACTCGGCATGACCTTCTATGAGTGGCGCACGCAGCTACGCATCCACCACGCGCTCGTGCTCCTCGCCGACGGCCACGACACCATCCAAACCACCTACGCCTGCGGCTGGGCCAACCCCAGCAGCTTCATCACAGCGTTCACCAACATCATCGGAACGACCCCGGGCCGCTACCGAACCGGCTCATCGGCTGCGCAGCGCTCGATGTGGCTGACGAGCAGCGCACCGGAGCGGGGTTCGCCTGTGGATAACTTTCTGTGAACCGGCCGTCCGCCCGCCCTACCAGCGTCGTAACGCCCTCGCACCCCCGGCGCGGCTGTTCCCTGGACTCGTGGGGCGGATATCGTCCGTATGACCTAGTCGGACCCTCCGGAGGACGATCGTGCGACTGACACTGACCGTGGTGGATCCGCTCGGCGGGAACCGGGCGGATGTTGTGCTCGACGCCGACGCGGCGTCGACCGTGGCCGACATCGCGCGGGAGCTGGACCGGCAGGTCGGCGGGGATGGCGCGGCGATCATTTCGATCAACGGCGGGGCGGCCCGGCAGCCGGGATCGCCCGCGCTGTATGTGGACGGGTACGCGGTGGACCCGTCGCGGACCGTGGTGGAGTCTCCGCTGCGCGAGGGCGCGGTCGTGAGCCTGTACGACCCGGCGGGCTGCCTGCCGGGTGAGCCGGCCGGCGTGGTCGAACTGCGGGTGGCGGGCGGGCCGGACGCGGGGGCGGTGCACCGGCTGGGGATCGGCCGCGTGGAGATCGGGCGCGGGACGTCGGCCCGGATCCGGATCGAGGATTCGGAACTGGCGGAGCGCGCGGCCGTGCTCGCCGTCGGCATGGGCGGCACGTGCCAGGTCACGATCGACGGAGCCACCCGGGACTGGCCGTTGGGCGAACAGATCGCGCTCGGCAACTCGCTGCTGGAGCTGGGCCCGTACATCCCGCCGAATGCCGCCCTGCACCCCGGCGACGACGGCAGCACCCTCGACTACAACCGCCCGCCGCGCATGACGCCGCCGGAGCGCACCACACTCTTCCGCCTGCCGTCGCCCCCCGGCGACCTGCAGTCGCGGCCGCTGCCGTGGCTGATGGCGCTGATGCCGCTGGTGATGGCCGTGGCGATGGCGTTCATGATGCACCGGATGCTGTACCTGCTGATGGCGGTGGTCAGCCCGGTGGTGATGGTCGCCAACCATTTCATGGACAAGAAGAACGGCCGCAAGTCGCACACGAAGACGGTCTCGGAATACCGCGCTCACAAGGAGCGTGTCGAGAAGGACGCGCAGGAGGCCCTCCTGGCCGACCGGCAGGACCGCGCCGCCGCGTCACCCGACCCGGCGACCGTGCTCAACACCGCGACCGGGCCGCGCACCCGGCTGTGGGAGCGGCGCCGCGGTGACGCCGATCACCTGCTGCTGCGCGTCGGTACGGCGAAGCTGCCGTCGGAGGTCGTGCTGGACGATCCCGAGCAGGACGAGCACCGCCGGCAGGTCGCCTGGGAGATCGACGACGCGCCGGTCACGGTGGAACTGCGCAGGCTCGGCGTGGTCGGCTTCGCGGCGCCCGGGGACAGCGCGCGGGCGATGGGCCGGTGGGCGGTGGCGCAGGCCGCGACGCTGCACAGCCCCATGGACGTGCAGTTCTACGTACTGACCGACTCCTCGGGGCAGGAGAGCTGGGACTGGGTGCGGTGGCTGCCGCACGCACGGCCGACCGACGGCCAGGACGCGAGCGCGCTGCTCGGTACGGACGCCGAGACGGTGGCGGCGCGTATCGCCGAACTGACCTCGATACTCGACGGCCGGCAGAAGGCCAAGCAGAAGGCGGGCAGCGCCTCCAACCATGCCGCGTTCTTCAAGGACCCGGACATCGTGGTGGTCCTAGACGGGTCGCGGCGGCTGCGGTCGCTGCCGGGTGTTGTGGCGTTGCTGCGTGAGGGCCCGTCGGTCGGGATATACGCGCTGTGCCTCGACTCGGAGGAGCGTTTCCTGCCGGGTGAATGCCAGGCGGTGGTGATCGCGGAGTTCGAGACACCCGCGCCGGGCGCGCCCGGCCAGGCGCACGCCCTCCCCGCGGCCCCCGGCGGACAACCGGCCGGACAGCCCGCGGTCCAGCAGGGCGGCTTCCCGTCGCTCAACGCCTGGTACGAAGGCGGCCAGGCGGCCACGGCCACCGCCGTGGAGCCCGCCGCAGGCTCGTTCCGGCTGCGCGTCGACCAGAGCGGAGCCGCGCGGCTCCGCAAGGTCCGCCCCGACCTGGTGTCGCCCGCCTGGTGCGCGCGGCTCGCCCGCTGCCTGTCGCCCATCCGCGACATCAGCGGCGACGCGGAGGACTCGGCGATCCCCGGCTCCAGCCGTTTGCTGGACGTCCTGGAGCTGGAACCGCCGACCGGTGACGCGATCGCCGCGCGCTGGCGGCTGAGCCCGATCTCGACGCAGGCGGTGGTCGGGGAGTCCTACGACGGGCCGTTCGCGATCGACATCCGCAAGGACGGTCCGCACGGGCTCATCGCCGGCACCACCGGTTCCGGCAAGTCCGAACTGCTGCAGACCATCGTCGCGTCGCTCGCCGTCGCGAACACCCCGGAAGCGATGACGTTCGTCCTCATCGACTACAAGGGCGGCTCGGCGTTCAAGGACTGTGTGCAACTCCCGCACACCGTCGGCATGGTGACCGACCTCGACGCGCACCTCGTGGAGCGCGCCCTGGAATCGCTCGGCGCCGAACTCAAGCGCCGCGAACACATCCTGGCCGAAGCCGGGGCCAAGGACATCGAGGACTACACGGACCTGATGAAGCGGCAGCCCGGCCTCAAGCCGATGCCGCGGCTGCTCATCGTCATCGACGAGTTCGCCTCGATGGTCCGTGAGCTGCCCGACTTCGTCACCGGCCTGGTCAACATCGCCCAGCGAGGCCGTTCGCTCGGCATCCACCTCATCCTCGCCACCCAGCGCCCCTCGGGCGTCGTCTCCCCCGAGATCCGCGCCAACACCAACCTCCGCATCGCGCTGCGCGTCACCGACGCCAGCGAATCGTCCGACGTCATCGACGCCCCGGACGCCGGCACCATCTCCAAGTCCACGCCCGGCCGGGCCTACGTCCGGCTCGGCGCGACCTCGCTCGTGCCGTTCCAGTCCGGACGCGTCGGCGGCCGGCGCCCCGGCGCCGTGGATCCGACGGTCGCCTCCCCGTGGGTGGGCCTGGTCGAGTGGTCGCAGCTCGGCCGCCCCGTACCGCGACGCCCCGCAGGCGCCAAGGGCGAGGAGGACGAGATCACCGACCTGAAGGTGCTGGTCGAGGCGGTCTGCGAAGCCAACGAACGGCTCGGCATCCCGCCCCAGCACAGCCCGTGGCTGCCCGCGCTCCCCGACACGCTGCTCCTCGACGACCTGCCGGTACCGGTCACGACGGGCGCGCTCCCGCCCGCCCCGTACGGCATCGAGGACCTGCCGGCGCTCCAGGCCCGGCGCCCGGTCGCCGTCGACTTCAGCACCTTCGGCCATCTGCTGGTCGCCGGTGCCCCGCGCTCCGGACGCTCCCAGTTGCTGCGCACCATCGCCGGCTCGCTGGCCCGTACGCACAGCGTCCGGGACGTGCACATCTACGGCATCGACTGCGGGAACGGCGCGCTCAACGCGCTGTCCCGGCTGCCGCACTGCGGCGCGGTCGTCGGCCGCGCGCAGACCGAGCGCGCGATCCGGCTGATCGGCCGCCTCAAGGCCGAAATGACCCGCCGCCAAGAGGTGCTGGCCGCCGACGGCTACGCGGACATCGGAGAACAGCGGGGCGGTGTCCCCGAGGAGGACCAGCTCCCGCACATCGTCGTCCTGCTCGACCGCTGGGAGGGCTGGCTGCCCTCGCTGGGCGAACTCGACCACGGGGCGCTGACCGACGACCTGTTCACGATGCTCCGCGAGGGCGCGAGCGTCGGCATCCACGTGATCATCACCGGCGACCGGACGCTGATGGCGGGGCGGATCGCCACCCTCACCGAGGACAAGATGGCGTTCCGGCTCTCGGACCGCTCCGACTTCTCCCTCATCAGCGTCAACCCCCGCAAGGTCCCGGACGAGATAGCCCCCGGCCGCGCCTACCGCGCCGAGTCCGGCATCGAGACGCAGGTCGCGCTGCTCGACCCGGACGCGTCGGGACAGGGCCAGGGCGCCGCGATCACCGCCATCGGGGCGGCCGTCCTGGAACGGGACGCCGACGTGCCGCGCTCGCGGCGGCCGTTCAAGGTCGACGTGCTGCCCTCGCAGCTGTCCTTCGCCGACGCGTGGGAGATGCGCGACCCCGATGCCGCCCGCTCCCCCCTGTGGGGACTGGTCGGCGTCGGCGGCGACGAGATCATGGGTTACGGCCCCGACCTGTCCGACGGCCTGCCGGCGTTCGTCATCGGCGGCCCCGGCAAGTCCGGCCGCAGCACCGTCCTGTTGTCGCTCGCCCGCAGCTACCTCAAGCAGGGCACACGCGTCATCGTCGTCGCACCGCGGCCGTCGCCGCTGCGCGACCTCGCGGGCACCGAAGGGGTGCTCGGCGTCTTCACCGAGAGCGAGCTGTCCGCCGAGGATCTGACCAACGCGCTGGAAGCGGCAGGCGAAAGCCCGGCCGTCGTCCTCCTCGACGACGCCGAGCTGCTGCGCGACATCGACGCCAAGGAAGTACTGCGCGACATCATCGCGCGCGGCACGGACCTGCGCCGGGCGCTCGTGCTGGCCGGCAGCGAGGAGGACATCTGCTCCGGCTTCTCCGGTTGGCAGGTTGATGCCAAGAAGGCCCGCCGCGGCGCGCTGCTCTCACCGCAGCAGACGATGAGCGGCGAGCTGATCGGCGTCCGCCTCGCCCGCAGCAGCGCCGGCGGCCAGGTCACCCCCGGCCGCGCCCTCCTGCACCTGGGCGACGGCGAACCACGCACGGTGACGGTGCCGCTGGCCTGACGGACGCCCGAGCCATCCCGCCACAGGCGATGCGAGCCTGTGGTGGGACAAACCCATCAGACGGCGGGAAGCGCGTAGAGCTGATCGCCGTGCACCACGAGCAGCCGCTTGCCCGCGGCGGTCAGGGTCCATACGCCGGCGTCGCCCTTGTCCTCGGTGAGGCCCTCATTCGCGCTGTTCCGGTAGATCCAGCGCGGCGTGCCGCTCTTGGCGTCGAAGGCGAAGATGCCTCCCGTCTGGAAGTACGACACCCCGTAGACGGAGTCCCCGGCCCGTACGAACTGCAACGGGGCGGAGGAGTCGGCGAGTTCGCGTTGCCAGAGCACATTCCCGCTCTTGGCGTCGACCGCCCAGACGCCCTTGAGCACCACGGTGCCGTACACGACCCCGTCGGCGACGGAGAGCGGGTTGCTGAAGCCGTTCTTGTGCTGTGCGGGCACCGACCAGCGCTCGGTTCCGCTCTTCAGGTCGTAGCCGCGCATGGACTTGCCGCCGATGATGACCTTGTCACCGTGCAGGACCGGACGGTAGGCGGCGTCCTCGCCCACCTTCTTCGTCCACACCTGATTGCCGTGCGATACCTCGCGCACGGTGACGTTGTAGTTGTTGTCGGCGTAGACCAGATAGCTGCCGTCGGTCGTCGCCTCGACGTCCCAGTCACCGGCGCCGGGGTCACGTTCCTGGTGCCACACCATCTGCCGGGTGCCGATGTCGACCGCGGCCACCACCGTCCGGGTCTTGCTGGTGTCGGTGGCCGCGGGATCCTGGATGGTGGCGATGAGGTAGACGTGCTTGTCGTCGGCGGCGATCGGCACCGGGTCCGTGAGCTGCCCGCCCAGGCGGCTGCGCCACGCCTCTTGCCCGTTGACCGGGTTGATGCCGACGAAGTCGCCGTTGGCCTCCGGGCTCCTGAAGAACAGCAGACCGTGGCCGCTCACCAGTGCACGGGAAAGGTCCGCGACGTCAGGGGTGGTCCACTTCTGGTCACCGGTGACGATGTCGTGCGCGATCAACGGGTTGCCGAGGACGACCATGAGGTTGCCGAACACCTCGGCCGGTACCCCGTATTTCAGGCTCAGCGGCTTGGCCTGCTTGCGCCACAGCGCCTTCGGGCTCGCACCGTTCGCCGGGGTGGTGAACACTGCATCCGGTGTGGGCGCGTTGCTGCTCGTCACCGTCCCGGTCGGGCCGACCACCGGGTCCTTCCCGCCGCCCTTCCCGCCGCTGAACGCCCAGACGGCCCCGCCGCCCGCCGCCACGACCGCGACGCCCGCGCCCAGCGCGAGGAACCCGCGGCGGGAACGCGAACCAGAGGGGCCGGACGCCGGCTCCAGCACCGTCCCGTCCAGAGTGGTCGGGGTGCGGTGCGTCGCCGCTTCGCCGGGCGTGCGCTGCGGCACGGTGGCCGCGTCCGTCCCGTGGGCGGGTGTGTCCAGGTCGAGGATGCGCGAGGCGTGCTGGGCGATGGTCGAGGAGACCGGGCCCGGCAGCCAGTTGCGCAGTACGGAGGCGGCGCCGTCCGGGGCCAGCGCCTGGCTGATCCGCTGCGGGGTCGGCCGCTGCGCCGGGTCCTTCTGCAGGCAGGCCAGCACCAGCGGTCGCAGCGAGGCGGCCATTTCGGTCAGGTTGGGGGTGCCGTGCACCACTTGGTAGAGCAGCGACGCCGCCGTCCCGACCCCGAACGGCTGCTGGCCGCTGGCCGCGTAGGCCAGCACCACGCCCAGCGAGAAGACGTCGCCGGCCGGCCCTGCCACCTCGCCGACCGCCTGCTCGGGCGGGATGAAACCGGGCGAACCGACCACCACGCCCGTACTGGTCATCCGGTCGCCGTCGACGGCCCGCGCGATACCGAAGTCGATGACGCGTGGCCCGTCCGCTGCCAGCAGCACGTTGGACGGCTTCAGGTCCCGGTGCACGAGTCCCGCGCCGTGGATCACCACAAGCGCCTCGGCCAGCCCGGCGCCCAGCGCGCGCACGGACGCCTCGGGCAGCGGGCCGTGCTGCTCGATCACCTCGTTGAGCGGCGGGCCGAGTACGTACGCGGTCGCCAGCCACGGCAGCCGGCCCTCGGTGTCGGCGTCGACGACGGGGGCCGTGTAGGCCCCGGAGACCGCCCGCGCGATCTCGACCTCGTGCCGGAACCGCGCCCGGAACTGCGCGTCCTCGGCCAGTTCGGGCCGGACCACCTTCACCGCGACGGTCCGGCCGCCCGGTGACCGTGCGAGATAGACCCGCCCCATGCCACCGGCGCCAAGCCGTCCCAACAGGCGGTATGTCCCCAGGCTTTGCGGGTCTTCCGGTTCCAATGGCTGCATCGACAGCCACCCCCGTCTCGTGTGTGCGCATCCGTATCGTCGAGTCGCCCCGACGGGGCAGCCTATTGCGTCGGGGTTCGCGCCCCCGATGCGGTCCCCCTCCCCTTCCGGCACATGCATAGGGGTGGGAACCATCAGACACACTCACGACGTCGCACCCATCACCGGTGTCCGAAAATCCACGGGGAGAGTTCCATCGTGACCCGCACCATGCCTTCCGTGGCAGGCGCATTGGCCGCCGCCACCGCTGCCGCTCTGCTGCTGGCCGCCTGCGGCGGAAGCGGCGGAAGCGGCGACAAAGCGTCGTCCGACACGATCCCGGGTGTGCCGACCGCCACGAGTGCGCCGGCCCCGTCGGGCGGTTCGACCGCACCCGGCGTGCAGCGTCCGGTGATCACGATCCCGGCGGGCTTCACAATGGCGTTCGACAACTGGACCCCGGGCGACCCCGTCCAGAGCGCCATCCTGAACGACGGCAGGGAACGCCTGCGGAGCATCCACTCGGCCGTTCTCGCCTCCGACCCGGGCGCCGCGTCGATCGCCTTCTACGACACCGGGAACGCGCTGCTCACCGACAAGACCTGGGTCCAGGGGTTCAAGACGAACGGGCTGACGATCACGGGCTCCGGCCGGTTCTACAAACCCCGCGTCAAGGTGCCCAAGAGCGACACGGCCACGCTGTCCTTCTGCGCCGACGAGAGCAAGGGGTTCGCCAAGAACCTCGGCACCGGCAAGATCGACAGGAACGCGCCGACCAAGAACAGTTACGTGCTCTACAACACCAAGCTGCAGAAGAACGCACAAGGCGTCTGGCAGACGACCGTCGCCGTCACCCTGAGGGGAGCGTGCCCGATCGACCCCAGGGGCAACGTCGGGACCGCGTACCCGGCGGGCGCCGCGGGTGACCCGTCGTGCGGCGTCACCTACCGGCGGATGACGAACGGGACACCGTATCCACTCAAGGTCTCCATCACTTGGAAGATCAGCTGGAGCGGCTCGGACGGAACAATCAATAAGCCTTTCCCGGCCGGCACGTTCTTCAAGACCACGGATGTGACCGTCCGGGAGCTCCAGGCCGTCAATCGTTCAACGAATCCAACGGGATGAACCATGGGTGATCTGCAGATCAATGGAACCGTGATGGGGGACCTGCGCAAGACGTTCTCCACCATCGCGCATCGTATGGAGCAAGTCAGCCGGACCATGGGCAACGCCAACGGCGAGGGCGTCGGGGCACCCAAGCTCATCGACGACGTGCACGACTTCGCCGATGAGTGGAAGTACGGCGTCAAGCAGATCGGCGAGCACGCCGACACCGCCGTCCAGATGATCGACCAGATCGGCAAGACCTTCGACGACGCCGATCTCCAGCTCGCCAACTCCCTCAAGCCGGAAGGCAAGTGACCCGCAGTGAGTCGCAGTTTCCCCCACCTCGGGTTCGATCCGACGCCCGGCGACGTCGAGCAGACCCGCGCCCTGTCCCGTCAACTGGGCGATCTGATGACCGAGTTGACGACGACCGTCAGTGAATTGCAGCAGATCGAGTGCGGTTACTGGAAAGGCGAGGCGGCCAAGGCCTTCACCGCGCACATATCCCATGACGTCACCCCGTTGATCAAGAAGGCGCACGATTCCTTCGGCCGCGCCGCCACCGCGATCGGCGGCTGGGCCGAGCAGCTGCGCGGCTTCCAGGACGAGGCCGCCGCGCTGGAGCGCGAGGCCGCGACCAAGCAGGACCATCTCGACACCGCCAAGCGGGCCATGGGGTCAGGTCCCTCCGCCTCCCCGAGCGGCACCGAGACGCCGCACCCCCAGCCGGGCGCCTCCCCCAGCCCCACGGCCGCCGACGAGAACAAGAAGAAGCACCAGGCCGTCACCGACGCCGACACCGCCCTGCAAGGCGTGCGGCACCGGGCCGACGAGCTCCACAACCGCTTCACCCGCGCCGCCCAGTCCGTCAGTCACGACCTCGACAAGGCCGGCGACATGGCGCCCGACAAGCCGGGGCTCTTCCACCGCATGGTCAACGGCGTCGAAGGCGCCTGGAACGACACGGTCAAGTGGGTCCAGGACCACGCCGACATGATCAAGATGATCGGTGACCTGCTCGGCGACCTCAGCGGCATCCTCGGCATGCTCGCCATCATCACGGCCCCGTTCGAGCCGCTGGGCGCGATCTTCGCGGGCGCCGCGGTGGCGACCAGCGCCCTCGCCCTGGTGGCGCACCTGGTCGCCAAGGCGGCCGGCGCGGATGTCAGCTGGATGTCCATCGGGCTGGACGCGCTCGGCGCGGTCCCCGGCCTCGGGGCGTTCTCCAAGGGCGTCAAGGTCGCCGACGGCGCCGTGGCGGCCGGACGCGCGGCCGAACTCGGCGAAGGCTTCCGCGGGGTGACGACGATCGGCCGCAACATCGTCGGCGTCGGCGACCGGGTGGCCGGAGCCCTCAGCTTCACCGTCAAGGGCAAGACGATCGGCCTATGGGGCCTCCAGAGCGGCGGTCTGATCAAGGCCGAGGGCATGATGGGCCGGCTCGGCCTGGTCGCCGAGCAGAACATCGCCAAGGGCCAGTGGCTCGGCACCCGCGGCCTGGACCTCATCAGCAAGGGCAAGTGGGCGATCAACCCGATGTCCGGCCTCGGCCGCGGGATCGACGCCGGAATCAAGATCGCGCCGAAGCTATGGTCGATTCCGCAGCACATCGGTGAGGCACTGCACCCGGGCGACCGGTTCAACCAGGCCGCCACCGCACACTGATCAGCGAGTACGAGCACTGAGGACGGCGAGACGATGGACTGGTATCCGGACGCGGGCGAGGCCTCGCTGTTCCGCACCACACTGCGCTTCGCGACCGGGATGGCCCCGCCCGTCTCCGGCTCGCGCTGGTACCGGGACACCGGCCGCCACGACATCCAGCCCGAACTCGTGGCCGCCGGCTGGCCACCGGGACCGGAGTTCACCGTGCGGACCACAACCGATCAGGCGACGCAGCGCGCCGGCCGCGCCGCCTGGCTGGGTATCCCGCTGCTGCTCAACCTCATCTCCAACGCGGGCGGCGCGCCGGGCTCGCCCTTCGGCGACGTCGCCCTGCGCGGCGATCCGCAGGACCCGGAGAACGAGGTCGAGGACTTCCCCGTCATGTGGGCGGAGCCCGGTACGGCGGCCCGTACGCTGCCGTGGCAGCTCGACCCGGCCCGGCAGGCCAAGGGCTATCGCACCGACGCGGTGGTGACGGACCGCCGGCTGGTCGTCCTCGGCATCACGTCCGTCACCAGTCCGGCGGACGTGCTCTGGGAGGCGCCGCGCGAGCGGATCGCGCACGCGGAACGCCGTGAGTACGCCGAGACGAAGGCCGATCTCCTGATCACCTTCACCGACGGGTCCTGGGTCCGGATGTCCGCCGGCTCGGCCGACAACGCCGCCAAGGTCGTCCAGCACCTGAACGGCACGGTCCGCACCCTGACCGTCGAACAGCTGACCGACGGGCAGCGCGAGCGCGTCGCCCGTTTCCTGGCCGGCCTGCCGGCGAACGCGGAAGCACCGGTCTTCACCGTGCTCCCGAGCGGCATCGTCCAGGTCGAGGCACGCGTCCCGGCGAAGCTCGGCAAGGGCCTGTTCGAAACCCACACGATTCTGATGGACGACGCGGGCGCACCCGCGCCACCCCGACCCGGCGACCTGTGAGCGACGCGACTCCATGACCATTTCCGATATCACCCCTTCCATCCCCACCGCCCTCGACGGTCCGGACATACCTCCCCTGTGGTTCGTCGTCCCCGACGGCTTCCACCCCCTCCCGATCGCCGCCACCGCGGAGGAGCGCGCCGCGGGCGCGGCCGACTTCGTACGGGAGCTGTTCCCCAACGGCGACGACGACCTGTGGACGCCGGCCGCGCTCTTCTACGCGGGACTCGCCGAGCTGATGACCGAAGGAGGCCTGGCCTTCTCGGCGATGGGCCTGTTCGGCATCGACGACGACGGCATCGCCCACTGCTCGTTCACCGTCTCCGCTGTCGAGTCCGACCATCCGTCGGTCGAGGTGGCCGCGCTGGGACTGCGCGAGATCATGACCCGCGACCCGCTCAACGACGCACGCTGGCTGGACCTCCCCTGCGGCCCCGCCGTCTCCGCCGTCTCCATGCGCGAGATCACCATCCCCGGCGAGATGACCGGCACCGGCGAGGACGCCTCGCTGCTCACCGGCCAGATCCAGGTCTTCGTCCCGTTCCCCACCGGCCCGTACACGGCCGTCTTCACGCTCGACACCGCAGCTGTGGACTACTGGGGCGAGATCAGCGACATGACGGTCGCGATCCTGCGGACGGTGAGTTTCACGCCGCCGGAGGAGCAGGTGGAGGAGGAGTAGGAGTAGGAGTAGGACGCCTGTTGTCCGCTGCCTCCCGTCAGCCCGTTTCGGTTCGCTGACGGGGGATCACGGACTCTTCGAGGAAGCGCTCGACCGCCTCGTACCAGGCGGTGGGCTGGTCCCAGGGGACGAGGTGGCCCGCGTCGGGAATCTCGGCGTAGCTGCCGCGGGGCAGGACGCGGACCATCTCCTGGGCCTCGGCGCGCCCCAGTTCGCCCTCCAGACCGCGGACGACGAGGGTGGGGCAGCGGACCTGGGTGAGCTCTTCCCAGTGCGCGTCCAGTATCCAGGGGGCGCGGGAGCGGAGCATGTGGCGGCGGGCGAAGACGGGGCGCCAGCCGTCACCGCGCTCTTCCATGATCTCGGTGTAGAAGTCGCCCCGGGTGGGGCGCGAGGGGTCGACCCAGGGGTCGTCCTCGCCGAACCACTTGCGGACTTCGGCGAGGCTGGCGAAGGGCAGCGGCCAGGATCTGAACCAGGATTCCCACTCGCGCTGGCTGGCCTCCCCGAGGGCGGCGGCGCGCATGTCGCAAACGACGACTGCCTGCACGAGATGGGGCGGCGGGCGGTGCCGGCCCAGTGGGAGGCGCGGCCCATCAGACCGTGGAGTAACAGGACCCCGGGACGGGAGGGGTCGGTGGGGACAGCGGTCTCCATGCTGCCCGCGGTGTCCCGCTGGAGGCCGTTCCGTCCGGAATCGGCGTCCCGTCCGGAATCGGCGGCCCGCTTGGAATCGGCGGCAAAATCCCAGACGGCGAGCCGGATGTCGTCCGCTCCGGTCACCTCGATACGCCGGATCATGTGCCGCACCCCCTGACGAGCTGGTCGGGTCGTTCAGGCGCGCTACGTTATCGAACTTCTATTCGATAGACCTGTTCACACGCACAACATCGCTCTTTCGAGTGACAGCGCTCAAGGATTGGCCGCCGCAGCCGAGGGGAGATCTCTTGCGGGACGCGGCGCGAAGGGGAAGCGGTCGCGTGGAGTACTCGGGAAGCTCGGGGTTCCGGGTCCTCCGAGGGGAGCACCACCAGGGGAGGGACAAGGGGAGGGGGCCCCGGCGCGGGATTCGTGACAGCGACGGCAGCCTGGCCGCACGGTGATCCGCATGAGTGCTGTCTCTGATACACACTGACGCTGCCGACGATGCATGCTGTGTA
>NZ_JASISZ010000114.1 GCF_030063355.1 Streptomyces sp. PH10-H1
GGATCAGGGGCAGACGCCCCTGATCCCGTGACGCGTCCCCCGGCGGCCCGGGGCTCTGCCTCCGAGCGCCAGCACCACAGTTGATGGGGATCCGTGATTTTGGCTCTGCCCCGTGGCTTCTCGACTTTCGACGTTTTCGTTGATCGTCGTGGGGGCGCTCAGGTGGGTGATGTGGCGTCATCTGGCCGCGCGGGCTGGAGACAGCAGAGAAGCATCGGCGGTACTTGTGTCGCCTGCTGTGAGGGACCCGCCGATGCTTCCGGATCCGACCGTACCCGCTTCGCTGCTCGCCGTGCTGGAGTTGGTACGGGGCAGCTTCACCACGCCGACGTTCCGCACCTTCGCCGCCCTGGTCACGGGGCTGATCGTGCAGACCGGGCGGTGCACGGTGACCGGGATGCTCACCGGCGCCGGGTTGACCCGTACCTGGTCCCACGACCGCGCCCACACGTTCGTCTCCCGCGCCCGGTGGAACCCGGACATCCTCGGTGTCTCCCTGTCCCACCTGGTCGTGCGCCGGCTGCTGCCCGAGGGCGCGGTACTGACCGTCGCGGTGGACGACACACTGTTCAAGCGGCGCGGGAAGAAGGTGCACGGTGCGGCCTGGCAGCACGACGGCGCGGCCACCGGGCCCAAACCGGTCGGGCGCGGGACCTGCTTCGTCGTGATCGGCCTGGTCGTCGAACTGCCCTTCCTGGCCCGGCCGGTGTGCCTGCCGGTGATGGCCCGCCTGTGGCGGCCAGGGCAGGAACAGTCCAAGGTCGACATCGCCGCCTCGATGATCCGCCTGCTGGCCGCCTGCCACCACCGGCGGCGCCTGCACGTCGTCGCGGACGCCGCCTACCACGGCAAGGCCCTGCGCGACCTGCCCGCCACCTGCACCTTCACCACCCGCCTGCCCGCCTCCGCGGTGCTCTACGACCTCGCCCCGCCACGCACCGGCAAACGCGGACGGCCCGCCCTCAAGGGCGCCCGCCTGGGCACGCCGAAAGACCTGGCCGCCACGGCCGCCCTCACCGCCTTCGAGGTCCACCGCTACCAGCGCACCGACACCGTCCGCCTGGCCGAGATCACCTGCCTTTGGTACGGCTCTGGCTTTGTCGCCGAGATCCAGCAGCGTTTGTCGGTCAGCGCCGAGAACGGTCGGCAGCCGACGGGGAACGATGTTGCCGAGTTTCGGAAGCACTTCGGTACTTGTCCGTCGTCACCTCGCGCGCTATAAGGCTGGGTTCAGGTGGTAGGCCACGTACCGAGCGCGTGGGCGAGCCGGTCGCTCTGGTCTCGGGGGATGCCCTGAGCTATCCGTGTTCTGCACCGAGGGCTGCCTGGCTCGTCGCAGGAGAGGATGCCGGTGAAGGATTCCCCGGTACCGGACAGCGGGGACGCCGGCAGCAACGACCATCTGGCCGGCTCCCAATACGGATGGTCCAAAAGCAGGGCTTCGATTACTCGGCGGGCTTCCGTCTCGGGTGCCCCCGCCCAGGTGAGGGCGCCGCGAAGCACGTCGGCTGCGTCGGCGGGGAGATCGCTGTCACCCAGGGCGGGCAGGAGGAGGAGCAGGCGACCATTCGGCTCGTGGACCCCAGGGGAGGATAGATCTGGCGTGCGCGCGATGTGGAGCAGCTCGCGCCACGACAGGCCGGGGCCGGCCTGGTGTCTGTCGAGCGTG
This sequence comes from Streptomyces sp. PH10-H1, assembly GCF_030063355.1. GTDB lineage: Bacteria > Actinomycetota > Actinomycetes > Streptomycetales > Streptomycetaceae > Actinacidiphila. The sequence goes on from NZ_JASISZ010000114.1 coordinate 1,670, forward strand.
GCCAGATGCCCGAGACGGCCCCATGAGGGATGCGTCACCAGGTACTCGGTCCCCGCGTCGTCCGCGAGATTGCGCACCAGCACGACGGCGCTGTGGCCTCCGCGGAACGGGATCCGGAACACTGGCCATCGATCCTCATCGGCCAGTGCCTCGTAGGCTGCGTCGGCGTCAGCCGCGTCCACGCCGAACCACGCCGGGTCAGGCTCTTCCTCCTCCGTTTCACACAGCCACATCAGGTAGGCAGCCCAGAACCCCGCCAGAGACAGCAGCTCTTCTCCGGCAACGAGCGGGGCATCCTCATATCCGTCGATCAGCACCCGCCCAGGCTGCCAGCTACTGATGACAAGCCTCCGACCACCCCCTACATCCAACGACAAGTGCTGCTACTTCTCACGAATACTTGGCCCGGCGGACGGTCGCGAGTGCTCTCCAGTGCCATGTCCCAGGAGAACAGGCGGTGCGGCAGCCTCGCCCCCTTGTTCAGTCGCAGTGATAGGGCCCTTTGTGGAACCGTGCGGCTCGCGAAGAAGTGTCCTCGTTGTCGGTTCCGACGAAACCGTCCCAGATGATGCAAGCACCTGCGGCGCTCACCGTGGCCGGCCCCGCGTACTGCGTGTAGTAGCCCTCATCCCAGCTGGGCACTCCTGCTCCGTCGGAGCGCCTGACTCCGATGAACACCCATTTCGCCGGGTCGGAGTAGGGCACCTGAAGGACCGCGCAGTTCTCACCTGTCGAAGAGTTGTAGGTGAGGTATCCGGTCCCCGCATACGCGCCGTCTGAAGGCCTGTTCATGACGACGCTGTCGATCTGCTGGAATCCGGACCCGCACCCCCCGTTGTACGACGTCGCCCCGGCCGAGGCGGAGCCGGCGGAGAAAATCATCCCGCTTGCGATGACAGCAAACGAGACCAGAAGGGTCGATGCCCGTCGGAGTAGGTTTCTTGTACGTACACTTGCATCCCTCTTCCTTGAGCGAAATAGGGAATGGATACGTCGCGCAAGCTGCGGGAGTGGGATGTCCACGAGGGGCCTCCTGGCTCGGCTGGGATGGCGGAAGGCCTACGGTGCATCTGTTGCGATTGTCCGTCAACCTATCCGCCGGAAATCCCAGGTGGTCGGCGGACAATCGGCATTGTCCGCGGACACAACGTGATGGATGCGCCTGTCCGTGGACGAAGGATGAAAGCTCTTTTGAGATGCCGTAAGTCCGCCAACGCCCGCCTTTCGGCGCCAGAGGGCTCGCAGATCACGCGGTGTTGCTTCCCGCCCTTGGTTTCGTTGGTGTGGCATGCGCATCCCCGACGAGGTTCGTTCCCAACGCGCGGTGCGGGTTGCGGTGTTGTACTCGCACCTGGTCGCCCGGCGAGAGCCATTGGTGGAACTCTTCTGCTTCCGGGGCGAGTTCTACTCCTGCCTCACCGCTCGTTCGAACGTTGGTCGAGCTGGCCGATCCATCCGGTGCAGCGACGGGCCGGTGAAGTTGTTGACCGAGATGTCACTGGTGGGTGACACCGCCGAGGCCACGGCTGGCTTTATGCGGCGGTGGCCCACGCATCGACACATCACAATTTCCATGCCAATCCGCAGCCGCCGAATAGGCAAGCATGGAGACGAGCGCACCGGCCGTAACCGTCGCGCTCAGGATCAGTCGCTCACTTTGTAGCACCCCTCATAGAGGGGAACGTCGCGCCATGGTAGGCGGATAGTGGGCACAGTTCCGGGGAATGGTCGGTGACGGCCCGGGACCGTTCGGACCCGTCGCTGATATCCGCGCCGGCCGGACGGCGTCCCGAGGCGCGACCCCCCTAAGCGCTCGGGACTGGCGTCCCTGCCGGACGGGCAGCGGAGCTACGCGGGAGCGCGGGTTCGGCCCTGGGCCTGGCCGGTAGGGGCGTGCCGTATCCGCGTGCTCGTCGGTGGGCGAAGCCGTGGGGCATGAGGGCGCCGCCGGCGCGGTGGCGATGTCGGCACCTCGGTCGCCTCGCTCTACGCGGAGCTGGCCGAAGCTGAGACCGCCGCAGTGGATGGTGGCGGGGGGGCCTTTCGTTTGCCGTCTGGAAGTGCGCGGGTCGGGAAGCCGACCTGTTGGCCACCGTGTGTCAACGGGGGGTGTTCGCCAGGCCGCCGGGCATCGCTCCGCGGGATGGCGGTGCCCGGTAGGTCGTGGGTCGTGGGTCGTCGAGAGCAGAGGGCACATCATGTCGTCGATGTCCGGGCCTGACCAGGGTCCGGTCGAAGTACCCGCAGCTCAGGGTCGAGCCGGGATACCTGCAGCTCATGGGTCGCCGGGGCCGGGGCCGCTGAGCGTTCGGGGGATGCGGCGGCGGTCCTGGTTCGTCGGCGGGTTCACCTTCACGCTCGGGGCGTTCTTGGCCTGGCAGGTCGCGCAGGCGGTTAAGCCGGGTGGAGCCCGCCGTGCGACCTTCCCGACGGGGGTCGATTACCTCTCCATCGGACGCGCGAAAATCTTTGCTGGCTGGAGTAGACATTGGGCGGTGGTGTGGTTATGGTTTCTCTCGTAGCCCAGAGAGACCGCAGGGCCTGGCACTGCCGGGCAGCAGTACAGGTAGTTGTAGTGCGCAGGACGGTGCGGTGGTGGAGTTCCGAAGCCAGAGCGGTTGCAGGACGGCGACGGGACTGGCGACCGGACCGGGTGGCCCGCAGTCATCAGGGGCCGCCGACAGCAGTTGACGCAGTGGCAGTACCCAGCAGTGAAGTGAAGTGAGCGGTACCTCGGTGAAGGCGTCGGCTGCGGGCGCGCGCACCGGGAGGTTCGGCAGTGGGGTTCTAAGCCAGAGCAGACGCACGACGGGCGACGGGGCTGGCTGCCGAAGAAGTGGCGCTTGCACAGGTCACCAGCAGTACGCATCACCAGCGGTATCAGTAGTACGCAGTCCCCCGTTTGGTAAGGCAGTTCATTCAGAGGGAAGAGCGGAGGAGCAGAGCGCCATCAGGATCGCCCGGACGGATTGTCGAGTCCGGGTACCGCAGGACATCGATAGTGAGGTGGTCTCCGGTCAAGCAACCGCGATCCCCGCACCCCCGACAGCATGACGGTCGGGCAGGCGGAAACAGAAGGCCGGCGCAGTACCAGGGTCGGCAGATGGTGTAGCAGTTCCTTCGGGGCCCGGGCGCACGTAAGCGCCCGGGCCCCTCCACGTGCTCCACAGAGAGGTGAAATGACAGCAGACGATTCCTTCGGCCGTCTCGATGACGACGACTACCCCGCCTACACCATGGGCCGCGCCGCTGAGATGCTCGGCACCACCCACAACTTCCTGCGCGCGATCGGCGAAGCCCGCCTCATCACCCCGCTGCGCTCCGCCGGCGGACAGCGCCGCTACTCCCGCTACCAACTGCGCATCGCCGCCCGCGCCCGCGAACTCGTCGACCACGGCACCCCCATCGAGGCCGCCTGCCGCATCGTCATCCTCGAAGACCAGCTCGAAGAAGCCCAGCGCATCAACACCGAACACCGCAACGCTGCCGGATCGGCGAACCCGACGACCGCCGCCTGAGCGGACTGAGACCCGCAACTCCCGCCTACTCCTCGTCGTCATCGTCGAGCCCGGCGGCGTCCGCGTCGCGCAGGGGCCGCAGCCCGCCCCCGGCCGGGGGGGAGGCGGCGAAACTGTAGCGGCCGAGCAGGTTCAGGTTCTTGTGCTTGAGCGGGGAGAGCCGGGCGATGTCCTCGCCCGCGATCTCGTGGCCCTCGGCGCGGAACTCTGGTCCCAAAAGAAGTGCTTACAACATTCCCAGCCTCTGACCGGGGCCCGCGGTGCAGGCGCGGCCGCGGTCATGCGGCGCGGCTCAGGGGCCGATCCGGTCGGCAGACGGGACAGGGCGCGGCGTCGGGCTGCGCCAGTGTGGCGCGGGCCTGCTGGGTGCTCGCGGGCCGGGAGATGTCGCGGACCGCGCGGCAGTCGCCGCGGTGCACGATGCGCGCCGGCCCGCGCTCGGAGCCGAAGTACACCGGCTTCTCGACCTTCCAGGCCGGGCCGACGCCGTCCCGCTCGGTGGGCAGCGTGTCGTACGCCTGGCCCGCGATCGGCTCGCACCGGCTCGCCGGCGCGCGGAAGTCGACGGCCGCGGGCTCGTCGACCGGGCGGCCGCGCTGCACGATGGCGGAGGGCAGGTGGATCTGCAGCCGGTACCACCAGCTCCCGTCGCGTTCCTTGCGCCGGCCCATCACCACGGCGTACAGCTCCTGCCCGTCGTGCAGCCGCACCCGCACCAGCGGCCCGTCCGCCGACGGCAGACTCGCCGGCTGCTCCCCGTCGTGGTCAGTACTCACTGTTCGAATCTAGTTCGATTCCAGGATGGAACGCAGATCGGCGGGCGGCCGACAGATGTTCCACAGACGTCACTACCGCAGGTCATGGCCCTGGAGCACCGGTACGGCGCGGCCTCGCCCAGTGCAAGCGGGTGGTTGCTCACATGCTTGCCCTCGAACCAGTCGCCGCAGGCGGACGGTACGGAAGCGCCAGGAACTGTGGTTGTCGGCATGGAATCGGGCAAACCATCTGGGTAAGGGGCTGGAACGGGATCAAACGGGCGCGGTGGAATCGTGGAACGCGTGGCGTGATGCTGCGCCCGGTCCGGGTTTCGCGGCGGGTTTCGCCGGTGGTTTCGCCGGTGGTTTCGCGGCGGGTTTCACCACGGGTTTCGCTGGTGGTTTCGCGGCGGGTTTCACCGCTCCCGCCGGGTTGCACCGCATCTGGCCTGGTCACCCCTGGAGTGCAACCGGGCGGCGCGTGCCGACACCTCTTCCCTGTGAAGGGGAGAGGTGCTTCTGTTTCCTCACCCCTCGCGGGCGGCACGGTGGGCGGCTCGTCGGCGTCGCTGTGGTTGACCGGCTTTGAGTCGCCGGTGAAGTGCACAATGGATGGGGTGACGAACGGCTGCGCTTGCAGGCCGGGTTCAGGCAGGCTGCGGTGATCTGGCGGCAGCGGGAAGTGCAGCGCCGGATGCACCTCGGGTGACACGGTGAGCGGCACCAGGCGGCGGTAGTGATGACGCTGCGGACGACCGGCGGGGCCGAGTTGGCTGGTACCCGCGGTTCCCCCCGTGGCTCCTACCGTTCCTGCACCCGTGACTACTACCGACAGCCGCGCCCGGGGATCCGGTGTTTTCGCAGGTCAGACCCCTTGTCCGTACGTCACTGGAAATCCCGACAACCCTCTTGCCCCCACCACCTGACTGCACCCGATGAGAAGGGACGGGTGCGGCTGGGTGAAGGTGGCGGGCGCGAGGGTTCGAAAGCCGTTCCCTTGGCCTCCGGCGGGCCCTGTGCGGGCTGCGTGGCCGCCGCTGATGCGTCGGCCAGGAAAGGGGGCCGGGGCGGATTGTCGTACCGGCAGGCGACCATGGAAGGCTTCCACAGCAGCTGCACGGGGGAGGCCCAGATGGCGAACACCGAATCGAAGGCGAAGTCGAAGCCGAGATCGACGGTGAGGGATCAGAAGGACGCGTTGCGGGTGTTGGGCGTGTTGAAGGTGGGCGACCGCCACGCAGATCTTGAATCTGGTGCGCCCGCACCTGGCCGACAACAAGGTGATGCGCAACGCCCTGCTGGCCCTGGAGGCGCGGGGCGAGGTGGTGTCGGAGGGGAACACGGCGGGTCCGGCGGGGAGGTTCGGGGCGCCGGACCGGACCGGGGAGCCGTCGCAGAAGCTGTGGGGTCTGACTCCGGCCGGACTGGACGCGGCCGGGCGGTTGCTGGAGCGCGGGCCGGAAGAGATCGGCGGCCGCGCGAGGGGCGCGGGACGGGGCGGTGCTCCGCACGCGATGGGCGTCAACGCCACCATCGTCGCCTTCGCCCAGGGCGGTATCGGTGACATCTCCTCCTGGCGGACCGAGGTGCCCCACGCTCTCGCCAGCTCGGGGAAGCAGAACGTGCGCGCGGATGCGGGTGCTGCGGGCGAAGGAGGCCGGGCTGCCGCTGCTGATGCTGGAGATCGACATGAACAGCGAGCCGGTGCAGCGCGTCGCGGACAAGCTCGCCGCGTGCGCCGCCTGCTACCGCCGCCGCGTCAACGACCCCGCCACGCCGGGCACCTGGACGTCGCGCCGGACCGGGGAGGAGGGGACCGTGCCGTACTGGGAGACGCTCTACCCCGAGACCGGTCTGCCCGGCTGGCCGCCGCTGGCGTTCGTGTTCACCGGAGCCGGCCCGCGCGCGCTGGCCAACCGGATGCAGGATCTCGCCGAGCTCGCCCAGGAGCACTGGGCAGCGCAGGAACGCCGGTACGGCAACGACGGCTACCTCGACTTCACCGGCAAGGTCCCGCTGGTGCTCACCACCTTGGACCGTTTGCAGCAGTACGGCCCGCACGGGTTCACCTGGCGGCGCGTCGCGCAGGAACGCGGAGAGTTCGAGCCGCTGCTCACCGCGCTCACCGACACCCGCACCGAGGCGGCCTACCAGCAGCGGGAAGGCAAGCGCCGCGCGGCAGAGCAAGCCCGCCGGGAAGCCGAGCGGGCGGCGCAGCAGGCCGAGCAGGATCAGCGGCTGCAGTGGGACGCGGAGGAAGACGAAGAGGAGGCACCGGTGGTTCCGCAGTGCGCGACGCCGGACTGCGAGCGGCTGGTGGACGCGCCGGTGGACTGGTACACCGAGATCCCCGTCCCACCCGAAGACGGCATCTCCTGCGGGCCCTGTCGCCTCAATCAGGCGTACAGAAACCGCGGGCTGCGCGGGGCGCTGCGCCGGATGCGGAAAGCGTCGGGCGATCTGTAGCTGTCACGCCGGGTGTACGAGCGGGTCCTGGACATCGTGTGTCCGTACCGGCTGGCCAAGGAGGCGCGGCAGGAGGCCCGGCGTGACTCCACACGCCGTCGGCTCGGTGAGGAGGACGAGTAGGACGGTTCTATCCCCAACCATCTGGGGATAGAACCCGTGTTTTCCCAGGTGGTGGAGCTCAGTGGGGGATTGGGGGTCACGGCAGGGCGGAACCTGTGTACCTGTGTACGGCACGCGCCCCGAATGTCACCAGGGCGTCCAAGGTGTCTGGGTGTCCGTGCCGTTGCGTTTGCGCCGCGCCCCCGATCAGGAGGATGCGATGGTCTTCGTCGGTGTGGATGTGCCGGCGCCTGAGCGGGGGGTTTTGAGGGCGAAGTGGTTCAGCACCATGGAGGTGATCATGAAGATCAGGGAAAGAGCCAGAACGCCCATCAGGGGGAAGGCCACTCCCATGCCGTAGTGCAAGACGTAGATGGTGAGCATGGCGGCTCCGAGGAGTTGTGCCCATCCCCAGGGTTGGGGTCGCAGGACGCGGTGGCGGGCCCAGGGTGCCCAGATGCGGCCGGCGGTGAGGGCGGCGATGCCGCAGATGTACTCCAGTGCCGTGATCACACCGAGCAGGACCAGCAGACCTATACGCAAAGCGGCCCCTCCTCGACAATCCGACGTACCCGTCGGGGCGTGATCATGCCAGGTTACTGGCCGCTGGGGCGGTGTGGTTTTGGTGGGTGGATGATGTGGGCCGTGATGTCAGGGATGGTTCGGTCGCGGTGGTGGGTGGCGCTTCGTAGCGCTGGGTTCTTCCTCGTCGGGGGCGCTGTGGGTGCTGTCGCGTACGGGTGGGTCGCGGATGGTTCAGCTGTGGTGCCGCCGTGGGGGTGGTTGGTGTTCGGGGCGGCGGTGGCGGCGACTGCCAGCGTGCTGTTTCTCGGCCGAGGTCGGGGCCGGCGGTGAGCCGGGTGCCTGGGTGGGCGCGCCGGACCGGTGTGGTGCTCTGGTGGTGCGGTGCGTTGGTGTGGTTCGGCTGGCACGCGTTGTACCGCGGCGGTGTGGTGCGGGTGGGTTCGATCGTGTTGTTGGCCCTGATGGTGGCTCAGGCCAGTGTCACCTTGTGGGGGTATACCCATCCGAGGGTGAAGCGTCGGCGGGCACGCGAGGTGGACGGTCCCGGTCCAGGTGCACTGGGGGGACGTCCGGGTGGGCGGACAGCTCATCGCCCTGACCAGACTACGAATGATCATTCGGCGGGGTGACGCGAATGGGCCAGTGAGAGTCGGACCCTGCCGTAGTCGACGGGCGGCTGAATGTGCATGATGGCCGCTGTGAAGGCATGGATGAACGCTCGCTCGTGGTGGCAGGAGCTGCTGATCAACTGGCTGCTGTTCAGCATCGGGGTGTTGGCTTGTAGCGCCTTGGTCGCGGTGACCGCCGGTTGGACCGAGGCAGTGCCGCGCAACGCCTTCAAGTTTTTGACGATCACCTTGGCATGGTCGGGACCGGTCACCCTCTATAGGCGGTCGCGGCGCCGGGGCGGCAGTTCGCCGGCTCGGTGATTGCGTCGCCCATAACGCTGCTCGCCCTCGTGGTGAGAGGCGGGTGGGCTGTTGTTGTTCGGGACGGTGGTGGCCGCGAGTGTCAGCGTCCTGCTCCCGGCCATGGTCCGGGGCCGGCGGTGCGTGCGCGTGGCCCGCGCCGCCCTCTGACCGACCCTTCGCTGCGATCTTGGCCATGGCGAGGATCAGCTCCCGTCATGGAGCCGGAGGTTTGCCGTCGCGCATGCACTGGGTCCGGCCTTGTTCACGGGGGTTTCCTGGGCGGGAAGGGTCGTCACCGTGCACGGCGGGGGGTGGCGGTTGTGGGGCCCGGCGCTGATGGGTCCGGGGAACCTCATGCCGGCGGTGCCCAGGACGCGTTGCGCTTTAGTGACGGCTTGCCGGTAGTACTGGGACGCGAGCTGGGAGGAACCGCTCCCCACCTGGTAGAAGAAGTAGACCATTACCACCGGTCCCAGCTTTTCGACGGCCAGGTAGCCGTTGACCTGGACGCCCTGGTAGGTGCTGTCCAGCCGGGCGGCCGTTGCACCCGGGCCCCCGAACCGGATCGGGCTCAGCGTGAAGACCAGCGTCGTGTTGTCGCTGGCGAAGGTCAACGAGTGGCACTGTGCCAGGGCATTCCTGGTTACCTCGTAGTCCTTGGCCAGATCGGCCGGGGCTTCGGTGGTCAGTGCTTCTGCCAGGAAGGGACCCGGTACTTCCCGCAGTGAGATCTGCCTCAGCGTTGTCCTGGCGGGCAGGGGAGGGGGCGTTGAACATGCCAGCCAGTGGTTCGCAGCCGGTCACGGTCGAGGGGCTGCTTTGGGTGGCGGCCGGAGGGCTGAAGGCCGGGCCGAGATCGGCTGCGGTGAGAAGAGCGGTGTGCATCTGGGCCACGGTCGGTCGCGTGGCGGCAGGTACGGGAGAGGGGGTGGAGCCGGCGGTGGGGCCCGCAGTGGGACTGCTCGAAGCGGACTTCGACCCCGCTGCGCACCCGGTGGCCCCGGCTATCAGGATCAGCGCGAGGACCTGCCGGCAGGCCGAGGAACGCCACAGGCCGCCGGGGCGATCGGCGCTGGACGGTGAGGTAATCCATGGCAGCCCCCTAACGGGATCAGCCGGGCAACCCCTGCACCCCTAGTGTCCCACCAGCCCCGATCTGCAGCGCTGCGGCCGATCACCTTCTCGAACTGGTGATGGTGACGTGTCCGTGGAGGCCGACCCCACGGTCCAGGCCGTCGCCGCCCAGCACCTGGGCGCAGACCCGCGGGTGGTGTTCGAGACAGCCGACGCCGACGCCTGGCTCGATTCCTACAGCGGACCTCGCCTCGCACTCGCGTACGTCGACTGCAGACCAGGCAAGTTCCACCGCCTGGAAGACCTGCTGAACCTGCTCGAGCCGGGCGGCCTCTACATCGTCGATGACCTGCTGCCGCAGGCCACCTGGCCCACCGGTCATCAGGACCGGGTCGATGACTTCCTCGCACACCTGCCCGACCGCCTCAACTTGATCTGCACACAGCTGAGATGGGCATCGGGTCTGGTGGTGGGCGCGCGGATCTGACGCTCTATCGTGGATGCCATGTCCACCCCTGAGCTGATCCGCATCGTCTCCCGCGACTCCCCGATGGCGCTCGCCCAGGTGAAGCGGGTGCGCACCGAACTGGCAACCCTCCACCCGGGCATCGTCACCGAGGTGATCCCGGTCAAGACGACCGGCGACAAGTGGATGGGCGACCTGTCCCTGGTCGAGGGCAAGGGCGCGTTCACCAAGGAGGTCGATGCCGCGCTGCTGGCCGGCGAAGCCGACCTGGCGGTGCACTGCGTCAAGGACGTACCCGCGGACCGGCCCCTGCCCGCCGGAACGGTCTTCGCCGCGTTCCTCAAGCGCGACGACATCCGAGACGCCCTCATCCACCCCGACGGCCTCACCCTCGACCAGCTCCCACCCGGCACCCGGATCGGCACCTCCTCCGTACGACGCATCGCCCAGCTCGCCGCCTCCCACCCGCATCTCGACTGCGTGCCGATGCGCGGCAACGCCAACCGCCGCCTGGACAAACTCACCGCCGGCGACGCCGACGCACTGCTCCTGGCCCTGTCCGGCCTGGAACGCATCAACCGCACCGACGTGATCACCGAAGTCCTCTCGCCCGAGGTGATGTGCCCGCCGATCGGCGCGGGAATCCTGGCCCTGCAATGCCGCGAAGGCGACACCGACCTCATCGAGACGATCAGCGGCCTCGGCGACCCCGACACCCACCGCGAAGCCACCGCCGAGCGGATGTTCCTCCACGTCCTGCAAGGCCACTGCAACAGCCCCATCGCCGGCTACGCCAAGGCCGAACGAAGCGGCGACCTCTCCCTACGCGCCTGCGTCTTCACCCCGGACGGCAAAACAGTCCTCAACGCGCACGAATGGGCCGGCCCCCTCGACCCCGCCACCCTCGGCACCTCCGTCGCCGTCACCCTGCTCCGCCAAGGCGCCCGCGACCTGATCGACTCCATCGCACACTAAAGAAGGCGGCTGAGCTCAACATCAAACTGGAGTGCGTGTAGACCCTGGTGTGCGAAGCCGCTGGCCCGGGTCAGCGAAGAACCCCGGGCCGTAGCGTGCCCGGGGTCCTACCTGCCAACGCCACACCGCCGCTCCAGCTGGGCGGTGGCACGATCACCAGTCGTCGGGCGCGCTGCCCACCCACGCGATGGGCTGGCCTTCGCTGTTGCGGCCCCAGTGCGGTTCCTCCATCGAGGTCTCGTGACCGTCGTCCAGGACGCAGATCCGCCCCCAGCGGCCGTGCTTGCCCGGACAGATCCCGGTGAGCCGGGCCACGTCGCCGTCGCGCACGGCCTGGTCGTAGCGGTCCTGGAACGGCCGGAGGCGGTCGTGCAGCTCCATGCCGAGCTCCGTCTCCGCCGCCTCGATGCGCGCCCCCGCTTCCCGCACCTGCGGGTCGGACAGCAGATACGAGATGACGTCCTCTGCCTCCGCGAAGGCACGGCTGCGGACGTGCCGCGTCACGGCATCCTGCACCCGCTGCTCTTCCGTACGGTCACCGGTCACGGTCGTTCTCCTCTCCGCCCAAGGGGGCGAGAGCGGGACCGGCCTCCACAGCCGGGTCCGCGACCGCGAGCCGGTTGCGGAGGATCTCCCCGCCGATCAGCAGCGACCTGGTGACGCGGGCGCGCCCACGCTGCCGGTAGGCGCTGTCAGCGGTGGACACCAGCACATCCAACGCCCGGTCCACACCGCCGTCCCAGCCCTCGCCGTACGCGGTGCCCTGGGCGTCGGGGGCGCAGCCGTCCAGCCAGAAGTGCGCCCCGGCGACCGCGCCGGCCTCCATCGCGCAGACGAGTTCGTCCGCCTCATCCGGCTCCAGCCCGGCGGCCGCGAGGACCGCATGGACCCGCATCCGGGCGTTGACCGCCATCGTCTGGTAGTCGCCCATCCGCTGACGCGGGTCAGCGCTGACCGGCTGCTGCCCGGCCTCCTGGCCTCGCCCGAACTCCGCAACCTCCCCTTCACCGGCAGCCCCCAGGACTTCAGCCGATTCATCCGCGAAGTCCGCGCACGAGCCGCACCCGGCTACCGTTACGAGGGCGCCGGCGTCGCAGACCCGCTCGTCCGCTGGATCGAGGAAGAGCGCTACTACCGCACCCTGCCCAACCACCCGTTCCCGATGCCGAACGAACCCCGCACCCACACCCCGGAGCTACTGGACCAGCTCACCCGCAGACTCAACGATCTCCTCGCCCCTGACGCCGACGACCGGGGTCGTTGCGCCAGCTGCGGCACCAAGTTGAACGCCCCCAAGTCGAACAAGCTGTTCTGCTCGACCGTATGCAGATCGCGCAATTGGAGGCGCCAGCAGCACGACCTTGCGCTCCGTGACGCCGCCTCCCGGATGCAGACGAGGGCGTGCCCGGTCTGCGGGGTCACCTGGTTGGCAGGGCTGGAGCGTCGTTCCGACGCCCGCTTCTGTTCGGGTCGCTGCAAGCAGGCCGAGCACCGCCGCCGGTCAGCCTCCTTCGACCGCTGACCGGCAACATCAACTGAGACGACCCCGTGGAAGTGCTGCTGACCGGCAACGTTAACTGAGACTCCGTCAAAGGCTCGTCTCACCCGTCTTTGCATCACTGCTGGTCACAGCATTGGCTACCGGCAAGGTCAACTGAGACGGGACACCCGCACTTAACCGCGCGACGGGCCTTGTAGTCCTGCCGAGCGCGAGCAGGCGGGCGGCCTTCGTGCCTCCCGGAGCCCACTCGCAGAGCGCGGCGGCAACGCTGTTCGTGCGCTGAACCCTTGACGACCGGTCGGACGCCGAACGGGTGGATGATCTTCGCGGGCTGCACTAGTGTTCGCTGACACGTGCACGTCACGATCCGGTGCACGCGGGACCAGACGGTCATCATGTCGTACGGGACCTTGATCAAAGCCTCCCCGGTCACCTTCATCCGGTGTCCCGCCGGCCTTCCGGCCGGGGGATGAGAAACCGGTACTCATCATTCCCCAACCCACAACCAGGAGTTATCCATGCGTAAGCGTCTTGTAGCCCTGGCCGCTGTTGCGGCTCCGCTCGCTGCCCTTACCCTCGGTGTCGCCCCGGCGCACGCCGCCACCAATTGGTATGGCGACGTTGTGGAATTTTCGAGCGGCTTCAGCAACTACTGCCTCGACATCCCCAACAACCAAGCTTTCAACGGGCAGCACCTCCAGGCGTGGGGCTGCAACGGGACCGACGCGCAGAAGTGGAACGTCATCTACACCGATAGCTACCACTTCGAGCTCCAGTCGAAGTCGAACACGAGCCTGTGCGCCACCAACTGGCAGGGCGGGGACGTGGTCGGCAACGACATCAGGCTCGGGTCCTGCACCCGCGACGCCGACAGCACCTGGAACTCCGTCCACTACGGCAGCCACATGCAGATCCAGCCGAAGTCCGCGCTCAACACCTGCCTGAACATCTGGGGCGGTCTGACCACTGGCAACCCGGCGAAGCTGTACAACTGCGGCGATGTGACCAACGAGAACGTCTGGATCATGGGCGTGTCCTGATCCTGCCTATCCAGTGACCACGGCGAATGCCCTCATCCGGATCGGTGAGGGCATTCGTGCCATTCAACGAGCAGCCCGCTGCCGCGCCGAACTCGACTGGTGGTGGAACGGAGCAACTCATGGACGATGCGAGCCCGGCGCGAGGGACTACGAACGCCTGATGTCCCACGCCGAAGCCCACATCCAGTGGGCGTTCATCACCCTCATGTCCTGCCGCCTGTCCCGCCCCGGTCACCCTCGCAGTCGCCTGAAGACCCCTCAGCAAGCCGTTCGGCTGCCCGTCCATCGACGCCAAACCGAACGGCAAGCGGGATCACTACCACCTTCACGCCCCGTGACCTGCGGAAAGAGGATGTGACACAGCTTCTGAGGGATGATCGAGACGAGTCTGGCGCAAGGGGAGGGACGGCGTGATGGCGATCAGAGGGCTGCATCCAGAGAGGACGGCCCGGCTTGAGGCGCTCGTCGATGAGTGCCAGCCGCTTTTGGCGAGTGATGGTGGGATGGCTGCAGTGCGGCGGCTGCTGAGTGCACTCCGCGTCGAGGTGCTCGATGCGGTGGTGATCACGCGCGAGCTGCTTGGGGCAGGTCCCGGCGCACTCGGCGAGGCGAAGACGATCGTCCTGACGAGTCCGGGCAGGGGGCGTGAGCTGAGGGTGCACGATCAGTTCATGAATGACCTGGATCAGAACGGTGTTCTCGACGAGCGGTGAGGCAGATCCGGAGTAGGCAGCCCGCCGCCCGCGAGGGCGGCGGAGCCTGAGCCTTCAGCGAGTGGGGCCAGGTCTTCGGCGACGAAGTCCTCGCCACCGCGATCCTCGACCGGCTCCTCCACCACTGCGACGTGATCGCCACCGAGGGCTCCAGCCTGCGGCTGACCCAGGCCACCACCGGCCAGGGCGTCACCCCGCTGAGCTGATCGACACCGTTCAGATGGCCGGCTCCGGAAGATGCCCGAGGTGCTCGATGACCCGCCCGCGCAGAAGGAGGTACTCGTCCCAGCGGCGCAGTGGCCCCGGCGGGCGTTCCACGACGCACGCCGCCATGACGCGCTGGCCCCGCTGGAACTGCTCACGCGTCACATCGAGTTCCACACCGCTGGGCAGCCGGTTCCACCAGTGGAAGCCGCGCTGGTCCCCGTCGACGTGGACCTCTCCGCGCATGAGGTCGCCACCGAGGACGTCATGGACGATCAGGGCAGTGATGTCGCAGTGCCCCCAGGCCGGATTGCCCGGCTGCCACTCGGCCTGGTCGTCGGGCGAGCAGGTGTCGGCAGCCCAACTGGCTCGCAAAGCATGGTCCAGGTCGAGCAGGTTCCACGGGATCATGCTGCCAGCATCTCAGCCACCACCGACATCGCCGCTGGTGGAGGGCTAACGAACACCCCGCAGCACCCACACACGCCCCCATCCGGGGGATGAATAGTCATACCGGACAGGGAGATCAGCTGTCCGCGCACAAGGATCCGAAATGTCCGCTCACCCGGATGTCCCACTGTCCGTTGACAACCCGACCGGGCAACCAGCACGACAAGCTCACGCGGGACAACCTGCTGGATCTGGAGGACCACCGCCTGGTGAGGATCGAGTCGGTGCGGCAAGACCAGCGTCAGGTATGGGTCCTGACCGATCGAGGACACCGTGAGGCGAAGCAGCTGCTGGAGCCGGAAGGGATACGGGTCTCGGTGCTGCGCAAGCAGGAGTACGACCCGGTCACGGGGGAGCTGCTGGGCACCGGCTACAGCGACCACGCCGCGGCGGTCACCTCGGCGGCCGCCGAACTGCACCAGGCGGGCTTCGGGTACCGGCTCGGGTTCCAGACCGAGGTCGCCCACCGGCTCGGCAACGGCTACGTCCAGCGGGCGGATCTGGTGATGCGGGCGCCGGCGGCTGGGGTGCCGGTGATGCTGCTGGAGATCGACCGCCGCACCGAGGACGCCCACGAGCTTGTGCACAAGCTGCGCGGGTACGCCGACTGGTTCCGGCTCGTGCCCTCGGACGCCGACGACCGGATCAAGCGCCTCGCCCGTGCGGGCGGGTTCGACAGCGTCGACCACGAACAGCGGCTGTGGCGCCGGTACTACCCGGCCACCGGCCGGGAGGGCACACCGCCGGTGGCGTTCGTGTTCGCCGACACCACGCACGCCAAGATCGCCAACACCGTGAAGGTGCTGCAGGAGACCGGCCGCAAGTACTGGGCACCGCGCCGGTACGACGTGTACCAACGCGGCATCACCGCCCGGGACTACGCCCAGGCCGTGCCGGTCGTCTTCACGACCCTGGAGCAGCTGTAGGAGCACGGTGCGGACGCGGCGGTATGGCGCCGCCTGGGACGCACCGAAAAGCAGAAGCTGGCCGCCGCGCTCGACAACCCCAACGGCGACGCCCTGTTCCGCCGCCAGGTCGCCCGCGCCGACGCGGCAGAGGAGCAGCAGCGCGCTGCCGACCGCGAGGCGCGGCGCCCGGTGTGCCAGCGGTGCGGACACAAGTTCACCGACCAGCGCTGGGAGGAGACCACCGCGCGCGACGCAGCCTGGAAGGGCGGCGACCTGTTGGTGTGCGGGACATGCCGCGCTGACGACGTCGTCCGGGAGAAGGCCGATGCCGAAGCCGCTTGGGAGCCGGCTCCCGCACAGCCGGAGCCGGAGGGCGACCGCGACCAGGAGCCGGGCAAGCCCCGCCGCGCCCTGTTCCGCCGCCGGGCCTGACCCGGGCAAGCTCAGCCGGACCCCTTGCACCGCGATCCTTACGCCGATCCTTACGTAAGGATTGATCCTTACGCGCTGACCTGCGGTGCAGCACCTCCAGAGGCAACTTCGGCGCCTACTAGACCCTTACGCGTACGGGGGCCAGGACCTGACATCCGTCCTGACATCCGTCCTGACATCCGTCCTGACATTGCGGCGATCCTGACGTACTGACCTGGGCGAACACCGGCCAGACGGCGGATTCCGGGTGTGTGGCGTCCTGACCTGACACGCTCCTCGCGCCCGGCTGCGCCCGGCTG
>NZ_JASISZ010000115.1 GCF_030063355.1 Streptomyces sp. PH10-H1
AACTCATCGGCAAAACCACCCCGCCGGACGATCTACACCCCAGACTGCCGCCCACGACCAGCACGAGCACCCCGAAACGGGGTCACGCCACCCCTGTTGACCAGCCACTTCAAGATGGCGCAGCCACTCTGTTGCCCTGTTGCCCTGTTGCCCTGTGGCCATTGGCGGCGGTTGCCGGTGTGCGAGAGGTGGCGTGGGGCGTCATCCCTGCTGTGGCGTGTGTCGCGCTGGGTGTTGTGACTCGCGCCAACAAGGCGGTCCATGTCTTTGAAGAGGGCATCGTTTTCACCGGAATGTGGGGGCATGTGAAGCAGGTCGGTCCCTGGGCCGATGTGAGCGTGCGGGTGAAGAGGAGAGAGAAGAACGGGTTGGCCGGTGACGCTCGGTACACCAACGAGATCGTTCTTGCCGGTACGGGGCGCTTCGGCTTCGGCTCTCGGCAGGTTGGACGCAGCACGGAGCTCGTCCAAGCCTTGGCAGAGGCGACGGGCCGACCGGTCGAACCGATGATCGGCCCTGCTGTGTGACCGGCGATCCGCTCTCTGAAACTGCCCGGCCGGGCAAGCCGAAAGCCGCCTGCCGATCCTGTGGAAGATCATCGGCCGGTATGTTCTCCCGTACCGGGTCGTCAACGCGGCGGCCCCACAGGACGAGGGGGGACGCCATGGCCGCCAACGGCACGGCGCACGTACGCATCGCCCGGCCGTCGCTGGACCTGGCCGCGGCAGAACGCTTCTGGATCGGCGGCCTCGGCCTCGACGTGCTCTACCGCCACGACGGCGACGGCACACCGGGAGACCACTCCCTGCTCATGGCCGGCTGGCCCGACGCCGCCTGGCACCTGGAACTGGTGCACGACGCGAGCCTGCCGATCGGCCCCCGGCCGACAGCCGAGGACCTGCTCGTCGTCTACGTCGACGGCGAGATCCCGGCCGACCTGGTTGCGCGCTTGCTGGAGCACGGCGGCACCCGCGTCCCCGCGCACAATCCGTACTGGGACGAATGGGGTGTCACCATCGCGGACCCCGACGGGTACCGGCTGGTCCTCTCGACGCGCCAATGGTCCAACTCCTAGCCCCGCTCGACGCACTGAATTTCCCGCGGACACCGTGAGTGACCAACCCTGTTGGAACGTGCCAAGCACAAGAACGGCACCCAGGTCACGTTCGTACTGTTTCCGATCGGCTGACCTGCGACGGGTGCTGTCGGCCATCTCCGCGGCGCCGGGAGGTCGAGGGCGGCGAGCCGATCGCGCGGCACACCCGGACGGCTCGCTCATCCTGGCGTGCGTGTGCGCAAGGGCTGCCCCGGCCACACCGCACCAGGTATGCGGTCAGAGCGGTCCTGGCCGCGCAGAACGCGTCCGGCCGCCCCTGGCGAAGTAGGGGCGGCCGGACGTCGCTGCCCGCGCACGGCAACAAGGTCCGTGCCTCGAGAGCGGCCTGCGGGCGAAAGTCTGACGGCCCGGCCAGTACCGGTTCGGCACAGGGCCTCCCCGACCTGCCGGGGAGGCCCTGTGCCGTGCTGAACGACGTGTCACATGGGGATATCGTCGTCCCGTTCCCTGCCCCCGCGGCGGCCGGGCATGTCCTGGCCCGTACCCTCGCCCTGCTGCATGGACTTCTCCTGCAGGTGCCGGGCCTTGTCCTGGAGCTTCTTGCGCTCCTGCGGGTCGCTCGAGCGCTCCGCACGCTCACTCAGCTCCCGAACCTTGTCCTGCATCTGCTGCGCACGGCTGCCGGACTCATCTGCAACGCTCATCGTCACTCCTGGAAGAGAAGGATCTGGACACAACGCAGCAAATCACCACCCCGTGACATTCGCACTCCGTAGGGTCACTGTGCGCAGTCGCCGCAGGTGAGGTGACATAGCGCTGCGCCAGGCGGGGGGATGCCGAGGCGCCGTTCGACGGCAGTGACCCGGTGGCGCCGGCCGCGCGCTGCGATTTCCGTCAAGGTCGCGGGCTTTTCCCGCTGCTGCCCCAGGCGGTGGCGGCAGAACAAGGGAAGCCCCGGGGCGTAGACACCGGGGCGTAGAGGTCGGCTCCGTAGCGTCGTTCCCGTCGTTCCCGTTGGTCGAGGAGGATTTGAGCCCGCCTGCTGGCGCGGCGTTGCCCCGGACGCGTTCGAGCGGCCGGCGCGGCGGCGTGCGGCCACGAAGGGCGGTCTCGGGGGGTGGGCGCGGGCTTGTGAACAGGGTCGCCCATGTTCTTGCCGTGAACGCCCCTTTCAACGCGGCGCCGCGGTGTACGTTCGTCGCCGACGATGGCGGGCCATAGGCTGGAGTGGGCGTGGGCAGCGATATTCGCTATCGGGCGGAGCGGATCGCGCTGGCCCTGATGGCCGCATCTGGCATCGTGGTGCTGCTCGCCGACCTCTTCGGGTGGCTCGACGCGCTGGCTCCCGGGGGCGCGCTTCCGAAGGTCACGTTGCTCATCTTGAGCACGGTCACCGTGTTCCTCCTGCTGGAAATCGACCGCCTGAAGAAGCTCGACGATGTCCAGGCGCAACTCACCAAGCTGGATGACAACGTCCAGGCGCAGCTGTCCAAGCTGGATATCGACGCCGTCGCGCGGCAGCTCAAGCAGGAGCACTACGGCGGCGTGGTCAAGGTGCACGGGCGATTCCCCGAAGAGGAGTTCGCCAGGTTCGTGGAGGGCGCCGGTCAGGAGGTGACCATCCTGCAAACCTGGATCCCCAACCTGCACCATTTCAAGCGGGCGTTGGAGAAGGCGATCGTCGACCAGCGGGTCCCGGTGCGCATCTTACTGCTGCACCCGTCGTCGCCCGTGGCGGGGCTGCGCGACGAGGCATTGAGGACGGTGCGGGATCCCGCCCTCTCGGCGGACGTGAAGGCGAGCGTGGAAGGGTGCCTGGCCCGCCTCGCGGAGCTCCACTGGGGGGTTGGGGAGGAGGACCGGGCGCGGCTCCAGGTGCGGGTGTACAACTCCCTGCCGTCCATCGCCGTGTACAAGGCCGACGAGCACTTTCTGGTCAGCTCGTTTCTGCACGGCCAACTCGCCATCGACTCCACCCAGATCGAGATCGACGGCGGCGACACCGTGATGGGCCAGGAGGTCCAGCGGGAGCTGAACACACTATGGAGCATCGGCAGCGATGTGGATCTCTGTGACTGGCGCGCGTCGATCAGCACCATCAGCCTGTGAACCATGGAAAGGTACGGCCATGCGAGACCTGGACGAGTTCGAGGACACACTGATCGAGCGGTTCAAGGAGCATCCGGTACTGGCGAACATCACGCGGCTGCCGGACGAGGACTTCGCCGCGGTCCTGCTCCAGCGGCGCTTCGTGTCGCTCGCGTTCACTCCGTCCTATGACCTGGCGATCGACTTGCTGAGCGACGAGGCGGGGCTGCGGATCGCCCGGATCATCCTGCGCGAGGAGTACCCGGACAGCCACGGGCACACGCGCTCGCACCGCGAGGACATGACGGAGGATCTGCGCCGGCTCGGAGTCTCCAGGGCGGCCCTGGTGGGGACGAGGCCGACGGCTGCGACGAAGCGGGCCATCAACGACACCCTTGAGCTGATCGCTGACGCAGGCGGCCATGACAACGCCGACTTGCGACTGCTGACGATCCTGCGATTCTGGGGCGAGGTCCTGGTCTCCGTCGAGTACGGACGGTTGTGGGAGCGGATGGAGCCGCTGCTGACGCGCGATGGCGAGAACCGCTCACGCTTCTACTACCCGCACCACGTCCACGACGCGAAGACACACTCCCTCGCGACGGTGTCCTGTCTGTCCGGCACCCACTCCGATCGCCTGGCCACGAGGGTGACCGAACTCCTCGCCCGCGAGGAATCGACCGACTGCTTCAAGGAGTTGGAGGAGCGGGCCCTCCAGCTCAAGGTGAGCTTCTACGACCAGTTCCTGCCCGCGCTGGACCGCGTCGGGGTCTGAAACGGGAACGCGGTCAGCCGACCCCCGTGGTGCGACGGGGACGTTGATCCAGAAGATGGACCGCCAGCCGAGACCGCTGACCAGGAGCCCGCCCAGGACGGCCCGGCCGCCAGGCTCAGCCCAGCGACCGAACCCCGTACGCCCACCGCGCGCGCCCGGTCCTTCGGGGCCGGGAAGACGTTGACGATGATCGGCATTGCCACCGGGTTCAACAGCGAGCCCCTCGGTCCGAAAGATCTCGAAGGCCCAAGCGGTGAGCGCCTCCAACATTGGAGAGGCTGCCGCCCGCCATCACCAGGAGACGGCAGGGCGGCGAGCCGGTCGCGCGGGCGGGGACCGCCCGGGGCTGTGCGCCGTGTGGGAGGTATTCAGTCCTGTGGCAGCTCGGAGAGCTTGTAGAGCACCCAGGCCCACTTCCCGTCGTTGACCTCGGCGATGACGAACCGGTCTTCGTCGTCGAGCTGACGCAGGGCCGCCACACGGGCCTCGGTCAGCTTGGCCATGAGGTCGAGGTGGAAACGCGGTGGCAGCCTCGGCTGTCCATGGTGGAGACCGTCCTTCTCATCCACCACGGTCACCACCTCCTGCGAGGCGAGGTCGGCCACCACGATCTTGCTGCCGACGGTCGCCCGCACGTAACTGATCGTGTCGGCGCGAACCATCGTGGCCTCTTCGTCCAACCTCGAACCGGTGCTGTTCCGCAGCACCCAGACGTTCTTCTCCACGGTTTCCTCCGCTTGCTGGTCGTGTAGCCATCATCCCCGGTCACTTCTGACACACGGCCCCCGGCCGACGCCACGTACTCCTCGTACCAGCACCCGACGAGTGGCAACCGTCAGCGAACTCGCCGAGGCCGTCGGCCGCCCGACGAGCACGGTTGCGCGCGATCGAGGGCCGTTTCTACGGGCGCACCGCCCGCAACATCGACGTCGGCCCGGTACGCCCGGAGAACGTGGCCCCGCCACCCTCTTGAACGAATTCGACCAACTGCCACGCGAGGGGAACACGCCCGGCTCATCTCGCCTTTGGCTCGGCACCTAGCTCGGGGGTCGTGAGAGCTCAGCTCCCCGCGCTCTGCGGCGCCTTTGTGGCCTGAGCGTCGAGATCGGCGAAGAACCGGTCGACAATCGCGCTCGTGAGGACGACGTCCTCGACTGCCTCGCCGACGATCCGGCCAGCCAATTCAGTGGCCAAAGACGCCACGTCACCGCGCAGTTCAGTTTCGGCAAGGACACGATGCGCAGCGATCTGCTGCTGGCCCGCGGCCACCGTGGCCTCGCGTTCCCGCAGCCCTTCGGCTCGGATCTCGGCGATCAGCGTCGCGCCTTGCTCCACAGCATCGTGTCGCAGACGGGCTGCTTCATGACGAGCTTCGGCGATCTGTTTCTGGTATGCAGCGAGAGTGCGGGCGGCTTCGGCAGCAATGTCCTCGGCACGTTCCAGCCGGCCCTCGATCGCGTCGGCTCGATCGGAGAGGACCTTGTTGATCCGCGGCAGCAGAACTTTGGCCAGCACTCCGAAAACGACGAGGAATCCGAGCAGGCCTATCAGCAAATCCGCAAGCTTGGGCGTCAGGATGTCCATGATCGGACCCTACTCGGTGCGCCAACGTCCCTAGGTCCCGGTTCGGAGTTGTGCGTTTCATAGAGTTATGGCAGGCAGGCCATGGGAGGCGCTCGTCCTGTCGGAGGATGAGCGGCGGACGCTGGGGGCGTGCGCGTCGGCACAGGCCTGCAGGGCTTGGCTCAGCGGGCGCGCATCGCGCTGATGTGCGCGGTTGGGATGACGGCGAAGGCGGTGACCGCCGAGCGGATCACCCGTGAGACGGTCGGGTGGTGGAGGAGTCGCTTCGTCAGGGTTCGGTTCGCCGGCCTCAACGACGAGCCCGGGCCGGGTGTGTCGCCTCGATAACGGATGCACAGGTCGAGGAAGTCGTGGTCAGGACAGTGGAGGAGGTCCCCGAGGGGGCTACCCACTGGTCCAAGCGGGAGCCGGCCAAGGTGGTGGGGATATCGCCGACCAGTGTGCGGCGGATCTGGCGGGCTTTCGGCCTCCAGCCTTGGCTGGTGGATGAGTTCAAGGCGTCCACCGATCCGTTTCTGATCGACAAGGCCCGCGATGTGGTGGGGCCCCCGGCACACCCCGACCTACGCGTCGTGGTTGACGTCTTCCCTGCCCTAAGGTGGCCGGCGCGCCGCCGAAGGTGTGCGGGTCGGGGTCGGAGAGCACCGCGGTCATTTCTTCGGCGTGCTCGACGACGAGCGGCAGGAGAGCGAGCCGGCAACGGCTTCCGGCGCGGCACTGCCGGCGTGCGGAGGTAAGGAACCGCCGCCCACGGGAGGTGGGCGGCGGTCCGGGGCGGGCGCGATCCCGTCGCCCTGCGGTCCCGCGGCGACGGATCTGCCGCGGTGCCCGTGCGGAGTCAGCCGTCGATGCGGTGCTGGGTCCAGAACGACGTCAGGTCCGTGGTCGTGGCGGCCTGGGCAGCCGCCTTGAACTCGGCCGTGGTGGAGACGCCGTACCAGTGGGCCGTGGCGTAGTCCCTCAGCACCTTGGCCATGACCGTGTCGCCGAGGAGACGCCGCAGATCGTGCAGAGCGCACTTCCCGTAGCCGTAGACGACGGTGGAGTACCGCGAGGAGTTGGCGTCCCAGTAGGCCATGGAGTTGGTGATCTTCTCAGCCGCGGAGGCCCACGAGACGCTGTTCCAGCAGCCGGTGCCGGTCTTGTTCAGCGCGAGATCGGTGGCGTAGTCGGTGAACGCCTCGTCCAGCCAGGGGCTGGTGTACTCGTCGTCGCCGACGATTCCGTACCACCACTGGTGACCGATCTCGTGGGTGAGTGCGGTGGTGCTCACCAGGTCGAGTACGAACCCGGGATATTCCATGCCGCCGAACCAGAAGTTGTTGTCGATCACGGCGTCCAGTTCACCGTAGGGGTAGGCGCCGAACCTCGAGGCGTGGGCGTCGACGGCGGACTTGGCGGTGGTGAGCATCGACTGGGCGCTGGCCGAGCTGATACCCGAGACCGAATAGACGTTGACCGGTGTTCCGGAGGCCGAGGTGCCGGAGATCTTGCTGAACGGGCCTGCGGCCCAGGCGAACTCACGCACCTTGGTGGCCGTGGCGGTGGTGATCGTGCGTCCGCTGGAGCCCGGAGTGTCGGTCGAGGCGCCGGTGGCCGGTATGAGCAGGCCGCTCGGGTGGTCGAGGGTGACGGCGAAGTCGGAGGCCAGGGCGTAGAACGACTCGCCGTTGTTGGTGTACGGGTCGAGATGCCAGCCGGCGGAGTCCTTCACCGCGAGTACGGGCAGCGCGTTGCCGATGAAGCTGAACGCTCCGTCGTAACCGAAGCGGTCGGCTCCGCTGGGGACCGTGATGCCGAGGTCGAAGCCGATCGTGGCCTTCTGGCCCTGGGCCAGCGGACCCGGCAGGGCGACCCTGAGGGCCGTGCAGCCGACCGAGAGGCTGCCCGCGGTGCCACCGGTGACGTTGCTGACCGTGATGGGCATGCCGGCGCAGGTGCCGTGGGCGTTGTCCCACAGCCTCAGGTACACCTCGCTGAGCGCGGTGGCGGAGGCGTTGGTGAAGGTCGCGCTCTCGTGGCCGGTCCAGACCGTGCCGCTCGTGTTGCTGGTCAGGCTGACGGTGTAGGCGGGTGATGCCGGGGTGCGGGTGGGATCCCCCGTCGGAGGCGGCGTGGTGTCGGAGGTGTTGAGGGCGACGTCGTCGACGACGAAGCTGGTCTGGAGGCTGGAATCCTCGGTGCCGGTGAAGGCGAGCGCCACGGTCTGGCCCGCGAACGCCGAGACGTCGAACGACTTCTGCACGTAGCCGGTGTTCTTGTTGAGATTGGAGTACGTCGCCAGCGTCGTGCTGCCGATCTTCGCCGTGAGCTTGTCGTACGCCGTGGAAGAGGTCGTCTCGGTGGTGTCGATGTGCAGCCAGAAGGTGAGGGTGGCGGTGCTGCATCCGGAGGGGACCGTGACGCTCTGCGAGAGCGTGTCGGTGTGCGTACTGCCGACGCCGTTCAGCCAGGCGAAGTACGTGCCGGCGTGAGCGGTCTGGCCCGTGCGATTGGTGATCACACCGGACGACTGGCTCCAGGGCGAAGTGCCGTTCTCGAAGCCTCCGTTGGAGACCACCTGGGTCGGCGTGCAGGTGGCGGCCTGGCGGCCGGCGGGGGCCACGGCCGTCGCCGTGGTGGCGGGAAGCGTGACGGCGGCCAAAGCTGCGACGGCGAGCGCGCTCGCTGCGACGGCCTTGTGGGGGGAGCGTCTCACGCGGAACTCCTTTACGGCGGCCGGGGTTCCCGGCCTGCTCGATGGCGGCCCGTTCGGCTGGGTGTGCCGAAGGGCAGTTGCGGGCTGTGCGAACGGGGTTGCGCCGTTCTTGTGGGGGGATATCGCCGTTACTCCGGCGCTCGGGGCGACGGCTGCCGGAAGCGTGCCAGAATTGACCCAGACATGCCACCAACTTGGGAGATTTAGTGGTCGGACCCCTGGCGTATGGCGCGGAACCGGACAATGACGGCCGGTACGGAACGACCCGCTCCCGGCGCCGGCCGGGAGCGGGTCGTGAGGGGGATGACTCCCAGGGGTCAGCC
Organism: Streptomyces sp. PH10-H1; assembly: GCF_030063355.1. Lineage (GTDB taxonomy): Bacteria > Actinomycetota > Actinomycetes > Streptomycetales > Streptomycetaceae > Actinacidiphila. Next base: position 8,526 of record NZ_JASISZ010000115.1, read on the forward strand.
CACGCGCTCGATCCGGGCGTGGCGGATGAGGAACTTCCCAGGCTCACGAACCTGTTCGAACGCCGCGTTGTTGAGCAGGAGGCAACTGCCTGACGGGGACGTGATGGATACGGTCGTCGACTAGTTGTTGTCCAGGTTCGTCACCTTCACCTTGGTCCCCGCGGGGAACTGGTTGCTGGATGCCGACGGCGCGCCGCCCTCGCCGGACAGCGCTACCGTCGATCCCGGGCAGACGACCTCTCCGGCGGGCTGGGCGGCACCTTGGCCCTTACCCGGATCCTGCGTCTGCGCTCCGGTCGCAGGGTTCGCCTTCATGCCCGGATCGGGCACCACGGTCACGACCGGCGGGGCGCCCGCAGCGCCCGCAGGGCCCGTAGCGCCACTACCGCCACCGCCACTGGCGCAGCCGGTTGCCCTCTGCTGAACTCCGATCTGCGCTATCACCGCCTGTCGGTTGGCGATCCGGGCCGCCGACTGGGCATCGGGGTTGGCCCGCTGCGCGGCGATGAAGTTCTGGTTGTTGCGCAGTGCGGTGGCCAGTCCGTCGCATGCCACCGATGCCTGGCTGGTGCCGGTCGTGGCGATGGCGACGCCACCCACCAGCGCCGCGGCACCGACGAGGAGGGCGATCTTCTTGCTCGGGCTGACTGTTCTCTTTCGGGACACGCATGACTCCTGTCCTCGATCTTGAACTACTCGGATCAGGTCCGATTGCCGCTGAGTACGCCGAGGACCGCGGTCGTGTTCAGAGCCTGTTCAAACTTGTCCGCAGATGCCAAAGCGCAGTGCCGCGTCCGTTCGACCGCGGTCCGGTCAAGGGCCAGGCCTTACGTACCTAGACGGGTACGTACCCACCCGGGTATGTTGGAGCTATGGACACCGTGCTGCAGGCGCTGTCGGACGAGAGCCGGCGGACAGTACTTGAGGCTTTGAAAGGTGGTCCAGCCACCGTCAGTGAGCTGGCAGCCCTGCTGCCGATCGCTCGCCCAGGGGTCTCGCGGCACCTTCGGGTACTGCGAGAGGCGGGACTTGTCGAGGTGCACCGCGAAGCGCAGTGGCGTGTCTACACGCTGCGTCCCGAGCCACTGGCCGAGGTTCACGAATGGCTTGACCGCTACCGGGCGCTGTGGGAGCAGCGTCTGGATGCCTTGCACACCGAAGTCGCCCGGGGAAAACACGAACGAGGGAGCACGAGATGACCAATGACGCGCGAGCTAACACCCGCATTGTGGGCAGCCTGCGATCCGCGGACGGCAAGGGCGCGGTTCGGATGGAGGACCGCTATGACACGGACATCGACGACCTGTGGTCGGCGCTGACCGACCCCTACCGCCTCGCGCGCTGGATCGCTGAGGTGCAGGGCGACCTGCGCCTCGGTGGCGAGTTCCAAGCCCGCTTCACCAGCGGCTGGGACGGGCCAGGGCGGGTGGAGGTCTGCGAACCCCCACGGCGGCTGCTGCTGGCGATGAACCCCGGCCAGCAGGACGAGACGGTCATCGAGGCCCTGCTGGCCGCCGAGGGTGACCGGACCCGCCTCGTGATAGAGGAGCGCCACCTGCCCCTCGACGAGCTCGCCGCGCACGGAGCGGGGTGGCAGGCGCACGTCGAGGATCTCGCCGCGCATGTCGCAGGAAGTGAGCCGGGCGACTGGCGCAGCCGGTGGACTGAGCTCACCCCGTCGTACCAGGACCTGGCCGCCGACCTCACATGACGGAACAGGCCGACAGAGCCACCCACATGGCGTTCCTGCGCGCACAACGCCGGAGCGTCCTCGCTATCGTCGAGGGCCTCGATGAAGACGGCGTCCGGCAGGTCGCCGTGCCCAGCGGATGGACGCCCGTGGGGATCATCGAGCATCTCGGACACGCCGAGCGGTTCTGGTTCCAGCAGGTCCTCACCGGCCAAGCGGCCACGCCGGTCCGGCCGCCGGCAGGTGGGGGTGTGGGGTGGCCGTCGGTGAACTCTGCTGCGTCGCAGGGTGTGGTGGGGGACTGGGGCGGTAGTTGATCAGGGTGTGGCCGGCGCAATCACCGGCTCAGCCGTTCGGCGAGGAAGGTGTCGATCGCGCCGCGGACCATGGCGCCGTCGGATTCGTCGAGCAGCGTCAGAGCGTGTGCACCGCCGGGGATCTGCAGAACGGTCTCCGGTCCGCTGTGTGCCGCGGCGATGGCCGCGCTCGTGCCCGGCGGGAAGACCGCGTCGTCATCGCTGCTGATGAGCAGGATCGGGCCGCGATACGTGCTGAGCGAGGCGATCGTCGGGAATCCCTCGTCGGGGGAGGGGCCGCCGCTGACCGAGAACACGCCGCCGTGCTGGGTCCCGTCGATGCGGCGATGCCCAGCGCGACCAGTACGCGGCGGGAGAATCCGCCGAGCACGATCGTGTGGGCGCCGTCGGCGAGCAGTTGCTGCCCGGCTGCCTGCATCGCCTGGCTGTAGGGCGTTGTCCAGTCGAAGACGGCGACGTGATACCCCTTCGACACCAGTTGACGGGCGAAGGGGACGGTCTGGCAGATGTCGCCGTTGGCCTGTGCGCCCACCACGACGCCGCGTGGACCCGATCCCAGGACCAGGATCGGGGTCACACCGCCGGGCCGAGCGGCGTGGAGATAACGACCCTCCGCGGGACCGACGCAGGAAGGGCGGGTGACCCGGCTGCCCCGCTGCGTCGGTGGGCCCTGCGACCGTGCTCGGCGCCGCGGCCGGCGCGCTGTTCGCCGACGACGTGCCCACGGCCGGGCTGGAGGTGCCCGCACACGCCGCCAGTACACCCATCAACGAAAGTGACAGGACGAAACCGCATGCCCCGCACCGGATCCTGCGCCGCGCCGATGCGGTTGTTACCCGTGACCTCATCTGTTGCCTCCCCGTCCCACGTTGGCAGCAGGCTAGGGCGACGGTCGCCGGTGGTCTTGGAAGCAATTGACCGGATCATCGCGCTCGCTTCACGAACCGCGAGCGCGATGAGCCGCCAGGAGCATCCCGGGGGAAGAACCGCCCAACGCCCGGAAATCCCGGCTGAGGTGCGCCTGGTCGCAGTAGCCGGCCGCCAGAGCCGTCCCGGTCACCGAGGCACCGGTCCGGGTCAGCAGGTCCATGGCATGCTCGAAACGCAGCACACGGGCCATCTGCTTGGGTGTCACCCCGATCTCGTCCCGGAACCGTGCGATGAAATGTCGGTGGCTCATGCCGGATTCCGCCACCAGATGCTCGATCCTGGCGGTCCCGTTGGTGGCCCGCAGCACCTGCCAGGCCTGCGCCACCGCGGTCGACGGCGACCTGCCCAGGGCGATCCGCATCGCCAGCTCCGTGCGCACCAGCGCGAACCTCTCCGGCCAGGTTGCCGCCGCCTCCAGGCGCTCGGTCAGCTACACACCGTCCCCGCCCAGCAGCGACGGCAGATCCACCAGCACATCGGTCAACTCGTGCAGGGGCAGACCGAACAGGGCGGCAGCGGCCAGCGGGCTGAGCTGCACGTGAAGGCCGTACTGGTGCCCCAACCGCTCGGTGGGTGACGATTCGGTCTGCAGGCCGGTGACGAAGGAGCGGGCCGTGCGTACGCCCGCGTCGTGGTCCGACAGGAGCCGCAGCGGATCCCCGAAGCCGAACATCAACGTGACGTGCCGTGATGGCAGTTCCCGCCAGCGCACCGGCGCAGCGAACCTCTTGGAGAAGCCGGCACACCGCACCGCGTATCGCGCCGAACCCAGCCCCGGCACCGGGATACGAAGTTCGGTGGCGGTCGCTACGGCATGAGTCAGCCCCCCGGCCACGATCACACCCTTCGCGGCGGCGCGGATCGTCGAGCGGAGGCATGGGCGGCGCGAGGACCGGGACGGCCGGCAACGAGGTTGCTTTGGTGGTCCGCGCCGTGCGCGACAAGCCGACACGGCCGATGGTTGTTCCGCATCACCGCACCCTAGGGGCGGCCAACTGCCACGGAAAGATTCACGAGCGCCCAGTACATCCCTGCGCGCCTCCACCGGCCCCTGCCCCCGTCGTCGGCCCGAAATCCTTCGTGTGGGCACGCCGCACGCAGGTCGCCGGGCAAGCACCCTGGGCTTGCCCGGCCGGGCCAACGCAAGGCCACGATCAACGAATGGCTCCGGTGATCACTTGTGAACACGGGCCAACGATGACTCATCGTTGACATTATGCAGGTAACTACCTGCATAATGGAACCATGAGCCTCGAAGCGAGAGCGATGGACTCGGCTTTCAAAGCGCTGGCCGACCCCACCCGACGACGCCTGCTTGACCGTCTGCGCGAGCACAACGGCCAGACGCTGCGCGAGCTGTGCGAACGCTTGGACATGGCGCGCCAGTCGGCGACACAGCATCTCGACATCCTTGAGCGGGCCAACCTCGTGACCGTCGTGCGCCGCGGACGGGAACGGCTTCACTACCTCAACCCGGTGCCGATCCACGAGATCGAGGAGCGCTGGATCTCGGGGTTCGACAAGCCCCGCCTGCAAGGGATCAGTGCCATCAAGAACCAAGCAGAGGAGTACGCCATGACCAATGAACCCACATCCGTGCCGACCTACGTCTATGTCACCTACATCCGCGCAAGCGCGGAGCAGGTGTGGCAAGCCTTGACGGACGCGGACCTGACGGCGCGCTACTGGGGACACGCCAACGTTTCGGACTGGCAGCCGGGCTCGTCCTGGGAGCACCAGCGCGTCGACGGGTCAGGCGTTGTCGATGTCGTCGGTCGAGTGATCAAGGCCGAGCCCCCGACGCGCTTGGTCATCACCTTCGAGGACGACCTTGGCGCCGCATCGTCAAGAGAACCGTCGGTTGTCACCTTTCTTGTCGAACCGCACCACGACATCGTCCGTCTCACCGTGACCCACGAGAATCTCGCCAACCCGGCGATGCTCAGCGGCATTTCGCACGGATGGCCGGCCGTGTTGGCGAACCTCAAGTCGCTGCTCGAGACCGGCGAGGTCCTCCCGCAGGCGCCATGGGAGATGTCTCACTCGCACGCCTGAGACGGCGGTCGCCACCGCCCTTCCCGTTTGCACTCCGCGCACGACGACAGAAAGAAGCGGACATGACGGACACCACCCCCCTTCGGGACGCCTACCGCGCGCTGCTGGACGCTGCTGCCACGGTGGCTGAGTCCGGCGACACGAGCCCAGTTCCGCCGACCGGCGAGTGGAACGCTGACCAGATTCTGGCGCACGTCGCCATCGTCAATGCCGTCACCATCGCCGCCGTCTCCTGTGTCGCTTCGGGAGCAAACACGACGTACGACAATCGCGTTGCGCTCGACACCTGGACCATCGAACGCGTCATCGCGCTCGCTGGCGGCAACGCGGGGCTTCGGGACCGCATCCGTCTCCAAGGGGACGCCCTCTGCGCACTGGGCGGACCGATGCTGAGCGAGGCCGAACTCGACACACTGGTGCCCACCTTGCTCCTGTCCAACGACATGGTCCTGGTCGATCAGCCCGTGCCGCTGCGGGACCTCGTCATGGGCCTCGCAGACGTGGAGCTGCCCGGCCACACGGAACAGCTCCTGGCCCTACTGCCGGAAGGCGCCGGGGCCGAAGCCGCAAAGTGATCCTCCGGCGTGTGGCGACGGACAGTGTCCACGAGCGGCGATCGGTGTGGCGCGATGCCCCCGATGAGTGCCTGCTGTTGTCGAGCCCGGACGGCTCTGCGTTCCCGAAGCTACTGCGAACCGACGAGTAGCTCTCTGTGACGGCGCTGGCTGTGGGTGGAGCTGGCGGTGTCCCGTTCGTGTCACTGCGAGTGTCGGCACATGACCGTCTGCGGTCACGTGCCGGCGGTCACGAACCCGCAGGTGACCAGTGCCGAGATCCCGTGTCGCCCCGTCCGGCTGCGGGACGGGCGGCCTGAGGCGTCTCTCTCATGCTGTTCACATGTGCGTGCTCGTACGGTGGATGTGTGCGGGCGCTGGTGGTCGAGGACGAAGTTCGCACAGCGGGTCTGCTGCAGCGCGGGCTGTGCGAGGAGGGGTATGCCGTCGATGTCGTCGTGAGCGGCCCGGAGGCCGTGTGGCAGGCAGCGGAAGTCCCTTACGACGTGATCGTGCTGGATGTCATGCTGCCGGGGATCGACGGCTTCGAGGTGTGCCGCAGTTTGCGGGCCCAAGGATGCTGGGCGCCGGTGCTGATGCTGACCGCCCGGGACGCGGTCACCGACCGGGTCCATGGGCTGGACGCGGGTGCTGATGACTATCTGACCAAGCCGTTCAGTTTCGCGGAGCTGTTCGCCCGGCTGCGCGCGCTGGTCCGCCGGGGTGCGCAGGAGCGGCCCGCGCTCCTGCGTGTCGGGGATCTGCGGCTGGACCCGGCCGGCCGGCGGGTGTGGCGCGGGCAGGCGGAGGTGCGGCTGTCGCCGAAGGAGTTCGCGCTGCTGGAGCTGTTCGTACGGCATGCGGGCGATGTGCTGACCCGCACCAGGATTTTGGAGCACGTGTGGGACTTCGCTTACGACGGGGTGTCCAACGTCGTCGATCAGTATGTGGCGTATATGCGCCGCAAGGTCGACGAGCCGGGTGAGGAGTCCCATTTGGAGACCGTTCGCGGCGCGGGTTACCGGCTGCGGGCCCCGGCGCCCGCGAAGAGCGGATGAGGCGTCATGCCATTGCGGTGGCGGCTGGCGCTGCTGTTCGCCCTGGGCACCGCGGTGGTGATCGCCACGGCCGGACTCCTCTTCGTGCATCAACTGACGGCGGCCCTGAACTCCTCGCTGGACACCGCGCTGCGCGCGCGGGCCGACGCACAGGTGGTGCGCCTGGCCTCCTCCGGACCGCTCCCACCCCTGGTACCGGCCCCTCCGCAGAGCCAGGACGGCAGTGTGCAGGGCGACCAGCAGGGCCAGCATCCGGTGTCCGACGAGGTGGCACAGGTGCTGTCACCCGGCGGAGCGGTGCTTGAATCCAGTGATCCGGGTATGCGTCAACCGCTGCTGAACGCAAGCCAGCTGCAGGTGGCCACGCGCGGCCCCGGGCGGTTCACTGCCACCGTGGAGGGAGAGGGATTCCGATTGCTGGCGGTGCCGGCCCGCAACGCTTCCCAGCCGGTCGTCGTCGTGGTCGGCGCCGGCACCCAGATCGTGGATGCCGCCACGGCACGGACCAGCACCGCGCTCTGGCTGGCCGGGCCGCCGGCCGTCGCGCTCGCCGGTCTCGGCGCCTATCTATTGGCCGGCGCCGCACTGCATCCGGTGGAACGCATGCGCCGTCACCTGGCGGACATCTCCGGGTGCGACACCGGCGCCCGCCTGCGAGTGCCGTCGAGGGTGCCGTCCGCCGTCGCTGCGGCCGTTGAACGCGTCGGCCTTGGCGAAAAGGCGAAGGCCAAGCTGCGGACGCTCTCCGGCGGCATGCTCCGCCGCGTCGGTATCGCACAGGCCATCGTCAACGAGCCTGAGCTGCTGCTGCTCGACGAGCCGACGGCCGGGCTGGACCCCGAGCAGCGCGTCACCTTCCGGACGCTGCTTCGCGACCTCGGCCGGACCTCGACCGTCGTCGTCAGCACGCACCTTGTGGAGGACGTCGGCGCCGCCTGCTCGCACGTCGTGCTGATGTACGACGGGAAGTTCGCCTTCCGCGGAACCCCGGCCGAGTTGGTGGCCCGAGGGGACGAGAACAGTGCCGGCGACGCGCCGCTGGAGCGCGGATACAGCGCGGTTCTGTCCGGAGCCCGGTCGTGACGGCCGCCACGGCGGTCGCGGAGCGGCGTCCGACACCGGAGAAGTACGGAAGCGCGTTCCGGCTGGCGTCGGGGCGGATGTTCCGGCTGGAGCTGCGGCACAGTCCGATGCTGTACATGATCCTGATCGGCGCGTTCCTGTTCTGGTTCGACACCTATCGCAGCAGCATGATGCTCGACCCGACGTGGGGCTCGCGCACCCTGCTCGTTCGGCAGGGCACCGCACTTGAGGACTTCGCCCCGTTCGTGGCGGGCTTCGCCGCTTGGACGGGAGCCCGCGACGGCCGCCGAAACACGGCCGAGCAGATCGGTATCACCGCGCTGCCGCGCTGGGCGGGCCGGCTGAGTACGTGGGCCGCGGCGACCTTCTGGGTGGTGCTGACCCACGTCGTCTGCATGACAGTCCTGTACGCGGCGATCGCCTCGCAGGCCACCGGAGGCTCGGCGCCGTGGCGGCCCGTCGCCGTCGACATCGCCGGCCTGATCGCCATGTCCGCGGTCGGCTTCGGAGCCGGGGTGGCGCTGCCCAGCAGGTTCACCGCGCCGCTGGTCGCGATCACCGTATTCCTGGCCCTCACGGTGACGCGAGACGGCAAGGGCTCTCGTGAGCTGGTCCGTGCTGGACGAGTGGACGACGCGGCGGCCGGATGGGGACCATGCGGTCCGGTCCGAGATACCGGCCGTCGCGCGCCACCATAAGACGGAGCGGTGAGCGAGGTCGTCCCGACGAGCAGACGAACGTCCAGCGCGCTTGCCCGAAGCGGACACGCAGGCGCGGGGAGTCTGGGGGATCAGTCCGGTGGGGGCTGGTCCGGGGCGGACAGCGGAGCGGTGGCCGTCGGCGGCCAGGCGGGCTGCCCGTGGCGCTGCCTGCCGGGCCGGTACGGCAGGACGGGAGCTGCCCCGCCGGTGGCCCAACCCACCGAGCCGGATCGCGCAGGAGCCCTTAGCGTCGAATCTGACCCATTAACCCCCAAAATTGGGAGTTTGACCGTGAAGAAGGTATTTGCTCGCAGTGCCGCTGTCGCCGTCCTGTCCGCCGCTGCCATGGTGTCACTGGGCGGTACGGCCCATGCCGCGGCCCCCCAGGTGGCGCCCGCTGCCATGATCCTGGCGGCCGGCGACCACCACCACGAGGGCGGCCGTGACAACCAGGGCCGTGAAGACGAGGACGGGGACGAGCACGGGGATGACGGCCGTTGGTGTGACGACGACAGCGACCACCACGGCGACGACAAGGGCGGCAGCCACCACCAGGGCAACTACCGCAACCACCACGAAGGCAACTACGGCGGCTACAACCGTGGCGGCCTTCTCGGCCTCGGTCTGCTGGGCATCCTCTAGGAGCGTGGGTCGGTATCGGGTAGTCGTCCGGGGTGATGGTGGTCAGCGGGATCGGTGGCGGCCGCCTGGTCTGTGCCGGTCGGCCGAGGTCGGGGTGTTCTGGCCCCGGGAGGCTCTCGTGGA
>NZ_JASISZ010000116.1 GCF_030063355.1 Streptomyces sp. PH10-H1
CCACCCAAGAACAAGTTCGCGATCAAGCGCCGAGACCGGCCCCGCACCCCCAGTAACGTCCACTACACGATCAACGTCACCAGACAGCGGCCCTCACCTGCGGAAACGGCTTAACTCACCGGCATTGCCCTCACCAGCGGTGACGCGCTGTGGGAAGAGGATGGCGAGGAGCGTCATCGCGATCGCCGTCCACACGTCGGCGCGCGCCGGGTCGAGGCTTCCGGCGCCCCAGTCCAGGAGGAGCAGCGCGGCGAGTATCCCGGTCGTGCAACCGAGGGCGACCCGGAGGTTCCCGGCCCAGGCCCGGTCACGGGCGAGGGTGGGTGATGCGGTCAGTGGTGCGGTGCCGAGCGTCGTAGCCATCGTGCCCTGGCGGGCGGACGGCCGACGGAACCGTCTGGCCCGCCGGAGCGTGCCGGAGGTGGCTGCGGGATCGTTGCGGCGTCGCATGCCCTGACCCTAGGAGCGTTCCAGGGGTGTTGCCGCTGGTCGGCACGGTTCTTGATACGACCCTGACGCCGATGCTGCGGCATCTTGACGCCACTGGGGTATGTCAGACCGACGAGCGTCGGGCGAGGCGCTGCCGGACGGCGCTTCGTCACGTCGGCGGGAAGAATGACTACCTTCGGTGACTGTCGTCCCACACCTCTGACAGCACTCACGGATCGAACCGGTACCCCACGCCCGGCTCGGTGATCAGATGGCGCGGGTACGAGGGGTCGGTCTCCAGCTTGTGGCGCAGGCCGGACATATAGATCCGCAGGTAGTTGCCACGGCGTTCGAAGCCGGGTCCCCATACCTGCCGCAGCAGATCGCGGCCGGTGACGAGTCGGCCGGGGTTGCGCAGCAGCGCCAGCAGCAGACGCCATTCTGTGGGGGTGAAGTGCAGGCCACACCCGGTGCCCGAGCGGAGCCCGGCGGTGTGGGCGACCAGGTCGATGCGGAACCGGCCGACGTCCACTTCGGCGTCGGGCTCCTGTGCCGCCCCACGGCGTAACACGGCGCGTAACCGGGCGAACAGTTCGTCCAGGGAGAACGGTTTGGTCAGGTAGTCGTCCGCGCCGGCGTCGAGTGCTTGGACGGTGTCGGCCGGCTCCGTGCGTTCGGACAGCACGACGATCGGTGCTGGGCTCCAGGTGCGCAGCCGGAGGAGGACTTCGATGCCGTCCACGTCGGGAAGGCCGAGGTCGAGGATCAGGGCGTCCGGGGGATGGACTGCGACCGCTTGCAGGGCGGCGGTGCCGTCGCTCGCGGTGGTCACCGGGTAGTGCTGCGCTTAGCGCGGTGAGGTTTCCGACCCGGAAGTAGTGCGACAGCGCGGCGTCGACCTTCTCGGGTGCGTAGATTCCGGTAAGTTCCTCTGGCGACCGCCGTTAGCGTGATCCTGACGCTGTATCGCGCCAATTTGACGGTGCCTTGATACCGGCTCTGCGGATACCGACCCCGTCGCGGTCACCGCGCTCGGCCGACGGCTTGCGCTGCCGCCCCGGGTGCAGGTGATGGTGCGGGCGGAAAGCCTGTTCAACGACGCCATGTCGCTGGTGCTGTTCCGTGTCGCGGTCGGCGTGGCGGTGGCTTCAGGGGCGGTTTCGTGACAGAGCGCCGGGGCGCGGTTCGCCGTGCTGGCGGGCGGCGGCAGGATGCTCGGCGCCGCAGCTGGATGAGGCCGGACTCGGCGAGTCCTGGCCCGGCAGCGCGCAAGGGCCGCGTCAAGGAACGCGGCCGGGGCGTCAGGAACGCGATAACAAGACCCGTTCGGGTGTTCCCACGGCGGCAGAGTGTGCGTCGCGGGCAGAGCGGCATGCGCCGTCCCGCAGTGCGAAGGGGGCGCAGCGCGATGACGACGACCGTCGCCGTGGGGAAGCACCAGACGGATCCGCCCGGACGGGCGGCCTCTGGTGCCGAACCTGAACCGGTACCGGACGGTGAATCATCCGGCGGCGCACCCCGGCCGCCCGCGAGTCCGGGACGGCCGCGACGCGAGGTGAGGGCCTGGCGGCGCGTCCGTCCCGGCGCAGTTCCCGGGCAGCTGAAGCTGCTGCGTGCCGTCGTCCTGACCACGGCCTTCGCCTTCCTGGCCGCGCTCGTCTCGGGTGGTGCGCTCGCCGACTCGGCCTGGAGCGACATACGGGACCGCTCGGAGCCCCAGGTCGTCAGTGCCACCGGGCTGTACTTCACGCTCAACGACATGGACGCCCAGGTCGCCAACCAGCTGATGCTCGGTGACACGCCGAAGCTGTCGTCACACCGCACGCAGGCGGCGAAGATCTACGACCGGCGCCGCACTGAAGCCGGTGGCTATCTGCGCGACCTGGCCGAGGCGGCGGCCGGTGATCCCGCCGCGGAGAAGACCGCCGCCGGAGCCATCACCGATCTGGGCAGCTACGAGGAACTGGCGTCGCGCGCACTGCTGCTGGGCGAGCAGAGCCACCGCCCGGCCGGGGACGCCGATCCACGGGCGGTCGCGGCGTACCGCACGGCAACAGACTTGATGCGTACCCAGCTCCTGCCGGAAGCCGACCGGTTGGTGACCTCCAACGACCAGGCGTTCGGGCGGACGTACCAGGACGCGATGGACGGTCTGTCGGCCATCGGGTATGCCGTGCTCGGCACCGGCTTGCTGCTGCTGGCGGCCCTGGTCGGCCTGCAACTGTTCCTCGCCGCACGCTTCCGGCGCGTCATCAACCCGCTGATCGCCCTGGGTACCGCCGTGACGCTCGCACTCCTCATCGCCGGTATGGTCCACACCTCAGGACAGCGTGAGCAGTTGCGGGTCGCCCGGCATGACGCCTTCGACTCCGTGGTCGCCCTCGACCGGGCCCGGGCGGTCTCCTATGACGCCAACGCCGATGAATCCCGGTACCTGCTGGACCGTTCCGGTGCGGCAGCACACGAAGCCGACTTCTTCGCCAAGAGCCAGACCACCGCCGGGCTGCCGAACGCGGATCTGAGCACGTACAACGGCCGGTTGTCCTCCGCGATGGACGTCTACCGGGCCGACCACGACCGGGTGGACTTCAGCGGGGCCTTCGGCGCCGAATTCCGCAACATCACCTTCACCGGGGAGCGCGCCGCCGCTGAAACCGTGATGGCCCGCTACCAGGACTACCAACGCGACGACCGTAAGATCCGCGACCTCGCCGCCTCCGGGCACCTCGCCGACGCCATCGCCTACTGCACCAGCTACGAACAAGGCGGCTCCAACCGCGACTTCGGCGCCTACGACACAGCCCTGCAGAACCTCATCGGGAGCAACGAGAACGCCTTCCAGCACGCCGCGACCCAGGGCTCGGACAGTGCGCTGACACTCCCGCTGGGCCTGGCCGGCGGAGTGCTCGCGGTGGCCGCGCTCACGATCGCCGGGGTGCGGCCCCGGCTTGCCGAGTTCCGGTGACAGCCGGCGACAACAGCGCGTCAGCAGGACATCAGGGCTGCGTCAGAGCCAGTGCTGATCTCTTGCCGCCGGGCCCGCTCCGGCGTTGGATGGAGGGCGTGAACAGCGGATTGCGCCACGACGACCGGCCCCCTCATCGGGTGACGCCGCGCGCTTCCCGCTGCACCGCGTCGCTCTGACGCGACACCTCCGCCCAGCCGCCCCTCCCCGTTGGCGGCCGCGGGCTCAGCGGTAATGACCGGGCGCCATGCGCCCGGTCATTACCCTTCCTTCGCACGCCGCTCCCCGACGACCCCGGCCGTCCGGCGCACGCGGCTGTGCCCTCTTCCAGGGAATGCATCCATGAACCGAACCGTCCTCGTCACCGGCGCCACCTCCGGCATCGGCTGGGAGACTGCCCGGCAACTCGCCGACCAGGGCAGCAGCGTCATCCTGCACGCACCCACCGCCGCAGCCGGCCGACAGGCCATCGACCGGCTGACGGCTGCCGGCAGCGACCCGGGGCAGCTCTGCCTGGTGGTCGCGGACTTCACCCGCCTCGACGAGGTCGGGGAGATGGCCCGCAAAGTCGCCGACGAACACCCGCGACTGGACGTCCTGGTCAACAACGCGGGCATCGCCGCCCCCGAGCGCCACACCATCACCGCCGACGGCAACGAGATCTCGCTGCAGGTCAACTTCCTCGCCGCCGACCCCCGCGTCACGGCCGTCAGCGTCCACCCCGGTGTCTGCGACACCGCACTGCTCCCGCTGTACGGCCAGGAGGGCATCCCCGCGGCCCAGGGCGCCGCCCACGTGGTGCGGCTCTGCGACCCGGCCACCGAGATCGTCAACGGCGCCTACTACGACGCCTACTACGACCGCGACGTCCGCGCCGTACCGGCAGCCGTCGCCACCGAGGACCGCACCGTACACCGCCTCAACAAGCTCGCCGACCTCCTCGTCGGCCACACCGCCTGAAGGGGCCGGCCGTCAGCCCGTTCAGCGCATCGCATCGTAGTCCGCAGCCCGCTCGCGCTCCCGCTCGGCGTCGGGCTCGCCCCGGCGCACCGAACCCGGGGCACGGCGTGCCGGGTGGTTGGCTCTGTAGGACGAGGAGAGCTGCCAGGGCACGCTGATCACCATCACACCGGGGGTGAACAGCAGCCGGCTCTTGAGCCACAGCGCCGACTGGTTGTGCAGCAGGTGCTCCCACCAGCGGCCGACCACGTACTCGGGGATGAATACCGCGACGGCGTCGCGCGGGCTGTCGCGCCGGACCGTACGCACGTACCGCACGACCGGCTTGGTGATCTCACGGAAGGGCGATTCCAGTACCTTCAGCGGCATCTCGAGGCCGTACTCCTCCCATTGCGCCTTCAGCTCATCGGTGTCGTCCTTGTCCACCGCGACCGAGACCGCTTCCAGGGTGTCGGGCCGGAATGCCTGGGCGTACGCGAGTGCCCGGAGCGTCGGTTTGTGGATCTTGGAGACCAGGACGATGCCGAGCACCCGGGACGGGCGCACCAGCTTCGCCTTCGGGTCCTCCACGGCCAGCTCCTCGGCGACCGCGTCGTAGTGCCGCCGGATGCCGCGCATCATCATGAACAGCACGATGGCGGCCACCACGGCCAGCCACGCGCCCTGGGTGAACTTCGTGAGCATGACGATCACCAGCACCAGAGCCGTGGTCACGGCGCCGAAGGAGTTGATCACCCGGGACCGCTGGGCGGCACCGCGCGCCGACGGATCGGTCTCGGTGGCCAGGATGTTGTTCCAGTGCCTGACCATGCCGATCTGCGACAGCGTGAAGGATGTGAAGACGCCGAGGATGTAGAGGTGGATCAGGTTGGTGACATCCGCCTTGTACGCCCACAGCAGGGCCACGTTGACCACGGCCAGGGCGATGATGCCGTTGGAGAAGGCCAGGCGGTCGCCCCGGGTGTGCAGCTGCCGGGGCAGATAGCGGTGCTGGGCCAGGATCGAGGACAGCAGCGGGAAACCGTTGAAGGCCGTGTTCGCGGCCAGTACCAGGACGAGTGCGGTGACGGTCTGGATGAAGTAGAAGAGGATGCTGTGCTCGCCGCCGAAGATCGCGGCAGCCAGCTGGGCGATCACGGTCTGCTGCGGGGCCGTGTGGCAGTCGCCGGGGAAGTTGGTGAGCTGGCACGCGTCGTCGGTGATGTGGATTTTGGAGAGCAGCGCCAGCACGGTGATGCCCGCGAACATCACGACGGCGGTGATCCCCATGATGGACATCGTGTTGGCGGCGTTCTTCGCCTTCGGCTTCCGGAAGGCAGGCACGCCGTTGGAGATCGCCTCGACACCGGTGAGCGCGGTACAGCCGGACGCGAAGGCCCGCAGGGCCAGCATCACCAGGCCGATGCCCGCCAGGGTGTCCTTGTGGTCCACCGGGACGATGCCGTAGGCGGCGCTCGACGCCACCGGTGTGTGGCCGAAGGCGACCTTGAGGAATCCGGTGACCACCATCAGCACGATCCCGCCGATGAACAGATACGTCGGCGCGGCGAACGCCTTGCCCGACTCACGCACCCCGCGCAGGTTCATCGCGGTCAGCAGTCCCACGAAGCCGATTGCGAGTGGCACCCGGTAGTCGGCCAGACCGTTGAACGCCGAGATGATGTTGTCGACCCCGGAGGCCACCGACACCGCGACGGTCATCACGTAGTCGACGAGCAGCGAGGCCGCCACTACCAGGCCGGCACTGGGTCCGAGGTTCTTGGACACCACCTCGTAGGAGCCGCCGCCGCTCGGGTAGGCGTGGACGACCTGGCGATACGACATCACCACGACCGCCATCAGCGCGACGACAGCGGCCCCGATCCAGGGCGTCAGATAGAGGAAGGCGGTACCGCCGACGGCGAGCACCAGCAGGATCTCCTGGGTGGCATAGGCCACGGAGGAGAGCGGGTCGGAAGCAAAGATCGGCAGGGCAAGGCGCTTGGGCAGCAGGGTCTCGCCCAGCTCCTCGCTGCGCATGGCCTTGCCGATCACGAGGCGCTTGAGGGCCTGGGGAAGATTGAACACGTGGGCGAGCGTACGCCGTGACCGGCCCCAGACCGAAAGCAAACCCCCTGCGCGGGGGCGTCCCAGCGGGCCATTTTTCCTGCTGTCCGCGTAGCCATGAGCGACTACCGGCTTCCGCAAGCCATGCGGCCGGAAGCATGCGGCGGCCTGTCCTGGTCAGCTGGCAAGCCGTGAGTTCTCACTGCGCAGCATGACCGTTTCCGGGGGCGGGGGCGGTGACGAAGCGTTCGCCGGTGTCGGTGTCGGTATCGGTGAATTCGCCCAGCCCCCTGCCGACGCTGCCCTCCAAGTAGGCGACCAGTTCTGGCAAGGGGGCCTGCCGGTGGGCGGCGGCGCGGAAGGCTCCGGTGAGCATGGCGGTGGCGCTGAGGGTGGCCAGGCCCTTGCCGCGGACGTCGCCGATGACCAGGCGCGTGCTGGTGGTGGTGCGGGCCAGGGCGTAGAGGTCACCGCCGATCTTGGTGTCCGCTTCGGAGGACCGGTAGCGGGAGGCGATGTGCAGGGGGCCGGCCAGTTCGGGCAGCGGGGGCAGCAGGACGCGCTGCGTGGCCTCGGACACGAACCGAACGCGGAACATCTCCCTCTCATGACGTTCGCGCAGGTGACAGAAGAGGACCAGGAGAAGGGAGAGCGCGGCCAGGGAGCTGATCTGCACGATCAGGTTCTCCGTGCCGAGCACCCCGCGCCCCAGGCCGATGATCATCATGACAGCTTCGTTCACGACTGCTCGAGTGGCCCGGCGAGGCGCTGGGACGGGTTGGGATGTGCTGGGTCGCCGGGGCGGCTCATCGGTGCAGGGCGGCGGTCACGT
Source organism: Streptomyces sp. PH10-H1 (assembly GCF_030063355.1). GTDB lineage: Bacteria > Actinomycetota > Actinomycetes > Streptomycetales > Streptomycetaceae > Actinacidiphila. The sequence goes on from NZ_JASISZ010000116.1 coordinate 7,233, forward strand.
TCGGGGCGCAGGGCAGGTGCGAGGTGGCCGCAGCGAGTTCCAGGGTGCGCAGGACCGGGCCCTGGGCTGCGGCGAGGGTGAGGCGCCGGCCGTCGGTGAGGTCGGCGCGCAGGCGTAGGAGGACGTTGATGCCGCCGGTGTCGAGGTGCGTCAGTGCGTCCAGGTCCAGGACCACGTGCCGGGTTCCGCCGCGGTAGGCCTGGAGCAGGGCGCGCTCCACCTGTGGACCACTGTCGAGGTCCAGTTCGCCGCTCAAGGAAATGACCAGAGCGGACGGCTCATCAGCGAGCGTGGTCGTGGTCAACGCGAGGCGTGTTTCCATCGGGTTCTCGTCCTATCCACTCCCTGGGCGCTGCCCCGGACCCTACTCGCCGCAGGGCCGCAGCAGCAGACCACCCGACCGTTCGTATACACAGCGCCGGACCGTCGGACGGGGACCCTCGGTCCGGGCACGCCCGTCACTGCCGGTATGCGGCAGGGCGGTCCAGCTGTGCCGCAGCGCGGTGCGGTCAGCGCGGACGCAGGGCCCTCGGTGAGCGTGGCGACACTGGGGCCGGAATGTAGCCATTAACTACAATGTATCCATGGTCTACATTTGAGTCGACGGGGCGACTACAGAACTGCGCGGATCATCCGCAGCTCGTACGCGGCGGGCCCAACACAGCGAGTACCGACATGACGGAACCGTTCACCACTCGCTTCCACCACGTCAGCCTCTCCGTGGCCGACCTCGACGCCCAGCGGCGTCGGTACCAGCAAGCCCTCGGCTTCGCGGAGGTCGTCGAGGAGTACCAGCTCCCCGAGCCGCCCGTGCGCACCGCCGTCCTGCGCGCCCCCGACGGGCCGCGCATCGAACTGATCGAGCGGGCCGGGTCCTCGCGCACCGAGGTCTTCACCGACCCGCTGGACGCCTGCCGCGAGCAGGGCTACGGCCACTGGGCCCTGGACGTAGATGACCTGGAGGAGGCGTTCGCCCTCATCACCCGCTCGGGCGGTGAGCCGGTCTGGCCTCCGGCCGACGCCGTCGAGTCCGGGGCGCGCTTTGCGTACATCAAGGATCCGGAAGGCAACCTCATCGAGCTCATCCAGCCGGCGAAAGCCGGTTGAGGCCGGCTCCGCCCTCACCGATGCCCGAGCCGGCTGGAGAACTCCGACCGCTGCGGTGACAGGCGACTGGGCAGTCGCCTGTCACAGGAACGCCTATCGCAGGAACGCCGCGGTGGTCGCCATGAACCGGTCGGCGTCGTCGAGCCACGGGTAGTGTCCGGCGCCGGGCTGAACGACGAACTCGGCGTTCGGAAACAGCCCGGTGAACTCGGCCATCGGGCGCGGGGGAGCTCCCAGATCAACCTCCCCGGCGAGCAGCAGCACCGGCGGTGTGAACCGGGCGAGTGCCGTGCGGGCGGCATCCGGGTCGAAGGCGCCTTCGGCACCGAAGGCCGTCATGATCTCGCTGTTCGTCTGCTCCTCCTGGGCCGCGTGATGGATCCGGGCCGCATCGTCCCAACGACCGTAGGAGAACGGTGCGATGGCCTGCCAGTGGTCGTCGGTGGCTGTGCCGGCCACGATCGCTTCCAGGGCCGCGAACGCCGCCGGGAACTACGCGTCCGGCTACGACTCGTGGTACGACGGATCCGCCTGGCATCTGTTCGGGGTCCAGTTCCAACGCGCGTAGCCCTGTACGCATGAACGGGGAGACCGTCGTTCACGTTCCCGAGGTCGCCGCTTGTCGGCACAACGGGCATCGGTCCGTGCCGTCCCATCCGTCCCATCCAAAGGTCGCAGGGGACAGGGACCGTCCATCGAGCTCTTGGCGTACGGCGACCCGGTACGCCCAGACCGAGCCGATGTAGAGGTGGTAGGCGTCGTGGAAGGCCGGGGAAGTCAGTGAGGCCCCAGCCGCGACAGCACGCTGTAGGTTACGCAGCTGCTCGAACATCGCCTGCCCGGCGCCGGCGACGGCGGTGGCTGCGTCGATGAACAGCCTTTCGCGTGCGTCATAGATCCCGGTGTCGCTCAGCACCGCGCGGGTAACCGCGTCCAAGTCGGGTTCGGCACTGGGGTCCTGGGCGATGTGGCGCAACCGTGCGTGGCACGCCCCGGCAGCCGTGATGAACTCGATGTACACCGCGCGTCTCCGGGCCCCGATACTGCGGTCGTCATCGTGGCGATGGCGCAAGTAGTCAGCCAGAACAGTGCCGGCGATGGCGATCGAACCGCCGCTGACCGTCGCGACGAGCGTGCCCCAGTCCACGTCTGCCCCCCCAGTGATCCCGACGCCGGAGTCTGGAATCTACGCGTGGCTCTCCTGGAAGACCAGAGGCCAGGGTCCCAACCCGTTGGGAGGAGGCGGGGCCGCCGGCTCACCCAAGAACACCGGAAGCTTCAGGAGCGACTCGAGGGTGCCCGGCCGGACCTCCGTTGTCCCTGCCCACTCCACGGTGAAGGGCACGGTCTCGGGTGGAGCGCCGGAGCCCGCGTTCGCATCCGTCAGCTGTGCCGATGACTTCGAAGCCCCGGGCACCGGGACGGCCGACCACCTCCACCCCTACCTGTGCGGCAAATCGGAGGCGCACGGCGTCCTGGACATCGTCCTGACCGCCCGGCGCCTGTTCGAGGACCGGATCGGCGACCGGTTCGCCATCGTGGGCCACTCCCAGGGCGGCCAGGCCGCGCTCTTCGCCTCCCACCACGCCCCGGAGCGGGTCGAGGGACTGGTCGCGGTCGCCGCCATCGCCCCCGCCAACCACCCGCTGGACCTGGTCAGGGCCGGCGCCGCGCTTCTCGTCAAGGACGGCGGCTTCGCGTTCACCCCGCTCTTCCTCGCCGGTGCCATCGCGGGCGCCCTCGCCGACGGTGAGACGATCGCCCCCGAGCGGGTCCTGTCGATCAAGGCGTCCCGGGACCACTGGCCGCAGATATGGCACCGCTCCCGCGCCGCTCTGAGTCAGCTGGACTCCTGGGGCGGACTGTTGGGCACCGAGCAGTTCCGCAACCTTCCGCTTCCCGGCTATCTGGGGTCCCCCAACGACGACCAGAAGCAGTCAACACGCAGTTGGAGAAGATGAACCCCAACCTCCCGATCACCGTTCCCGTCCGCATCTCCCAGTCCGTCGACGACCTACGCGTCCAGGCCAATCCCGCACCGCTCCCGGGCACCGACGCGCTCGTCGAAGAACTCCAGACCACCAACCGCGTGAGCATGAACATCCTCTACCGCCGCTACGGCAAGGACGAGGTATCCAAAGAAGACCCGCTCGGAGTCCACTTCGCGACGATCGACCACGACACCGATGAACTCACCGAATGGCTCGACGACCACCTCACCACTTCCTGACTCTGCGGCGCGGGCACCTGTTGGCGGTCACGCGGGTCGCTCAGCGTTGAGTGCGGCGCGTACCGCCGTCAGATCGATACCGGCCGCGCCCAGGTCGTCGATGTGGAAGCCGTCGGCGAACTCGAGCGCGTGCGCGGCAGCGAATGGCGTCGCTGAACTCCGCAGTGCCCGCTCGCCCGGACGGAGGCGCGAAGGCCACGAACGATGAGCGGGAAGGCGGGCTCACGGCCGCACCGTCAGAGGAGACCCAGTCCAGCAACGGGGGCACCGCGCAGCTCGGGGGTCAGCAGTGCGGCCCCGGGCACGGCCAGGTCGGGCAGCCCGAGCGCGTTGCCACGCGGCTCGGTCACGGGCGCGGCGAGCGACGCGCCGGGGCTGGACGCCGCGACCTCGGAGACGGGTGTCGCGAGGCTGGCCTCCCGACGCGCGTCCTGCCCCGGCAGGTCAGGCAGCGGCGCCTTGATCAGGGTCGGAGCCAGCTCGCCGGTCACGGGCACCCGCGGAAGCAAACGGTCCGGCAGCAGCTGGCCCGTCACATGACGCGGTCCCTCGGGCGCCCCCACTACCGGAAGGGGAACACCGCTGCGCACGGTGGGCGAGTTCAGCGGCAGGACCGTCTCCAGCCCGTCGAGCGGCACACCAGCCGGCACATACTCGACAGCGGCGGCGGGCGCCGCCGCCACCGCCGCGGCCACACACGTCATGAGCGCCGCAAGGCCTCCGCGCGCGGTCATCTTCATCTGCACCCCGTCCCTTCCAGGAATCACGATTACTCCGCTGACCTGGAAGAACGAGCCGCGAGGCAATACGAGCGCAACTTCCCCCATCCGCAGCAATCCGCGACATGAGGTCAACGCGTCAGAGCCGGGGGCCGACCGGCTCTGACGCGTTGACCGGGACGGCGAAGACCGCCTCGCGGCCCCGCCACACCGGCTCGCCTCCGCCAGCCGGTCCAGTGCCGAGCCATCCCCGCGCACGCGGGGCCTGGTCGTGTACTTCCGCCAGGAGGTTGTAGCGGCTCTGCCGCCGCCCCCCAGCGTGCCCGTGCCGTCGGTGACCAGGCTGGGAGAGGTCGTCATCGTCGACTCCATTTCGTTCGTCCGGGAGTCGATCTCCCCGTACAACGCTCTGTGTTCTGTGGATCCACAGCTATGACCCCCTGCGGGGAAGGAATGTGACACGTGGACGTGAGCGGTTGTGGCGCGTGGCGATCTTGTTCGTGGCTGGTTTGATCACGGCGTTGGAGCCGTCCTGAGGGACGGCTCCGTTCGCGGGGCTGAGCCCGCGCGCCTTCGGCAAGCCGGTGACCGCGCTGCGATACGCCCGGTCGGCGAACAAGCCGGCGAAGAAGCCGGCGAACGAGAAGGCGAGTGGGCGCGCAGGGGATTGTCCTCAGCGATCAGGGCGCTGGGGCGCAGCGTCTGCCGAGACTGCCCAGAAGCGCAGGAGCAGTGCGAACACCCCGACGAGGCCCGTCGTCAGCGTCTCCCACACCAGGGCATCCCGGGTCGCACTCGCCACACTTCGCTGAGCAGGCCCATGCTGCCGTAGGCCATGGCGACCACAGTCCCGTAGAAGCAGACCCGGATGACCTTCGCGGACCGGTGGCGGAACCGGTAGAGCAACAGCAGTCTGCTGACCGAGACATGTGGCTCGTCGTCGGTGCGGGCGCGCTCGGCTGCGTTCACCAGCTCGGATGCTTCGTCCAGCCAGCCTTGCGCCACTGCGGTCGCCTCGTGGAGCGTTTCCGGCGTTGAGGGCAGCAGTTGTCTGGCAGTCCACCATTCGGCTGCGAAGGCCACCTGCCGGGTGGCGTCCTCGAAGGCCAGTTGGCGGCGGCCCGCCCGTGACCGGCGTATCCGCCGGTCCTGCAACAGCAGGCTCACCACGCCGGCTGCCGCGGTCACCATGGGCACAAGTACCGCTACCAGTAACGCGACGACGTCCTGCGCACTCATCAACGACCCCCGCCCGTTGGATCCGACCTGCCAGCATCGCACCCCGGTCCGCTGCGCGGCGACGGGTTGAGACGACGCGGGGACGCCTGGATGGTGTCTCGACCCCTGACGTCGGCACGGTGCGCTTCGTCTCCGCGGTCCGCCACCTCGTGATCCGATGCCGCTGGGGTCCGCCCGGGCGATCTTCGGGGGCAGCGGGGATGCAGCGAGGAGGGCCCCGGATCATCCGGTCCGCAGCGGCTGCTTAGGATCTGACCATGATTGCCGAGCTGCAGTGTGTGGTGCTGGATTGCCCTGATCCCGTGCGACTCGCCGAGTTCTATCGGTCGTTGCTCGGCGGGATCGTCAATCAGCCCGATCGGCGGTGGGCCCTGGGCGATGGCTGGGCGACCCTTCATGCCGCAACCGGGCTCGTGCTCGCCTTCCAACGCGTCGTGGAGAATCGGCCGCCGCAGTGGCCGGACCCCGCGCTGCCGCAGCAGTTCCATCTGGATTTCGGCGTCCCGGACCTGGAGCGCGCTCAGGAACAGGTGTTGGCTCTGGGAGCGACGCTGCTCGATGACGGGGCTGGGCAACGGAGCTGGCACATCTACGCGGATCCCGCCGGCCATCCTTTCTGCCTGGTCCGCCACTGAGCGAGACGGAATCGAGTGGGCGGATGCCGCCGTCGTCGCTACGCGCCTCGGCCGGCGTCGGCGCTGCGGTCACTCGTTGTCCGTCTCGGTGACGTTCGGTGTCGCGTCGGGGTTGTAGCCCAGCTCTCTCAGTCCCTGCTCGATGAGATAGGCGTGCCGGTGCAACGCCTCGAATTCCTCGTGCACCCCTGCGAGCTGTTCCGGGCTCATGTCTTGTGGCCGGCGGAGGTCGAAGTCCTCTACTTTCTGCCGTGCCCGTCCCGCGACCGCGCCCGGGACCCACGGTTCCAGATCCTCGTCCTGCCGCCACAGCAGCAGATGCCTCTCGGCCCCCTGCCAGGCAATGTCGGCGGACTCGGCGACACCGGCTTCATCGCCGTCCGCTGCCTGTTCTGCCACATCACGCCATTCCGCCTCCCGATCGACGAGGTATTCCTCGATCGCCAGGCGTGCGACATCCCTTGCGGACGGCATTTCAGCGGGCGTTTCCGGCTGCTTATCCATATGCATAGGATAACCGCAATTACCCTCATCAATACTTTGCAAAGCTAATGGCATGACGTATTTTCCGCGAGCGCGCCGCCCAGTCACGAGAGCAGATCGGCGAGCTGCTCACCGCGACCATCTCCGAGATCGCCCGCTCCCGCCCTCTCTGACGGCATGCCGCTGGCCTGCTCCCGGACCGCTGGGATGATGGGGCCGTGCCCCCGTTCGTCCGCCCTTTTCGGTCGCACGACGGCAAGGCCGACAGGTTCCGCGGCGGCTGCACGGGAATTCCGCCTCGGCCCGCCGAGGCCGTCCCCGTCGCTACTGACGGGATTGCGGCAGTCGTTTCGCATCGCCCGCCCGCCCGCCGGTGAGCGGGGAGCACCCGGGCGATCACGGTGGCCACCGATGCGTCGCGCGTGGGTGGACGCACCGTCGTGCAGCCGACCAGAACGTCGCCGAGATACGCAACGTCCAATTGGTGGCGCTGGGCACGTTCACGCACCTCGTCGAGAGACAAGGCGGCAGTGGGGATGATCGCGTTGTGGACGTACTGCCAGTCGTGGAGCATGGCATCGTCGTCCACCTGCTCGATGCGAAGATTGGACACCGCAACAGGAAACCGCGCGCACCGTGGGGCGTCAACTGGCCTCGCCATCCAGGCCCGTCATGTCACCGGCCGATCGGCGGCCGCCCCGCAGGCCGTCAATTCTCATGACCCTGCGCGACGGAGAACCGCGCGGCGGACTTTCGTCACACGGCGCGGGGCGGTGGGGTGGCGCTGGAAGACCGGGCGGTAGCCATGCGCGTGCCCCTACGCGGCGATGCCATCCGTCCACGACCCGGCACGCAGGGGGACGTGATCGACTTCCTCGTCTCGTAGGTCCGAGACGGCATCGAGCATGTCGTCTCGGAGCCGACGTGGTGGTATGGCGACGCTCCGCGCACCCCCAGGCGGTCCGCCAGGGCCCGTATGGTCGACGCCTCGCGACCCCGCTCGGCGATGGGGTCGAGGCCGGCGCGGGCAGTGGCCGTCCGGCGCAGTGGTACGTGGCTCGGCCGGATCACCATGTCCGCTCCCCGACCCAAGCGCAGCAGTGGCTTGCGGCGGGCGTTGAAATTACCGGTGCGCAGAGTCTTCACGAGGGGCCCGAGGAGGGCTACGGTCCGCTAACTAACTTAGTTAGTTTAGGTCGGGCGCGAGACCCGGCCTATCCAGCTCCCCTGCCCGAGGTGGCCCCATGCCCCAGCCCTCGCCTCCGGTCCCGAGCCCAGGCCGCGCCGCCGGGTGTCGCTGCGGTCCTCGACGCCAGCTCTCCTGACCTCACCTCCCTCCTCACCCTTGGAGCTCCCGCATGAGCAGAGCGCGCATGTCCCGACGGAACTTCCTGAACACCGCTGCCCTGACGGCCGCCGCGACCGCTGCGGCCACCGTGACGGGCGTCGGCGCCGGCAGCGCCCTCGCGGCCACCTTCAGTGGCACGACGTACACCGTGCCGGGTGAGTGGGCCCCCCACTCCCGCTGCATCATGGCCTTCCCCTGGGACGCCAGCGATGGCTGGGGCCAGAAGCTGCACCTCGTCCAGGACGAAGTCGCCAACATCGCCCGGCAGATCGCCCGCTTCGAACCCGTGACCATGGTCGCCAAGCCGGGCACGGCCAGCTGGGTGCAGCAGCAGGTCGGCTCCACGGTCACTGTCATCGAGTACCCCATCAACGACTGCTGGACCCGGGACACCATGGCGATCTTCGGCCTGGACGGCTCGAGAAAGAAGCTCCTCGGCCTGGACTTCCGGTTCAACGGCTGGGGCAACAAATACCCGTTCGACAAGGACGACTTCCTGCCGGTCGGCGTCTGCCAGTACCTGGGCGTCCCCCGGCTCCCCGTCGACATGGTCCTGGAGGGCGGTTCCGTCATCCAGGACGGCGAGGGCACGATCATCGGCACCGAGGAGTGCCTGCTCAATCCCAACCGCAACCCCGGCATGACCAAGGCCCAGATCGAAGCCGCGCTCCTGCAGGCGTTCGGGGCCACCAAGATGATCTGGCTCCCGTACGGCATGTTCGGGGACAGCATCACCAACGGCCACATCGACCTCGTCGCCGCCTACGTCGGACCGGCCAAGCTCCTCATCAACATCGATCCCGACCCCAACGGCGACAACTACCAGCGGCTCAACGCCAACAAGCAGGTCCTCCAGGCATCGACGGACGCCTGCGGCCGCAGCTTCCAGCTCGTGGAGATGCGGAACCTCCCCAGGTTCACCGTCGGCATCGACCGGGTCATCACCTTCAGCTACACCAACTACTACCCGACCGCCGGAGGCATCGTCGTCCCCATCGCCAACAACCCCAGCTCCGACAATGCCGCCCTCACGGTGATCCAAGGCCTGTATCCCGGCAAGCAAGTCATCGGAGCACTGGCGACCACCCTCGCCTGGGGCGGCGGCGGCGTCCACTGCATCACCCAGCAGGTACCCGCCGTGAGCTGAACGCCAGGGACTGAACGCCGTGGGCTGGAGCGCGTCGTGATCGCGATGGATGCGGGCGTCGAAGCGGGTGAGGGCGGCATGAGCCCGACCCCGCCTCGCCGTCGCCGTTGAACAGGCCCGCCCCAGCGACAGTGGCTGCCGGTGCGTCGATGACGACCTTCACCGGGTACTTCCAGCCTCGGTAAGCCACCCCAGCGCCCGGCGCGTCGTCATGCGCATCGACTTCTGAGGGGGCCACCTCCGGGATCCTGGTTCCCTCCCGCCGGGCCGGGCCGGCCCGGCGGAGGTCGGCGGAGGTCGGCGGAAGTCGGCGGAGGGAACCAGGGACGGAGGTCAGGATCGGTCAGATGCGATCCGCGGCGATCAGCAGGTACTGGAAGCTGCCGTTCTTGTAGGCGGTGAGAAAGGCCTCTTCGATACCGGTGGCCACTGAGGACTTGGCGCGCAGTTCCCAGTACGGGATCGTGGCCGCGGTCAGGTCGACCACGCTGACCGGGACCAGGCGGTTGGCCGCCATCTCCTTGAAGTAGGTGCTGCGCGGGTGGATATCGCAGATGTAGTGCGCGTTGATCTGGCTGACGGCCCGGGACGGCAGCCCGTAGGTGTCGTTGTAGCAGCCGGTGATGGTGACGTACCGGCCGCCGTGTGCCAGGAGGCGGGAGTACTCCGCGAACAGCAGGGACAGGTCCACGTACATGGCCCTCTCTGTCAGCCTTGGGTGAGACGTCCCGCTTCGGTGGGTTAGCCTGAGAGGGCACCGACAGGAGAACCACACCCTCATGACCAGCACCAAGCCCGCTGGATCCGATCCGGCCCCCAGGCCGA
>NZ_JASISZ010000117.1 GCF_030063355.1 Streptomyces sp. PH10-H1
CACCCCGGGGTGCCGGCCCCGCCCGTCCAGGCCTGCGCCCCGGGCCTGCTTCCCTCGTGCAAAACTTCCGGAGTTTCCGGGTCCGCGCCCCGTACCCCCTGACCGGTGCGGGGCGCGGGGTGCCGGACGGGAATGATGCACATGTAACTTTGGCGAATCCAGGCCACACCCCCGGGGACCGACCGAGCGGCCCCGGGGTGCTTCAAACTGGATGCCTAGATGAACTCTGGAGTCAGCCTGCATCACCTCTGATGCACTGTGTAGCGATTGGGGTCTCGGATCGCTACCCCGGAGGAGTTCTAGCCTTCCTCGTACATCTCATCTTCGTCCGCGTATACGCATCCATCCTTGTGACTGTACCCAGCCACGATATCCGCTCCGCATTCCTCGCATCCCCCATCGCTTCCGGCCCTTGCCGCGCCAGTCTCGTTGTCCAACATTCCATCCTCCAGTGAGCTGCGGACGGACCACAGAAAGGCCCGTGGCCCGAAACCATAGGGCTCCGGGCCACGGGCTGTCAATCGCTACTTTCCCTGCCAGATTCCCACTGCCACCCCGATCAACACCACGATGAAAAGGAACCTGACCTTCGTGCGGTATCTCATCTCCACCCGCGATGCCGTAGCCGCGAATCGAGTGATTCGGCCGCTTCTTCTTTGGAGATTTTCAGACCGTACTCAGCTGCGCGCTTTTGTACGCTCTCGGGTGTGACGGTGATCGCGCCCGGGTCGTTTTCCGGCCGTAGGGTAATGGTGGTGTCAGTGACCTCCTGTACCTTTCGGGCACGAATGGTGTGGGTGTGATCTTCTTTCTTCTTTCCGATTCTCATGAGGATGCCTTCCATGCGCCGCTTTTCGAAATCCACGTCTGGTATTCCTGGCGAACGTAGTAGCGCGGGGAGTCCCATTCGCTGGCATCGGGCCCGTAGGGTCCGGCCACCTGATCGGGGTGCCGGCGGTCCCACGCGACCAGTTGGCAGGCGTCTCCAACCGCGTCCCGCTCGGCCTCGGCAGGCGTCGCCGTGCGCCCCACGGGTGATTCGGCCGCCATGAGAGCAAGACGATCGGACAGCGCGGCCAGGCGCAGGAAGCGTTCACGTACGCGGTCGGGGCCGGCCTCTCCGGTGCGCAAAAGGGTGTCGAGTCGAAGGAGGGCGGCGCTCTCGGCCATGGGTTCGGGGGCGTGCGCGTAGACGGCTTCCGGCGGTGGGGCATCGAATGGGGCGCCGGTGCGCGGGTCGGCCATGGCTACTCCTGGTGACATCACCTGTTGCGCGTTGCGTGTCGCAACAGGTGGAGGGGAGGGGGGTTGAGGGGCCCGGGGGGCCGGATGGGCCCCCCGGGCGGTGTTGCGACACGCGACACGCAACAGGTGCCGACTACGGGGCGTTACGCGGCGCGGTGGTACTCCGCGGCTACGTAGGCCACCTGGCCGGAGCCGCGATCGACGCGGACGACGTGTCCGTAGGCGGCCCAGCGGGGCAGCCAGCGGTGGAGGGTGGACCGGTCGCGGGCGTATTCGGGGTGGTCCTTGATGGCGTCGTACAGGGCCGTCACGCCCAGGCCGGCGCTGCCGGCTTGCCGGAGCACGTCGAGGGCGTGGAGCTGCGCCCGGTCCTTGATCACCATGTCTGCCTGGGAGACCGGTCCCAGGGTGGGCGGAGCGGGCAGGGGTTCGGCTGCGGTGTCGTCGTCGCCCAGGGTCCAGGTGGCGTCGTCGAGTACCTGGCGAAAGGCGCGGGTGCTGTCCGCGTGCTGCGATTCGCTTTCGGTCTGGCGTGCCGGCGCGGTGGGCGGCTGGGGCTTTTTCCCGAGGGAGGGGAAGAGGGCGTCCATATCGACTCCGCCGGGTGCGGTCTGTGTTTCGGTGTCCGGGAGTCGGGTGGCGGTTACCGGCGTGCCGTTCATGGCGGCCTTGGCGGCCTTGGACAGTACATCGGTGTTGGAGTAGAGCAGCGGGAGGGTTCGGGCCCACCTTTGCTTGTAGAACTCCGCCGATTCGATTCCGAGGCTTACCTCGTCGAGCTTGGGCCGGTAGCCTGCCACCGATTTAGCGATAGACATCACGTCTTGGGGCTCGATGCGGTACGCCTTGAAAGGCTGCGGTTTGCCGTTCCCTTCTTCCACGAATCCGCTTCCCTGGTATGCGGCATCTTCTTTTTTGATGCCACGGGAATCGGAAAAGATGTGCATGTACTCTGCTTCGTCGCTCACTCGCATAGCGATGCGAAGGCGGGTCATCTCCTTCATGGAGGGAGAGGCCATATCCCGGGTTCCTCGCAGAACACAGGTGAACGCGCGGACGGCGGCGGCGCGACCGGTGTTGATGACGGTGTCCAGTCCCTTTTGCACGCTCATCGGGAGCTGGGCGGCTTCGTCGGTCACGATGATGATTTCCGGGACGCTCTCGTCCACCGGGATCTTGTCGTCGTTCACGGCGAACATGCGGTCCTGATAGTCGCGCTTGCGGGTCGCGATGATCTCCTCGGCAACGCGCAGCATGATCAGGGCTTCCTCGACGGTGCTGGCCGACCAGTCAACGACCGGGGCATGGGCGGTTCCGTCGCGTGCCCAGGCGCGCAGCCACGGCAGGGTCACACCGGCGCCGGTGACGTCGATGTGCCAGATCAGCACGTCAACGCAGCGGGCCAGTTCGGCGTTCACCACGTTGAGCAGGTTGGTCTTGCCGCCTTCGGGCTGGCCGATGACCAGTCCGCAGTGGTAGCGCAGCGCGGTGGTGGAGAACCGCTTGCCGTCCTTGTAGCGGCCGGCCTCGATGGGGTCGTTGACCGATCCGGGGGTCAGGGCCCGGTCGATGCGGTAGGGGAAGGTCCGGGCTACCGCGTTGGCGGTCTCGACCTTGATGATCGCGGTCCCGTAGTCCTTGCCGTGGTTGATCTCCAGCCCGCATCCCATGGGAAGCCGTAGATCGGCCCGCAGGGAGTCGGCGCGCTGCTGGACGGCGGCGAGGGTCTCCCCTGCGGGCAGGGTCACCTCGATCGTGTAGCCGCAGGATTCCTCGCCCTTCTCCGGCTCCCATTCCTCCACGCCCACCACCTGGCATCCCTCGATGCCGCAGATGCGCTGCAGGCGGTCTTCCCAGCTTCCCCGGGTCTCTTCGCGGCGGGCCTGTGCCTCGGCCTCGGCGCGGCGGGCGGGTGCGCTTTGCTCGTACTCGCGGAACGCGGCGTTGCAGCCCCATCCCAGGACGGTGCCGGCCGCGAGGGTCGCCACCGGTGCCCAGGACGACCAGGGGCCGACCGCCAGCGCCCAGGATGTCCAGCCGCCCGTCAGCAGCCACGCGGACGCCCGATAGACCCGGTTGGGGGTGGACCACCTGCGGTGCGTGGCCACGGCCACCGAGGCGACCGCGCCGGCGACGCCTTCCGCCAGCCCGATGACGGGCGGCATGTGGGCGAGGTGTCCGGCGGCTGCGGTGACGACGGCGACCCCGGCCGCGTTGGTGGCGGCCCACGCGGGCGGGTGGGCGGCCGTCCAGTCCAGCCGCCCCGGCTTGTTGCTCTTCTTGGTGCTCACGCTGTGCTCTCCCGGGTCTCGGACATCACGTCAGACGTTCCACATGGCTTCGGCGGCGGGGCCGTTGCGCGGTGCTTCGTGGCGGGCCAGGTCGGCGGCGTGCACCCGGCGGAACACCGGGAGAACGTCCGATGCGGCCGACACCGCGTGCAACAAGTGCTGGTGCACGGCGGCGACCAGCTCGGCCACGACCGGTTCGACGGCGTAGGAATCCGCGGAGTGCACCGCGAGGGACTGGACGGCTGAGGCCAGGTGCTCAATGCCGGTCGGCAGGCATTCGTATTCCGCGGACACCTCGGTCATCACGCCCGGCTGGTAGGTGGCGTAGACCGTGGCGACAGCGTCGCACGAGCGGCTGAACACCGACTGGTGCGCCGTGCCGCTGTCACCGGGGCGCCCGCCGATGTTCCACATGACCTCACCGGACCACCCGTTGCGCGGCTCGGTGTGGCGGGCCAGGTCGGCGGCGTGGACCTGGGTGAACGTGGTGTGCACCTCGTCGGCCTTGTCGGCGGCTTCCGCGAGGCGCTTGTAGACCCCGCTCACCGCCTCCACGACGGCCTTGTGCGCGGGGTAGACCTGCTCCGTGTTGAGCGCCAGATGCCGGATGGCCGTAGCGGCGGCCCGGATGCCCTCAGGAAGCCCCTGGTACTCGGCGGCGACCGCCAGCATCGACGGCGGGCTGTACGCGCTGTACGCGGTCGCTACGGCCTCGGCTGCCCGGGCGAAAACCTGCTGCACGGTGGTGCCTTCCTGTCCGGGCGCACCGGTTGCCGGGGCGCCTCCTTGCGGTGCTGAGGTGTTGCCGGGGTCGTCCACGGTCGCGCGGACCGGCGCCCGCTTCTCGGCGGCCGTGGCCGCCGCTTCGCGGGCGCGTAGGGCGTCCTCCTTGGGTCGTGCCCGATTGGCCCGCCAGTTCCACGCGCGCAGCGCAGCCGCTTTGCCCGATCCCCAGGTGAAGGGGCGGGCCATCTTCCCGAGAATCCCGGCGATCGAGGCGAGTACGAGCGTGCCGGTGATCCGGCGGGCGTAGCGGAGCCGGGCGCGCAGCGACCGGCGGGCAGAGGTGCTGCTCCGCCAGCCCCGGGCCAGTGCTGAGCCGGTGCGGCCGACCATCGCGGGCCACCCGGTGCGGGCGGCGCGAACGGCGCGGCCGACCCCGCCACCGGCCCGCTGGATGAGTCCGCGCACCGAGCGCGGCGACGGCGGCTGGTTGGCCTGGCCGGCCCGGCGGCGGGCGGCGGCGGTGGTCTGCGCGGCCGGACCGCCGGACCGGCCGCCTCCGCCTCCGCCTCCGCGCCCCGGGCGGTTCATCAGGCGGCCCAGCAGGCCGCGCCCCAGCGAGCGGCCCGCCGACCCTTTGCCCCCCGCGCCCCGGGGAGCGGTGCCGCCCCCGGGCGCGCGGCGGTCCGCACGGCTGCCCGGGCCGGTGCCGGTGCCCTTGCCGCCGGAGGTATCCGCGTGGCGCCCGCCCTGCCGGGTGCGCGGCAGCGTTCCGCCCGCGCCCGGCAGCGGACCTGTGGAGTCACCCGAGCGGCGGCGCCGGTTCCGGCTTCCGCCGGTCGAGGTGCCACCGCCACCGCCCGCGCCCGACGCGTTGGTGCGGCGGCGCGATGCCGGGGTGTTCGTCCCGTACGGCTGCTGACGGAATCCGGCGCGCCGCAACCCTCCCCGGCCGCCCAGTCCGCCGAAGGAACCGAAGCCGCGGCGGGCCCCCCGGGTGGCCTTGCGGAACGCGTACGCGGTCGCGGTAGCACCGGCCACCCCGGCGGCGCCGCCCACGGCGACCACCCCCGCGACCCCGGCGGCGTAGTAGGCGCTGGTGCTCACCAGCCCGGCCGCGTTGGCGAGGGTCAACAGCAGCGGGCCGCCAGGAACCGCCTGCGGACGCTCCGGCACGGACGGCTGCTCCGGCTCCTGGACCCCAGCAACGGGCGCGGGCGCGGGGGCCGGCATGTCGGGGGCGTAGCCGGGCTGCGGCGGGATCACCGGGGAATCGGCGGGTACCGGCCCGGCATGGGGCGCCGCGACCGGGTTTGGCTGAACCGTAGTTTGCGTGGCGCTCTGAGGGGTCGTCATGCTGTGTCTACCTCTCCGGTGTGCCTAGTCGGTTGCTGGGAGGTGGGGTCCGGCGGGGGTTCGTCCCGCCGGACCCCGTCACGGAGCAACTACGCCCCGTGAGTTTGTGAGCCTAGGCCGGGTGAGTGACACCACTCCAGGCCATATCGGCATCAGGCGCCCCGGCCGTATCGACGGCCGGAGGGCGGTAGCCACCCGCGATCAGCGCGGCGGCCTCGCTGCGGTAGCCGGACGCGGTGCCGTTGGCGACGCTGAGCGCGGTCTCGATCCGGTACAGCGGCAGCCGCTCGGCGTCCCCACCGGCCTCCGCGAGGATCAGCCGTGCCACCTTGCGCACCGCCCGTTCGCGTCCGCTCAGCCGCGCCTCGTCCTCGGCGGCGACGGCCACCAGCTCGGCGCGCGCGGTCGCGGCGCGGTGCTCGGCGGCGCGGCGTTCGGCGGCGGCGGACGCCTCGGCGTCCTCCTCGGCCCGGCGGCGGGCGGCTGCCGCGCTGCTGTCGGCGGCGGCGGCGGCGCGGTTGGCCTCGGCGGTGGTGGCGCGGGCGGCGGCGGCGCGGACCTCAGCCTCCGCCTGGGCGGCGGCGTGCTCGGCTGTGGCGCGGCGGGCGGCTGCGGTCCGGGCGGTCTCCTCCGCCCGCTCCTCCGCATCGGCCAGCCGCTGCGCCTCGGCAGCCGCGCGTTCGGCGGCGGTCTTGTCGGCGGCGGCGCGGATACCGGCGGTGTCGGCGGCGGCGCGGGCAATGTGCCCGGCGGCAGCGGTCTCCCCCTCGACCCGGGCGCGCAGCACGGCGACGTCGCCGGCCGCGCGCAGCTGCTCGGCCTCGGCAGCGAGCGCGGCCAGGCGCTCGGCGTGCTCCAACGCGCGGCGGTCCGCGGCGGCCTGGTGCTCCAGCTCCTGGCGCTCGCGCGCGGCGGCCGCGCGGCGCTCCTGATCCGCCCGGCGCATCCGCTCCGGCAGTGCCAGCGCGTCATCGACAGACACCCCGTAGGGGGCCAGCAGGTCCGGCAGCCGGTCCAGGGTGCCGACGCGCTCACCGCCTTCGGTGCCCGCATCGAGGGCCGCCTCGATCTCCTGCCGGTGTGCCAGCCACACCCGGTAGATCAGCCGTTCACGGCGTGCGGTGCGCGCCGCGTCGTAGCTGCACGGCGTGATCGTCGCGTCGCGCCACACGTTCCACGTGCTGATCGGGGCCAGCAGCCACTGCCGGGCGGTCAGCGTGCCGACGCCGCTCTCCAGCGCTGCTTTGCGGGTGATCGCGTGCCGCACCGCGTCCACGGCGATCACGAACACCACCGGCATCGCAGCGTGCGCAAGGGTGCGCCACGGGTCGGCCCACACCGATCCGTGGCCGGCTCCCGCATTCAGCGCGATCGTGGCCAGCGTCATGCCGTGCGCGGCGATGCGCAGCAGCGCCTTGGGGGTCTTGCGGTAGGCCAGCCACAGGTCGATCGCGAAAAAGGCGACGATCGCGCCGTCGATCCCGATGGGGAACCAGGCCGCGGCGGTCGGCCCGAACCCCCATCCCACGGCCGCACCCCGAAGGGTGTCGTAGGACAGCGCGAACCCGATCCCGGCCACCAGCAGACCGCCGACCAAACCGACAACGGCCACCGGCCACATGAACCCGCGCAGTTTCGGCGTCGTCGCGGGGTTGTCGTTGGTGTCGGTACCCGGGTCGGCGTTGTCGCTGACCGGCGCATCCGGCGCGGGCGGTGCCGCGTCCGGGGCAGCGAGCTCCGGCATCGTTGCCCGCTCGGCGGAAATCGTGGTCATCGCGTCCTCATCTCATCGTGGTGCGGGTACGTGCCCCGGGCCGGTTCCGATCCGGCGGCGTCACGTCCCCCGGCGGGTGCCGGGTCCGGGGCGGTGGTGCGGGTGGTGCGTAGTGGGTGCTTGTCTACTCCCCGCCTACATGTGCAGGCGGGCGAACCACCCGATGACGGCTCCGATCGCGGCGCTCACGTGCGGGGCGACCGAGGTGGAGGAGATCTCGAATCCGGCCAGCATGCACAGCAGGCCCTGGAACAGGCGGATGCTGCCCCGGCGGATCATCACCACGGCGGTGATGGTCAGCACCACCGCAAGCGAGCCGGTGACGATCATCGGGACCCCCCGTCAGTGGCGGGGTGCGGGCCGTGCTCCGGTGGCTTGCCGATGGTGCCGGTGCTCTTCCGGAGACGGTGGGCCAGGTCCTCGATCCACGCATCGACGGGCATCCCGTCGATGGTGGGCCGGCCCGTGCTCGCGTCCTCGCCGATCAGGCAGTGCGCCAGGTCGATGCCCGCCGCTGCGGCGGCCACGATGATCTGGATGATCTGCTCGTCGGTCATCCGCGCCCCGCCGCGTCCAGGGCGGCGACCGCCGCGCGCTGCGCCTCCAACGCCTCCTGCGCGGCGGCCAGGTCGCGGGCGGCTTGCGCGCGGGCCGCCTGCATCGCGGCCTCGGCCTGACGGCGCTTCTCGTCGTCATCCACGGCGCCGCCCCCCGTCCTTGGCGGCCGGGGTGGTGTCGCGGGCGGTGTCGGCGGGCGGGTACCAGCCGCCCCGGGCCGGGTCGTGCACGGTTTCGTGCCGGGGGTCGGGGCGGGAGCCCGGCGCGGTCGGCATCGAGCGCAGCGCCATCACCGCACCCCCGCAACGCAGCAGCAGCGCAGGAACCCGCACAGCTCGCACCGGCCGCCGGCGAAAGCGTTGTCGGTGAACTCGAGGACCGGCAGCGCTTCGGGCTCGTCCTCGAAGCCGCGCCGGTTGTCCTCGCGTTCCTGGCGCTTGATCTCGTCACGCAGTCCGGCCAACGGGCCGCGGGGACGGGGGATGTGGGGGCGGCCGGCGGGGAGATGGGGCTGCCGGGGCCCGGGGACCGACACAGGTCGGTCCAAGGTCAAGATACGATCCATCGCGGATCGCCCTCCTATGTACGTAGGTGGCGGTCAAGGCCCGGCAGGGGAGGTGAGATGCCCCTGTCGGGCCGCCCTCGTTTCCGGGGCGAGACACCACCATGACACAGAAGTCTGCTCCGGACAAGCAGTGCCCGGAACAGACTTCGTGCGCTACGCTCCCGTCATGGAGATCCCGGAGACCGCGCAAGCCAATGCGCTGCGCGACGTGGCCCGACTCGGCGCGGAGCGCGCTGAGGCGCTCGCCAGCGTCGAACGCCTGACCAACTCATTGCGCGACGCGACCGTCCTAGCTGTGCGCAGCGGAGCTCCACGCTCCCGCGCCCGCGAGTTGAGCAAGGTCAGTAGCGACCTGTTCTACGCGTGGCTTGAGGGGGCTGGCATCGAGGTGCGCCGCCGCCGGAAGAAGATGGCAGCCGCGCCCGATAGCCAGGGGCGCCGACCACTCGGCCACGGCGCCTCCGACACGCCGGAAGACACCTAGTTCCCCGGGGATACACCCAGTGCATGGAGAATGCGGAGCGTGCATATGTCCAGTACAGAGACGGTTCTACGGATGACCGTAGCGGCACTGATGCGGGCCACCGGCGAGCATCAGGACGACCTTGGGCGTGGCCTGCGGCTGTCGCAAGCACAGATCAGCCGCAAGCAATCCGGGCGCTCGATGTGGTCGCTGGCCGACCTCGACCGACTGTCGGAGCACTACGGCGTGCCCGTCCCGGATCTGTTGTGCGGGATGGATCACGCGGTCAACAAGCTGGCGCCGCGCCGCCGTGCGGGCTTGATCGGCGGCACGCAGACCGTCATCCACGCGGGCGGGGGCGCCGGATAGGGCGCGGCCACGGGGAGTAGTCTCACCGGCACAGAAGATCACCACAGACATGAGTCACCACACGCAAAAGCCCCTCGGGCGGGTTCCGGAAAGTTTCGCGGCGTTCCGGGCCTTTGGGGCTTTGCGGTGACCGAAGCTAGGTCGTTGGCGAGTGTACCCGGGCGTGAAGCCCGGTACGCGTCGGCGACTGGAAAGACGGTACGTCGTGCAGCACAGTTCAGCCACCCGGAGCCGGAACGCGGCGGAGGTGGCCCGGTGAGTACAGATTCCGGCATGGAATTGACGGGTCCGGACGATGAGATGGAACTCTCCGGCCCTAAGAACGGCGGTTGGTACACCTCGCAGCTCGCGGACTGGGTACCGCTGTGTCCGCAGCTCAAGGACTCAGCGGTACGGCTGTACTGGATCATGCGCGCGCTCGTGATCGAGAAACACGGTCCGGTGCGCAAGCTCACCGTGATGGAGCTGTGCCATCTGCTGCCGACCAAGAACGGCGGTCCGTCCAGTCACACCCGGGTCCGCAACTTGCTACGGGACCTGTCGGCGGTCGGACTGATCAGCACACCGAGCGGCCAAGCGGTGAGTACGTCGTCGCGGGCGAAGGCGTCGGGGGCGGCGCTGCGCATCCGGGTGAATGACCGGCCCGGGGCCAGCGCGGCGTACAAGGGGCCGCGCAACGCGTTCGCCGCGCTCGACTCGATCCGGGCGGCGGCACGTGAGCAGGCGGCAGCGGCAGCACGGACGGAGACCACGCGGAACGCCGCTCGCAAGGCCGAACATGCAGCTCAGAGCACGAACCCGAATGCGGGTCAGAAATCTGACCCGCTGTTCCCGGACGCCAGCGCGGGTCAGATTTCTGACCCGCTGGGTCAGATTTCTGACCCGTTGGGCCAGATTTCTGACCCGCATTCGGGGGCTGACCTGCAAGATCGCGAACCCCCGTTCAGTCCTTACGTTCAGTCCTCCCGCTCACGTCCCGATCTCCGTCCGTCCGTCCGTAAACCTGAGGTGGACGCGCGCGAGGGCGCGAGCACGGATGGACGGACGGACGACGGCGGCTCGAATGTTCAGGAAGCGGAGCAGCAGCAACACGTCGGGGGGGCGAGTCCGGCGGCGGCTGACGCCGCGCCGGACAACGACAACGGCGCAGCAGTAGAGGCGGGTACTCCGGGCGGTCCGCTGCCGGGTGCGGGAGCTCCACCCCACCGGACAGCCTCGGACGGGACGGAGATTCTGCACCGGATGGGCCGCCGCGTGCCGCAGCTCGCTCTTGCCGGGAAGGTGCTGAACGATCAGGCGTTGCGTCTGGACGGGCTGTTGGCGGAATCCGAGCGGCTGGGCCGCCCGTGGTCGCGCGGCGAGCTGCTGGAAGCGCTGTGCGCCCCGTTCACGGAGAAGATCCGCACCAGTGCGGGCGCGGTGGTCTCCGCACGGATCGGCGCCCTGCCGCTGACCCCGAACGCTCCCCGTATCCCGGTCCAGGGGACCGCGCCAGATGCAGCGGCGGACGGTGCGGACTGGGATCGCGACGGCGGCCGGGGCGGCCGGATGCCGTCCGGGCGGGACTTGTCGTCGTCGGCGGCCTGGACGTGGGCGGAGAAGCGCGCCGCCCTGGACGCAGCGACCCGGCACGGTCGGGACTGTGCCGGGGACGACAACCTGTGCCGGCGCCTGGCCGTCGAGGGCGAGACGCTGTGTGCGGAGCACCTGGGCTGGCCGGTGTGCTCCGGGGGCTGCGGCATCCGGGACCGCACCGGACTGTGCGCGGACTGCGTGGCGGCCGGACGGCACCTGTTGGAGCGCGGGACGCCGACCGCTGACGGTATGTGCCCCGGCTACGGCGACCGCGAGTGCGGGCAGGACGTGAAGTCCGCCGGATGGTGCGGGCGCTGCCGGATGGAAGCGCAGCGCGCCGCCGACCGCCAGCTGCTCGCCGACGCCGCGACCGGCACCGCCGACGCCGGATGGGAACAGCTCACCGCAGCCGCCGCCCGCGAGGCCGAACACGACGCCCACAACGCCGCATTCACCGATCCCGCACACACGGGCCAGGCACAGGAGGAACCCGCCCCGTTCTAAGGCCCTGGCCGCGCCTGTGAGCGCGTTTCTCCCGCCCCGGGCCTCCCAGTCCGGGGCGGGAGAAGATCGGCCGTCAGATCGGCGCACAGCGCGTCGAGTTGCCGGGGTCGCGCCGCCGGCGGGAGCAGCGGGAACCCCTTCCGTCGCCGCCCGCTCTGTTCCAGACCCCCGGTGCAGGGGAGTAGTCGGCGCGGCCGGACCCCTTGACCGCGCATGTCGGAGACCGTTCCGCCGTCGCCGTGGGGCAAGTTGTAGGGCACGTTGAGGGGCAAGTTGTAGGGCAAGCCGCCCCGCCGAACCCTGACCAGGTTCGGGGCAACCGCCCGCCGGCCCCGCCGACTGAGAGCACTTCGGCGCCTCGGCGCGCCTCCCTCCTCCGCCTTGACACGGCCGGTACGCTCCAGGCCGACCGCAGCGCAGCGAGGATCTAAGGTCTGGAGCGCGCCGGACGCGCCGCGGCTGATCCGGCATCAATTCCCCTCCCCGCCCCCGCGTTGGCGAAGCGGGCCGCGACCGCGCCACAGGGGCGGTTGTGGCCGCTGGGTCCGCAGGGGCCACGGCTGACTACCCTGGCCTGGCCGGCTCCGGGCCGTCTTCCTCACCACCCGGGGGCCCGGGGTCCGGCAGCCCACCGCGTGCCGCGCGTGGCCCGTGCCGGGCGTGCCGCGCACGCGAGGCCAGCTCCCCGCCGACCCGGGGCCGTCCGGCGGTGTCTCGCGCGCGAGACGTGTGCACCTGTGCTCGTGCACCCGCGTGCACACGGGAGCGGGTCGGCCGGGGAAGGCCGCCGTCCGCCCCGGCCCTCGCCCCGGGGGAAGGGAAAGGGACCTCTCCTGGCAAGCAGGAAGAGGTGTCGATCCGGCGGGACCGGTTGCACTCGGCCGGTGACCTGCACCGGTACCCGGGCCGCCGGATAGGGCGGTGAAACCTGCCGCGAAACCCCGTACGAAACCTCCTGCGAAACCTGCGGCGAAACCCGCCGCGAAACCTCCCGCGAAACCGGTCCGGCAGGCGGTTGCACTCGTCCGTCGAGGGGCGGCCGGACGGGCCGGGGCCGACCTGTGGTCCGGCGGGACCTGGCCGGTTCTTCCCCGGGCCCGGGAGGGTCGCGCAGGGAAGAAGTCGGCGCCGGTTGCACCCCTTGTCCGCGCCCGTGGCCTGCATAGACACCCGCCCACTGCGGCGGGCGAAGGGGACCCCAAACAGAACCCGAAACGGACGCCCGAAGGGAGCTCGAAAGGGAAGCCCGAAGAGAAGCCGGAACGGAACCTGGTGTCGGGCCCTTGACATCAGGTGTGCGGTTTCCACACACTGTGCGGAAACCGCACACCTGATGAAGGGGAACACATCATGGCCGTGTCCATCACCCGTACCGCCGACCGCACGACGATCGACTGGGAGCGCAACGACGACCCGCAGGGATACGTCGTTCAGGCCATCGACAGCGGCCGTCTGGAGCACGCCCTGACCGCGCTGGGTCTGCACACCTTCGAGGCGCTGGCCGCGCTCAACGAGTTCGAGCGCGCCGACATCCTGCGGTCCACTGCCGCGCTCGCAGCCGAACTGACTCGCAGGGTCCGGCACCTGACCGTGGCCGCCCGCGACGACGGCATGACCTGGGGCACGCTCGCCTCCCAGCTCACCGGCGACCCCCACGCCCGCAGCACCGCCCGCGGCACGTACGAGGCCGGACTGCGCCAGATGGGCCGCATCTGACCGCGCACCGAAGAGGGACGGGCGGCGAAAGGCCGGCCCCGTGGGCCGTCAGGCCGGAAGGTGCGCGCGCCCTCACACCTCACAGCCTGTGCCGCGCGCCGACCTCGGGAAAGGGTTGTGAGGCACACAGCCTCACAGCCCCGGCCCCGAAGTGGCTGGGCCGGTGATCCGCAGATTGCACCCCCTTGCCCTTCCGTGCTTTCGCAGGCGGACAACCCCTTGACCTCCTTCGGATCGACGGGACCGACCCCCGCTCGTGGCGGCAGGTCGTTCCGGCTACGACGGGCGTTCGGCCCACCGGTCGGCCCCGGCCTGGCTGGCCGTGTACGTCAACGTCTCCCCGTGTACGTCACCCACTTCACGTACCGCCGGCCGCGCCTCGAACGGGGCGGGTGCGGCCGAAGCGGCCCGGGCCGGGAACGGGTACCGGCAAGCTGGTGGGGCAGTTGACCGCGCGTCGTGGAAGGGCCCGTTCGTGAGTGATGACCCGTTGTTGAGCACCGCGCAGCTTCACGCCTGTCTGCGCACGATCGGGGTGGAGCTCCCGGTCCCGGACCCGATGCCGCGGGCGGTCGCCCTGGGGATGCTGCTGTACTGCGTGGAGGGCGCCGCGACCATCGACACCGACCGCCTGGACCTGGAGGCGGTCCGCGAGGGCTACCTCGCCGGCATCCGCAACACGCTGCACGCCGACGGGGACGAAAACCCCAACGCGCTGAGCGGGGTGTGGTCGCGGCTGCTCCAAGCCCGGGTCAACCGCACACTGACCGACCTGACCGCCACCCAGACCGACGACGACGGCCAGGGATACACCGTGGCACCGGCGGTCAACCACCTCCTGGACGCCGCCCAGACGCTGCTGTCCACCAGCAACCCACCCCCGCACATCCCCCCGCAACAGCAGCTGCACAACGTACGCAACGCGCTGCGCACCGCCCGCCGTGAAGTCCAGGCCGCCCGGCAGCAGATCGAGGACGGCCGCAAAGTGCTGCGCTCCCTCGGCCTGGAACCCTGAGGGTGCCCGACGCGACCGTGCCGGGCGCTGACCTGACCTGTCGTGGCGAGCGGAGCCACTTCTCGGCAACCACCCGTTCATCCATGCGTTCAACCACGCGGTCAACCACCCGTTCAACCATGCGTTCACTGCTTCCCCGCCGCTCACCGCGTTTTAGGGCCGTGACCTGCACTAGTGATGTCTGACCGGGGCGGCCTGGACGCCGACTTCCCCCTCTGCCTGCCCTTCCCCTGACCCGGGTGGGAGATGCCGGGGGTGGGCGGCGGCAGTGCAGCGGCGGAAACGGGCGTGTCTGGGCTTCCCTGGCGGCCACCGGGTGGGGCCGCCAGGTCGAGCGACGGGTGGGGCCGGCTAATGACCACGCAGCGTCGCGCTCGTCGCCCAACCGCTCGGCAACCGAGACGGGTCCAGGGCAACATGAGGGTGACCATGTTGAAGCCCGCCAGTAGACGCGGTTCCCATGGGGCCGCCCTGCTCCCGGTCCCTTCCAGTACAGCCCCGGGCCCGGCCCCCGCAAATCCGCGACGCCCCATGGTCCGGGCGCGGGTGGCGCCGGTGGTGGACGGCACCCAGAGCGCTCCAGAACCGCCCACCGGTCCGAACCCGGGGATCTTGCCACACCTGCGCATGTCGGGCTGTTTTGGCTCCGACAAGCATTCGATGTCCGAGGTGTCGGAGGTGGTTGGATCTTGCGGGGGCGACCTGTCGCACCGTGTCAGCGCCGATATTCCGGGCGGGCTCCATGGGCTGCGAACTGATATTTCGAGCTACGCCATCATAATCCGCACCTCAGCTACCGTCCTTCTTGCTTTCAGGACGCGCGCCTATATAAAGCTATCGGCGCGGACGTTAGCGCGAATACCAGTTGTTCACAGAAAGCTTTATGATGCGCCGTGCCGGA
The DNA here is from genome assembly GCF_030063355.1 of Streptomyces sp. PH10-H1. Classification (GTDB taxonomy): domain Bacteria; phylum Actinomycetota; class Actinomycetes; order Streptomycetales; family Streptomycetaceae; genus Actinacidiphila. The sequence goes on from NZ_JASISZ010000117.1 coordinate 15,056, forward strand.
TGTCCTTAGGAGCGCCGGAAACGGCTGCGGGACCGGCATTGCTGCGATGAGGAAAGCCGGTCTCACGGGTGCCCGCCTATTCGCTTTCGCCAACCGCGCTCGGCCGACTACGGCTGGGACCGGCTCCAGCCGTAACCCGTCCTTGGCGAAGCGCAGCACCGCGGCCAGGAGGACGGGCAGCCGGGGGCGCCTCGGTGCCAGCGCGCCACGTCTCGGGGACGCCGCGCGGTCTCTCCGGGCCGCCGTGCGGCACCTCGCGGGCACCCAGCGGGGAAGATGGGCGGATGGAGCGCCCACGCCTGACCCAGCGGGAGGCCGCCGCCGCGTGCGGGGTCCACCTCTCCACCATCCGCCGCTACCGGGAAGCCGGCCGCCTGCCCCATGCGCAGCGCGACCCCTCCCGGGGCTGGCTGATCCCTGTAGAGGATCTGCTCGCGGTCGGGCTACGCCTGCACGCCCCGGCGCCCCCGGAGGGTGAGCCGCCCACCGTGAGCGGGAGAGCGACCCCCCTGGGCGACCCAGTGAGCGGGGATGAGCGGTCCACCACAGCCAGGCTTGAACAAGCGCTCAAGGAGGAGCGGCACCGCCGCGAGATCGCGGAGCTGAAAGCCGAATATCTGGCCGCAAACGTGGCCGACCTACGCCGCCATGTGTTGGCGCTCACCCCCGGCCCCACGGCTGGCCCAGCCGACCCAGAGAGCGAGGGTGAGCCGCCCACCCTCCCCGCTCAGAGCAGACTCACTGAGCGACCCATGAGCGGACCGGTGAGCGAGGGTGAGCCGCTCACCCCTCGCCGCCGTTGGAGCCTGCGACGGCGCACCTGAGGCACCGACCGCCGTGTCCGAGACATCGGCCCGGGCGCCTGAGAACCAATCCTCCAGGAATAGGCAACAGGCAACACGAGAAACAGGCACGCGTGCGGGCCCCTCGTGCGGCACGATGTAATCATCACAAGCCAGGGTGAGAGGAAATACAATGACGTGGAAATGGAACGCGGACCGGCAAAGCGCGGATCAATACAGGAAGGACATCGCAGAACTGTCCGCCGTGGCCCAAACAGCAGAATTGAAAGGCGATCGCGTCATGGCGGACTTCGTGCACAACGGGATTGACAACGCCTTAGATATGCTGCGGTACGTAGAAGAACATCCGGAGCCATAAAAGCCCTAGGGCAGTGTTCCGGAACCTCGGGTCCTACACAGCGCATCAGGGGTGATGCAGGATGGTTCCAGAGTTCATCTAGGCACCCAGTTTGAAGCACCCCCGGCCGCCCGTTCAGTTCCCTGGGGGTGTGGCCTCGATTCGCCAAAGGTACATGTGCATCACTTTCCGGAACTGTGCCCCGTGCCTCCGCCCCAGTCGGGGGAACGGGGCGCCGGCCCGGAAACTCCGGGAAGTTTTGCACGAGGGAAGCACCCCCGGGGCGCAGGCCTGGACGGGCGGGGCCGGCACCCCGGGGTA
>NZ_JASISZ010000118.1 GCF_030063355.1 Streptomyces sp. PH10-H1
AGGGTGTCACCCCGTTGGCCTGAGCCCGACCGAGGGACAAATAGTCATACCGGACAGGGAGATCAGCTGTCCGCACACGAGGACCTGAACTGTCCGCTCACCCGGATGTCCCACTGTCCGTGGACAAAGGCATCGAACTGGACCCCCGCGTCTGCGGTGGGGGATGTCCAGCGGATCCAGCGTCCGTCGACGGTGTGCTGCCATCCGGCCTCGGCGAGGGGCTGCGTGGCGGCGGTGACGGTCTTTTCGTTCACTGGGGTGCCGACGGCTGTGTCCCAGCCGTCTCCGCCGGCGAGGTGCTCCAGTAGCTGGTGCAGCACGGGGGCGGGGGTGGCACCGGTTGCGGTGAGAATCCACATGCGGTCCGAGACCGGTGTCTCGTATGCAGCGACGGTCCAGGCGGTTTCGTGGGCGGGGGCGTCGTGGATGCGCTCGATGCGCAGGGTCTGGTCTTCGTGGATCGCGTGGGTCGTGTCGTCGGACCAGGTCCGCCACTTCGCCCAGTCGTCATGAGCGGCGAAGAATGCGTCTAGGAGAGCATCGTGGTCGCCGGCATCGGCGGCGTACGCCGGGACGGTTTCCGGTTCTGGTGTGGGCTGAGGTTCGACGCCGGGTATGGCGAAGGGTGTGCGGGCCTGGACGGCGTCGCGCTCGGTGTCGGTCATGGGTGCCGGGCCGGGCCGCATCGTGCCGCCGTGGACGTTTTCGAAGGCGACCAGGGCCTGAGCGGGTGAGTCGAAGGTGTCGGCGACCTGCCGCAGGTGGTTCTCACCGTGGAGGTAGACGCTCTTGCCGCCGCCGCTGAGGTAGGTGCCGACCGCGACGGTGGTGTGGCCGTCCTCGGCATGGGCGTGGATGAGCAGGTGGCCGTGGCGGATGTCGTCGTAGATCGTTTGGGCTTCGTTGGAGACCTCGCGGATCTCGGCACGGGTGCACCAGGGCATCGGGTAGTCGGCCCAGGTCCAGTCTTCGTCCATGGCTTTGCGGAGCTGGGGGGTGATCTCGACGGTGATCCCGTCAGCGGCCAGTTGCTGGGCGGCCTGTTCGGCCCAGTAGGGCTCCTCATGGTCGATGCGGGCCAGAACCAGGGTGTTGGTGGTGACGACGTGCCAGTTGGCGGCCTCCAGGCCCACGTGGGGGATGTGGGCCCGGGAACCGGTCAGGAGGGCGGTCACGGCACTGGGGTGGGTGGGGTGGCTGTCGAGGAGGACGTGCGCGTCCAGGGAGGGGGTCGACACGAAGGCGGCTCTCTTCTGCCGGTCACCGGTACGCAAGGGCCAGGCGTGCTCGGCGGGCGGCGGGGGCTTAGCGGGATATGCGGGCGGGGGGCGGAGCCGTGGTCCGCGGCGGCCCGGCCCGGGATGCCTGCGGGGCCCCGCAGGGCTTGCTGGGGCGGGAATGGCGGGCCGGCGCGGGTGCAGTGGCGTGCTGCCATCGGGTGCGCACGGCGGACAGGCCGGCGAGAGCGCGGCGGCTGCCCACGACGAGTTGGTTCGGCGTGGTGGCCGGATCGTTGGTGAACGCCTCGATGATCTGGCTGGTGTGCTGGGCGGTGGCCAGGAGGGAGCGCTGCAGGACGCGCTCGCCCCAGTGGTCGGGGGAGCCGAGCGGTCCGTTGAGGAGGTCGAGTAGTTCTCGCGGGTCGGCTCCGGCTGCCAGCAGGCGTCGGTGCTGTGCTTCCCACAGCAGCGTCACGGGGTCGACGGGGGTGTCGCGTCGGGTTAGGGCGTTCAGGCACTGCCACAGTCCGGCGTGCAGCGGCTGGGTGAAGTCGCCCGGCGTCAGCCACCGCATCTGCTCGATGATGGTGGGGAGCGCGGTCGCGGTTGCGAGCAGCAACTGTTCCTCGTCGAGGGCCTCCTGGTCGGGGGGCGGGGTCGGCTCAGGAACGTGGGTGCGGGGCAGGGAGCCGGCGTGTGAGGGGAAGCGGGCGGCGATGTCGTCCACCACGGTGGCCAGGGCGTCGGCCTCGTCGAGGGTGGTGATCACGGGCTGCGGCAGTGAGGTGTCCCGGGCGGTGTGTCCGAGGTGTTGGGCGGCGGCGGCCAGACGGCGCCGGGCGTGCTCGGCCTCGATCATCCGCGCGTACGCGGGCGCGTGCCGGGGCCGTGGGCAGACCTGGATGAGGTGGTGCAGGTAGGTGGCGGTCAGGCCGGGCGCTTGCTGGCGGGCGGAGCTGAGCACGGCATCGAGCCACTGCGTGTTCTGCGTGTGGTCGACCGGGTCGGACGCCGGCAGGGAGCTGATCGCGCGGAACACGGCGGCGTGTGCGGCAGCGGAGAACGCCTCGGAGCCGACGCTGGTCACCTCGCCAAGGCGGTGGGGTTCGAGCAGGAGGGCGCCGAGGAGGGCCTGCTCGGCGTGGAATACCGGGGGCGGCGGGGTGGCGGCGTCGAGGTCGTCATGGCCCAGTTCAGGGGTGTGGCGCATCAGGCGGCCAGGGTGAAGTCGTCGGGGTTGAGGAGAACGCCCAGGTGCGGGGCGAGGAGGTGGGCGGCGAGCAGTGGGGGTACGGCGTTGCCGATCTGTGAGAACTGCTGGCCCTTGTTGCCGGCCCAGGGGTGGTCGGCGGGGAAGGTCTGCAGGATGCCGGCCTCGCGGGCGGTGATCCGGATCGGTTCCGGGACGGGAGCCGCCGCAGCGTTCTGGTGTGGGGAGGCGGGTGGCTCGGCGATCCAGGTGCATTCGTTGGCGCGGTGCCCGAAGAACAGCGTCCCGGCGGGCTCGGACAGCGGCCGGATGGTGGCGTTGGTCTGGTTGTTGCTCCGCAGGGACCAGGACCAGACGAGCGCCTCGGCGGGTCCGGGACGGCTCTCGCGCGTCCCGAGCCGAGACGTCCGGGACGGCAGCATGAACCCGTCCGGCCGCGACGTCCAAGTCCCGCGCTCACGCGCATGGGACAGCGCCTTGCGAGACCCGGAGGGAAACGGTTCGGGGCCACCACCGGGCCCACCGCCGGCGCAGACGGTGGGCACGGGCCGGTCGGTGGCGCCCCACCCCAGGGCCTGGGCCATGCTGACCCAGCGGACGCGGCCCGGACCGAACAGCGAGTCGGGCTCGCCGACTTGAGCATGCGTCGGGGCAGGGGGCTGGGCGGTGCGGACCCGGGAGGCGAGCAGGATCGCCCGCCGCCTCGTCTGGGGTACGCCGTAGTCGGCGGCGTTGAGGATGCCCGTCCACACGCTGAATCCCCACGCCCGCAGCACGGCCGCGTACTGCTTCCACAAGGGCAGGACGTCCGGGACTTCCTCCATGGCCACCCACTCGGGCTCGCCGGCGGTGTTCAGGGCGTGGAGGTAGCGCATTGGCTCCGCCGCGAGCAGGGAGCGCTCGTCGCGGCAGCGGGCCACGAGGCGTGCGCGGGTGTCGCGTCCGGCGGCGAGCTGGTCGACGGCCTCGTGCACAAGCGGCTGGTCCAGCAGGCCGAGACGCTTGCCAGCTGTGCTCCATGCCTGGCACGGCGGAGACGCGATCAGCCCGCGGGTCCGGCCGACAAAGGGCCACGTCGGATACCGCGCCACGTCCGTCCGCACGGTCAACAGACCGGCCGCCCGCCGGGTCTTGCTGGCCCACTCGTCCCACTCCAGGCCCACGTCCTGAACCCCGAACACGGTCAGGGCCCTGCTCCAGCCGCCCGGCCCCGCGAAGAGGTCCAGGATCACGTGGCCAGCTCGAAGTCGTCCTGTTCCGGCTCCGTCGCGGATCCGCGGCACGCCCACGGGGAGCACCGGTCAGCGACTCCCTGCTCCAGTTCGCCCGCGTCCGTATCGGTGTCGCCGGATAGCTGCGGGAGAGCTGCCTGTTCGGTGGCGGTGACGTGGTCGATGGGGGCCTGGTCGAGCGGCACGCGGGAACGGTGGAGGAATGCTTGCCCCAGGAGCCGGTTGCCGGTCGCGTTGGCGCGGGCGTTGCCCTGGCGGATCGCGGCGTCGAACGCGACGACGTCCGCCCACTCCGACGCAGAGGTGTTCCGGATGGTTCTCCACTGCGCGTTGCCGTGGAAGGGGCAAGTTATTGAGAATGGGGACAGGGTCGTGACCTTTCGTTCGGTGGGATGAGGGTGGTCCGAGGGCCGTTGACTGCGTGAGCGTCCGGGCAGTCCGGGAGGGTGTCAGTGGGTTCTGCGACCGTGTGCGTCGTGGATGAACTCGTGGAACGCGTTGACGCTCAGGACCGTGTGCTGGGGGTAGCCAGTCGGTGGGAGGCCGTTCGGGAGGGCTGGCTGCACCGAGTTGCTTCGGTGGTGTGCCGTGATGGGCAAGGCCGCTATCTCGTCCATCGGCGTGCCGAGCAGCTGACCCGTTTCCCAGGTCATTACGAACTCGGGGTCGGGGGCGCTGCAGGAGTCGGCGAGTCCTATGAGCAGGCAGCTGCCCGCGAGCTCAGTGAGGAGCTGGGAACGCCGGCGACAGTGTGCCTTCGGTTCACGTTCCTCAACCGGGTCGGGCTCAGCCCTCACTGGCTTGGGGTGTGCGATGCCGTGCTTCCGGAGGTCGTCGCCCCCGATCCGGGTGAGGTGGCCTGGCACGGGTGGCTGGCCGAGTCCGAGCTGCGGCGGACTCTGCAGCAGTGGACCTTCACTCCTGATAGCCAGGAGATTTTCGATCGGTATCTCGCTTGTCGTGCTGACCCGGCGCCTTCGCAGAAACGGTGTTCATGAGCTGAGTCAGAGGGACGAAGGCGCTGGTCGTTCCGAGGTCAGCGGGCTCGGCTCGGTGCCGGCTTGGCCGGCGCCGGGTGTAATGCGCCCTTGGTGGTCAGTGGGGCGGGCCGGGGCCAGCTCAGGAGGGCAGCGAGTGCGGCGACGCCCGCGGGGGACAGGCGGATCCGTGACTGGTGTGCGGCGTCGCGGTGGGCAGGAGGCAGCATCTCGTGCTGGAGGAGGTGCTTGGCCTGCAGAGATCGAAGGGTGCTGATGGGGATGCGGGTGCTGCGGATGCTGGCGGACTGCTTGCCGAACAGGTCCGTCGCCAGGACATGCCCACTCGCGGCAGCGCGCAGGGCGGTGTACTGGGCGAGTGACAGGCGGATCTCCTGCGGGTGAGGTTCGGCCGCCTTCTGGCGGTGTGACTCGCGCGCGATATGTTCGGCGGCCTCGACGACGGCTTCGGGTGCCAGGGCGGTCAGCTCGCGAGCCAGCTGGATCCGGCGGAACGCCGCGCGGAGCGGCTCCGGATGAGCCGCGAGCTGGTCCGGGCTCCCGGCGCCCTGCTCGCGGGCCGCACGCATGAGGTCCACTGCGTCCAGGAGGTGGTCGGCTGCCTCGGTGGTGAGGTAGGCGAGCTGCTTGAGGCGCACCAGCGCGTCCTGCACCTGGTGGGTGTGGTGCAGCGGCTGCCGCTTGATGACGGCGATGGCGGTAAGGGGCTCGCGGGCGAGGCATTGGGTGAAGGCGACGTGTTGCAGCACGTTGCTGGTTGCTGATGGGCCGGTCGCGGTCAGGGCAGTAAGGGCGTCGTTGTGCCGGGAGAAGTCGCCGGCGAGCTCCAGGAGCTGCTCGGGCGCAGTGGGCGGGGGCGCGGCGTGCTGCCCGTCGCGGGACGGTGTGGTCATGGTGCGGGGGAGTCCTCCGGTGTGGTGATCGTGGTCGCGGGCCGGGTGGTTCAGCGGCGGTGGGCGTGATGAGCGCGGCCCGCTTGGGCGGCGGCGTGGTGGACCTGCGGGTTGACGGTGGCGCCGCGGACGGGGGTGATCAGCGCGTCGTCGAGGTCCCGGACGAGGTACGGGATGTCGCCGTACCGGCGCTCGACGGGGAGGGTGGAGGCGAGGTGGGCGAAGAACTGCGCGATGAGGCGATCGGGGGTGTCCTGGGTGAAGGTCGCGTTCCAGTGGGTGTCGAACCCGTCGTAGACGCCGTGCGCGGCGCTCCAGGCGGCGTCGCTGTCGGCGTCGCGGCGCAGGGTGCACTGTCCGTCGGGCGAGGTGAACGCCTCACCATGCGGCGACGCGGCCCAACCGTTCAGGTGTGCGATGTCGGCGAGGCTGCTGGTGCTGAGGGGAATGCGATCGGCGTGGCGGTGGTCACCGAGCAGCTGCGGCAGGACCTGGGTGACGGCCGCGATCGCCTCGATGGGGGTTTGTCGGGTGAACCGCGCTTCCCAGTACGGCTGGTGGTGGGCGATGGTCCACCAGATGCCGTCCACCCGGGTGGGCTCGAAGTCGACCGTCAGGCTGTGGTCCGGGCTGTCGAGGGCGACGTGCCCGCGGGTGGGGTCGTGCCCGGTGGGCCACCCGAAGAGGTGAACCAGGGGGCCGATGGCGTCGGCGAGGCGGTCCAGGCCAGCGCCGGCGAGGTGGCGCGGGGAGATAAGGACGCGGTCGTCCTCCAGGAATTCGCTCACCGGCGCGCCCCGAGGGTGGACGCTGCTGTCGGCGGCGCCGGGACAGCGGCGCTGGGGAGGGTGGCCGTGATCCGGCAGTGGGCCAGGGCGCGGTGGCCTTGCGCCGTGACGCTGACGTTCTGCCCCTGATAGAGCGGGGCAGAGGTGTCCACGTGGATCAGGCCCCGCCTGGCCAGCGCCGCGAAAGTGGCCAGACCCACCCGGCTGCCGTCCGGGACGTAGACACGAGGAGTGGCGTAGTTGTTCGCTGCCCGCAGGCGCGCCCCGCCCGTCGCCAGCGCGGTCAGCGCCTGCTGCTGGGTGGGGCTCACTTTCTGCGGCGGCGCGGGCTGGGTGTTCTGCGCGGTGGATGCCAGGTCCCGGTCGAACCCGCTGGCCACGTATCGGCAGGCCGTCGCGCACAACTCCAGCTGCTGGGTTGCGTTATGCAGGTGGTCGGCCATGACTGGCAGGGCGTGGGCGTGTCGGGCCTGGCGGATGCCCTCCTCATTATCGGCCGGCTCGCCGAAGGAAGCACCGTCGAGGGGGCTGGCGGCCAGCGCGTGCGCTAGGTCGATGCCGGCCAGGGATACGGATGAGACGACGCTGCAGAGGGCGTCCAGGGAGGCCCTGCTGCCGGGGACGGCGGTGTACTGGCTGCCGTCGAGTGCGGACAGTTGCAGGATCGACTTGCCGACCAGGTCATGGGTTTTGGAGATCAACGGTGCGATACGGCGCACGGCGTCGGGGCCGGGTGTGAACGTGAGGTCGCGGATTTGGATGCGAAGGGCCTCGAAAGCGCAGGCGAGGTGGCGCAGGCGCTCGCGCTGGCTGGGGAGGTCGATTTCTTTCGTGGGCAGAGAGGGCTCCGGAGGCGGGTCGTCGGGTCAACGGTCATGCGGCGGCCGTAGGCATGCCGGCGGGACGGTAGCCAGCGGTCGACGGCGCAATCCGCTTGGTGGAGTTGCATTCGGGGAGGCACGCGACCCAGGGGGTGCGCTCACACGGCCTTGTCGAAGTCGGATTGCTGCGGTGCGTACTTCGCGATGGCGCGGGTGGTGATGGCCTTCGACGCGCGGGCGGAGGCAGCGGACAGCTCGTCGGCACCGGACTCCAGGTACCACGGGCGCAGGTCGAGCATGGCGGCACGCATTCCGGTGGCGAAGCAGAGCGCCGTGCCCTTGGGCAGGGCGCGAATCGCGTCGGCGGGCAGGATCCGTTCCTGCCGCATGCTCACCGAGGTCGACTTTCCGGATTCGGAGTGCGAGGTGGACGTGGTTTCCACGTCGTGGTCGCCGATCAGCCGGGACAGTTTGTCGGCGAAGTCGGGGTCGTCGATACCGGCGCCGATGACCTTCACGGTCGAGGCACTCCACATCGCGTCCATGCCGGCGTCGCCCCAGACTTTCTGGCCCTGGCGGTAGGACTGCAGGATCGTGATGGGGATGATCCCGCGGCTGCCGAGGTGGGAGTACAGGTCCGGCAAGTCGCTGATCTTGCAGACGTTGGCGGCCTCGTCGAGGATCGCCAGCATCGGCGGGTCGAGGCGTCCACCGGCACGCTCGGCCTGGGCGGTGGCCGCCCGCATGACCGAATCCGCGCATGCGGCGATGAGAGCGCTTGCTCCGCCGCCGCCGTCCTTGCTGAGCAGGAACAGGGTGTCGGTGGAGGTGACGAACTGCGCGGGCCGGAACTCGGGGATGTCCTTTTGCGGTGTTACCCAGGCCGCGATCTCGGTGTTGAGCAGGGCGGCGGCGTACTGGCGGGCGGTCTCGTAGATCCCGTCTCTCGTCTCCGGCGGCCCTTCAACGGTTCCCTTGAGCTGGGCGGCGACGGCGGCGAAATCATGGTCGCGGAGGATGTCGAGCGGGGTGCGGTCGGCCGGGAAGGCGAGCCACTGCATGATGTCGGTGATCGGCCGCTCGTCGAGGGCGGCGGCCAGGAGCAGCTGGCTCAGGATGTTGCTGCCTGCCTTGGACCAGAAGTCGCCCTGCGCGCTGGCGTCGACGCTCGCGGCGAGGAAGTGGCCGGCCAACCGGCCGGCACCGTCGAGGGTCTTCGCGCTGGCGAGGGGGTTCCACCACATCTCGCGAGCCGCGTGGGCGATCTGCTGTGGGTCCATCGTCCACACCCGGCCGACCTGCGTGCGGGCGTCGTAGGCGGCGGTGAAGGCGTCACCGGCGGCCTTGTTCGAGGTCAGCAGGACCGGGCCGGGTGCGGCGAGCATGGAGGGGATGGCCAGCGAGGTCGTCTTGCCGGACCGGGGGGCCATGATCGCGACAGCGACGTCCTCGAAGCCCATCCGCACCTCGTGGCGGCTGCCTTGGAGGTTGCCGAGCAGGATGCCGGTGTCCTTCGGGTCGATGCGCTTGGTGTCTTTCAGGCTCGGGCGCAGGGAACGGGCCTTGTCGGTGATCGCCTTGGCCAGCAGCGGCTCGATGTCCCGGGCCTTGGCCATGTCGGTGATCTTCTTCCGGCCGCCGCTGCCGTTCTTGCGCCGGGCCCACATGACGCCGGCCGCTGCCCCCAGGGCCAGGAGGAGGAGTACGGGAACGATGCGGGTGCCGATCAGAAGGGACGTTTCTCCTGCCTGTGGCCAGAGCTGTTCGGGGTGCAGCAGGGCGGTGGTCGGCTGGTACGGCGCCCAGCTGGTTCCGGTGACGTAGGCGGTGGCGTTGCCGCCCAGCCAGGCGAGGTGGGACAGGGGGACGACGATGGCGAGCACCCCAAGCAAGAGGCGCAGAACGAGGTCGTAACCGTCGGTGGAGCTGTTGGACGAGGGCGGCAAAGGGCTCCAAACTTCCGGGCGGGGCAGGGGTAGCAGCGGCTGCCGCTGTGATTGAGGGGCGGCTGTCGCGGGCAGTTCAGAGGTCGTGCGGGTGCGTCACCGGCGCTTCCCCGGGCCCTTGGCGTGCGGGGTGGAGGTCACCGGCCCCTGGAGGGGAGTGCCGGTAGGAGGCGCCGCCTGGGCCTGCCGGAACAGCACATCGGCGGCAATGAGCGCAGGGCCGAACGAAGTCCACTGGTTGAGGTGGTGCCAGGCTTCGGCGTTCCGCTCGGCCAGCGCCTCGGCGTCAAACGCCGGATTGCTGGGCATGGCGCCATGGCGGGCCGGCCCTTCGACGTGCAGGGCGTGGAGGCGGTACATGCTGGTGTGCAGTTCGCGGATCTGCCCGGTCAGCCCGACGGCATCGGCAGGAGGCAGCTGGGCGAGCTGCTGTTCGGCGGTGTCGAGCATGTCGTCGGCGACGTAGAGCACGCGGGCGAAGGAGTTCCACGTGTCGGCGTCACGTTGGCGCTGGCGCAGCCCGTACGCGGTCTCGTCCAGGGGCTCGTACGTTTCGGGGTCGGAGTGATGGTCGGAGTAGGCGTCCCAGTCGGCCAGGATCTGCCGGCTCTCGCGCAAGTAGTGGGCGAGCTGGCGCATGCGCAGTTCATGGACCCAGTGGGTGGGGTGGGTGGTCATGGCGGGCTTTCCGTTCGGGGCGGTCACCGGCTTCGCACCGCGGGCGCTGCGGTGGACCGGGCGGCGAGCGCGGCGCTTTGACGCCGGCGGGCGGCCCGGGTCTGCGCCCGAGTCGTCGCCAGGCGGTTGGCGTGGGCATCGACGACCTGTTGCGGTGTGAGAGCACTGCGCTCTTGGGCGGCCCCGTGGCCGGTCCGGTCGAACATGCCGCGCTGCAGCGGAGCGGGATCCGCGAGCGCCGCGACGCACGCGGTCACGAGGTGTTCGGGGGTATGACCGTCGAACCAGGCGTGCCACAGGCGGGGACCGTTGACGAAGACCTCAGGCTGGTCATGGACCTCGATGTGCCAGGACACACGCTCCGGTTCACGCCAGGGCACGGTGCCCCGGCCGCTCTCCGGTCGGCGCTCCACCGTGCACCCCGGTGGGTCGGAGGCGGCGGACCCGCGGCCGTCGATGAGCCAACCGGCGCCTTCCAACACGGACAGCGGTCTGCTCGGCTCGGCGCGTGCGGGAGCGACGAGGGCGTCGGTGATGCCGGCGAGGACTTCGGCGGGGACGAGTTCGCCGAACTCGGCGAACCAACCTGGCTCGGAGCCGGCGGGCTCAGCCCGCAGCCGCCACCACGCGGAGGTGGCGGACTGCGGGTTGAACTGGAGGGTGTGCCGAAGGTCGGGACTGCGCAGGACGATCTCGGCGCTTAGCGGGTCGGAGGTGGGGGTCCAGCCGGCGGCGGCCAGGCCGTGGGTGACGTGGCGGGCGTCTCCGGGGCCGGCGAGGTGGCGGGGGCTGGTGTCGAACGGGATCTGCCAGGCGTGCGTGGAGGCGAAGGTGGCGAGCTGCCGTGCACTCACCGGCAAGCGCAGCACCCCGGTTTCGTCGCCCGAGCCTGGTCGAACAGGAGCCGCAGATCGTCCAGGGCGTAGTGCAGGGTGTGCTGGTCGGTCTGCTCCCACGCGGCGTCCCGCAGCTCCGCGATCAACTCGCGGGCCCCGGCCGGCCACGGGGCATCGAGGTGACCCGCTACGGTGCGGGCGAAGGCGCGCAGGATGTCGGCGAGCTGGATGGGCAGGCCGGTGTACTCGTCGAGCAGCGGCTCGACGAGCGCGAACGCCGTTTCGGGGTCAGGCTCGTCGCGCAGATACTCGGTGAGGTGGGTCAGGGTCTCGGTCGCGCTTCGGATGGTGTCCGGGGTGAGTGCGGGCATAGGGCTCCTCGGAAGTTGTGAGTGCTGGGTCAGCGGCGAGTTCGGGTTCCGCCGGCGTGCGCGTGGGGGCGAGCCGTGGTGCGGGGCCGGTTACCTCGGGCGGTGTTGCGGGCCCAAGTGGCGGCGCGGGCGGCGGCGATCCGGGACTGCTGCCAGGCGCTGAGCTGGGAGGGCAGGACGGAGACGGACGTGGTGCGGATCTGGGTGCTCTGGGGGACTCGGCCGAGCGGGCGCATCACCGGCTCAGGGCTGGAAAGCGCGGTCGAGAAGGCTTGCACCAGATGCATCGGGGTGCTGGCGGTGAACTGGGCGGACCACCCGTTGCCTTGGCCGTCCTTCGCCTCAGCCCACCACATGGGCTGGCCGCCAGGGACCTCGTGGTACTGCAGTCGGGCGCTGCCGTCAGGACTGGTGGCGGTGTAGTGCCCACCCTCGGGACCCGTCTGCCAGTCCTGCTCCTGCAAGGGCGCCCACGCGTTGGGAGCATGCGCAGAGCGGGGAGCAGAGAGAGCGTCGGTGAGACCAGCGACGATCTCCACCGGTGTTTGCCGCCCAAGGACCGCCCACCACTCCTCCTGTTGGCCGATCGCCCTGCCGTGGATCGTCCACCCACCGGGCAGGACGTAGGGGTCGTAGGAGATACGGACAGCTCGCTCCGGGCTCTCCATGACAAGAGGGCCGCCTGTCTTGGACTTGTCCCGCCATCCCGAGGCGCGCAGGAACTCGGAGACGTGCCGCAGGTCACCGCCGCCGGCAAGCGCGCGGGGCTCGATGAGGTAGTGCTGCTGGGCCTGCTCGCCCGGCCCTCGGCTCGTCGGCTTCCGGCTCATCGGTGCCGCCGGACAACGAGCGATGCAGGGGCCGGCGGCTTGCCCGCGCCGCTGGCGGGCTGTGTGGAGACGTGCCGGAGAGCGTCCCGGTATTCCTCCAGGTCTGCGCCCGTGTTAGCGAGGTCTGTCGCGGCCCGGCCCAGGGCAAGCCACACCTCGGCCGGTAGTGCGCCGCGCTCGGCTTGGTCCTTGGCGAAGACGCTGCCGGTGTAGATCAGGTGGGTGACGCCACCGAGTAGGCCGTGGTCGGGGTCGAGGATCCGCGCGATGACCTGTGTGGCCTCGTGCGCGGGCAGGTGGGTGAGGTGCTTGGCGAGCTGGTCGAGCTGGCGGCTGATCTCGTCAGCGAGCCTCACCGGGTACGGGGTGGGATGGGACATGCTCCTCCAGAGCGGGGCGGTCAGTGTCTGGGCGGGGTGCTATCCGCTGGGATTCGGGGAGAACGGCCTGCGGGCCGGTGGGGATGCATGCGTGCAGGTACCGGCGGAATAGAGCGGTCGCCAGGCGGGGCTTGCGGCTGTGGGTGATCGGCGGTGGCATGCGGGGTGTTAAGGGTTTCTCCGATGGTTCGGACGGTGCGGGCCGGGCGGCTCCGGTGGGGTGCCGGGACCGCCCGGCCCGCTTCACGGGGTGCGCGGGGACGGTGCGGGGCGCTTGGGGGCGGCGACTGGTGCGGGGTATCGCGCCGCGGGATCGGGTTTGCTGGCGCGGACCTCGTTCACGGCCTGTTGGTAGGCGTCCTCATCGAAGACGTCGGGGGCGCAGTTGACCTTGTACCCGGCCAAGATGAGGGCGGGGATCGCGCGGGTGGCCAGGCGCTTCTGCCCATCAGCGTCGAGGTGTTCGGGCGTAACATGCCAGGTGTAGACGGGCCCGGCGGTGCGGATATCCTGGCGCTCCAGACCGAGTTGGTCCAGTAGGTCGTGGAGCCGTGCCGGTGCGTCGGTGGGGGTGTCGGCGTGGATGGTGGTGCTCGGGGCCCTGAAGTAGATCTCGACGTCGGTGCCGTACTCGTCGGCCAGATTGGCCATGGAGGTCCCTCCAGTTCAGCCGCAGTAGGGGCGTGAGGTCAGCTGCTGTGTGTCAGCGAGCCGGGTGGGCCGGGGCACGGGTCACAGCGGGGGCCGGTGGCAGGGCGGCCGGTGTGACCGTGGGTGCGGTCCGGCCGGCGGGGTGCTGCAGGCCGGTGCCGATGCCGTGCGCGTCGAGCTGCGCGCCCAGTTCACGGACGGCGCGGGCCTGCGCGGTGGTGTCGTCTCCACTGAGCCGGTGGATGCCGGTCTGCGGGTCCTGGACGAAGCCGTTGGCCACCAGGACGGCGGCAGCCGCCTCTCCGATGGGTGCGGCGGCGAGGCTGCCGTCCGGCTGCCAAGTCAGGACGACCCGCTCGGGCTGGGACGGCTGGATGCCGCCGATGGCGTTGTGTCGGACCTGGGCGAGCGCGGTGTCGTAGCGGGCGAGAAGGTCGCCCGCTACGGTCTCGGCAGCCTGGAAGGGGTCGTCGACCAGAGCGGTGCCGTTGGGTTCGGCGACTGCGCGGTACGCCTCGTCGGGAAGGCTATGAGGGGCGACGGCGGCGATGAGGAACCCGTCGCGCTCGTCGTGCCGGTCCAGGACGATGAGCTGGGCGCCGTCCGGGCGGCTCAGGACAGCCGCATGCTGGAGCGGGATTTCGGCGAGGGTCGCGGCGACGAGGTTCAGGTCCCAGACCCGCTCGGCCAGTTCGGCGAGGTCGTCCTTGTCCGCGGACGGAAGGTACGTGCTGGTCCAGGCGCCGGGGAGTTCACCGGCGAGGATGTCGGCGTACGAAGCAAGGCGCTCGGAGTTTTCGTGATCGTGCATGGTGTCCTTGGGTGTGGTGGAGGTCAGCGGCGGAGCCCGGTGGCCACCGGTGGCGGCGGGGCGGGAGCTATCCGCGGCGGGGGTGGGCAGGCGCAGACGGCGGATCGCTCGCGTTCGGTGGCGGGAACCTGTTGGGCGCAGGGGCTGCGGTCGGGGTGCGGGGCGTGCCGGTCGGCGAGGGCGTTGCGGGTATCGGCCAGGTCTGCGCCGATGATGGGCAGGCGCTCCGTGGCGAGGTAGTGAAGCCGTTGGGCGATGTGCGGGTCGGCTGCTTCGCCGAGGCCGTCGTGGAACTCGGCGGTGGCGGTCAGGACCTCGGCCAGGGCGGCGAGGATGCCGTCATGGGCGGCGGTCAGCTCGGTGAGAGCGTCGGCTGCCTCGTCGGTGGTGGTGGCCCGGCGGATCCGCTCGGCGAGGTGGGCGACGGATGCGCCCAGCGGCAGGTAACTGGCCGGCCGTGCTTCGGTGTGGAAGTCCTCGTCGCAGTTGACGTGGTATCCCGCGGATCGCAGCCGGGCGACGGCTTGGGTGGCGAGGCGGGATTCCTCGTCCTGGTCGAGACCGGTGGGGGTGCGGTGGTATGTCTCGTGGACACGGACGATGGGCACGAAACCGGCACGCTGCAGAACGCTGTGGGCCTCTGCGTCTCCGCCGCGGGCGAGGACCTCGTCGGAGTGCGGATCGCGCCGGATGACCAGAATGCGGTCGGCTAGAGGCAAAGAATCGTTTCTCCTACGGCGATCGATGGGCGGCCCGGTGAGCAGCGGGCGGTGCGGCGGCTACACGGGGGCGGCTCAGGTCACTCAGGTGGGCTGCGGCGCCGTCCAGCTCGTGCTGGATGGCGTGAAGGCGGCGGGCGATCAGCTCCAGGCGGTGGGCCGTACCGGCCCCGGCTGTGCCGGGTTGTCGTGCGATGCGGTGAGCGGTGTGCTCAACGAGCCCTCGAACCGTGGCGAGCGGCCCGGACTGCTCGTCGGCGAGCTGCGCCAGGAGAGCCGCGAGCTGCGTGGACGCCGTG
Source organism: Streptomyces sp. PH10-H1 (assembly GCF_030063355.1). Lineage (GTDB taxonomy): Bacteria > Actinomycetota > Actinomycetes > Streptomycetales > Streptomycetaceae > Actinacidiphila. Next base: position 14,684 of record NZ_JASISZ010000118.1, read on the forward strand.
GGAACGGCCGACGGCCGACGAGCATTTGGGGCGGGGATGAGGCGCAGGTCCTGCTCGATGCGGCGGGACTCCTCCGCCAGCTGCCGGTGGGCATCGGCAGGCGGGGCGTGCCATTCGCCGTCGAGGCGGATGAGGTTGGCGATCAAGTCGAGGCGGCCGGGTTGAGCTTGGGCGGCGATCCACCGGCAGCCGTTCTCGTCACCGGGGACTTCGATGCCGGCGGTGCGGGCGAGCCGGTGGGCGGCCTCGGCCCATTCGGGGCCGGTCAGCACCCGGTCATCGGGGTGGAGGCGGATATCGAGGTGGAAGATCGCCCGCCGGTCGTCGTTCGGGCTGGCAGCGAACGGGTGCTCCAGCAGCGGATCTTCAAGGTGCTCGGCCCATTGGGCGGACGTCCAGATCTTCTGCTCGTCATCCAGGGTGTAGGAGTCCAGGCCCGGCCAATGGGCGACGACGGTGTACTCGGTCAGCCCGTCGTCCGGTGACACCGGGCGCCCCAGCGCCTCACTGAGCGGATCGTGCGGAGTATGGGTGCGCTCGTTGATGTGGGGGATCACCTCGGTGTGCCTCCGAGGGCGCTGTCCGGGCGTTGGATGGGGAGAATCATCGGCCGCTCTGGATGTCGGCGATGTGCACGAGCTGGCCGAGGGCGGTGATGGTGTACCAACCGCAGTTGGTGACGGTGTTGGGGTCGGTGAACTTGGGCAGCAGGTAGTCCTCCATGGCCCGCAGGTGGATCAGGCAGTCGGGGCAGCGCCGCGACAGGTGCACGAGGTAGCGGGGGTGGGCGGTGAGGAAGGTCTGCTCGCCGCCCTGGGGATTGCGCAGCCGCCAGCCGTCCTCGTCAGTCGGGGCGTGCCAGGACGGGGCGACCACGCGCATGGCATCTCCCCACAGCTCGCCTGCGGCGACCCCCTTGATGACGACGATCTGATCGCCGGGCTGGAAGTGGGCGTGGGTGATGTCCCGCCCGGGAGTGAAGGGGTCGCGGGTCGGCACGAAGGCTGGGGTTGGCGGCGGCGTCCAGGACGGCGGGATCATGAAGGTCCTTCCACACGGAGCGGGTAACGGCGGGAGGATCAATGGTCCGCAGGAACGCCGGTTTGGCTAACCGGCGATGCCCGGCTATGTTCCGTTCGCTCACCAGGATTTGGCTCCGAGGCGCGGATGCTGCGCGGCTCACCTGAGCGTTCGGCAACCGGCAATAGGCAACGCAGTGGGTCTGGGGGCGAACGCTCGTAGCGATGTCAGTACCGGAAGGTAGCGTTCCGTTCATGACTATGGATACCGCTCCTGCCGTGGACTGGACCAGCCTGGGCCAGTCCTTCGCTGACGCCTACTCGGAACTCGATGCAAACGACTACTTGGGCACCCTCGACACCGAAATACAGGAGGACTTGCCCGAGCCGGCGGTGGTGGACGCCGAAGAGCCGGATGGAACGGACAAGCTTCGCCAGGTATGGCGGGTCTTCGAATTTAACCGGGCAATCGCGTAGGCGGCACGCACGGTTGTGACGTTGCGTGACGGCGTGGTGGTTCCGGTGCCCTGGACGCAAGGGGCCCGCAGGCGTTCGTGATCATGGTTGTTCTC
>NZ_JASISZ010000119.1 GCF_030063355.1 Streptomyces sp. PH10-H1
GGGAGCCGAAGCCGCAGGAGCGACGTTCCCACTGGTCACGGGCCTTCGCGTAGTGAAGGAGGTCCTCGGCTCGCTTCACGGCCGGCTGGCGCTTCTTGCCGGGCGCGCCGTGAAGCGGCAGGTCGACTCGGCGCCCTTCTTCTGCGCCTGGGTGTCGTCGATGACCAGCGACGCTTCCGGATCGCCCAGATGCCCCACGACGTAGTCGCGCACCGCGTCCCGCAGCACGCCGGCGTCCCACACCGACGCGCGTCGCGGCGCATGTGGAGGAGGTACCCGGCGGCCGCCGCTGTCGTGGTTGCTGTGGCGTGGCATTGAAGGAGATCCAGACTCGTCACCCAGCGAGCGGACTGATCCTCGGCGGCCGTGGCCGAAGCCCGTCCGCGGAGGTCCATGGCTGTCCGCCTCGCGCAACTGAGACCAAAACTGAGACCACGGAACGACGAAGGGTCCGACCGCTTAGCGGTCGGACCCTTCGTTTGCCCTGGCGGGCGGGTGCGGAGGATACGAGATTCGAACTCGTGAGGGGTTGCCCCCAACACGCTTTCCAACTGTTCGTCCGGGGGTACGTCAGAGTTCGCCACAGTTCTGAGCTGGGGAACAGTACTGGCCGGTGAACCCTGCGGATGTACTTGAACGGGGGCGAATGCAACCCGAACTGCAACCCTCCGAGCTGCGTGGAGCTCATCCGACTGTGCTGGGATCTGGAGTGGTCAGACCCGTTCCGCAAGAAGAGCCTTAATGGAGAGGGGCGCGGATCTGTTGGACAGAGCAGCGGGAAACGGATCCGATGCGGCGCACGCCTCGGCCTTGGTCGCGGGCGGCGGTCATGGCGTCGAGGAGGCGGCGAGAGGACTTGTAAGGCCAGGGCTACCTTCGCCGGGACTACTCGGTGCGATGGCCGCATGCTTCTCGTGTCCGTACGCTGTTCATTGGCGAGCTGGGTATGGCTTTGAGGGCAGAATAGATCTTTTGTCGCTTTCTCGGAAGTTGGTTCAATACGCCTTGGCCCTCCCGGAAACTCGCAGGTCAGTCACTCTGCTCCCCGCACCCGCGGGGATGGACCCGTCTACGAGGGCCCGGTCACGCAGCACACCGACTGCTCCCCGCACCCGCGGGGATGGACCCGCAGTGGGTCAGGCGCCGGCCACTGCGGGAAGCTGCTCCCCGCACCCGCGGGGATGGACCCCGCGGGCGGCGGAATGCTGGGCGCGTACCGGTCTGCTCCCCGCACCCGCGGGGATGGACCCACGGCGGTCGACGCGTCCGACAGTTGCCGGATCTGCTCCCCGCACCCGCGGGGATGGACCCTCCTTGGGTCAGGGTGACGCGCGGCGGCGGGGCTGCTCCCCGCACCCGCGGGGATGGACCCGAGTTCCTGGCGCCCAGCAATCCACCGGTCGACTGCTCCCCGCACCCGCGGGGATGGACCCTACGCCGCCTACTCCAAGGCGTTCGCGACCCGCTGCTCCCCGCACCCGCGGGGATGGACCCGCCTGCTGGACGAGGATCTGCTTGTCCTGGTGCTGCTCCCCGCACCCGCGGGGATGGACCCACGTCGTACTTGCGGTCCCGGGACTGGGCTGTCTGCTCCCCGCACCCGCGGGGATGGACCCCGGCCGCCCTTGTCGTTGACGAGATCGCCGCACTGCTCCCCGCACCCGCGGGGATGGACCCTACAAGGGTGACTTGGCGTTCGTCGCAGAGTTCTGCTCCCCGCACCCGCGGGGATGGACCCACCTGTGGTCCAAGCAGATCCAGATCGCCGAGCTGCTCCCCGCCCCCGCGGGGATGGACCCATCGACGCCACCCGCACCGCCGCCGGCCAGGACTGCTCCCCGCACCCGCGGGGATGGACCCACGCTGCGGCGCATCAACGCCGGGTTCAACAACTGCTCCCCGCACCCGCGGGGATGGACCCCTGCTGCTGACGGCGCGCGGCCGGATCGTCCTCTGCTCCCCGCACCCGCGGGGATGGACCCTCGCCGGTGACGTGCGTGGTGTAGCCCATCAGCTGCTCCCCGCACCCGCGGGGATGGACCCAACGGCGGTCATCAGGCGGCGCTCCGGTCGGGCTGCTCCCCGCACCCGCGGGGATGGACCCATGGCGGCCCTGGGTCGTGACGGGGACCGCCGCTGCTCCCCGCACCCGCGGGGATGGACCCTCCCGGCTCCGGTTCCTGATGAGCGGACCCACCTGCTCCCCGCACCCGCGGGGATGGACCCCCAGGAACGAGACGGCGGCGAGTGCATCGACGCTGCTCCCCGCACCCGCGGGGATGGACCCGCCGTCAACTACGCCCGTGGGCTCCTGGACGACTGCTCCCCGCACCCGCGGGGATGGACCCGGTGGCGGAGGTTCGTCGAAGGACACCAGCTCCTGCTCCCCGCACCCGCGGGGATGGACCCTTCACCTGGAACTTCGAGCATGGCCGCTGGTACTGCTCCCCGCACCCGCGAGGATGGACCCTCCCGGTCCACGCCCACCTCGACGGAGTACGCCTGCTCCCCGCACCCGCGGGGATGGACCCGGGCCGAACGCGGCGCCGTCGCCCGTCTTATCCTGCTCCCCGCACCCGCGGGGATGGACCCGCCACGTACGTCATCGAAGGGTGGCTGTCGTACTGCTCCCCGCACCCGCGGGGATGGACCCAACTGGGCCGCGTTCGCCGGCATCGAGGTCAACTGCTCCCCGCACCCGCGGGGATGGACCCCATGCCCTACCCCCTCAGATCTTGTAGGGCTGGCTGCTCCCCGCACCCGCGGGGATGGACCCAGAGGGGCCAGAAGTGGGCGACGAGGAGGTAACTGCTCCCCGCACCCGCGGGGATGGACCCCCGGCCGGTGTCGCGATCACGAAGGAAGTCGGCTGCTCCCCGCACCCGCGGGGATGGACCCTCCACTGGGCGTATGAGGCCCGGCCGTGCCGGCTGCTCCCCGCACCCGCGGGGATGGACCCACCCGGCGCAGCGATGTCGCCGCACCCAGCGCCTGCTCCCCGCACCTGCGGGGATGGACCCAGTCCGTTCCGAACGCCACGCGGACGGATCACCTGCTCCCCGCGCCTGCAGGGAGGAACCCGCGGCCGCAGCGAAGGTCTTGTTGCTGACCGGCTGCTTCCCGCGCCTGCGGAATGGGTCCCGATTAGACCTAATGAAGCTTGTTCGCCGCATTTCCGAACGCTGGATCGATCGCTCCGTTGTTAATCGCCGTGCTTGGAGAGTGGCGGCGGCTGCCAGCCCGCCCCACCTAAGGTCAGCAGCCGCCGGTGTCTGCTACTCGGCCGCCAGGCGGCGGGTGGGTCATGCGAAGTGATCGAAGCTGCCGTTCTTTGCCCCGGCGAGCATCGCGGCGATCTCGTCGCGGTCGAAGACCAGCGGAGTCTGCTCGGGGCGCTTGGAGTCCCGCAGCGCGACCAGGCCGCCGATGACGCCGAACTCGACGCAGTTGTCGCTGCCCCCGCTGAACGGGCTCTTCTCCCAGGCGACGCCGGAAAAGTCCAGCTGGGCGGGGTCGGGCTTGGTGGTGCTCACTCACAGCTCCTTGAGTAGGTCGTTGAGCCAGGTGCGGGTCTCGGGTGGGCCGAGGGCACGAGCCCGCAGATGGTCGAAGACCTCGGTGTAGCGCTCCACATCGGCTGATCCCTCGAAGTACACCGAGTTGGGGCCATTCTCTACCCACACCACGTCCGGGTTCGGCTCCGGGAACGCCATGAGCACGAAGGAGCCGTCCAGGCCGGGATGGAACCCGGCGGAAAACGGCAGCATCTGCACGGTGACGTGCGTCTGCTCTGTCGCCTCCAATAGCTGCTCCAACTGTCCTCGCAGCACCTGGGCAGTGTCCTCGATCCGGCGGAACGCGGCCTCATCGATCACTGCCCACAGCTTGGCGGCGCTCTCGCCCTCCAGAAGCTTCTTGCGGTTCATGCGGACCTTCACCAGCGCGTCGACCTGTACCGGGGTGAGATCGACGCGCATGGAGGTGATGACTTGCCGCGCATACTCCTCGGTCTGCAGCAGGCCCGGGATCAGCTCGGTCTCGTAGTTGCGCAAGGTAACCGCACTGGACTCCAGTGCCAGGTATCCGCCGTACTGGGTGGTGTTGATGACCGCCGAGTACTTGCGCCACCATTGCTGGCGCTGGGCCTGATCCGCCCGGACCAGGTCCAGGATGTCCTCCCGTATGACCGGATCGGTCACCCCATAGCAGTCGAGCATGGCCTTGACCAGGACCGGTGTGGTGCCCCGGTCGCCGGATTCGATGCGGCTCAGCGACCCCTGGTTGATCTCGACCGCGGCAGCGACATCCGCCATCTTGAGCTCCGCCTTCTCCCGCAACTCTTTGAGTCGTGTGGAGAGTTGACGGCGGTAGACCGACTTCAGGACCGGGTTCCTCTTCGACGCCATGCGCCCAGTGTGTCCGTCCCGACTGGCGGCGACAACCGATCTGAGGCAAGTCGTTCGGACATGTTGCCCGAAGTCAGTTCGTTGGGGCATGCTGGCCTGACGGCAGCGAAGCGTGACGAATCGATCGCGCTTCGTGGCATATGCCGTGCGCCGACTACCCGGAGGCCGACGGTCTCGCGGAGGGCCGACGTGCCGACCCGAACGTCGCGGGCCGCCCTGCCTGTTCGCTGGGAGCCTGCTCACCTGCTGGGGAGCACACGCCATGCACGATGCATTAGCGCGCAACCAATTCTCCGATCTGCCGTGCGCGGTGGGGCCGGTGGTGACCACCTGCGGGTTCTACCTCGCCTTACGGCCTGGCGGTTTCACCCTGCATATGTCCGCCAGCGCCGCGAACGTTTCGCGGATGCGGCGGTGGGTGTTCGCTGAGGTGTGTGGGGCAGGGGCGGGCGAGGAGGCCGCGGACGCGGCGCGGTTGGTGGCCAGCGAGTTGGTCGCCAACGCGGTGCGCGAGTGTGGAGCGTTCGCGCCGGTGGTGGTCCGGGTCGACGGCCTGCCAGACGAAGTCCGGGTGGACGTGCACGATCCCGAGCAGTACGCCGTGCCGAAGCGCCGGCAGGCGCCGCCGGACAACGGGGAATGGGAGTCCGGCCGGGGGCTGTGGATGCTCGACGTTCTGGCGCCGGGGTGGACCGTGGAGCGGACCGACCTCGGCAAGCAGGTCCGCTGCCGGGTGCCGCTGACCGGGAGGAACTGTGCCTGAGTCCGCGCCGGTGCAGTGGCCGTTCCGGGTCGGATTCGACATGGAGACGCGCGAGGTCATCGTCTGGATGACCTTCGGTGCCGGCCCGAAGCAGACCACCCGCCGCATGACGATCACCTCGTTGGAAGCCCTCGCAGTGGCCGTCGCCGAACATCGCCACGAAGCATTCCTGCAACGCGGCCTCGCCGACCAACTCGTCCGCGCCGGCGTCACTTACCTCGGCGCCGACCCAACGCGGCTGGAAGCTGCGGTGAAGGCACTGTCGGACCCGACCAGCGCCGTTCCCGTCAGCCGGGTCTTGCGCGGCGGGGTACCGCCGCAGACTCCGAGCTGACCCTGGCCTGCCGACCCGCTCCCTGCGGCCGGCCGCAGACCGCCGCCAGACCTCCGCACGCGGTGTGCAACGCCCCCGTGCGGGGATGGCCGGGAACCGCCGTCGGGGAGTGGTTGCGTCAATACGCTCCGTGCGGCGGGGCCTGGCCATCGAACACCGAAATGCGCGACACATCTACGAGCAGGAGGACTGCCATGAACACCAGCACCACCACTCGCCCCGCGGCCGACGCGGTCGACCTCGACCTGGACGTCAGGATCGTCACGGCCGGGCCCGTGGCGGCGGCGCTGCTGAGCAGCACCGACGACGGCTGCGACACCAAGACGGACGGCGACTGCTGACTTGGTCACCGCGGGGGCCTGCGGCGGGAGTCCCCGTCGCAGGCCCCCGTCACCGAATGAAGGACCAGTTGCCCGGGAGGCGCGAGGTGAAGGCAGCGCAGCGGATGCCGTATTACCGGCAGACCGGGACGGCGATGCTGCGAGCGAGCGTGCACACCGATCAGGCGGGGCCCGTGCCCTGGCCTGGGCTGTCCCCGGACGTTGGCGACGCGCAGTGGGTCGGATGGCTCACTGCGGCATGGGCGAACCGGCCAGTGGCCGAGGCCGTCGCGATCGCCAGCCCGGTACTCGCCGAGCAGATCGACGCTGCGGTTGCCAAGCAGCCGACCGATGTCGGGCAGGTGCGCCGCATGGCGCTGGCTCTGGCGCGCTACCTGGCGCGGATGCGCGGCCGGGCCACCCCCTTCGGGGCTTTCGCCGGCGTGAGCACGGCGCGCTTCGGCCCGCGTACCTCGGTGCTGTGGACGGAAGCCCACCAGACCCGCGCTCAGGCGGACGCGGTGTGGCTCGCCCACGTGATCGCCCGTCTCGAAGCTTGCATGGAACTGCGGCGCCGACTGCCATTGCAGATGAACGACTTGGCCGTCGTCCGCGGTGAGCGACTCGTGGTGTCCTGGTACCCCCACGCCACCTCCGGTCGCCCGCCAGGCGAGGTGTCGGTTCGGCACGTCCCGGTGGTGCAGATGATCCGGAAGCTGGCTCCGTCCCCTATTCGGGCAGGCGCCCTGGTCGCCAAGGTCGCTGCCGATTACCCCGGCGCCCCCGTGCAGGCGCTGGAGGCGCTGGTGGGAGAACTGATCACGCAGGGCGTGCTGATCAGCAGCCTGCGTCCCCCCTCGACGGCCACCGACGCCCTCGCGTACCTCTTGGGCCGACTGGACGAGGTGGACGCGGCCAACCTTCCCCAGACGCAAGCGCTGGTCGGTGAACTACACGCGATTCACACCCTGTTACGAGAAGCCGACCGCTCCGAGCCATGGCCACAGTGGTGTGGCAGGCGCGAGACTTCGGCGCGGATGCGCGCGATCTCCGCCGCCGTCGATCAGCCCCTCACCGTTGATTTGCGGCTCGGGGCCACGGTGGTGCTGCCGCAGGCGGTGGCGTGGGAAGCAGCCGAGGCGGCCAGCGCACTCATCCGGCTGAGCCCGGCCCCCGCAGGCAACGCGTCGTGGCGCGAGTACCACGGCCGGTTCCTCGGCCGGTATGGGCCCGGCACGCTGGTGGCTGTCGAACAGCTCGTCGATCCCACGACCGGGCTTGGCGTTCCTCGCCACTTCGCACATCCCGGTGGCCGGGAGCTGTCACTACGCGATGAGGCCCTGCTCACCGTGGCCCAGCAGGCCGCGCTGGACGGCGCCGATGAGGTCGTCCTCCACGAGAAGCGCTTTCAAGCGCTGGCCGCCGGGGAAAGTCAGCGGCCGGTATCACCCGTTGACCTGTGGGTTGATGTCCGCGCCACCACGACGGCCGCCTTGGACAGCGGCGACTTCGCCCTGGGCCTGCGCGGGTTCGGCCGGCTGGCCGCGAATACCGGTCGGTTCCTGGCCCTGCTGGACGAGCCCGAGCGGCAGCAGGTGTCCGACCTGTATGCGCAGCTGCCGATCGGGGTTGCAGGGGCGCTCGCCGCGCAGTTGTCCTTTCCGCCCCAGGAGGTACGGCAGGAGAACATCCTGCGTGTCCCGCCTGTGCTGCCAGACATGATCACCCTGGCCGAGCACCGCGAGCCGGGCTCCGGTCGCATCCCGGTGCGGGACCTCGCGGTCGCTGCCGACCAGCACCAGCTGTACGTGGTGTCGTTGTCCCGGCGGCGGGTGGTGGAGCCGATGCTCCCCCATACCGGGGCTCGGCACACGATGCCGCCCCTGGCACGCCTGCTGTTCGAGATCCCGCGCTCCGCTCACCCCCAGGTGATGTCCTTCGACTGGGGCGCCGCCTCCGGCCTGCCCTTCCTGCCGCGCCTGCGCTACGGCCGCAGCATCCTGGCCCCTGCCCAGTGGCGCCTGCACCCGGCCGACCTGTCCGGCCCCACGGCGCCCCGGCGCGAATGGGCTACGGCCCTGGACACGATCCGCGAACAGCGGCGCCTTCCCCCCAGCATCGCGGTCGGCTCCGGCGACCGGCAGTTGCGGCTGAACCTGGACGAGGCCATGGACCGCGACCTGCTCCGCGCACACCTGGACGCGGCCACCGGCCCGGTCACGCTGACCGAGGTCCCCACCGCAGCCGACCACGGATGGTTCGGCGGCCGAGCCCACGAGATCGTCATCCCGCTCGCCGCGACCGCGCCGCCCGCCCCAGCGCCCGCGTTCCTGACCGGACCGGCACCGCTACCGCTGGCAGAGCGCCACCCGGGCAGAGGCGTGGTGTACGTCAAGCTGTACGGGCGCGCGGAGGTCTTCGACACCCTACTGACCGACCATGTGCCAGCCCTCTTGGCCCGGTGGGTCACGCCGCCCCAGTGGTGGTTCGTCCGCTACCGCCATCCCTCCCCGCACCTGCGCATCCGGCTGCACGATGCGGACTGTGCCCGCGCGGCCGGCCGTGTGGCGGCCTGGGCGAACGGCCTGCGGCAGCTCGGCCTCGTCGGAGAGATCGCCTTCGACGCCTACCACCCGGAGACCGGGCGGTACGGGACTGGGGCAGCCATGGTGGCGGCCGAAGCGCTGTTCGCCGCCGATTCCGCAGCCGTCTGCACCCAGCTCGCCGCGCTGTCCGTCTCGGGCGACCTGCATCCACAGGCCCTGACCGCAGCAAGCCTGGCCGACCTGACGGTCGCGATGACAGGCAGCCGATCGACAGGGTTGCGCTGGCTCATCGACCACCCCCAGCTCGCAGGCGGGGGGCCAATGCGGGATCGCGCCATGCGCCGGCAGACGTTGCGGATTGCCGGCGGCCAGGTCCTTGATGAGTTACCCGGCGGCCCGCAGATCGTCGCCGCCTGGGCGGCGCGGGCCCAGGCCGCCGCCCGGTATGCCGCCTGTCTCACTCCCTCGACCACCCGGGTGACGCCCGGCTCGGTCCTTACCTCGCTGCTGCACCTGCACCACATCCGCGCCCTCGGCATCGACGCCGACGCCGAGGCGATGACGGACAAACTCGCTCGGGCCATCGCCCTGGCCTGGGCATCGGGCCAGGGGACGGAGCAGGAGGAGATCAACCGATGACCGTGCTGGAGACCGGGCAACAGGCCGCAGCCGAGGCCATGGCCGACCACCTCGCCGCTGACCTGACCGTGCTGCCGCAGTCAGACCACGGCGACGACTACAGCCCGGGAAGCCCGCGCTGGCGCAACCAGTCGCTGTCCAAGGGCGCCGCAGGCGTCGCCGTCCTGCACGGACTGCGCGCCCGGCACGGCTTGGCCGACGACAAGCCGGTGCGCGCGTGGCTGGCCCGCGCCACCCGCGACGATCTGACCGCCGGGCCCGGCGCCGGCTTGTGGTTCGGCGCCCCGGCGCTCGCCTTCGCCCTCCAGGTCGCTGCCCCAGGCAGCTACCCGGGCGCCACCGACCGCCTTGATGACGCGGTGACCCAGTTGGTGCGCACCCGCCTCGACGCCGCCCACACGCGCATCGATGCCGCACAACGTCCGACTCTGTACGAGTTTGACCTCACCCGCGGACTCGTCGGGCTCGGTGCCCATCTCCTTCACCGGGATCCCAGCGGAGACCTGGTGCGCCAAATCCTGGCCTACCTGGTGCGGCTGACCGAGCCAGTGGCGGCGGCCGACGAAGCGGGGGCAGGTGCGCCGGGCTGGTGGACCTCCGACAGCTCCGCCCGCGACCGCGATCCCGTCTTCACTGCGGGAGAAGCCAACTTCGGAATGGCGCACGGATGTTCCGGCCTGCTCGCGATCCTGGCCCTGGCCATGGGCAGGGAGGTCATTGTCGACGGGCAGGCCGCAGCTCTCGACCGCATTAGCCGGTGGCTGGAGGACTGGCGGCAAGAGTCACCGACAGGACCGTGGTGGCCCGAGCGGATCAGCCTGCCCGAACTACTCACCGGCCAGCCTCATCAGGACGGGCCGCTCCGGCCCTCGTGGTGCTACGGCACCCCCGGCCTGGCCCGCGCCCAGCAACTGGCCGCCCTCGCCCTCGGCGACCGGGCACGCCAGCAAGCGGCCGAAGATGCTCTCGCCCGCTGCCTGGCAGACCCCGTCCAGCTTGCCCGCATCAACGACCCTGCCCTGTGCCACGGGTGGGCCGGCCTGCTCATGACGGCCTGGCACGCCGCCGCAGACGCGGCCACCCCCGACATCGCCGCCCACCTGCCGCGGCTGCTCGACACGCTCCTTACCCAGGCCCGCAGCGTCCCGCCCGGAGCCCTGCCCGGCCTGATCGAAGGCAGCGCTGGCGTCGCTTTGACGCTGCACACCCTCGCAACCGGCACGCACGGCGGCTGGCCCGCCTGCCTTCTCCTCGGCTGAACACCTCCTCACACCGATTGGACTGCGACGATGCGCGAACCCGACAGCCGTTGGCGGCAGGTCAACCTGTGGTGCGAGACCTGGCAGGCCGCCGAACAGATGGCTGCCCACCACCTGGGACCACTGCTGATCGACGCCGAACACCGCGGCGACATCACCGCCTGGTGGTTCATCCGGAAAGGCGAATCATGGCGCCTGCGCGTCCTGCCTGCCGGTGACCACGACGCGGACCGTTTCCTCGCACACCTGACCCAGACACTCACCGACCGCGCCGTGATCCACCACGCCGAAGGCGTCATCTACGAGCCGGAAACTCGGCGCTTCGGCGGACCGGAAGCCATGCAGGTGGCCCATAGCCTTTTCCACGCCGACAGCCGCCATGTCCTGCACCACCTCGCTGGTACGCAGGGGGGAGGAGACTTGCGCCGCGAGCTGGGTGTCCGGCTGGCCACCCGCATGATGCTCGCCGCCGGCCAGGACTTCTACGAACAGGGCGACATCTGGACCCAGGTCGCAGAGCACCGCGGGAGCCGAGGACAGATCGAGCCCTCCCCGGGCACACTCGCTGCGGTGCAGACGCTCATCACCGCCAAAAGCGATAGTGAGGGCAGCCCCCTCGCCTTGGCGCCCGGCTGGTCCGCCGTATTCGAGAACGCGGGAGCCGCTATCGCCGACCTGGCCCGCCGCGGACGCCTCACTCGGGGCCTGCGGGCCGTGCTCACCGATCATCTGCTTTTCGCCTTCAACCGGCACGGCATCTCCGCACCCCACCAAAGCGCCCTGGCCACTGCCGCGAGCCACGTGATCTTCCATCGGGAACCGATACCCAGCTCACTACCGCAAAGCGGCCATAACGATCCTGTCCATCCCACTACAGTCAGGCCCGTGACCATGCACTCCACCGACGCCCCGGTCCTCGACCCCCACGAGCTGGTCGAAGCCCTCATCGCCAGGATCGACCGCCTCGGGAACTTCCGCACTCCCCAGGTCAAGGACGCCTTTCGCGCGGTGCCCCGGCACGTTTTCCTGCCTGGCGTGGACCTGGAGACCGCCTACGCGCCCAAGCCCGTGGTGACCAAGCGAGCTGAAGACGGCAGCGCGATTTCCTCGGCCTCCAGCCCGAGCATGGTGGCCACCATGCTCGAACAGCTCGACGTCCGGCGGGGACACCGTGTCCTGGAGATCGGCGCGGCCACCGGCATCAACGCTGCCCTCCTGGCGGAGCTGGTCGGCCCGACCGGCTCGGTGGTGACCATCGAACTCGACGACGACCTGGCCGCCGGTGCCCGCGCCGGCCTGGCTGCGGCCGGATACGACCAGGTCGAAGTGATCTGCGGCGATGGCGCCCTCGGTGACCCGAGCGGCAAGATGTTCGACAGGATCATCGTCACCGCGGGCGCCTGGGACATCTCCGCGGCCTGGTGGCAGCAGCTCGCCGTCGGCGGACGCCTCGTCGTGCCGCTTCGCCTGCACGGCAGCGGCCTGACCCGCTCGCTCGCCTTCGACAGCACCGGCGATGCCCAGATGCTCAGCACCAACGCCGAAGTCTGCGGATTCGTGCCCATGCGCGGCGCCTCCGAGATGGGCGAGCGCCACGTCCGGCTCGCCGACGAGGTCATCCTCAAGATCGACGCCGACGACCTGCCCGACGAGGTTGCTCTCGCAAAGGCCCTGACCCACCCCGCCCAGCAGCAGTGGGCCGGGATCGAAGTCCGCCATGACGAACCTGCCGCCCACCTGGACCTGTGGCTCGCCACCATCAACAGCGGCCTCCGCTTCAGTCGCCTGTCCGTCAGCGCCGCCGCCCGCACCCTCCGCCTGGCCGACCCTGCCATGCGATGGGCCGGAGCGGGTCTCTACGACGAGGGCACGATCGTTTACATCGCCGCCCGCCCCGTCAGCGACGAAGCTAATGAGCTGGGCCTCATCGCGCATGGCCCGGACAGCAGCAAACTTGTGGGCCAGGTCAATGACCTCCTGCGTCGCTGGAACCAGGACAGGCCCGCACAACCCATCGTCACCGCATACCCCGCCACCACGCCCGAGGATCAAATCGCCCCTGGCGCTCGCATTGCTCGTCCTGATACGCGCCTGACCATCGACTGGTAATCAGTGGAGATTGCGCAGACCTGAGGGGTGCGGCCGGTGGCGGGCCGCCTCGCCACGGCACGCCTGGCCGCCCGGGACTTGGACGGCGCCCCGGACGCCGCCTCGGCCTGGAGCTGCTGGAGAACCGCGTCCTTCCGACCAGGCATACGTCCGGCTGACGAAGTTCAGCGACTACCTGGAGCCGTAGGCCGGGGTGCCGTCGGTCCTTGAGTTCCGCGACCGGCTTCGGGCTCTTCCGACCGTCGTCTGACAGCGTTCGCGGGACACCTCCGGTGCCGACGCCGCCCCCAGCGTCACGGCGAGCCTCCACGAGCCCCGTCCAACCGGAGGCCGTCGGGGGCAGATCCAGCGTGAGGTGCCCCGTACAGCAGGACGGCGACCGGCCCGGGGCCCGGTCGCCGGTTCTGTTTTGGCGCTTTCCCGGTGTGGTCAGCGCCTGCGGGGGAGGAATCGCCCGCCGTCCGCGCTGGCGATGGTGAGGAGGCTCTCGTAGTGGCCGTGGTCCTCGTCGGTCATGTAGGGGATGACGACTTCAGGATCCTGGGCGAAGTACTTGCGCAGGAGCTCGGAGGCGTCGTTCAGGGCTTGATCGGCGATCTCCTGGGTCACCTCGGTGTGGATCTTGACTCCGGTGGCCTGGAACTCTTCCAGGGTGGCTTCGTTGGCGATGGCCTGCTCCTCCTTGGTGAAGGGCCGCCCGTCTAGATGGTGGAAGGTGCGTCCGGGGTGATCGAAGTCCAGGTCGAACAGCAGGGCCATGATGTGGGGGCGGGGGGTAGTTGCGGGCATGGAGGTGCTCCTCAAGGGGATGGGGCGGGCGGGTAAGCACATCAATGGTCTGGAGAATCGCCGGTTTGGCTAACCGGCGATCGTCGGCTATGTTCCGGCGGCTTCTGGTGGCACCGTCGGCGGAAGCAGTCACTTGCCGCGTTGACGGTCAGCGCTGCGGGTCCCCTTGGAAGTTGTTGCCTTTCCGGACTTGTGGGCGGCGTTTTAGCTGGTCAGGAGTAGGGGCGGTGATTCTGTGGGAGTAGTGACTTGTCGTGTCGTCGCTCCCCGGGAGGTTGCGGATGCCGTCGGTTGTCGGACTGCTGGAACAGCACGAGCTCGCAGCTCGCTGTCGGGTCGACGGGCTGCGTGAGGAGGCCGACCGTATCCAGGCCGAGCTGGCCGTGGCCGAGCTGGAATGGCAGGAGTGGGTCATCGCCCGCAGGCGGGTCGATGCGGTGCTGGCTCCGGACTGCGGCAGCACCGCCGACACGGAGGACGTTCCGGATCCGCGGGCTGCGGGCGGGCCGTCGGCGCCCCGGGATTCGGCGAAGCCGAAGTCGCAGGTGCCGGTGTGGCGTGAGGGGCTGGCCTGGTCGGTGCTGTCGGTGGACTACCAGCGCATTGTGCAGGCGCTCTCGGACAGGGACCGGCTCCATCAAGGGCCACTGACCTGCCAGGAGTTGGCCGTGATGTTCGGTCTGGACGCGGTGCCGGCCAAGGTGGAGGCGCTGCGGTCGAAGGCGAAACGTCTGGTCGCGCGGGGCTGGCTGGCCGAGCGGCAGCCGGGCCGGTTCACACTCGCTCAGGGTGTGGCCGGACGAGGCGGCGGGTCATGAGCAGGGTCATCGACCAGTAGATCATCGCCTCGGCGCTGGTGGTGCGGCGTTCGTAGTCGCGTGCCAGGCGGCGGGTGCGCATCAGGTGGGCGAAGAGGCGCTCGACGATCCACCGCTTGGGCAGGACCACGAAGCCGCGCATGTCGTCGCTACGTTTGACGATCGCAAGGACCAGGGCGAGCGTGGCCAGACAGTGCTCGACGAGGGGGCCGGTGTAGCCGCCGTCGGCCCAGACCAGTTCCAGTCGGTGGTGTGCGTCGGCGACCTGCCCGAGCAGGACCTGGGCGGCGGCGCGGTCGCCGGTGTCCGCGGCAGTGACCATCACGCCCAGCAGCAGGCCGAGCGTGTCGACCACGACGTGCCGTTTGCGGCCGTTGATCTGCTTGCCGCCGTCGTAGCCGCGGCTGTCGGCGCCGACGACGGCGTCCGCTTTGACGGACTGCGAGTCGATCACACCGGCGGTCGGCTCCGCGTCCCGCCCCGCCCTCATCCGGACCTTCGCGCGCAGCCGGTCGTGGAACTCCTTCACCAGCGCATGATCACGCCAGCGGCGGAAGAAGGCGTACACCCGGTCCCACGGCGGGAAGTCGGCCGGCATTGCCCGCCACTTGACGCCGTTGTCCATGAGATAGCGGATCGCGTCCAACATCTGCCGGTGGCAGTACGCCTCCGGCTGTCCGCCGCGGCCACGCAGCCAGCCCGGCACCGGCAGCAGCGGGCACACCACGGCCCACTCGGCGTCCGTCATGTCGGTCGGGTAGCGGCGCTCACGCATCCGGTTGTCGGCGGCGTTCCCGAAGCAGTGAGCCAGGCAGTCACACTCCCGGGTGACCGGGCTGGACTGGCCGTACATCGGCACGCAAGACTGCGACACCAGGGGCCTCCTGCTGCTCGGTGATTCGACACCAACGAGCTGTTCAGGAGGCCCTACTTGTATGCGCCGAACACCCCACGATCACCTAATCGGGACTCCCGTTCGATCGACAAGCCTCAAGATCGGTACGACAACAGCCACTTAACTTGACTCTGTCGGTGATCTTGGTGGGGTCGGTCTGAACGGCGGGGTGAGTGGGCATGCTCGGGCTGCTTCGTTGACCGATACAGCTGCTGAGGTGTGTATTGTCGCTCCGTCCGCGTTCGGGTGAG